>NZ_OW485601.1:768750-1422500 GCF_937425535.1 Rhodovastum atsumiense
ACCCGCAGCGCCGCCGCATGGCTGCGCCAGGCCGAGCCACGCGCAGCCGAGGCCGGCGCCACGCCGTTCCTCAACCTGGTCGGCACCCTCGCCGCGGGCTGGCTGTGTGCCCGTACCCTCGCCCGGCCCGATGCCCCGGTGGCGGCGCGGACGGCCGCTTCGGTGTTCCTCGATCAGGTGCTTCCACGTACGATGGCATTTGGCGCGGCGACCGTGACGCCGAGCGCGGGCCTGACCGGCACGGAACTCGTGGCCTGATCGCGCGTCGCACGCGCAATGATGGCATTGGAGGTAACCACAGATGCGTTTGGCTTCCCTGGTCAGGCGTCACCGGCCGCTGCTGGCCGGCGGCATGCTGCTGCTGCTGGCGGGCTGCGTGAGCGCCACGCGGGAAGTGGCCTACAATCCCCCCTATCCGCCGCCGCCGGCCGTTCCGCCCGAGGTGGTGCCGAAGCCCCCCGTTTCCGAGGAACCGCTGATCTGGCAGCCGGGGCACTGGGTGTGGACCGGAACGGGCTACAACTGGACGGCGGGGCAATGGGTGAAGCGGGCCGGCCACGGCACCCAGTGGCAGGACGGCTACTGGGCGAGCGACAGCGGCGGATGGCGCTGGGTGCCGGCCCATTGGTTGTAGGCTGACCCACCTTCGGGCGCCCGGCGCAGCGTGACGATGAAGCAGCTGCCGCCGGGATCGCTCGAGGCCTCGATCCGGCCGCCCAGCCCCCCCAGGATGGTGCGGCAGATCGACAGGCCAAGGCCGGTGCCGCTGCCTTCCTGCTTGGTGGTGAAGAACGGGTCGAACACCCGGGCCAGCAGGTCCGGCGGAATGCCGGGGCCGGTATCCGAAACTTCCAGCACGATATCGGTCGCGGTGGCGGAGGCCTGGATGCTCAACCGCCGCCGGTCCGATGGCATTTCCTCCAGCGCATGGCAGGCATTCACCACCAGGTTGAGCAGGACCTGCTCGATCGGGGTGCGCCGGCCCAGGGCCCGCGGCAGATCGGCGGGCACGTCGATCTCCACCGCCACCTGCGCCGCCCGCAACGGCGCCTCGGCCAGGACCATCACCCCCCGCACCACCTCGGAGAGCGGCACCGGCATCACCTCATCGCCGTCCTTGCGCCCGAAGCGGCGCAGCTCGCCGGCGATCTCGGCAGCCCGCGCCACCTGCCCGACCAGTTCCGTCAGCATCGGCCCGGTGCGCTCGATCGCCCCGGTCTTGAGGCTGATGCCGATGCCATCGGCCAGCAGCCGCATCGCCGTCAGCGGCTGGTTGAGCTCGTGCCCGATCACGGTGGCAAGCTCGCCGAGGCTGGCGAGCTTGCCCGCCATGACGGCCTGCGCCGCGAGATCCCGTTCCTCGGTGACATCGATCACGGTGCCGATGATCTCGCCGCTGCCATCCGGATTCTGCACCACCAGCCGGGCACTGTCGCGCAGCCAGGCATGGCGCCCGTCCGAGCGGGCGAAGCGGTAGTCGGCCGTGGCATTGCCGGTTTCCAGCAGGCGCCGGCGCAGCGCCCGCGCCGTGTCGTGGTCCCCCGGATGGATGCGCGCGAACCAGTCCGACGGGGCTGCCACCTCGGCGGGCGTGCAGCCGATGGCAAGCATGGTGTTCCGCGACAGGTAGAGGCGGGTGTAAGTGCCATCGCCGGCGATGGCGCCATGATAGACCACCGCCGGCAGCCCCGCGATCAGCCGTTCCAGCTCGCGCTGCGCCGAGGCCACGCGGGCACGCGAGACCATGACCAGCAGCACCCCGGCCCCGGCCATGTAGGTGAGCACGACGAAGCCGGCGATGGCGCGGAACAGCCAGCGCAACAGACAGGCGGGCTGGAGTTCGCTTTCGGCATCGAGGTTGGCGCTCACCAGCAGGCCGCCTTCCGCCACGACCCGGCGTGCGAAGAAAGTGTCGCGGCCATCGATCGAGTTCGGGCCGCGGGGCAGCGCGGCGGGATCACGGCGGGCCGACTCCAGATGGGCCGGGGCCATGAGCAGCCCGCGCTGCAGCACCTCTTCCGGCTCCTTGCTGCGGGCCAGCAGGCGGCCGTCGGAAAGCCGGTAGAGATTGACAGCGACCTTGCCCTCCGGCTGCCCGAGCAGGCCCGACAGGGTCAATGCCGGAATCGAAACCATTGCCACACCGGCGAAGCTGCCATCGGCGTGGCGCAGCGAACGGGCGAAGATGATCACGAGCTGGCCGGAACAGGGACCGGGCACCGGCCCGGCGATGACCTGGCCCGATCCGCCGTGCCGCAACGCCTGGAAATAGGAAGCGCCCCCCATTTCCTCACAGACCTCGGGGAAGGACGCCCAGGCGATATGCCCTGCCTCGGTGGCAACGGCGATGCGCGCGATGCCCATCAGATTGGACTGGTTGGCCCGGCGCAGCTCCTCCTCGAGCCGCACGGCCGCGGCGACATCACCGGCGGCGCGCAGATCGGCGCGCAGGCGGAGCAGATCCTGCACCCAGCGAACGGTATCAAGCAGGCGCTGGACTTCCCGCGCCGGCGCAACGACTGCGGCATTGGCGAGCGCCATCGTTTCCGCCGCGCGTGCGGCAATGGCACGCGCCCCGAGATATTCCGCGGTTGCGCCAGCCATCACCGTCAGGGCGAGCAGAGCGGCCGCGAGTACGCGGCGGAACGGCACCGCCTCGTCGATGACCCTCACCTGCGCCCTATTTCGTTTCCATGCGTCGGCAAGACCGACCAAATGGTGTTATTTTCCGAACGAAGAATGCATCGTGCCGCATATCGAACCGGAATGCGACTGATGAATTGAACGGGCAACCAAAATTTTCACCCGCTCACCATTACAACAACCCCAATATGTAACACATGCAAGCGCGCCTTGCCCGTATGCCGGTCATGGCAATCGCGGGATCATGCATGATTAGGACAGTATTCAACACGCCCTGAACCGGGCTGATGGGCGCACGGCGCCGCGGGACCGTCACGTCCCGGATTTGGTTGCCTGTGGCGATCCATCACGCCACCATCGTACCAGGACCCGTGATCGGAGGCCGTGATGGACCCGAATCAGACGATGCCGAACGCGACACTCCACGCCGTGCTGGAGGAGCTGGAAGGCATGTCGCACGCCCTGCTCGCGGTCATCCAGCATCTCCACGAGCGGGGGCAGCTCGACCCCGGCGCCGTGGCCGACAAGCTCGATCCGCAGGCCCCCGGAACAATATGCTGCCTGCTCGCGTCATGGCTGCGAGGACTGGAATCCCAGGCCGCCGCGGCTCGCCCCGGACAGGCGGGGACACGGCCTGACGGAACAGGCCGATCCGACGCCTGACGATCTCGGCGAGCAAGGCCCGGGCAGCCCTGTCGATCAACGCGTGGTCGGTCGCCGAAAGCCGGTTCCTGGGCATCCTGCATCCGTTGGGTTTCCGTCACGACCAGACTCGGGTCGCACGGGGATTTTCATCTGCAATCAACGTGCAGGACGGCGCCGCGGTCCCCCGGCCGACAACACGAATGTGGTATTGAGATCCGATCCGGGAAGTGCGGAAGCCGTCGACGTCCCTGGCGCCGGGCCACGGGACATTCGGTGGGACAACACGCCCACCGCGCGATTACGCAATTGAAAGTAAGATTCTAATTATTCTAAGAATTACCCAAGTCATCGTTCAATTTTCCGTGACATCACATTGGCGTGCGCTTAATGTCCCGCGCGTAGCGGAGGGTATTTCGGACATGGGTGCTGTATTTTGTCTCCCCTACATGGGGGGTCTTGGCCTTCGGGAACTTCGTTCTGCCTTCGCGGTCATGGATAAACTTGGTCATGACAGCGAAATCAAGACGCCTGATTACTTCATCGCGGCACTGCATTCGGGCGAGATCACCGAAGGGTTCGTCTTCGGCGGACGTTCCAACACCGCGACGGGCAAGCTGCTGGAAATGCGCGGCCAGCGCGGCATCCTCGATATCGGCTCGGGATGGGAACTGGCGATCCGCGATCCTTCCGGCAACCGTTTCGCCATCCCCGACCCGCAGCGAAGCGGCGCGGACTCCTATCGTGACGGCGGCGACTACGGCCTGATCGCCCACCTGCATTTCCTGGGCCGGATTCCGGTGACGATCGTCGCGGGCCTGGGCACGATGGCGACCGAAGGCGCGGGACGCTGGTTCGCGGCCCGCATGACCAGCCTGCCGCGGGACAAGGAATGGTGCGAAGTGCTGCACTTCCCGGCCCCCGTGGATCCGCATTGCTGGCGGGGCGTGGCATCCTGGACGCTGGATTGATATCGGCAGCCCGCAGGGCCTGCCGGTTTCACCAACCGCCTTCCGTCCTCGCCGCCCCGGCCCCGGTCAATCCGCCGCCTCGGCCAGCCCGGCCGGCGGCACGACCCCGAGCTGGGTCGCGACCAGCGCCGCGAAACGCCCCCCCGCGGCGACCAGGTCTTCGAAACGACCGCGCTCGACGATGCCACCCCCCTCGAACACCAGGATTTCGTCGGCCTCGCGCACGGTCGAGAGCCGGTGGGCGATGACGAAGGTGGTCCGGCCGGCCATCAGGGCGCGCAATCCCTGCGCGACCCGCGCCTCGGTCGCCGCATCCAGGGCACTGGTCGCCTCGTCCAGGATCAGGATGGGCGGCGCCTTCAGCAGGGCACGCGCGATGGCCAGGCGCTGCTTCTGCCCGCCCGAGAGCGTGGCGCCGCGCTCGCCCACCATCGTGTCGTAGCCCTCGGGCTGGCGCAGAATGAAATCATGCGCCTCGGCCAGCCCGCAGGCCCGCTCGATCTCCGCCTGCGTCGCATCGGGCCTGCCGACCAGCAGGTTCTCGCGAATCGAGCGGTTGAACAGCATGCTGTCCTGGAACACGACGCCGATGCCGCGGCGCAGGCTGTCCAGGGTCACGCCGCGGATATCCTGGCCGTCGATCAGCACCCGCCCGTCGGTCGGGTCCCATAGCCGCTGCAGCAGGGCCATGGCGGTGGACTTGCCCGCACCGGTCTGGCCGACCAGGGCGACGCACTGCCCGGGATGGACGACCAGGTCGATACCCCGGAGGATCTCGGGGCCGCCCGGATAGGCGAAGCGGACCGCCTCGAAGCGGACCTCCCCGGCCGGAACGACGAGCGCGGGGGCGCCTGGCCGTTCCGGGACGCTGCTGGGCGTGTCGAGGATGCCGAAGAACTCGTCGAGCATCGGCACGGTCGAGAACAGCTTCGCGACGAACCACATGGTCGATTCCAGCCGGCCGATCAGCAGGGTCGCCAGCCCCATGAAGGTGACGATCTCCCCCACGCCGGCCTGCCCGCGCAGATGCAGCAGCGTGCCCACCACGATGATGGCCAGCACCGCGAGCGTGCTGGCCGCCCGCCCCATGACGGTCACGAACGCCCACCAGCCGAGCACCGGGAACTGGTTGGCGACCAACCGGGCCGCCGCCTCGCCGAAGCGCAGCCGCTCCTGGCCGATCTGGGTGAAGGACTGCACCACCGGCACATTGGCCAGGCCATCCTGCACCGTGCCGGCCAGTTCGTTGTGATAGCGCTCCGCCAGCCGCTGCCGCCCCTCGGTGCGGCGGATCACGAAGGAGGTCATGGCGCAGAACGCCACCACCAGCGCCAGCAGCACCAGGCCAAGCCGCCAGTTCATCGCCAGCGTCAGCGGCAACAGGACCAGGGCGGCAACGATGGCCGAGAGCTGTTCGCGGAAGAAACCGAGCCACAACCCGAACAGGGTGTCGGCGCCGCCGAGCATCACCCGCAGGATCTGGCCGGTGTGCCGCGCGCCGTGAAAGGCCAGCGGCAGCGCCAGTACATGCGCGTGCAGGCGGCTCATCACCTCCAGGCGGCGACGATGCGCCAGCCGGTCCGCGAACAGCGCCACCAGGATGCTGGTGAGAATGGCCAGCAGGCCGAGTCCGGCCCAGGTGCCCAGCAGCCGGGTGGAATCGTGCCAGAGCACCTCGCCCGGCAGCGTCGCGGACCGCGACAACAGATCGATCACCCGGCCGAACAGGAGGGGATCGAGGAACTGCAACCCGGCAATGGCAAGATTGGCCAGGGCGAGCACGGCAGCCACCCCGGCATCGGCGCGCAGCAGACCAAGAACACGCCCATAAATTTTAAGGAAATGCATCGAAATTCTCGCTTCAATCGAGATATACATACTCTGTACTTCGATTTAAAAGCGAGTTCTTCGCGCGTCCCTGTAGCCACCGGCGGCTGCACGCCCCCACGGCGCGGCAGAGCGACCGCCCCTGCGGCGCGCCAAATCCGGCCTTGCCTCGCCGCTCCCCCTGTGGGAACCGCCGCCAACCTTGCTGTGGGAAGGAAATATGGCCTGGGTCTATCTGATCATCGCCGGATTGTTCGAAATCGGCTGGGCCGTCGGCCTGAAATACACGCAGGGCTTCACCCGCTTCTGGCCTTCGGTCGGAACCGTGGGAGCGATGGTCGCCAGCCTGCTGCTGCTCGGGCTGGCGCTGCGCAACCTGCCGCTCGGCACCGCCTATGCCGTCTGGACCGGCGTGGGAACGGTCGGCACCGCCCTGCTCGGCATGGTGCTGTTCGGGGAAGCGGCAACCGTGCTGCGAGTGGCCTGCATCGGCCTGATCGTCGCCGGCATCATCGGGTTGAAACTGGTCGAGGCCCCCTGACCCCGGCCTGAACGCCTGCGATCGTGCTCACCGGTTCGGCGGAGGCGGCAAAGCTGCCGTGCGCCGTGTTGGTTCTTCTTGTATCTGCCGGGCCGGCGTTTTAGGTATCATGCTTCCTCTTCCAATCGCGGCGGACCGTGACCGACGTGCAACCCTGCACCGGTGTCAGGCCCGCTGCGTTGTCGTCATTGCATGGAGGCTGGTGATGAAGTCCGAGGCGGTTTCCCATGCGGCGCCGGTCGCGGCGGCTCGACCGGATCAGGCCAGGCTGCCTTTCGTTCCTGGACAGCGTGTCGTCTATCCGGCGCATGGCGTCGGGACCGTCAGCGACATCACGACCGAGACAGTCGCAGGCGAATGCCTCGAGCTGATCCATATCACCTTCGACGAGAGCCGGATGACGCTGCGTGTCCCGGTAACGAAGGCGGCGAAATCCGGGCTGCGCGCGCTCGCGAGTCGCGAGACCCTGCAGCAGGCCATCGCCGTCGTGACCGGCAAGCCGAAGATCATCCGCGGCATGTGGAGCCGCAAGGCAAAGGACTTCGCCGACAAGATCGGCACGGGTGACCCGATCGCCCTGGCCGAGGTGGCCCGCGACACCCGCAAGGGCGGCGAATCCGACCAGAGCTTCAGCGAACGACGCGTCTACGAACTCGCGCTCGACCGGCTGGCAAGCGAGCTCGCCGCCGTGCATGGCATCGACAAGGCCGCCGCCCTGGCGAAGCTGATGCCCCTGCCCGCCGCGGCCTGACCCCCAGCCTCCGCGCCACCAAAAACCAGGCCACAAAAACCGGAGCGGGCCGCGCAGCGATGAGCGCGCGGCCCGCTTTTGCTTTATCCCGGGATTGCGCCCCGCCATCCCTGGCGACCGCCTGCCGGCACGCCGGATGCTGCGGTCAGCGACCGGCCTGCAGGGCTGACTGGCGCATACCCCTGCTCCGTCCTATTGGCTGACCTCGGGCGTTTCGCAGGTCCAGTTATGGGCATTGCGGGACAACTCCTCGGCGCTGCGTGCCTGCTGCGCCGCCTGTCCGGCGAACTCCACCGCCGCCGCGTAATTGCCCTGCTCATGGCTTTGCGCAGCAAGACGATGGGCTCGCGCGGCGTGTTCGTGCGCCTCGGCGGCCAAGGTATGGCTCATGTCGGGACGGCGGGGCATGCCAATGAACTCGCTACGAGAAGCAGTCGTTTGCATTTGCTCAGTCTCACGATGCGCTCAGTCGATGAGCCAGTTTCAGAAGAATTGGACGAAACCCGCGCTTCGCAACTGCCAGGAAGCGGCGCCAGGATCATCAATTCGGCCGGAGACTAGCCCAAGGCCACGGCACCGGGTGGTAATTTACCAACAAAAAGCTGTGTTTTCTGATGTGGTTCGCATTAAATGCTATTATGCCTGTCTGTGAATGTAGATTTCTACTGAGAACGTAAATATTCTTCTGGGATTTTGTTAAAAAACATACGTCTTTGATTTACAGAATGATGCAAGATGTTGCTGCACAGAGCTGGGAACACCGCTGCGGGGGACCCCAGGCGGCAGCATCGCTGCCCGGCGGGCCCTCGGCAGCGTTGTCAGCATGGCAGATGTGGAGACGCCACAAAGGCCCCTGGCCCTCCCGCGAGGGCCAGACGACGATTGTCACCGATGATGGTGGAAAATGGTCGGAGCGGCGGGATTCGAACCCACGACCCCCAGTCCCCCAGACTGATGCGCTACCAGGCTGCGCTACGCTCCGACACGCCTTGCGGCAGGGGCGCTTCATGTAGCAGCGCGCCGGGCCGGACGCAACGCACCTTGGCAAGGATTCATGCGAGAAATCGGCGCGGAATACGCCGCTCGCCGCCGATCGCGCCGCGCCGCTCAGGGCAGCAATGCGCGCAGCGCTTCCAACTCGGCCAGGATCTCCGCCAGCACGGCCCGCAGCCGGGTCGCCTCACCCTCTGCCTTCGGGCGTGCCAGCCGCACCGCCGCCCCTGGCGCGGGGGCACCGGCCATGGAGGCGTGGAGATGCGTCTCCTCGTCCTCGACCGCGGGCACGGCCACGCCGCGTTCGGATTCCGCCTCGGCCCGCTCGTCAGGAGAGGCGGGTGGAATGTCGTCGGACAGCTTGCCCCCTCCCTCGCGCAACAGCCGCTGCACACCCTTGATGGTGTAGCCCTGGATATAAAGAAGATCGGAAATACGCCGCAGCAGCGCGATGTCGTCGGGGCGGTAATAGCGTCGCCCGCCGCCACGCTTGAGCGGCTTCACCTGCGGAAATTTGGTTTCCCAGAAACGCAGGACGTGCTGGGGAATATGAAGCTCGTCGGCGACTTCGCTGATGGTCCGGAAGGCATTGGGAGCCTTCTTTGGTTTCAGACGACCTCCGTCCGCTGCCCCACCCTCGCCGCCTTCCTCGGTCACGGAGGCGCCGGGCTCGGGGTCGGACGCCTCACTCATTCGTCCTCTCCGCCATGCCTGGGCGGCGTCGTGTGATTGACGTGGGCCTTCAGCACCTGGCTGGGACGGAACACCAGCACCCGGCGCGGCAGGATCGGCACCTCCACCCCCGTCTTTGGATTGCGGCCGATGCGGCGTCCCTTCTGGCGAACCGAGAACGTACCGAAGCCACTGATCTTCACCGACTCGCCCCCTTCGAGGGCGCTCGCCATGCGCTCGAGCACCGTCTCCAGCAGCTCGGCGGATTCGTTCCGGGACAGGCCGACCTGGGTATAGATGCTTTCGGCGAGTTGCGCGCGCGTCACTGTGTTCATGCGCGGACGCTAGAAATACCGGCGCAACTCGTCAACAAAGTTTGGGGATCAAGCCTTTGGGGCGGCTTCACTTTCCCGCAGAAACGTCGCCTTTCGGCTACAGTCGTACCAGCGCCGAGCCCCAGGTCAGGCCGCCGCCCAGCGCCTCCATCAGCACCAGGTCGCCCCGCCGGATGCGGCCGGCGGCATAGGCATCGGCCAGGGCGAGCGGGATCGACGCCGCCGAGGTATTGGCATGGCGGTCCACCGTGACCACCACGCGCTCGGCCGGCAGGCCGAGCTTGCGGCCGACGCCGTCGATGATGCGGGCATTGGCCTGATGCGGCACCAGCCAGTCGACATCGGCGGCGGTCAGGCCGTTCGCCGCCAGCGCCTCGGTCACCGCTCCGGACAGGTGGGTGACGGCGTGGCGGAACACCTCGCGCCCGTTCATCACCAGATGGCCCGGCCGGTCCGGCCGGCCAACCGCGCCATCGACATACAGGAGGTCGCCCAGGCGCCCGTCGCTGTGCAGATGGGTGGAGAGGATGCCGCGATCGGTGCCATGGCCGCGGCCGCGGCCGCTGCGCAGGAACACCGCGCCGGCGCCGTCGCCGAACAGCACGCAGGTGCCGCGATCCTGCCAGTTCAGCAGCCGCGAAAAGACCTCCGCCCCGATCACCAGCGCATTCTGTGCCTGCCCGCTGCGGATCAGCGAATCCGCCAGCGACAGGGCATAGACGAAGCCGCTGCAGGCCGCCGAGATGTCGAAGGCGAAACCTCCCGCGCCCAGTTCGCCCTGTACCCGCACCGCCGTCGCCGGGAACGCCTGGTCGGGGGTCGCGGTGGCGACGATGATCACGTCCACCTGGTCAGGGGTCTCGCCGGCATCAGCCAGCGCCGCCCGGGCGGCGCGGACCGCCATGTAAGTGCAGGTTTCGTGGGGTTGGGCGATGTGGCGCTGCCGGATACCGGAACGCTCTCGAATCCATTCGTCGGAGGTGTCGACGCGGGTGGCGAGATCCGCGTTGGTCACCACGGTTTCGGGCAGATAGGCGCCGATGCCGGCCAGCATCGCGCGGATGCAGCCGGAAGGCGCCGGAGCGGGTCCAGGCTCAGCGGGCTGCCGCGAGGCGCTCGCCGTCGTCTCCACCAGCTGATCCATTCTTCGCTCCCATGCCCGCCACCCCGCCCGGCGCGGACTGGCCGTTCTGCCGCTTCGGCTGCGCCGGGATGCGACCCAGCCCTTCGCGGATCCGTTCATTGAAGCGATGGACCACCATGTCCATCCCCACATCGACCGCATGGGCGAAGCCCTGCGCGTCGGTGCCGCCGTGCGACTTCACCACCACGCCGTTGAGGCCGAGCAGCACCGCGCCGTTGTAGCGCCGCGGGTCCACCACCTCGCGCAGACGATCGAGCTCACCGCGCGCCAGCAGGTAGCCGAGCTTGGCCTGCGTCGAGGCGGTGAAAGCCTGGCGCAGCAACTGCAGCACCAGCTTGGCCGTGCCCTCGAGCGTCTTCAGCGCGACATTGCCGGTGAAGCCGTCGGTCACCACCACGTCGGTGGTGCCCGCGGTGATGTCGTGGCCTTCGACGAAGCCGTGGAACTGGGGACCGATATGCGTCTCGCGCAACACCTCGGCGGCGGCGCGGATGCGGTCGTCGCCCTTCAGCTCCTCCGAGCCGACATTCAGCAGCCCGATCGATGGTGCGGTCAGGCCGAGCACGGTACGGGCGAACACGTCGCCCATCACCGCGAATTCCACCAGGTTGCGGGTGTCGCAGGCAACGTTGGCGCCAAGGTCGAGCATGACCACGTCGCCACGCACCGAGGGCGCGATGGCGGCCATGGCCGGGCGGTCGATGCCCGGCATGGTCTTGATGACGATCTTGGCCAGCGCCATCAGCGCGCCGGTATTGCCCGCCGAAACGACCCCCGCGGCATTGCCCGCCGCCACGGTATCGATGGCGATGCGCATGGAGGCGCGCCGCATGCGCAGGGCCGCGGTGGGCTTGAGATCGCCCGCGATCGCATCGGGCGTGTGCAGCACGGTGCAGGCATTCGCCGCGCGCTTGTGCTGCTTCAGCAGCGGGGCGAGCTTCGCCTCGTCGCCGACCAGCAGGAAGCGCGCCGACGGATGACGCTCCGCCGCGATCGCCATGCCGTGCACGACGATCTCGGGTGCGCGGTCCCCTCCCATCGCATCGATCGCGAGGGTGAAGGGAACCGGAGGATTGGGCTGGTTCAAGGCCGGGCCCACCAGGCCAGCGGCCGAGAGGAAGACTTCTCAGACATTGTCTGGATCCGTCCGCGGCCGCGCCGGATCAGACCCGGACGGCCCCCTTCAGGGCCTTCCCGGCAGCCACCACCTCACGACCGTCGTAATGGCCGCAATGGCTGCAGACATGATGCGGGCGCTTCAGCTCGCCGCAATTCGGGCACTCGGCATGAGCCTCGGCCGTCAGCGCGTGATGGCTGCGACGCATGCCCCGCCGTGAGGGCGAGGTCTTTCTCTTGGGAACAGCCATGGGACGAAGCCCTCCGGTCTGTGTGACCCATCCTCCGGCGCGGCGATCGAGGCCACCGGACAGACGCAGTCACAAAATGGCAATAGCGCGAGGGGCGCCGTCTAGCAGAGGGCAATGCCCCCTGCAAGCTGCGCCACGCATGTCACCTATCCTAGCCCCGACGTTGCAGCCGTGCCAGTGCCGCAAAAGGTGATTCCGGGACATTTCCCGCGGACTCGGGCAAAGCCGCGTCCGGCTTGCGCGGATAGGGATCGAGCGCCAGCGCCAGTTGCTCGGCCGTCGCCTCGCCGATATCCAGCACGCCGCCCTCGTAAGGGATCTCGTCGTCGGCGTCCGGGTCGTCGTCCTCGCTCTCGTGCCCCGCCGGGACGAAGCGCACGCGAAACCGCTCCTCCACCGCCATGGCGAAGTCCTCGAGCGAGACCACGCAACTGCGCACCACCTCCGCCCGCAACTGCCCCTCCGCCACCACCACGCCGGCCGTCTCCGGCCGCAGGCTGAAGCGACAGGCCAGGGACCGGACGCCGGGAATGGCCATGCGGCCGGCCAGCGCCTCGCACTCGGCCGGGCTGGCTTCGATCGTCACGTCCAGCCCGGTGGCCGGAATGCGGTCGAGCGCCACCGGACGATGCAACTCCACGGGAGCGGTCATGCCGGCGCCGCCCCGGCCGCCTCGGCCGCCGGCAGGAAGGCGACACGTCCCCCGGTCAGGTCCTGCCCGGCCAGATGGCGATCCTGCGCCCGCGCCAGCACCGCAAGCCGCGCCGCGCCGCCCGCATCCGGCTGGCCGCGCCAGACATTGCGGGCCAGCGCCGCGGCCAGCTCCGCCTCGTCCTCCTGGTCCAGCGCACGCCCGTAGGCCTGCGCCCGGCCATGGAACGCCTCCCACATGATCTTGACCTTCTTGCCGACGGACAGGTCGCCGACGCCCATCTCGCGCAGATTCACGTCCATGTCGGTGAACATGGCGTCGAACACCGCCTGCGCCAACGCCGGCCCGGGCGCGGGGTCGCGCTGCAGGCGGCGGATCACCAGGAAGGTGTGCAGCCCCACCAGGTCGAAGCGACCGTCCAGCGTGTCCGGCACGCCCAGCGAGGCATAGAGCCAAGGGTCGCGCGCCGCCGCCACGGCCGCCCCATAAAGTTCATAGCCGAGCTGCTCATACCGGTTGCGACGGAAGAAGCCGAACACGCCCATTTTCCGATCCTTGCCCACCCCGGCCGGCATCTCCGACCGGATCCGCCCGATCGGCTTTCATTGACACGGCCGGGCCGTCGTGACACCCGATACACCTAGCGCGACCGCGCCGGCGGTCAACGCGTCGACGCGCGCCACCGCCATGCGCGCCCCCCGCGCGCGTCCCGGCGCCCCCCCAGGAGGACGACCCGTTTGCGCCCGCTGACTGCCCGCCTGCCCGCCGCTTCGCTTCTCGCCCTGCTCGCCCTGGGGACGCTCGGCGGGTGTAGCCTGCCGGCCTGGATGGCCTTCCCGCCGCAGGTGCGCGGCAACAAGGTCGACCCGGACCTGCTGGCGCAACTCGTGCCCGGCACCTCCAGCCGCGCCGACGTCATCGCACTGATCGGCTCGCCGACCGCCAAGGCCACCTTCGACGACAACACCTGGCTCTATATCGGCGAGGTGACCCGTCCGGTGATCGCCGCCACCAATACCGTGCTCGACCAGCAGGTGGTGGTGCTGACCTTCGACGGCAGCGGCGTGCTGCGCACCGTCGAACGCAAGAACCAGGACGATTCGGTGCCGGTCGCGGTGGTCTCCCGCGCCACCCCGGCCCCGGGCAACGACGCCTCGTTCCTGCAGCAGTTGATCGGCAACGTCGGCAAGTTCAGCCCGACCCAGACCGACACCTCCCGCAGCCGCCAGGGCGGGGCGACCAACCCGGGCAATTTCTGATCCCCGCCGCCCTCAGCCGAAATGGCTCCAGCCACCGCCGGCAAGCGGCATCGGCGCGCCGTCCGGACCCAGCACGGCGACGCGGGCCGGACCGGCATGGAAATGGCCGATGCGAGTGACCGGCGCATCGGCCAGCGCCGCCTCGCGCTCCGGCGGCACCGCGAACAGCAATTCATAGTCGTCGCCGCCGGTCAGGCAGGTTTCCAGCCGCCCGACCCGCCGCGCCGCGGCCGATAACGGCAGCTCCGCCGCCAGGATGGTGCAGCCGAGGCCCCCGGCCCGGCACAGATGCCCGGCGTCCTGCACCAGCCCGTCGGAGACGTCCATGCAGGCGGCGGCGATCCCATGCAGGCGCCGCCCCAGGGCCAGGCGCGGCCGCGGCAGGCGATACCGGTCGGCCAGGACCCCGTCCGCATCCGCCACCTCGCCGCGCAAGGCCAGCAGCCCGAGCGCGGCATCGCCGATCGTGCCCGAAACGTACAGCGCATGGCCGGGCTGCGCCCCCACCCGCCGCAAGGCAGCACCGGGCGCCACATGGCCCAGCACCGTCAGCGACAGGCTGACCGGCCCGGGAGTCGAGGTGGTGTCCCCCCCCAGCAAGGCGATGCCGAATTCGCGCTGGTCGGCGTCAAGGCCGGCGGCAAAGCCGGCGAACCAGCCATCCGGCGTGCCGCGCGGCACCGAAACGGTCATCAGGTAGCCGAACGGCTCGGCCCCCATCGCGGCGAGATCGGAAAGATTGGTGCGCAGCAGCTTCCGCCCGATCAGGTCCGGCGGATCATCGGGCAGGAAATGCACGCCCGCGACCATGGCATCGGCGGCAATGACCAGTTCCCGGCCGGGCGGCGGCGCGACCACGGCGGCATCGTCGCCGAGATCGAGCGCGCCAGGGCCGGCAAGCGGACGGAAATGGCGGGCGATCAGGGCGAACTCGGCGGGAAGATCACTCATCGTGCTGGCCCCCAACGCTGCCCGGGGCGCTGCCCCGGCCCTGCCAGGGGCTCCGCCCCTGGACCTGGCCAAGGGCCGAAGGCCCTTGGATCCCATGTCTGGTTCCTGGGAGGGAGGCGAACCGGCACGGACCCGTCACCGGCGAGGATGCCCCCCTCCCAGGAACCAGACACCCGGGGTGCAGGGGCCTCTGGCCCCTGCCGGAGGTCCAGGAGGCGGAGCCTCCTGGCGGGGGCGGGGCAGCGCCCCGCGCTACGTCGCGGCCGCGAACTCGGCCGGGCGCAGTTGGCGTGCCAGCCGGTCGAGCACGCCGTTGGCCATGCGGGGTTCCTCGCCGTCGAAGAACCCGTGCGCCACGTCGAGGTATTCGTTGATCACCACACGGGCCGGCGGCCCGTCCGGCATGCACAGTTCGGCCGCCCCGGCGCGCAGCAATGCGCGCAGCACCGGGTCGAGTCGCGCCAGCGGCCAATCCTCGGCCAGGGCCTCGGCCAGCAGCGGGTCGATGGTATCCTGCTGGCGGGTGGCGATGCGCACGATCTGGGTGAACAGCGGCACGTGCGCCACCGGCACGCGGCCGTCCTCGAAACCATCGGCCCCCGGCAGGTCGCCGAGGCGATGGCGGACGAACTCGTCGATCACGGTTTCGGGGCTGACCTGCGCCTGTTCGGCCTGGAACAGCGCCTGCACGGCGGCGATGCGCGAGCCGGTGCGAGGCCGCCCCTGCGGCTTTCGCCCGGCCTCCTGCTTATGCGGACCAGACATTCAGACCACCCCCAACCAGCGCGATGCGCGGATTTGCACCAGGGCGGCTGCGGCCGCCTCGGCCCCTTTGTTGTGTCCGTCGAGACGGGAGCGTGCCACCGCCTGCTCGACGGTGTGCACGGTCAGCAGCCCGTTGCCGAGGCAGAGGCCGAACTGCAGCGTCACCTGCGTCAGCCCGGACATCGCCTCGCGGCAGACATGATCGTAATGGTCGGTCTCGCCGCGCACCACGCAGCCGAGCGCCACGTAGCCGTCGAACGGCCTTGTGCCGCGGACCGCGAGCCGGATCGCGCCGGACAGTTCCAGCGCGCCGGACACGTCGAGCACGTCGAAGGCGGCACCGGCCTCGGCCAGCAGGCGCGTGGCCCCGTCGCGCAGCCCGTCGACCACGTCGGTATAATAGGGGGCCCGCACCACCAGCAGGTGAGGCTTCCGTCCCTCGATCCGGGGGGCGGTGGGCAGCTTGGCGTCGGCGGTACTCATGGCGGCGTTACGCCTCCTCGATCGGCCGGCGCTCGACGATGCTGAGGTCGTAGCCTTCGATGCCGATGATGGTCTTCTTCTGCGTGTTGGACAGCAGAACCACGTCCTTGATCCCCAGGTCGAGCAGGATCTGCGCGCCGATGCCGTAATCCCGCAATTCGTTCTGCGGGCGCGTCGCCCCGACCAGGCCGCGCACGCGCTCCGACAGCGCGGTCGGGCGGGTCTCGCGGATCAGCACCACCGCGCCGCGCCCGGCCTCGGCGATCATCTTCATCGCCCCGTGCAGGGCGTTCCACGACGAGCCGCCCAGCACGTCGTTCAGCAGGTCCACCCCGTGCATGCGCACCATCACCGGACCGGGCGCGGAGAGATCACCCTTGGTCAGCACCAAGTGTTCCGCATATTCAACGGTGTTGGCGTAGACATGCAGGTTCCACTCGCCGCCGACCGCATGGGTGATGCTGCCCTGGTCGACCAGCCGCACCAGCCGCTCGGTGCGGCGGCGGTGGTGGATCAGGTCGGCGATGGTGCCCAGCTTGAGGTTGTGGTGCTGAGCGAAGGCCACCAGGTCGGGCAGCCGCGCCATGGTGCCGTCGTCGTTCATGATCTCGCAGATCACGCCCGACGGGTTGAGCCCGGCCAGCCGGGCGATGTCCACCGCGGCCTCGGTATGGCCCGCGCGCACCAGCGTGCCGCCCTCGCGCGCCATCAGCGGGAAGACATGGCCGGGGGTGACGATGTCGGAGGGGCCGCATTCCGGGTTGATCGCCACCGCGATGGTATGCGCCCGGTCATGCGCCGAGATGCCGGTGGTGACGCCGTCGCGCGCCTCGATCGAGACGGTGAAGGCGGTCTGGTGGCGGGTGCCGTTGGACTGGCTCATCAGCGGCAGGCCGAGCTGGGCCACGCGCTGGCCGGCCAGCGCCAGGCAGATCAGGCCGCGGGCATGGCGGGCCATGAAGTTCACCGCATCCGGGGTAGCGAACTGCGCCGGGATGATCAGGTCGCCTTCATTCTCCCGGTCCTCGTCGTCGACCAGGATGAACATGCGGCCGTTGCGGGCCTCCTCGATCAGGTCCTCGGCCGAGCTGAGATAGTCCGACAGCGACCGGGTCAGCACGTGATCCATCATCGCCACTCCTGCAAACGGGCGACGTAGCGCGCCACCGTGTCGATTTCGATGTTCACCGCCTCGCCGGGCCGGCGGACGCCGAAGGTCGTGGCGATGGCGGTATGGGGAATGATGTTGACGCCGAAGGTGGCGCCCTGCACCTCGTTGACGGTCAGCGACACGCCGTCGATGGCGACGCTGCCCTTGGGGGCGATGAAGCGGGCCAGCGGCTCGGGCACGCGGAAGGTCCAGCGATGCGAGCCGTTCTCCGGCGCCACCGCCAGCACCTCGCCCACCCCGTCCACGTGGCCGGCGACGATGTGCCCGCCGAGTTCGTCGCCGACGCGCAACGGGCGTTCGAGGTTCATCTTCGTGCCCACGGTCCAGGTGCCGAGCGTGGTCCGCGACAGCGTCTCGGCCGAGGCGTTGACCGCGAACCAGTCCGGTCCGACCTCGATCGCGGTCAGGCAGCATCCCGCGCAGGCGATCGAGGCGCCGGTCGGGATCGCGGCCGTGTCGGCCCATGGGGCGGCGATGACCAGCCGCATGTCGGCGCCAGCCCCGATCGGCGTGATCTCGCGAACGCTTCCGATGCCGGTGACGATCCCGGTGAACATTGTCAGGCAGCCCTTTTCAATTCGGTCAGCATGTCCTCGCCCACCGGGGTGACCGAGGTACGAACGAAGCGCGGCATCTCGGCCAGCCGCCCGGCCCCGAAGGCGGCCGCGGCCGGCCAACCGTCGCCGCCCATGACCGCGGGGGCATGGAACCAGACGATACGGTCCACCAGATCGGCCCGCAGCAGGGCGGCGGCCAGCTTGGCGCCGCCCTCGACCAGCACGCGGGTCAGCCCGCGCCCGGCCAGCATACGCAACCCGGCCGCCAGGTCGATGCCCGGTGACCCGGCCGGCACCGACAGCACCGCCGCCCCGGCTTCCTCCAGCGCGACCCGCCGCGCGGAATCGGCGCCGGCGCAGCACAGCAGCCAGGTCGGGGCATGCGCCGCCGTCGCCACCAGCCGTGAGGTCAGGCGGGTGCGCAGATGCGTGTCGGCCACCACGCGCACCGGATTGCCCGGCCGGTAGCCGGGCAGGCGGCAGGTCAGGTCCGGGTCGTCGGCCAGCACCGTGCCGACCCCCACCATCACCGCGTCGTGCCGCCCGCGCAGCCCGTGCACCAGGCGGCGCGCCGGCTCGCCGGTGATCCAGCGGCTTTCCCCGGTGCGGGTGGCGATGCGGCCGTCGAGGGTGGAGGCCAGCTTGAGCGTGACCAGCGGCCGGCCCAGGCGCAGGCGGGAGAAGAAGCCGGCATTGATCTCCTCGGCCTCGGCGGCCAGCAGCCCTTCCTCGACCACGATGCCGGCGGCGCGCAGCCGGGCGATGCCGCCACCGTCCACCCGCGGGTCGCAGTCGCGCGCGGCGATCACCACCCGGGCGATGCCGGCGGCGATCAGGGCGTCGGTGCAGGGCGGGGTGCGGCCGTGATGGCAGCAGGGTTCCAGCGTCACGTAGGCGGTGGCGCCGCGCGCGGCCTCGCCGGCCATGGCCAGTGCCTGCGGCTCGGCATGCGGGCGCCCGCCCGGGGCGGTCAGGGCGCGACCGACCACCCGGCCGTCACGTACGATGACGCAACCAACCGCCGGATTCGGCCAGACGGCCCCCAGGCCCCGCCGCGCGAGCGCCAGGGCCGCCCGCATATGTGAAAGATCATCCATCCGTCCGGCTATGTGGGCGCGCCCAGCTCCCCCAGGAAGGTCTCGAAATCCTTGGCCTCCCGGAAATTACGATAGACCGAGGCGAAACGGACATAGGCAACCGGATCGACCTCCTTCAGCGTCTCCATCACCAGCTCACCGATCTGCTTGCTGGTGATGTCGCTGTCGCCGGATGCCTCCAGCTGGCGGACGATGCCGTTGACGATCCGCTCGATCCGCTCCTCCTGCACCGGGCGCTTGCGCAGCGCGATGCGCACCGAGCGGGCGAGCTTGTCGCGGTCGAACGGCACGCGGCGCCCGTCGGTCTTGATCACCGTCAGCTCGCGCAACTGCACCCGCTCGATGGTGGTGAAGCGCTGGCTGCAGGCGGTGCAGAAGCGGCGGCGGCGGATCGCCGACCCGTCATCGGTCGGGCGGCTGTCCTTCACCTGGGTGTCGTCGTGGCCGCAGAAGGGGCAGTGCATGAAACGGGCCTTTACCGTACCGCCCCCGGACGGGCCCTCATCCTCGCGCGGCCCCCTCCCCGGCCCGCCGCGCGGCTCGCCTCGAGCGGGGACGGAAGGCCGCGCGCCGGATGAGAGAGGGCCGGCACTCGCGTTACCGGGTGTAGATCGGGAATCGCTTGCAGAGTGCAAGGATCCGCTCTCCCACCGCCTGCTCGGCCGCGGCGTTGCTGCCGTCATTGGACTTCGACAGCCCGTCCAGCACCTCGCCGATGCAGCGCCCGATTTCCTGGAACTCGGCGACGCCGAAGCCGCGGGTGGTGGCGGCGGGGGTGCCGAGGCGCAGGCCGGAGGTGATCGCCGGCTTCTGCGGATCGAACGGGATGGCGTTCTTGTTGGCGGTGATGTGGGCGCGGTCGAGGCTTGCCTCCGCCGCCTTGCCGGTGACGTTCTTGGGCCGCAGGTCGACCAGCATCAGGTGGGTGTCGGTGCCGCCGGTGACGATGGCCAGCCCCTGGTCCACCAGAGTCGCCGCCAGCGCCTTGGCATTGGCCGCGACGGCGCGCTGGTAGGCGCGGAATTCCTCGGTCAGCGCCTCGCCGAAGGCGGCGGCCTTGGCGGCGATCACGTGCATCAGCGGGCCGCCCTGCAGGCCGGGGAACAGGGCGGAATTGATCTTCTTGCCGAGTTCCAGGTCGTTGGTCAGCACCATGCCGCCGCGCGGGCCGCGCAGGGTCTTGTGGGTGGTGGTGGTGACCACGTGCGCATGCGGCAGCGGGCTCGGGTGCACCCCGGCGGCCACCAGACCGGCGAAATGCGCCATGTCCACCATGAAATAGGCACCGACCTCGTCGGCAATGCGGCGGAAGCGGGCGAAGTCGATCACCCGCGGATAGGCGGAGCCGCCGGCGATGATCAGCTTCGGCTTCTCGGTGCGGGCGAGGCGCTCGACCTCGTCATAGTCGATCAGGCCGTCCTCGCGGCGCACGCCGTACTGGATGGCGCGGAACCACTTGCCCGACAGGTTCGGCGCGGCGCCATGGGTCAGGTGCCCGCCGGCGGCGAGGCTCATGCCCAGGATGGTGTCGCCGGGCTGCACCAGGGCCAGGAACACCGTCTGGTTCGCCTGCGCGCCGGAATGCGGCTGCACATTGGCGAACTCGGCGCCGAACAGGCGTTTCGCGCGGTCAATGGCGAGCTGCTCGGCGACGTCCACCTCGACGCAGCCGCCGTAGTAGCGCCGGCCCGGATAGCCTTCCGCGTACTTATTGGTGAGTACGGAGCCCTGCGCTTCCAGTACGGCGCGGGAGACGATGTTCTCGCTGGCGATCAGCTCGATGCCGTCCTGCTGGCGGTGCAGCTCGCGGCCGATGGCGGCGGCAAGTTCGGGATCGGTTTCGGCGAGCGGGGCATTGAAGAAGCGCTGCAGCGCGGCGTCGGTCATCACGGAATTCCCTTCAGGCCGGGGCGAGCTTGGCCAGGCGTTGGTCGTGGCGGCCGCCCTCGTAGCTGCCGCCGAGGAAGGCGCGCAGGATTTCCAGCGCCATGTCCTCCCCGGTCAGCCTGGCGCCGAGGGCGAGCACGTTGGCGTCGTTATGGGCACGCGACAGCCGCGCCGTCACCGGTTCGGCGGCGAGCACGCAGCGTATCCCGGAATGGCGGTTGGCGGCGATCGACATCCCCACCCCGCTGCCGCAGATCAGCACCCCGAACCGCGCCTGCCCGGCCTGCACGACGCGGCAGACGGCATGGGCGTAATCGGGGTAGTCGACCCGCTCGGGGCTGTCCGGGCCGAGGTCGTGCACCTCGTGGCCGGCCGCGCGCAGGGCGTTGGCGATCACCAGCTTGAGGGCGAACCCGGCATGGTCGCTGCCGAGCGCAATCACGGGCAGGGTTTGTGTGTCCATGGCCGCGGGTGTCTAGCACCCACCGCGCCGGGGGGGAATTGGGCGTGCCGCCCTGCCGGGATCATTCCGGCCATGCGAGTTGGCAATCCCGCGCCCCCGGAGCAGTCTGTACTCCCCCTGGGGGAAGGAGACGGTACGTTGCGTATACTCGTGCTTGGGGCCGGCGGGATCGGCGGCTACTACGGCGGGCGGCTGGCGGCAGCGGGAGGGGATGTGACCTTCCTGGTCCGGCCGCGGCGGGCCGAGCAGTTGATGAAGGACGGGCTGGTCATCCGCAGCCCGCTCGGCGACGCCCAGGTGCCGGTGAAGACCATCCTGCGCGAACACGTCCAGCCCGGCTGGGATGCCATCATCATCGCCTGCAAGTCCTACGACCTTGAAGACGCGATCGAGGCGGTCCGGCCCGCCGCACCGGGGGCGCTGATCGTGCCGCAGCTCAACGGCCTGCGGCACCTCGACACGCTCGACGCCGCCTTCGGCGCCGAGGCCGTCACCGGCGGGGTGGCCCAGATCGCCGTCACCCTCGACGAGGGCGGTGCCATCCGCCATCTCAGCGGCATGCAGGGCTTCGTGATCGGCGCCCGCCACCCCGCCCAGCAACAGCGGGTCGCGGCGCTGCACGCCGAGCTCGAGCGCGGCGGCTTCGGGCCGCGGCTGTCGGACGTGATCATGCAGGACATGTGGGAGAAATTCGCCTTCCTGTGCACGCTCGCCGGCATCTGCTGCCTGATGCGCGCCGGCACCAACGTGATCGCCTGCACCGAGGACGGCGCCGCCCTCACGCTCGAATTGCTGGACACCTGCCTCGCCGTGGCCACCACCGCCGGCTTCCCGCCGCGCGAGCGTTTCCTGGCCGCGACGCGCCGGATGCTGACCGACACCTCGGCACCGTTCGCCGCCTCGATGCTGCGCGACCTGCAGCGCGGTGGGCGGGTGGAGGCCGACCATATCGTCGGCGACATGCTGGCGCGGGCGAAGGCGGCGGGACTGCCGGCGACGCTGCTGCGGGCCGCCTATGCGCATCTGCAGGTCTACGAGGCCCAGCGCGGCTGATCCGGCCGCCCTCACCAGGTGATGCAGCGTCCCGGCCGCGCCCAGCCGCCGCGGCCGCGGGCGAGCATGGCATGGGGACGCTGGCAGACCGGCGCGGCGACGGCACCGGACCTGGATCCGCCATCCCGTCTGGCCTCGTGGCCCGGCGGGATGTCCTGGGCCTGACAGGCGGCCGACTCGCCGATCTCCGGTTGCGCCGCGGCTTCCGCCGGCGTTGCGCGCCTGCCCGGCACTACGCGATCACCACGTGCTGGACCGCCCCCGGCTCGCCATGCAGCAGGCGGGCGAGCGTGCCGTCGATCAGCGTGGTCAGCGGATCCAGGCGCTGCGACCGGTGCAGCTTGAGGCCGACCTCGCGCGCCGGATCGAACCGCTCGGTCGCGAGCGCCACGTCCTGGGTGATGCAGATTACCTCGTGGGCGTCGATGCGGAAGAAGTCGCAGACCAGCCAGTCATTGTCCGGATGGAACCAGCGCCGCACGACATAGACCAGGCTGCCCGGCGGCAAGGCATGGCGCAGCCGCTCGATGGCCTGGCGACGATCATAGGCGTCGGCCGCCGGGGGGCGTTGCTCGGCGGCCACCGGGTCGGCGGGCCGGCGGAACGCGGCCAGCGTGACAACATTGCCGGGCCCGGCGAGAACGACAGAGCTGGTCATTTGGCAAGCCCTCCTGGTCGCCGGCACGCGTGCCACCGCGCCGTGCGGGCAAACCATATCATCGGGCTCACGGGAGCGTGAATATTGAATCAGAAATTTACGATTTCAAAACTATTTTGATATTTATACAGAATCGAAATCGAACATAAATTTCATCACGATCCGGGACATGTTACGGTTCCGGACTTGCCGCGTCAGCTTGCGGGACGCGGCCGTGCCAGCAGCAACGTGAGAGGCACTGCCAGGAAGAAGCAAAGCGCCATCACCAGCAACACATCATTGTATGCAAGCGTCAGCGCTTCCCGTCGCACCAGCAGGGCCAGCTTCTGCAGCGCCGCCCCGTCCCGGGCATGGGCGAAGGTCTGGCTCAGTCCGGCCAGGGCCTGGGTGGCCACCGGCCGCACCCAGCTCACCTGTTCATGCAGGTGCAGCGTGTGCAGCGCCGTGCGCGTGGTGGCCAGCGTGCCGATCATGGCGATGCCGACGGCCCCGCCAAGGTTGCGCATCAGGTTATAGAGCCCGGACGCGTTCTTGAGCGCGGCCGGCGGCAGCGTGCCGAGCGCGAGCGCATTGGTCGGCACGAACAGGAACATCAGCGCGAAGCCGCGCAACGCCTGTGGCCCGAACAATTCCCAGAACGCCGACTGGTTGGTCAGATGCGCCAGCCACCAGAAGGAGGCGCCGCAGGTCGCCAGCCCGAAGGCCAGCATCACCCGCAAATCGAGCACCCGCACCAGCCGCCCGGCCAGCGGCGCGGTCAGGAACTGGGCAACGCCGGTGACGAAGACGGTGGCGCCGATCTGCATGCTGTCGTAGCCGCGCACCCGCCCCAGGAACAGCGGCACCACATAGACCGCTCCATAGAGGCCAATGCCGATCACTGCCGAGAACAGGCAGCCGAAGGCGAAATTGCGGTCGTGGAAGGCGCGCAACTGCACCAGCGGCTCGCGGTGGGTCAGCATGCGGTGGAAGAACAGCACCGCCGCCACCGCGGCGACCACGCTGAAGCCGGTGATCGCGTCGTCCTCGAACCAGTCGTTCCGCTCGCCTTCCTCCAGCACGTATTCGAGGCTGCCGAGGAAAGCCGCCATCAGCGCGAGGCCGGTATAGTCGAAGCGGCGCAGCAGGCCGGGCTCCGGGCGGTCGATGTCGATCAGGGCCCAGACGCCGGCGGCGACGGCCAGCCCGACCGGCAGGTTGATCAGGAACAGCCAGTGCCAGGACATCGCCTGGGTCAACCAGCCGCCGAGCGTGGGACCGATGGTCGGCGCCAGCGTCGCCGTCAGCCCGATCAGCACCGACATCTGCGCCCGCCGTGCCGGCGGGAACATCAGGAAGGCGGTGGCGAACACCGTGGGGATCATGCCACCGCCGAGGAAACCCTGCAGCGCGCGGAAGGCGATCATCGCCTCCAGCGAGGTGGCGGTGGCGCACAGCGCCGAGGCCAGGGTGAAGCCAAGCGCGCTGAGCACGTAGAAGACCCGCGTGGACAGCGCCCGCGAGAGGAACCCCGACAGCGGGATCATCACGATCTCGGCGATCAGGTAGCTGGTCTGCACCCAGGCGGCCTCGTCGGGGCTGGCCGACAGCCCGGCCTGGATCTCGGCGATCGAGGCGCTGACGATCTGGATGTCCAGGATCGCCATGAACATGCCGACGACCATGCACATGAAGCCGAGATTGTCGCGCCAGGTCAGCGCATGCGGCATGCCCGGGGCCATGGGTCAGTCGCCCCGCCGCACCCCCAGCGTCGCGGCGGCGACCCCGATCAGCCCCACCGGGCCGGTGCCGCCGGCGCGCGTGTCCACCTCGGCGGTAACCGACAGCCCCGCGCGCAGCCAGCTCACCCGCTCCGCCTCGCCCGGCGCCAGCACGATCTTCACCGGCACGCGCTGCACCACCTTGGTGAAATTGCCGGTGGCGTTCTCCGGCGGCAGCAGCGAGAACAGCGCCCCGGTCGCGGGGGCGAGGCTGTCCACCCGGCCGGTGACCGCGGCGGCGCTGTCGATGTCCGGCACCAGCCGCACCACCTGCCCGGACCGCATGGCGCGAAGCTGGGTCTCCTTGAAATTGGCGACCACGAACAGCCGCGCCGGCGGCGGCGCCAGGGCGATCAGCAATTGCCCGGGCGCGACATGCTGGCCGAGCTGGGCCGCGCGATTGCCGACCACGCCATCGAAGGGCGCGCGGATCGCGGTGTAGGACAGGTTGTTCTCGGCCAGCCGCAAGGCGGCCTCGGCGCCGACCCGGCGCGCCTCCGCCTGCGTCACCTGCGCCTCGGCCACCGCCAGCGCATGAGTGGCGGCGGCATTCTGCGCCCGCGCCGAAGCCTGCGCCGCCTCGGCCTTGCGCAGGTCGGCGACCGCCTGGTCGTTGGCCTGTCGGGATGTCCATCCCGGCCCGACCAGGGCGGCGGCGCGGTTCGCCTCGGCGGCGGCACGGGTGCGCTCGGCGGTGGCCTGGGCCATCAGCGCCTCGGACTGGGCGATCGCCGCGCGGCTCTGCTCGACCTGCCGGCGGGTGGTGGCGACCGCCGCCACCGCCTCGGCCGCCGTCCCGCGCGCCTGGTCCAGCTTCGCCGCCCAGTCGCGGGGATCGAGCAGCACCAGCGGATCCCCCGCCCGCACCGCCTGGTTGTCGGTCACCGGGATGGCGATGACCTCGCCCTCGATGCGCGAGGACAGCACCGCGATGTCGCCCTGCACATAGGCGTTGTCGGTGGCCTCGATCCAGCGCCCCTCGACCAGCCACCAGCGTCCGGCGAGCCCGGCCGCGACCAGCGCGGCCAGCATCAGGCCACCCCGCAACAGGCGGCGACGCAACCGGGAGGAAGACGGCACGGCAGACGGGACAGCGGCCGCGCTGCGGGCATCCGGCACGGCGGCAGGCTTCTCGGAGACGGCGTTCATGGCGGGATCCCGCGGTGCAGCGGAGCTTCGGAGACTGGCGACACTGACGATGCACCATCGTTCCGTCAAGGGTAAACTGAACCGTTCAGTTCAGTTACTGATTGACCCCCGGACCGGCTCTGGCAGAGTGGGCGCATGGATCGCCCCCCTCCGCCCCCCGAGACCCCTTCCCCCAAGCGCCAGCAGATCGAGCGGGCCGCCGAGGCGTTGTTCCTCGCCCAGGGCTACGGCGCGGTCAGCATGGACCAGATCGCCCGCACCGCCGGCGTTTCCAAGGCGACGCTGTACGCGCATTTCGAATCCAAGGAGCGCCTGTTCGCCAGCATCGTCGCCGAGCGGAAGCGCGAAAGCGCGGTGGAGGAAGCGCTTTTTCCCGACGAGGTCAGCGACCTGCCCGCGGTGCTGCAGGCGATCGGCCAGCGCCTGCTGCGCTTCCTGCTGCAGCCCCCGACCCTGGCGATCTACCGCGTCGCCATCGCCGAGAGCGGCCGCTTCCCCGAGCTTGGCCGGGCGCTGTACGAGGGCGGTCCGCAGCGCTTCTGCCAGCGCTTCGCCGCCTGGCTGGACATGCTGGCGACGCGCGGGATGGTGGCGACGGCGGATCCATTGGTGGCGGCCCACCAGTTCACCGCGCTGCTGCGGGCCGATGTGTTCCTGCGCGCGAGCCTCGCCGTGCCGCCGCTGCCCGACGATGCCGAGATCGACACAACCGTGGCGGCGGCGGTAGAGACCTGGCTGCGCGCCTTCGCCCCACCGGCGCGCTAGGACATCCCCCGCTCCCGAATGGAGACGCAGACATGGCCTGGCTCTGGCTTGCGATCGCGATCGTCTTCGAAGTCATCGCCACCTCCGCCCTGCGCGCGACCGCGGGGTTCACCCGGCTGCTGCCTTCGCTGCTGGTCGTCCTGGGCTATGGCGGCGCCTTCTTCTTCCTGTCCCGCACGCTGGACAGCATTCCCGTCGGCATCGCCTATGCCGTGTGGTCGGGCGCGGGCATCGTGCTGATCTCGGTGATCGCCTGGGCAATGTTCGGCCAGACGCTCGACCGCCCGGCGCTGCTCGGGATGGGGTTGATCGTCGCGGGCGTGCTGACGATCAACCTGTTCTCCACCTCGTCCGCGCACTGATCCCGCGGCCGCCGCGCTCAGGCGAGCGCGGCGCGGATCACCTGCAGGGCCTCGTCGATCTGCGCGCGCGTCACGTCCAGATGCGTGCAGGCGCGGCCCCGATGGGTGCTGCTGATCGAGAAGTTCACCCCGTGCGACCGCACCCGCGCGTACAATTCCGCGGCGGTCAGCCCGGTACCCCGGGTGTCGAAGAACACCAGATTGGTCTCCGGCGCCTCGACGGTCAGGCCGGGAATCTGCGCGAGGCCACGGGCCAGCGCCTTCGCGTTGTCATGGTCCTCGGCCAGGCGGTCGACATGGTGGTCGAGCGCATACAGGCAGGCGGCGGCGCAGATGCCGGCCTGGCGCATCGCCCCGCCCATGCGCTGCTTCCATTTCCAGGCCGCGTCGATGAAGTCGCGGCTGCCGGCCAGCACGGCGCCGAGCGGGGCCCCGAGCCCCTTGGTGAAGTCGAGCCAGACGCTGTCGTAGCCGGCCGCCATCTCCCGCGCCGGAATGCCGGTGGCGACCACCGCGTTCATCAGCCGCGCGCCGTCCATGTGGGTGGCCAGCCCCGCTTCCTGCGCGATCGCGGCAACCTCGTTCAGCACGGCGAGCGGCCAGATCGTGCCGCCGCCGGCATTGGCGGTCTGCTCGACTTCCAGCAATGCCTGCGGCGGGGCGTTGCGGGTGCGCGGCCGCAGCGCCGCCCGCACCGCGGCGGCGTCGAACTGCCCGCCCGGCCCGGGCAGCGGCGTGATCTGCGCCCCCGCCAGCGCGGCCGCACCGCCGCCTTCGCTGGTGAGGATATGGGAGGTTCCGTGCGCGAGGATCTCGTCGCCCGGCCGGCAATGCGTGATGATGGCAATCTGGTTGCACATGGTGCCGCTGGGCAGGAACATCGCCGCTTCCTTGCCCAGCAACGACGCCATGCGCTCGCACAGCGCGTTCACCGTGGGATCGAGGCCGGCCTGCTCGTCGCCGACCTCCGCCTCCACCATCGCCGCCTTCATGGCCGCGGTCGGCCGGGTCTGCGTATCGGAATAAAGATTGATGCGAACCGGCGGCAGGGCAGGATCGGGGTGCAGGGGCGCGTACAGCATGGGGCAACTCACGGCAGTAAAACCATAGCAAAGCAGCAACCGTTGGCAGGCGCCAGACCGGCCGCCCCGGGGCCAGCTATTCGCCGATCAGATGCAACACCACCTCGCGCTGGTGCGGCGTGGTGCGATGTTCCCAGAGATAGACGCCCTGCCACGTGCCAAGCACCAGTTCCCCCTCGACAATGGGAACCGAAAGCTGGGTCTGGGTCAGGGCGGCGCGGATATGGGCCGGCATGTCGTCCGGCCCCTCAACGTCATGCACGTAGCGTCCACGCCCGTCGGGGGCGAGACGGGCGAAGAAGCTTTCGAGATCGGCGCGCACGTCGGGATCGGCATTCTCCTGCACCAGCAGCGAGCAGGAGGTGTGCCGGCACCAGATCGTGAGCAAGCCGGTGGCGATGCCGCGCCCGCCGGCAAAACGGCGCAACGCCGCGGTGATCTCGAAGAAGCCGCGGCCGTGCGTGGCGACGGCGAGGGTTTCCACGACCTGAAGCATGGCGTCTCCCCTGGCGTGCGGCGGCGCTTCCATGACGGGACGCCGACGATGGCGGGCATGTTGCACCCCAACGGGCAGGTTGCGCCATGGCCGCATCTCCCTCCCTCGATCGCGCGGTATCATTCCCCTTCAAGATGCTTGCTCCGCCCGGCGCGGGGGGCGACACTCCCAGTATGGAAACGACACAAACCCTCGTCCTGACCGGCGCCAGTCGAGGCATCGGGCATGCGACGGCCCGCGCCTTCGCCGAGGACGGCTGGCGCGTCATCACCGTCTCCCGCCAACCGTTCTCGCCGCGCTGTCCGTGGGCGGGCGGACCACAGGACCATGTGCAATGCGACCTCGGCGACCCGGTGTCGCTCGGCGTCGGCATCGCCGAGATCCGCTCGCGGCTGACCAACGGGCGGCTGGACGCGCTGGTCAACAACGCCGGCATCTCGCCCAAAGGCCCCGACGGGTCGCGGCTGGGCGTGCTGGATACCGACCTCGCGGGCTGGATCAGCGTTTTCAGCGTCAACATCTTCGCCGTGGCCCTGCTCGCCCGCGGGCTGATCGAACCGCTGTCGGCGGCCCAGGGCACGATCGTGAACGTCACCTCGATCGCCGGATCGCGCGTGCACCCCTATGCCGGCGCGGCCTATGCGTGCTCCAAGGCGGCGCTGCTGACGCTAACGCGCGAGATGGCGGCGGAATTCGCCCCGCGCGGGGTGCGGACCAACGCGATCAGCCCGGGCGAGATCGACACCGCGATTCTCTCGCCGGGCACCGCCGCCTTCGCCGAGCGCGAGGTGCCGATGCGCCGGCTCGGCCGCACCGAGGAAGTGGCGGCGGCCATCCGTTTCCTGTGCGGGCCGCAGGCAAGCTACGTCAACGGGGCGGAACTGCACATCAACGGCGGCCAGCACGTCTGAAGGCGGATCTCGCCGAGCAACGGCAGGTGGTCGGAGGCGCCGGCGGCGCCACGGTCGACCTGCCAGCCCGCGAGCAGCCCGGCGGGACGGGCGAAGATGCGATCGAGCGGCAGGATCGGGAAGGCGGCAGGGAAGGTGCGCGCCCGCGTCCATGCCGGCAGCACCCGGCGCAGCCGGCGCCAGACCGGGCCGCGCCCGATCCAGTCATTGAGATCACCCAGCAGCAGCAACGGATCCGGCGTCGCCGCCGCCAGCCGCGCGAGCATGTCGCCCTGGCATCGCCGCTCCGCCGCGGCGAGGCCGAGATGGGTCGACAGCACGTGCAGCGGCCCGACCGGCGTCGCGATCCGGGCCGCGAGCACGCAGCGCGGCTCCCGCCCCGGCACCGACAGGTCATGGATCCGCGTGTCGTGGATCGGCCAGCGGCTGGCCAGGAGATGGCCATAGCCGCCCGTCCCTTCCCACATGGTCACGGCGGTGGCGGCATGGCGGCCGCAGGCCTCGCACAGCGTGGCAAAGACACCGGGACGCGCACGCCCTTCGACTTCCTGCAAGGCGACGATCTCGGAGTCATGGTGCCGGACGGTGGCGATGATCCGCTCCAGGTCGAACCGGTCGTCGAGCCCGACGCCGCCATGGATGTTCCAGGTCAGGACGCGCACCGTCCCTGGGTCCCGCGTCACACCTTCCGCCGCAGCCGGCCGAGCAGGCGCTGCAGCCCCCAGGACAGCCCGCCCCAGGTCCCCAGCAGGAGCAGGAAGATGCCGATGTCGCCCGCGCCGGGATCGGTGACGATGCGGGTCAGGCGGTCGCCGAGCAAGGACATCAGCAGGATGCCGGGCAGCAGACCGAGCGCGGTGCCGAGCATGTAGTCGATGAAGGGCACGCGGATGGCGCCGGCCGCCAGGTTGACCAGCGTGAACGGCGCCACCGGCAGCAGCCGCACCATGGTCACCGCCACCACACCGTTGCTGTCGATGCGGCGAATGACACGATTGATGCGCGGCCCGAGGACGCCGCGCAGCAGCGACGGGCCGAGACGACGGCCGGCGATGTAGGTGGCGGCGGCGCTGACCAGCCCGCCCGCCGCCGCATAGGCCAATCCGGGCCAGGCGCCGAAGGCCGCGGCGGTGCCAAGGATCAGCACGTTGAGCGGGAAGAACAGGAAGCCGAGCAACAGGAAGGCGATGAGCGCCAGCCCCGCCCCCCAGGCCCCGTCGGCCCGCAGCAGCAGGTCGCGCACCGAGTCGGGCTGCAGCAGGTCCCGCAGCGGGGTGAAGCGCCAGGCCGCCAGCAACAGTCCCGTCGCCAGCAGCAGCAGGACGGCGCGCAACCAGGGGCGGTGCGAACCGGGCGGCTCGGCAGTGATGTCGGCCAGCAGATCCGAGGACGCGATGGGGCGGCCAGGATCGGCTACCGCCTCGATGGCGGGAAAGGTCTCGGCAGGATCCAGCTCTCCGTCCTCGATCGGGCGCAGGCAGCGGGCGCGGTCTCGGTTGATCGCGTCGAGCCCGCCGAACAGCGATCCCGCGCGGACGATCGCGGCGGCGACGGCCGCTTCGGTGCTGCCGCAATGCTCGGCGAGCAGGCGGTTGCGCACGCCGATGACGGCGGCCCGCCCGGCATCGCCGCATGCCTCGATGACGAGGTCGCACTCGGTGTCGGTGCCCATCGAACGGTTGTTGAGATTGGCCGAGCCGACACGCAGCAGGCGATCATCCACCACCATCAGCTTGGCATGCACCATCACCTCGGCCGTGCCGCCGCGGCCCTGCACCTGCGGATGCACCAGCCGCACCCGGTCTTCGTGCATCCCGCCCTGGCGCAGCATCCGCATGAAGCGGATGCGGCCGGCGAGCATGGTGCGGTGTTCGAGCCAGGTATGGTGCGTCCGCGGCGCGACGATCAGCACCTGCAGCGCGGGGCACTCGCGCAGGCGCTGCAGCAGGGCCTGGGCGAAGCGGCCGCTGGTGAGGAACTGGTTCTCGACATAGATCGCGCGTTCGGCAACGGCGACCATGTCGGCGAACAGCGCCTGCACTTCGCGGATCCCGGGCCGGTCGCGATGCGCCGGGCCGGTGCGGGCGATGCCGAGCGTGACATGCTCGAACTGCGCGGCGACACAGACGGGCCAGAGCCGGCCCTGCGCTTCGGGCGCCACCACCGGCGGCAGGGTCTCGCAGGCGGCCTGGGCCCAGCGCTCGCGGGCAAGGTCGGCCAGCGCCGCGGCGGCGGGTCCGTCCACCATCATCTGGATGTCATGGAATGGATTGTAGGGCCTGCCCGCGGGATCGACGCGATGCGGATTCCACGGCGCGTGCGCCGGCGTGTCCCAGCGCCGGATGGTCAGGTCGAGCCCGCCGCAGAAGGCGAGCGCGTCGTCGATCACCACCAGCTTCTGATGATGCGAGGCCCCGGGCGGGGCGGTGTCGTCGAGGCAGAGCTCGACCTGCGGGGGAGTCCGCCAGTGCAGCGCGAGCGCCGGCATCGTCTCCCGCTCGAGCGTGTAGAGCATGGCGAAGTCCCACAGCAGCAGCCTGATCGACAGTTCCGGCCGGGCCGCGGCGAGGCCGGCGAGAAAGGCCCCGAGCGTCTCGGGCAGCCCGTCCTCTGCCCGCCCCGCGGGACCGACCAACCGGGTGCGGCTGTCGATGTCCCAGCCAATGATGACGATGCTGTGCCGGGCGGCGCGCAGCGCGGCGCGCAACGCCGCGTAATAGGCGGCGGCGTCCACCAGCACTGCGGCCCGCCGGGCCTCGGCAATGCGCCAGACATTGCGGCCGGGAACCAGAACCGGTGACGGGGCTGCATGCCGAGGCGAAGGCGCCGACAGGGCGAGGTCGCTCAGGGCTTCCCCCCGTGCGGCGTGTTGTCGTCGCGATTCCGTGCCAACGCCATGGCGTCGTTCCCCTTTTGCGCTTTGTCGCAGCAGCGAACGCAAACAGGTCGGGGAGTGTTCCGGGACACCGTGGGTGACGCCCTGCAACCGCGGCCACGCTCGGCCGTTGCCATGGCCGCCCGCGCCGTCCTGGCGGCGGGGCCGGCGGAGGAGAGGACACGCGGATGGGCGCAGGATGAAGCTGGTCATCTTCGGCCTGTCCGTCAGTTCCTCCTGGGGCAACGGCCATGCCGCGTTGTGGCGCGGACTGATCGGCGCGCTGCTGCGCGACGGACACCGGGTCGTGTTCTTCGAACGCGACGAGCCCTGGTATCGCTACAACCGCGACCTGCACGAACTGCCCGAAGGCGGCAGGCTGGTTTTGTACCGGCACTGGCAGGAAGTGGCCGGGCCGGCGCAGGCCGCGCTCGACGACGCCGATGCCGGCATGGTGACCTCCTACTGCCCGGACGGAGTGGCGGCCGCGCATCTGCTCTTGGACAGCCGCGCACGGGTGCGCTGCTTCTACGACCTCGATACGCCGGTGACGCTGGCGCAACTGGAAGCCGGCCAGACCGTTCCCTATCTGCTTCCGGAGGGGCTCGGCGGCTTCGACCTGGTGCTGAGCTTCACCGGCGGGCAGGCACTCGACGAGATACGGATACGCCTGGGGGGAAGGCACGTGGCGCCGCTGTACGGGTCGGTCGATCCCGACCTGCACCGGCCGGCGGCGCCACGGCCACAATACCAGGCGGTGCTCTCCTGGCTCGGCACCTACGCCGAGGACCGGCAGGCAGCACTGGACGCGCTGTTCCTGCAGCCCGCGCGACGACGACCCGGGGATCGCTTCGTGTTGGCGGGCGCGCAGTACCCGGACGGTTTTCCCTGGACGGCCAACCTCTATTACGTGCGGCATCTGCCGCCATCAGAGCACGCGGCCTTCTACGCCTCGGCGCGGCTGACCCTGAACGTGACGCGCGGGGCGATGGCACGCATGGGATTCTGCCCGTCCGGACGGCTGTTCGAGGCCGCCGCCTGCGGCGCGCCGCTGCTCACCGATTCCTGGGAAGGGCTCGACCATTTCTTCACCCCGGGCGAGGAAGTCCTCGTGGCCGGCGACACCGCGACGGCGCTCGCGGCACTCGACACGCCGGCGGCGACGCTGGCCGCGATCGCACGACGGGCGCGCGAACGGACATTGGCGCAGCATTCGGCGACGCAGCGGGCCCGCGAACTGGTGGGGCTGCTGGCGCAGGCCGCGGCCCCGGCGGAGGCCTGAACCGGATGTGGGGCATCATCCCGGCCGCCGGGAACGGCACCCGCATCCAGCCTCTGGCTTTCTCGAAGGAATTGCTGCCGGTGGGCAGCCGCATCGATGACCGCGACACCGAACGCCCGCGCGCCATCAGCGAATACCTGGTCGAGCGCATGCTTGCCGCCGGTGCCGGCAAGCTCTGCTTCGTGATCTCGCCCTGGAAATCCGACATCCCCCAATATTTCGGCGGCGCCTATGGCGAGGCGAGCATCGTCTACGCGGTGCAGGACGCGCCGCGCGGCCTCTGCGACGCCATCTTCCGCGCCTTGCCGGTGGTGGCGGCCGACGAGGACGTGGTGATTGGCCTGCCCGACACGATCTGGTTCCCCGAGGACGCGCTGGCGCGCTTGCCGGCCGGGCGCTTCTCCTTCCTGCTGTTCCCGGTGGAGCGGCCCGAGTTGTTCGACGCGGTGGAGACCGACGCCGACGGGCGCGTGCGCGAGGTGGTGGTGAAGTCTCCACGCGCCCGCTCACACTGGATCTGGGGGGCGCTGCGACTGCCGGGGGCCGTGCTGCACGCCCTGCATGCGCTGTGGCAGGCCCGCGGACGCCAGGACGAATATCTCGGCACGCTGGTCAATGCCTGGCTTGCCGCCGGCGGCGAGGCCTTCGGCGTGCGCGCCGGCACCTCCTACGTGGATGTCGGCACGCTGCACGGCTGGAAGACGGCGATGGCACTGCTGGACGGCGGCACGCCGGCCGGGCCGGCCGCCTTCGCGGGCAAGCGCGCCGCTCCGCCCCGGCTGCCGGGGGCCCGGCCATGAACCCCACGCTGGCCTGGACCGAAGCACGCATCCGCGCCCGCGTGCGCGAACTCGGCCCCTGGTTCCACAACATGGAGCTGGGCGGCGTGCGCACGGCGCCGGAGCATTTCCTCGGCGACTATCCGAACGTCAAATGGCAGCGCTTCGCACCGGCATTGCCGCTGGACCTGAGCGGGCTGAGCGTGCTCGACATCGGCTGCAACGCCGGATTCTACAGCCTGGAAATGAAACGTCGCGGCGCGGCGCGGGTGCTCGGCATCGACAGCGATCCCGATTACCTGGCGCAGGCGCGCTTCGCCGCCGAGGTCAGCGGGCTCGCCGTCGAATACAGGCAGCTTTCGGTCTACGACGTGGGAGCGCTGCGCGAACGCTTCGACATCGTGCTGTTCATCGGGGTGCTGTACCACCTGCGCCACCCGCTGCTGGCGCTCGACCTGATCCACGCCCATGTCGCCCGCGACCTGCTGGTGTTCCAGTCGATGCAGCGCGGCAGCGCCGCCGCGCATGATCCGGGCGCCGACCACGACTTCACGGAAACCGAGATCTTCGACGATTCTGCCTGGCCCCGGCTGCATTTCGTCGAGCACAGCTACGCCCATGATCCCACCAACTGGTGGGTGCCGAACCGCGCCTGTTCCGAGGCGATGCTGCGCAGCGCCGGCTTCATCATCGAACGCCACCCCGAGGACGAGGTGTTCATCTGCCGCCGGGTGGCACGCGACGCGGGCGAATGGGGGGCGGTCTATCCGGCGCGCGGGGAAGAACGATGATCGAAGCGGCGATGATCTGGAACGAGCCCAACAACAAATCCCACTGGGATTTCGAGAACGATCCGGACTGGGGCTGCTTCGCGCGCATGGCAATCCTGGCCGCCCAGGCCATCGCCGCCGAGGCCCCGGGCCTGCCGCGCGTGCTCGGCGGCATCTCGCCGATCGATCCGGCGTTCATCCGGCTGATGGACCGGCAGGGCGTGCTCTCCCACATGGATGCGGTCGCCGTGCACGGGTTTCCGCTCGACTGGAATCACTGGCTGATTCATGACTGGCCGGCGAAGCTCGACGAGATCCGCGCGGTGACCGCGCTGCCGATCTGGGTTTCCGAAGTCGGCGTCTCGACCTTTGGCGCCGAGGAAGTGCAGGACTGGGGGTTGCGCCGCAGCTTCGAGCTGCTGCGCGGACGGGCCCCGCGGATCCATTGGTACAGCCTGTTCGACCTGCCCGCCGCCTGGCCGGCGACGACACGCCACAAGGAAGCCGAAGGCAGCTCCTACTACCGGCATTTCCACATGGGGCTGTTCGACGAACACAACCGTCCGAAGCTGGCGGCCCGCAGCTTCGCCGACTGTACCCCGGCGTTCGGCCTCTGCCAGTGGTTCCATTTCGAGGACCCGCGGCTGGACGCGGCCATCGCGCGGATGCGCGAGCTGGGCGTCACCACGCTGCGCACGGGCCTGTCCTGGGCGGACTGGCTGCGGCCGAATGCCGAGGCCTGGTTCGACCGACAGATGCGCGCCCTGGAGGAATTCGACGTGACCCTGACCTTCTGCTTCACGCCCGAGGAAGAAGGCGTCTGGCCGCACTACACCGCCGTGCCGAAGGCGCCCGAACGTTTCGCCGAGTTCTGCGCGGCGATGATCCGCCGCTATGCACCGGGGCGAGCCCCGGCCGACATATTGGTGATGGAGTGACGCAAGCAACAGAAGAGGCGCGACCGATCCGTTCGCCGGCGCGCATGACGATCGTCAGCGTGGCCTACCCGCTCGCACCGGTCGGACCCGATGCGGTCGGAGGCGTGGAACAGGTACTCCACACCCTCGACCGCGCCCTGGTGGCGGCGGGGCACCGCTCGATCGTGATCGCACGCGCGGATTCCCGGATCGCGGGAGAACTGGTGCCGATCCCGGTCATGCCGGTGGATGAGGATTGCCGCGGCGCCGTGCACGCGACGGTGCGCGAGGCCCTCGCCGGCGTGATGGCGCAGGCCGATGTCGTGCACATGCACGGGATCGACTTCGCCGCCACCCTGCCGCCGCCGGGACCACCCGTGCTGGCGACACTGCACCTGCCGCCATCCTGGTACCCACCGGCAGCCCTGGCACCGACACGGCCCGACACCTGGCTCAACTGCGTCTCCCTCTCGCAGCAGGAAACCTGCCCGCCCGGCGCGCCGCTGCTGGCGCCGGTGCCGAACGGCGTCGACGTGGCGACGCTGGGCGCGACCCGCCACGCGCGGCGGGGCTTCGCGCTGATGCTGGGCCGGATCTGCCCGGAAAAAGGCCAGCATCTGGCGCTGGCGGCAGCGCATGTCGCGGGCGTGCCGTTGCTGGTGGCGGGAACGGCCTTTCCCTATCCGTCCCATCTCGACTACCTCAACCAGCGGGTGCGCCCCTTGCTGGATCGGTGCCGGCGCTGGATCGGGCCACTTGGGATCGCGCGCAAGCGGCGATTGCTTGCCGCCGCGCACTGCGTGCTGCTGCCGAGCCTCGCCCCCGAAACCAGCTCGCTGGTGGCGATGGAAGCGGCAGCCTGCGGCACGCCCGTGGTGGCCTTCCCGGCCGGAGCGATCCCCGACATCGTCGAGCACAGCCGCACCGGATTCCTGGTGCGCGACGCCGCGGAGATGGCCGCCGCCATTTCCCGCGCCGGCGACATCGACCCGGAAGCCTGCCGTGCCGTGGCGCGCGCGCGGTTCGGCATGGACCGGATGGTGGCGGGATACCTCGCGCATTACCGCCAGCTCGCCACGATCCCGGCGTGACCTGCCGCCGGCACGGCGCGGCCACGCTCTCCACCGAATGCCTGGACGACCCCGCCGCGCTCGGCGAACCCTGGCAGCATCTGTGGCGGCGGGTGCGTGCGCCGTTCGCGGCTCCTGCCTGGGTGCTGGCGTGGTGGCGTTGGTTCGGCACCACGCGCGCCCGGGTGGCGGTGCTGCGGGACGGGACGGACCTGCTCGGTGTGCTGCCGCTCTACGAATTGCCGGAGGCGGGCAAGATCCTGCCGATCGGGGCGGGGCTTGCGGATTTCCAGGACGCCCTGCTCGCCCCCGAGGCCCCGGCCGACGCGGCGGAGCGGCTGTTGCGCACCGCCCTCGCCGGTGCCTCCCTGCCCTGCCATCTCTGCGACCTGCCGCCCGGCGCGGCGCTGCGCGACGCGGCGCCGCCGGAGGGCTGGCGGACGGACCTGCGCAAGAGCGATCCCTGCCCGCTGCTGCGCCTGCCCGCCGACGTGCCGCCGGGCCAGCAGCGCAAATTGCGGATGGCGCGGCACCGTGCCGCACGGGCGGGCGGCTGGTCGATGGAGGAAGCGGATGCCACGGGGCTCAAGATGCTGCTGTGGCTGCACGCCGCCCGCTGGTGCGATGGTGGCGTGCTGGCCGACGCGCGCGTCCACGGTTTCCTGCAGGACGCCGCGCCAGCACTGATACGGGAGGGCGCGGCGCGACTGTTCCTGCTGCGGCTTGGCGGCGCGCCGGCCGCCGCCTGCCTAGCCCTGGTCGCCCCCGGGCAGTTGCTGCTCTACATGCAGGGCTACGATCCCACCTACCGCTTCGAGAGCCCGGGCACCTTGCTGCTCGGGGCCATCCTGGAGCACGCGACCGCTGCCGGCCTGCGCGAGCTGCATCTGCTGCGCGGCGACGAAGCCTATAAGCGGAGCTGGGGTGCGGTGCCGGTGCGCAACGCACTCCGCGTGCTGACACCGCCATGACGGCGCTGGACGCATGGCGCGCCGGTCGGATCTCCGCCGAAGTCGCGGTGGCGCGACTGGTGCTGGCGGGCGAGCAGGACGCGATCGCCGCCGTACCGGAGTTGGCCAGTGTGGCGAAGCGGCACGGGCTGGCGGCGTTGCAGGCGGTCCGGACGGCGGTGAACCACGCCATGCCGGCCACGCCGGCCGCGATCGGGCGCATGTTCGATGCGGCGGTGGCAGCGAGCCCGGAGGCGAGCGTCGCCGCCTGCTCGCTCGGCGACGCCACGCTGCTGGCGCGGGCGAGCGCGGAACTGCGCTCCTGGCTGTGCCATGAGGACCTGCTGCAGCCAGGGGCCACGGTGCTGGATCTGGGCTGCGGCATCGGCCGTATGACGGCAACACTCGCACCGGTCGCGACATCGGTACTGGGGCTGGACGTCTCTCCCGGCATGATCGCGACGGCACGGCAGCGCTGCACCGTGGCCAATGCACGCTTCGCGCTGACCGATGGCACGGGACTGGGAGAGTTGCCCGATGCCGGCTTCGATCTTGTGCTCGCAGCCGACAGCTTCCCCTATCTGGTGCAGGCGGGGGTGGCGGAGCGGCACGTCATCGACGCCGCGCGGGTGCTGCGGCCGGGCGGAGCGCTGGTGGTGCTGAACTGGTCCTATCGCAGTCTCGATCAGGATCGCGCCGAAGCCGACACATGGGCGGCACGCCATGGCTTCGCGCTGCGCGCCGCCGGCACGGCCCCGTTCAGCCTGTGGGATGGCACGGCCTTCGTCCTGATCGCAGCGCGCCGTTCCTGCTGACATCAGGCCGAACCCGCGCCGTGCCCGGGGCCAACGATCCCTGGACAGAAGCCATGCTGGCGGGCGACCTCGCCACCGCCTGGGCGATCAGCGATGCCGTGCTGGACGCGCGCGATCCGGCGACCCGGGACGATCCCCGCCTGCCCTATCACCTGCGCTGGGTGTGGGACGGACGCCCGGTGGACGGACGGCAGGTGCTGGTGCGGTGCTATCACGGGCTGGGCGACACGCTGCAGTTCTGTCGCTTCCTGCCGGCGTTGCGCCGGCGCGCCGCCGCGGTGACGCTGGAGGTGCAGCCGGCGCTGGCGCCGCTGCTGGCGGGGCTCGCGGACCGGGTCGTGCCGTTCGACCTGCGCGTGCCCCTGCCGCCGGCCGAGTGCGACATCGAGATCATGGAACTGGCGCATGCCTTGCGGCTACCGCCGGATCAGCCCGCGCCGGCACTGGCCGTGCCAGCGCCAGGACCATCCGGGATCGGGCTGTGCTGGCAGGCGGGCGAATGGAACAGGACACGCTCGGTGTCCCTGGAAGCCGTCCTGCAGGCCCTTCCCGCCGGGTTGAGGCTGGTGTCGCTGCAGCGTGGGCCGGCGGCATCCGAGGCAGTGTCCGGCCGCTTCATCAACCCGCACGACGCAGACGAGAACGTGCTGCGGACAGCCTCGCTGATCCTGGGCGCCACGCTTGTCATCACGGTGGACACCATGGTCGCGCATCTCGCCGGCGTGCTGGGACGGCCGGGCCTGGTGCTGCTGCCGCACGCGGCGGACTGGCGCTGGATGCGCGGCAAGCGCTGCGCCTGGTATCCGTCGCTGCGCCTGCTGCGACAGGCGCGACCGGGCGATTGGCAGGCCCCGCTGGCATCGCTGCGTGACGCCCTGGCCGCCGGTCTGCCGCCACTGGCCTAACCCGGCGGCAGGTTGAGCGCCTCGACCCGCACATCCGCCTCGTACAGCACCAGCACGCTGCGATGCGCCGGGGCGATGTCGAAGCGCCTTGCCAGATCGAGCGGCACCGCCAGGAAATGCGCGAGCACCGCTCGCAGCACGTCGCCATGGCTGACGATGGCGATGTCCGCATCCGGATGCAGGGCGGCCCACCGGCACACCGCGGCAACGGCACGCGCCTGCACGGCAAGCGCCGTCTCTCCCCCTGGAATCGGCGCGGTGCTGCGGAAGACATTGAAGGCATGCCAGTCCGGGGAACCGTCGAGACTGGTGAAGGCGGCACCGGTCCAGTCGCCGAAATCGAGTTCCTCGAAGCCGGGATCGACCTGCACGGTCAGTCCCTGGCGCGCGGCCAAAGGCCCGGCGGTCTGCACCGCACGCTCGCGGGGGCTGGACACCACCGCCGCAAGCCGCGTGGCTGCGAGCCCGGCGGCAACTGCCCCGGCCTGGCGCCGGCCATGCGCGTTCAGAGGCACGCCCGGGGCACGGCCGGCCAGGGCATGGCCGACCATGTCGGTCTCGCCGTGGCGGATCAGATGGAAGGTGACGGGCATTCGCCGCGGATGAAGGCTTCCGTGCGCAGCCGGGCCTCCTCATCTGGCATTTGCTGTGGAGGGCTTTTCATGAACCACGCCGCGGGACCGGTGAGCGCGCCGCCAATTCCGCGGTCGAGCGCGAGCCTGGCGCAGCGCACGGCATCGATGACCACTCCGGCGGAATTGGGCGAATCCCAAACTTCCAGTTTCATCTCACAGGCAATCGGCACATTGCCGAAGGCCGTGCCTTCCAGGCGGATATAGGCCCATTTGCGGTCATCGAGCCAGGGCACGTGGTCGGAGGGGCCGACATGCACCGCCCCTGCCGGCAGTTCGGCGCCGATCTGGCTGGTGACCGCCCGGGTCTTGGAGAGCTTCTTCGATTCCAGCCGCTCGCGCTCCAGCATGTTGAGGAAGTCGGTGTTGCCGCCGAAATTGAGCTGGTAGGTACGGTCAAGGCGCAAGCCGCGCTCGCGGAACAAGGCCACGAGCGCGCGATGCAGGATGGTGGCACCGAGCTGGCTTTTGATGTCGTCGCCGATCAGCGGCAGGCCGCGCGCAGCGAAGCGCCGGCGCCACGCCGGATCGGAGGCGATGAAGACGGGAATGCAATTGACGAAGGCACAGCCCGCGGCCAGCGCCTGTTCGGCATAGAAGCGCGTGGCATGCTCCGAGCCAACCGGAAGGTAGGATACCACCACCTCCGCCCTCGCCTCGCGCAGCCCCCGGGCGACATCGACCGGTTGCTCCGGCGCCTCGGCGACGACACCTTCGAGATAGCGGCCCAGGCCATCGAGCGTGGGGCCGCGGCGGACAGTGACGCCGCTGGCAGGCGGCGGGGCGAAGTTTCTCGTGTTGTTGGGGGCCGCGAGGACCGCTTCCGAGAGATCACGACCAACCTTGCCGAGGGCGACATCGAAGGCGGCGACGAAAGCGATGTCGCGGACATGATAGCCGCCAAGGTCGACATGCATGAGGCCCGGCACCGGCTCGGCTGCGGATGCATCGCGATAGAAATGCCGCCCCTGCACCAGCGAAGAAGCACAGTTGCCGACGCCGACGATCGCCACCCGTATCTCTGCCAAGCCCTGCCCTCCGTGCACGGTCGGCGAACGAACGCAACCGAACGGCCACGGTTGCCCTCCGGTGGAATCCGGGTCCCGCTCCCTGGAACCGGCAACATGGGATCCAAGGGCCTCCGGCCCTTGGCCCGGTCCAGGGGCGGAGCCCCTGGCGGGGGCGGGGCAGCGCCCCGCGCTAGCGCAAGGTCGCGTTCAGCGCCTCCAGCGCGCCCGCCCCCGGACAAAGCTCATTTTCATCCATCGCGTTCAGTGGCTTCGTGGCGGTCTTCAGGTAGCTGTGCAGATCGGGCGCATCGGGATCGACATAGAGCAGGCCGGTGACGATCTCGCCCCGGGCGTGGTGGCGGGTAATGAAATCCATGGCGGCGATGCGGTCGGTGACGTCGTATTCGTCGGCGAGCTTGCGCAGCTTCAGGATGGATCCGTCATGCTGCCGCACGATTTCCACCGTGCCCGGTGCGTAGTCCACGGTGATCTCGGGCTGGCCGATGATGACGTCGAGCCGGTTCACCGCGGCGTTGTGTGCGCGCACGTGGTCGAAGCTCTTGGTCGAGCCGTCATGGTTGTTGAAGGCCACGCAGGGGCTGATGCAGTCGATGAAGGCGGCCCCCTTGTGCGTCAGCGCGGCCTTGATCAGCGGCACGAGCTGGGCCTTGTCGCCGGAGAAGCTGCGGGCGACGAAGGTGGCGCCGAGATGCAGTGCCATGCCGACGAGGTCGATCGGCTCGTCGAGGTTGGCGACGCCGCGCTTGTTGCGGGCCCCTTTGTCGGCGGTCGCGGAGAACTGCCCCTTGGTGAGGCCGTACACGCCGTTGTTCTCGACGATGTAGACCATATCGATGCCGCGGCGCATGGCGTGGGCGAACTGGCCGAGCCCGATCGAGGCGGAATCGCCATCGCCGGAAACGCCGAGATAGATCAGGTCGCGATTGGCCAGATAGGCGCCGGTCAGCACGCTCGGCATGCGGCCATGCACGGAGTTGAAGCCATGGCTGTTGCCAAGGAAGTAGGTTGGCGTCTTGGACGAGCAGCCGATGCCGGAAAGCTTGGCGATACGGTGCGGCGGCAGTGACAGCTCGAAGCAGGCGCGCACGATCGCGGCACTGATGGAATCGTGGCCGCAGCCGGCACAGAGGGTGGAGATCGATCCCTCGTAGTCGCGGCGGGTGAGCCCGAGCTCGTTCACCGCGAGTTCGGGATGATGCAGCCGGGGCTTGGGCAGGTAGGTCATGGCACCCTTCTATTCGGCGGCCGGCACGGGGCGGCGCAGGGGCACGATCCGCATCTCGGCGGCAAGCTCGGCGATCGGCCCGGCGATGTGCCGCGCCGTGATCGGCGTGCCGTCGTAGTGCAGCACGCGCACAAGTTTCTTCGGGTCGATCTCAAGCTCGTTGACCAGCATCGAGCGCAGCTGGCCGTCGCGGTTCTGTTCGATCACGAAGACGCGTTCATGAGCGGCGATGAAGGCCGCGACGTCGTCGTGGAAGGGGAAGGCGCGGATGCGCATCCGGTCGAGCGCCACGCCCTCGGCGGCGAGCAGCGCGGCGGCCTCGTCCATGGCCGGGCCGGTCGAGCCGTAGCAGATCGCGCCGAGCCGGGCCGGGGTGGCGGCGTCGTTGCGCACCGGTGCAGGCACCAGTTTGCGGGCGGTGGCGAATTTCCGCAGCAGGCGCTCCATGTTGCGCAGATAGGGGGCGCCGTCCTCGGTGTAGCGGGCGTATTCGTCACGGCTGGTGCCGCGGGTGAAGAAGCCGCCGCGCGAGGGATGCGTGCCGGGATAGGTGCGGTACGGGATGCCATCGCCATCCACGTCGAGGTAACGGCCGAAATCGCGGCCGGCTTCCAGCTCGGCAGCCGTCATCACCTTGCCACGGTCCATGCGCTTTGCATCATCCCAGGCGAAGGGCCGGCACAGGCGCTCGTTCATGCCGATGTCGAGGTCGAGCATGACGAACACCGGCGTCTGCAGCCGGTCGGCAAGATCGAAGGCCTGGGCCGCCATTTCGAAGCATTCGTGCGGGTCTTCGGGAAGGAGCAGCACGTGCTTGGTGTCGCCATGGCTCGCATAGGCCGCCGAGAGCAGGTCGCATTGCTGGGTACGGGTGGGCATGCCGGTGGAGGGGCCGGCCCGCTGCACGTCGAAGATCACCGCCGGGATCTCGGCGAAATAGGCCAGGCCGAGGAATTCCTGCATCAGGCTGACGCCCGGCCCGGAGGTCGCGGTGAAGGCACGCGCACCGTTCCAGGCGGCCCCGATCACCATGCCGATGGAGGCCAGTTCGTCCTCGGCCTGCAGGATGCCGAAGCGCTTCTCGCCGGTCGCGGGATCGATGCGGAAGCGGTTGCAGTACCGGATGAACGCCTCGGCCAGCGAGGTGGAGGGCGTGATCGGGTACCAGGCACAGACCGTGGCCCCGCCATAGACCGCGCCGAGCCCCGCCGCGGTGTTGCCATCGATGAAGATGCGGTCGCCCACCGTCCCGGCCCGGCGCACCCGCAGCCCGATCGGACAGGGCAGGTTCTCCTGCGCCCAGCGCCGGCCGAGCTCGAAGGCGTGCAGGTTCGGCGCGACCAGCTTTTCCTTGGCGTGGAACTGCTCGGAGAGCAGTTGCGCGACTGCCTCTGGATCGATCTCCAGCAGGACGGACAGCGCGCCAACATAGATGATGTTGCGGAAGAGCTGGCGCTGGCGGGGATCGGAATACTCGGCGTTGCACATCGCCGTCAGCGGCACGCCGAGCACGGTGATGTCCGGACGGAACCGCGTGGCCGGCAGCGGCTTCGTGCTGTCGTAGAACAGGTATCCCCCGGGGAGGATGGACTGCACGTCCCGCTCCCAGGTCTGCGGGTTCATCGCCACCATCAGGTCGACGCCGTCGCGGGCGCCGAGCCAGCCGGCTTCCGAGACGCGCACCTCGTACCAGGTGGGCAGGCCCTGGATGTTGCTCGGGAAGATGTTGCGCGGCGTCGCCGGCACGCCCATGCGCATGATGGCGCGCGCGAACAACGCGTTGGCGCTCGCCGAGCCCGAGCCGTTGACATTGGCGAAGCGGATGACGAAGTCGTTGACGCGCTCGATCGGTTTCATGCCGGAACCCTCTCGCAGACAGGGCGAGGCGTCACCTGTGCCAGATCGAGCAGGAAACGCTGCATGTCCCACGCCCCGGTCGGGCAGCGCTCGGCGCACAGGCCGCAATGCAGGCAGACATCCTCGTCCTTGACCATGACGCGGCCGGTCTTCAGGCCGTCCTGCACATAAAGCGCTTGGGCGAGGTTATGCGCGGGCGCGCTCAGGCGGGCGCGCAGTTCCGGTTCGTCCCCGTCGGCGGTGAAGGTGATGCAGTCGACCGGACAGATATCGGCGCAGGCGTCGCATTCGATGCAGAGCCGCGCAGTGAACACCGTCTCCACGTCGCAGTTCAGGCAGCGCTGGGCTTCCTTGTAGGCCAGGGCGGCGTCATAGCCGAGCTCCACCTCGGCGGAGAGATCGGCCAGCGCCACCGCCTTGTCGCGTTGCGGCACCTTATAGCGGAGGTCGATGGAGACGGCGTTGTCGTAGCTCCATTCATGGATGCCCATCTTCTGCGACACCAGCGTCGCCTGCGGGGGCGGCCGTTGGCTCAGGTCCTGACCATGGCAGAGCAGGTCGATGGAGATCGCCGCCTGATGGCCATGCGCCACCGCCCAGATGATGTTCTTCGGCCCGAAGGCGGCGTCGCCGCCGAAGAAGACGCGCGGATGGGTAGAGCCAAGGGTCAGCGGATCGACCACCGGCATGCCGCGCCGGTCGAAATCAATGCCGATGTCGCGCTCGATCCAGGGGAACGCATTCTCCTGCCCGATCGCCACCAGCACGTCGTCGCAGGCGAGTTGCAGCGTCGCCCCGGTGGGCAGCAGGCGGCGGTTGCCCACCCCGTCGTGCTCGGCCCGGACCTGCTCGAATTCCATGCCGACCAACCGACCGTCCTGGTGCAGGACGCGCTTCGGCACGAGGTCATTCAGGATGGGAATATCCTCGTGCATGGCGTCCTCCTTCTCCCAGGGGGACGCCTTCATCTCGGCGAAGCCGCTGCGCACCACCACCTTCACGTCCTGGCCGCCGAGGCGGCGGGCGGTGCGACAGCAATCCATGGCGGTATTGCCGCCCCCCAGCACCAGCACCCGCCGGCCGATGCGGCGGACATGGCCGAAGGACACCGAGGCCAGCCAGTCGAGACCGATATGGATGTTGGCGGCGGCCTCCTGCCGGCCGGGAACGTCGAGATCGCGGCCGCGCGGCGCGCCGGAACCGACGAACACGGCATCGTAGCCCTCCGCCAGCAAGGTCTTCAGGCTGCTGACCCAGGTGCCGCAGCGCAGCTCCACCCCGAGCGACTCGATATAGCCGACTTCCTCGTCGATGACTTCCTCGGGCAGACGGAACCGCGGGATCTGGCTGCGGATCATGCCGCCCGCGCGGGCAAAGCCGTCGAACACCGTCACCTGGTACCCGGCGAGGGCAAGGTCGCGCGCCACGGTCAGACTGGCGGGACCGGCGCCGACACAGGCGACGCGCCGGCCGTTGGGCGCGGCGGACACGGGCAGACGGGTGCGGATATCGCCCTTGTGGTCCGCGGCGACACGCTTGAGGCGACAGATCGCGACCGGTTCCTGCTCCACGCGGCCACGCCGGCAGGCGGGCTCACAGGGCCGGTCGCAAGTGCGGCCAAGTATTCCGGGAAAAACATTCGACGCCCAGTTCACCATATAGGCGTCGGCGTAGCGCCCGGCGGCGATCAGGCGGATATATTCGGGAACGGGCGTATGCGCGGGGCACGCCCACTGGCAATCCACGACCTTATGAAAATAGTCGGGATCGCCGACATTGGTCGGCTGCAAGCGTTCTACTCCCTGAACCCACCGTTCCGGCGGGACATCCAATTTATGTTTGGCTGCAACTATGGCACCCGCCTCTGGCCTGGAACAGGCTCTTCCGCGGTGAGCTCCCATGCCGGAGAGTGGCGGCATGATGCGGATTTTCGCCATCTTGATCGGCTTGCTGATCAGCTTCGCGCCAGCGTCGGCGGCCGAGCTGAAACTCGCCACCTGGAACCTGGACTGGCTGACCCTGCGCCCACAGGGGGATCCGGCCCTGCCACCGGACGTGCAACCACGGCACGCGGAAGATCTCGATAGGCTGCGCTGGTACGCGCTTGCCCTGGATGCCGACGTCGTGGCGCTGCAGGAAGTGGATGGACCGGACGTGGCCGCGCGCGTGTTCCCACCCGACCGCTATGGATTTCATTTCACTTCAGATCCGGTTGTGCAGCGCGTCGGCTTCGCGGTCCGGCGCGGCCTGAAGGTGACGGCGAATCCGGACCTCGTTGGGCTCGAATTGCCCGGCACACGGCTGCGCAGCGGCGCCGACGTGACGCTCGACCTGCCGGAAGGGCGGCTGCGCCTGCTCGCGGTGCATCTCAAGCAGGGGTGCCGGCAAGACCGGCTGACCGATACCCGCCGCGTCGCCTGTCCGCAGTTGCGGGCGCAACTCGCGGTGCTGCAGGGTTGGGTGGCGCAGCGGCGCGCCGAGGGCGTGCCCTTCGTGCTGATGGGCGACTTCAATCGCTGGATGGATGGGCGGGATGCGTTCTCCGCGGCGCTGCAGGAAGCAGCACCGCTGCTGCGCGTCACCGCCGGCCGGTCGAGCCCGTGCTGGGGCGGCGGCGGCTTCATCGACCACATCATCGCCGGCGGCGCCGCCACCGCCTGGATCACGACGGAGACTTTGCGGGTGCTGGTGTACCGTGAAACCGACGAAGCGGCGCGCGCACGGCTCTCCGATCACTGCCCGGTCTCGGTCAGGATGCGCCTGCCGGATTAGGAACGACCCCTCCGGGCACCATTGATGCGCCAAAGTGGCGACAGGTTGCCTTCAGGGAAGCGCTGTGCCGGGATAACCATCCGACTCGAAGGAGATTCCCATGGCTCTGACAGCTCTGGTCACCGGCGCCTCGGCCGGGTTCGGTGATGCCATCGCCCGCCGCCTGGTGCGGGACGGCTACCGCGTGATCGCCGCGGCCCGGCGGGTGGAGCGCCTGGAAGCCCTGGCGCGCGATCTCGGCCCGGCGTTGTGTCCCTTCCCGCTGGACGTGGCCGAAGCTACTGCGGTTGCCTCCCTGCCGGACTCCCTGCCCGATGGCTGGCGGGAAGTGGACGTGCTGGTCAACAACGCCGGCCTCGCTCTGGGCCTCGATCCGGCCTGGCAGGTCTCGCTGGATGAATGGGAGACAATGGTCGCCACCAACGTGTCGGGGCTGATGCGGCTGACGCGGGCCCTGCTGCCGGGCATGGTGGCGCGTAACCGGGGCCATGTGGTCAACCTCAGCAGCGTCGCCGGAACCTACCCCTATCCCGGCGGCAACGTGTACGGCGCGTCCAAGGCCTTCGTGACCCAGTTCACGCTGAACCTGAAATCCGACCTGATCGGCACCAATGTGCGGGTAACCAGCATCGAGCCCGGCCTGTGCGGCGGCACCGAGTTCAGCAATGTCCGGTTCGGCGGCGATGATTCACGGGCAGCCGCGGTCTATGCCGGCACCGAGCCGCTGACCGCCACCGACATCGCCGAGGCGGTGGGCTGGGTGGTCGGCCAGCCGGCGCATGTGAACATCAACCGCATCGAGATGATGCCGACCTGCCAGGCGCCCGGACCGCTCGCGGTCAAACGGGCCGGGTAGGATGGGCCGCAAGGACATCCGCGCCCTGCTCGACCGCTACCGGATCACCTCGGGCAAGGGATTCCGCCTCAAGGATCACGATCCCGCGGATACCGCCGAACGCCTCGTCGACAAGGACGAGGCGGAGGCCCTGCTGGCCGACGGGGTGGCGCGGCTGTCGCGGCTGCAGGAACTGCTCTACCCGCACGCGTCCTGGGCCGTGCTGTGCATCTTCCAGGCCATGGACGCGGCGGGCAAGGACAGCACGATCAAGCACGTGATGTCGGGGGTGAACCCGCAGGGCGTGCAGGTGACCAGCTTCAAGACGCCGGGGCCGGAAGAACTGGCCCACGACTTCCTCTGGCGCATCGTCGGCAAGCTGCCCGAGCGCGGATATATCGGCATCTTCAACCGCAGCCACTATGAAGAAGTGCTGGTGGTGCGGGTGCATCCGGAGATCCTGGAGAAGCAGCGCCTGCCCGCGGCGCTGAACGGCAAGAAGATCTGGAAACACCGGCTGGAGGATATCGCCGCCTTCGAACAGCACCTCGCCCGGCAAGGTACGGTGGTGCTGAAGTTCTTCCTCAACGTCTCCAAGGCCGAGCAAAAGCGCCGCTTCTTCGAACGACTGGAAGACCCCGGCAAGAACTGGAAATTCAGCGCCTCCGACATTGCCGAACGGCAACATTGGGACGCCTACATGAAGGCGTACGAAGACGCGATCACCGCGACGGCGGCCGAACACGCACCCTGGTACGTCGTGCCGGCCGACAACAAATGGTTCACCCGCCTCGTGGTGATGGAGGCGATCATCGCCGCGATCGAGGCGCTGGACCTGAAAGCCAAGGAAATGCCGGCCCCTGACCGCATCCGCCTGGCAGAGGCGCGTCAGTTACTCGAAGCAGAAGAAAGCTAAAGGCGAGGGCTCCGCCCTCGACCCGGCAGGGGCCACAAGGCCCCTGCACCCCAATCTCGCTGCGCGGCACAGAAAATCGGGTTCCAAGGGCGAAGCCCTTGGTGGAGGTCCAGGAGGCAAAGCCTCCTGGTGGGGCGTGGGGCAACGCCCCGCCACCCCGGCCGGATCACTCGGCGGTTTCGGGTTCCTTCTCCGACCCACCCTCGTCGCCATCGCCCTCGGGGCGCGGCAACGCCGGCACGGCGGCCTCGATGAACTCGAAATCGAGCTTCTTCTCCTTGAGCGTCACCTTCACGGCACCGCCCTTGGTCAACCGGCCGAACAGCAGCTCCTCGGCCAGCGGCTTCTTGATGTGCTCCTGGATGATGCGGGACAGCGGCCGCGCCCCGTAGAGCTTGTCGTAGCCCCGTTCGGCCAGCCATTCCTTGGCCGCGCTGGACAGTTCGATCGTCACGTTGCGGTCGGCGAGCTGCGCCTCGAGCTGCATGACGAACTTCTCGACCACCCGGCCGACGATCTCCGGGGTCAGATGGCCGAAGGCGATGGTCGCATCCAGGCGGTTGCGGAACTCCGGCGTGAACAGGCGCTTGACCGCGTCGTCGTCCTCGCCCGCGCGGTCCTCGCGGCCGAAACCGATGGCGTTCTTGGCCAGATCGGCCGCCCCCGCATTGGTCGTCATGATGAGGATGATGTTGCGGAAATCGACGGTCTTGCCGTTGTGGTCGGTCAGCTTGCCGTGGTCCATCACCTGCAACAGGATGTTGAACAGGTCCGGATGGGCCTTCTCGATCTCGTCGAGCAACAGCACCGCATGCGGATGCTGGTCGATCGCGTCGGTCAGCAGGCCGCCCTGGTCGAAGCCCACATAGCCCGGCGGGGCACCGATCAGGCGCGACACCGAATGCCGCTCCATGTACTCGGACATGTCGAAGCGGATCAGCTCGATGCCCAGCGTATTGGCGAGCTGGCGGGCCACTTCCGTCTTGCCGACGCCGGTCGGGCCGCTGAACAGGTAGTTGCCGATCGGCTTTTCAATGTCGCGCAGCCCGGCCCGGGACAGCTTGATCGCGGCCGACAACGCCTCGATGGCCTTGTCCTGGCCGAACACCATCGCCTTGAGGTCGCGCTCGAGGTTGCGCAGCGTCTCCTTGTCGTCGGCCGAGACCGACTTCGGGGGAATGCGCGCGATCTTCGCCACGATCTCTTCCACATCGCGCAACGTCACGGTCTTGCGACGCTTGTGCTCGGGCTGGAGCATGCGCGAGGCGCCGACCTCGTCGATCACGTCGATCGCCTTGTCCGGCAGCTTGCGGTCGTGGATGTACTTGGCCGACAGCTCCACCGCAGCCCGGATCGCCTCGTCGGTGTAGCGGACCTTGTGGTGCTTCTCGTAGTTCGCCTTCAGACCGCGCAGGATCTTGACCGCGTCCTCGGTGGAGGGCTCGTTCACGTCGATCTTCTGGAAGCGACGGACCAGCGCGCGGTCCTTCTCGAAGTAGTTGCGGAATTCCTTGTAGGTGGTGCTGCCGATGCAGCGCAGCGTGCCGGAGGCGAGCGCGGGCTTGAGCAGGTTGGACGCGTCCATCGCCCCGCCCGAGGTGGCGCCGGCCCCGATCACCGTATGGATCTCGTCGATGAACAGCACCGCGTGTGGCTGGGCTTCCAGCTCGGTCACCACCGCCTTCAGCCGTTCCTCGAAGTCGCCGCGGTAGCGGGTGCCGGCCAGCAGCGCCCCCATGTCGAGGGCATAGATGGTCGCCTTGGACAGCACTTCCGGCACGTCGCCTTCGACGATCCGCTTGGCCAGGCCCTCGGCGATGGCGGTCTTGCCGACACCGGGGTCACCCACGAACAGCGGATTGTTCTTGGTGCGACGGCACAGGATCTGGATGGTGCGTTCGATCTCGGTGTCGCGGCCGATCAGGGGGTCGATCTTCCCCTGCATCGCCTTCTTGTTCAGGTTCACGCAGTAATTCGACAGCGCGTCCTGGCCACGGCGCGAGGGCTTCTCCTCGCGTTCCTGCTCGGTGTGGTTCTCCGGGCCCGAACCCTGCACCGGGCGCGGCTGGCTGCGGCCGGGGGCCTTGGCGATGCCGTGGCTGATGAAGTTGACGGCATCCAGGCGCGTCATGTCCTGGGTCTGCAGGAAGTAGACGGCATGGCTCTCGCGCTCGCTGAACAGCGCGACCAGCACATTGGCGCCGGTGACCTCATCGCGGCCGGAGGACTGGACATGGATCGCGGCCCGCTGCACAACGCGCTGGAAGCCGGCGGTTGGCTTGGGATCACCGGGGCGGTCGGTCGCGAGGCCGGCCAGGTCCTTATCGAGGAACTCGGTCAGGTCGGTGCGCAACTTGTCCAGGTCGACGCCACAGGCTCGCAGCACGGTGGCCGCATCGGTGTCGTCGGTCAGGCCGAGCAACAGATGCTCAAGGGTCGCGTATTCGTGGCGACGTTCGCTGGCGAGCGAAAGAGCCCGGTGGAGCGTCTGTTCGAGGTTCCGTGACAACATGGTGCAACGCTCCTCAGCTCAATGGTCGTCAATGGTCCCGCATGGTGCCCGTACCACGCTACTCTGCGGTCTCGACTACGCGCATGGCGAGCAAACGTTACGCTGACCGTATCCACGCGCCATCATTCTTTCTCGATCAGCGGCCCGGCGCACCAGCAAAATATCAACTTCTTTGACTTAAAATGCGGATAGTGGGTTCGTAGCCGGGCATATGGCGGGGTTGTGCCCCCCCGGATGCCCCCAACCGGCACCGATGCCCCCGGGCCGGACCGAAGACCGGACCCGCGGCATGGATGAGCTGCCGGAACGTCACTCCTTCTCGATCGTGCATTGCAGCGGGTGCTGGTTCTGCCGTGCGAGGTCCATCACCTGGGTGACCTTGGTCTCGGCCACCTCGTAGGTGAAGACGCCGCAGACGCCGACACCGCGCCGGTGCACATGCAGCATGATGCGGGTCGCTTCCTCCCGGGTTTTCTGGAAAAAGCGCTCCAACACATGAACGACGAACTCCATCGGCGTGTAGTCGTCATTCAGCATCAACACTTTGTACATGGCAGGCTTGCGGGTCTTCGGCCGGGCCTTCACCACGACACCGGTATTCGGGTTCTCGCCGCCGCCGTCGGTCCGTCCGTCATTGCCGCGCCCGCCGGAATCCGGCGGCGTGGTCATGCATGGGACCGGCGGGCCGGCCCCTGTCCAGATCTGCTCGCGCCTGTCGCTCTCGCTCATCGTTCGCAATCGCCCATTCCTGGCCGCCCCGGGCCGAGCATCGGCACCCGTAGGCACGGCCCGCCCTGTGCGCCCGTCCGGCCCTTCCAAGGTGAACATATCGGAAAGCCCGGCGCCGATGAAAGGGCGTCAGCAGGTTCCATGATGGGATTATGGGCATGCCAGCCGCGCTGGCCAAGGCGGCAACCGCTCCGGAAGGCTCCGGCCGGGCACTGCCGTCAGGCAACCGGGGTTGCCAGGCAAGAAACGCGAGACCCGTACAGGCGAAGGCCCGGGAGGGGGGGGCCCGGGCCTTCTGTAGCTACCCCTCCGCCTGCGCGGAGGGGCCCGGTACGACCGGCTGCCTCAGGCAGCGCGGCCGAACTTCTCGACGGCGAGCGTCACGCGGGCATTGATCGGCGCCCAGCTCTGCTCGGCCAGCTTCAGGCTGGCGTCGGTCAGCTTGCTGGTCTCGGCGACGACCTTCTCGACATGCGAACGCGCCAGGCCGGTCTGCAGGTCAACCGCTTCCTTGAGCGACTTGACGCCGGCCAGCGCCTTCACCGTCGCCACGGTCGCGTCGATCTGGGCCTGCGCGGTGGCAGCCACCGCCTTGGACAGGTCCTGCACGCCGGCGAACCAGATCTGCCCGGACTTAACGAAAGCCTCGAAGTTGCCCTGGTTGAATGCCACCAGGTCCTCGACCGTCTTGAATGCCTTGTCGACCATGTTCGTCTTCACCTCTGCCTGGATCTTCGGGATCCCGGTCACCACCGGGGTTGCCTCGGGAGTGGCTCGCACCGATGGCGCCACATTCGCCGCCGGAGCGCTCGCGGCGACCGTCACCACCGCCTTGGGGGCCTCTGCGATCTCAACCTTTGCCTCGGCCGGTTTCGCCTCGGCCGGCCCGGAGGCAGCCGGCGTCTCGGGCGCCGGCGCAACGTTGTCCTCGCTCTTTTTCGCCATCTCCCACTCCTCCGTCTGGTGCCCGTCGGTCCCGACAGGCCCCGCACCGCCGCTCTCGGTAGACCACGATCCGTCGTTCGTGGTTAAGTCTGTGTGCAACTGTTTTTTGCTGCACTGCAGCAAGAACGGTATACGTGCTTCGCCGGACCCTGGTCAAGCGACTTTTGTGCAGTGCACAAAAGGCCGCGTTTCCAGCGAAATCAATTCACGAGCGCGACCAGAGGTGCCGTCCATTCTGAGCAACGCGGAATAAGCCGTTCAAAACACAACCTTTCACCGAGGATTCAGTCTGGACAGGGTTGAGTCTCTGCTTGTAGGGTTGCAACCGCCGAGCTTGGAGAGACGCCGGATGCCCGACCTCTGGCATAAATTTCGCGACCATGTGATGCCAATTCGTTCCGGAACCGCATGGGTCAGCCTGGCCCTGTTGATCGTCGCGCCCTGCCTGCTCGCGCGGGCCGCGCAGGCTCAGATCGGGTCGAGCCGCTACAGTTCGATCGTCATCGAGGCCGCGAGCGGCAATGTGCTGTCGGCGGTGAACGCCGATGAACTGCGCCATCCGGCCAGCCTGACCAAGATGATGACCCTTTACCTGGCGTTCGAGGCGCTGCGCGACCGCCGGATCGGACTCTACCAGCCCGTGCCCGTCTCTGCCCACGCGGCGTCAATGAGCCCGTCCAAGCTCGGGCTGATGCCGGGCACGCGCCTCACCGTCGAGGAAGCGATCCTCGGCCTGGTCACCAAATCGGCCAACGATGCCGCGGCAGCGCTCGGCGAACTGCTCGGCGGCGACGAGGAGCGGTTTGCCCAGATGATGACGCTGCGGGCGCGCGCGCTGGGCATGACCCGCACCGTGTTCCGCAACGCCTCGGGCCTGCCCGACCCGGCCCAGGTCACCACCGCGCGCGACCTGGCGACGCTGGGGCGACACCTGATCCGCGATTTCCCGCTCGAGTACCGTTACTTCTCCACCCCGACCTTCACCTGGCGCGGCCGCACCATCTTCAACCATGACCGGCTGCTGCAGACCTATCCCGGCGCCGACGGCATCAAGACCGGCTATATTGATGCTTCCGGCCACAACCTGGTGACCTCGGCCGTGCGCGGCGACGTGCGGCTGGTCGGCGTGGTGCTGGGGGCCGCCTCCAATCCGGAACGCGACATCCACATGTCGAACCTGCTCGACCAGGGCTTCGAGCGGATGGACGTTCCGGTGGCGCCGCGCATCGCCGCGCCCAGCCACCTGCCGGCGCTGGTGCCGGTCGCCAACGCGGCTCCGCTCGCCCGTCCCCGCCCGCAACTGGCCCGCTGGAGCGTGCAGGTGGGCGCCTTCGGCACGTTGGCCGCCGCGCGGCAGGCCGCCGCGAACGCACGCCGCGCCGCCGATGACGGCGACATCCGGGTCGAGCAGGCATCGGTCAGGGGGCGCAAGACCTGGCGCGCGCAACTGACGGGATTGAGCCAGAGCGAGGCCGCACAGGCCTGCGCCACCCTGGCGCGCCACCGCATTCCCTGCACGCCGCTGCGCCCCGAAGGGGGGCAGATGGCCAGTCGCTAGACCCGATCCCGGTCGGCCCGCCGCCCGGCCTCCCCTCAAAACGAACACTCCAGAACGCCCCGGCCGTTCCACGGCCGGGGCGTTCTGGCAAAGAGGCCCCCCTGCCATGATTGCCGGGGGCGGCACGACGCCCCGCCGAACCGTGATTTGGCCCGCGACAGAAGCGAGAGTTATTCTTTGCGCCCTCGCCCGGCAGGACGTTTCGGTGTTCGACGCGCCATCGCCGCCTCCCTTGCCGCTGGACGCGGCCGACCACGACCTGATCGCCACCGCGCGCGCGGTGCTCGAACGGCATTACCAGCCCTTCCGGCACACCGTCGCCGCAGCCCTGCGCAGCCATGACGGGCGTGTGTGGACAGGGGTGCATCTGGGCGCCACCGTCGGGCGGCTGCAGATCTGCGCCGAAGCCGTGGCACTCGGCCGGGCCGTTCTGGAAGGCGACGGCAGCATCGCCACCGCGGTCGCCGTCCGCCATCCCAAGCCCGAGGAAGACGAACAGGAGATCGCCGTCGTCTCCCCCTGTGGCGCCTGCCGCGAAATGATCACCGATTACGCCCCGCATGCATTGGTAATCGTACCGTATGCCGCGGGACTGGTGAAAGTGCTGGTGGGCGCGTTGCTGCCGCTGCCATACCGGCGGTAGCGCCCGGCGCCGCCCATCCGGCGCGATCTTGCGTTCCGCCGGTGCATCCCGACATGCTGCATCGCCGCGGAACCGGTGCGCCGGCCGCCGTGCTGTGCCCCGGATGGCCCCTGCCCCACGGCGCCTCGGGCCCGATCCGGCCGAGGGCCGCGTGACAGGCGGGGGGCACTGCGCTACCTCTCGCCGAAAATCATTCTCCGCCCCAGGATCCTCCCAAGCCATGGCTTCCAGCAACGACATCCGCGCCACCTTCCTCGACTACTTCGCCCGCAACGGCCACACGGTCGTGGCAAGCAGTCCTCTGGTGCCGCGAAACGACCCGACGTTGCTGTTCACCAACGCCGGGATGGTCCAGTTCAAGAACGTCTTCACCGGGCAGGAGAAGCGTCCCTACAACCGCGCTGCCACCGCGCAGAAATGCGTGCGGGCCGGCGGCAAGCACAACGACCTGGACAACGTCGGCTATACCGCCCGGCATCACACCTTCTTTGAGATGCTCGGGAATTTCTCCTTCGGCGACTACTTCAAGGACCAGGCGATCCACCATGCCTGGACCCTGGTCACCAAGGATTTCGGCCTGCCGAAGGACCGCCTGCTGGTCACCGTCTTCAGCGAGGACGAGGAAGCCGCCGCGCTCTGGCACAAGATCGCCGGCCTGCCGGATGAGCGGATCATCCGCATCCCGACCTCGGACAATTTCTGGCGCATGGGCGACACCGGTCCCTGCGGACCCTGCAGCGAGATCTTCTTCGACCACGGCCCCTCCATCCCCGGCGGCCCGCCCGGCAGCCCGGACGAGGACGGCGACCGCTTCATCGAGATCTGGAACCTCGTGTTCATGCAGTTCGAGGAGGGCCCGCCCGGCACCCGCGTGCCCCTGCCCCACCCCTCGATCGACACCGGCATGGGTCTGGAGCGCTTCGCCGCCATCCTGCAGGGCAAGCATGACAATTACGACACCGACACGCTGCGGGCGCTGATCCTGGCGAGCGCGGAAGCGACCGGGCAGGAACCGGACGGGCCGCACCGCATCAGCCACCGCGTCGTCGCCGACCACCTGCGCAGCACCGCCTTCCTGATCGCCGACGGCGTGCTACCCTCCAACGAAGGCCGCGGCTACGTGCTGCGCCGCATCATGCGCCGCGCCATGCGCCATGCCCACATGATGGGCGCGCGCGAGCCGGTGATGTGGCGCCTGGTGCCGGCGCTGGTGCGCCAGATGGGCGCCGCCTACGAAGAACTGATCCGCGCCGAGACGCTGATCGAGGAAACGCTGAAGCTCGAGGAAACCCGCTTCAAGGCGATGCTGGAACGCGGCCTGGGGCTGCTGTCCGAGGAAACCGCGAAGCTCGGGTCCGGCTCCGCCCTGTCCGGCGAGGTGGCCTTCAAGCTGTATGACACCTACGGCTTCCCGCTCGACCTGACCCAGGACGCGCTGCGCGAACAGGGCCGCGGCGTCGACGTGGAGGGCTTCAACGCCGCCATGGCCGAGCAGCGCCGCCGCGCCCGCGCCGCCTGGGCCGGATCGGGCGAGGCCGCCACCGACCGGGTGTGGTTCGAGGTCAAGGAGAAGGTCGGGGCGACCGAGTTCCTCGGCTATTCCACCGAGCGCGCCGAGGGCGAGATCATCGCCCTGGTGGCCGACGGCCATCCCGTGGAGCGCGCCGCGTCCGGGACCGAGGTCGCGGTGGTGCTGAACCAGACCCCCTTCTATGGCGAGAGCGGCGGCCAGGTCGGCGATGGCGGCGTGATCGCCGGCCCCGGCCTGCGGATCGCCATCACCGACACCCAGAAGAAGCTTGGCGACCTGTTTGTCCATGTCGGCCGGGTGGAGGAAGGCGAGGCCACGGTCGGCACCTCCGTGGTGGCCGAGGTGGACCATGCCCGCCGCACCGCCATCCGCTCCCACCACAGCGCCACGCACCTGCTGCACGAGGCGCTGCGCCGGCGGCTCGGCACCCATGTCACCCAGAAAGGCAGCCTGAACGCCCCCGACCGGCTGCGCTTCGACGTCAGCCAGCCCACGCCGATCGGCCGCGACGACCTGGCCTGGGTCGAGGACACGGTGAACGCCAAGGTGCGCGAGAACACCGAGGTCACCACCCGGCTGATGACGCCGGATGCCGCCGTCGCCGAGGGCGCCATGGCCCTGTTCGGCGAGAAATACGGCGACGAGGTCCGCGTCGTCGCCATGGGCGGCAAGGACGGCAACAAGCTCGGCTGGTCGGTGGAATTGTGCGGCGGCACGCATGTGCGGCGCACCGGGGATATCGGCCTGTTCCGCATCGTGGGCGAAAGCGCGGTCAGCGCCGGCGTGCGCCGCATCGAGGCCGTGACCGGCGAAGCCGCCCTGGCCCTGGTCGCCGAGAACGACCGCAGGCTGGCCGAGGTCGCTGCCGCCCTGCGCACCAACCCGGCCGACGTGGCGGAGCGGGTGACCGCCCTGCTCGAGGACCGCCGGAAGCTGGAACGGCAGGTGGCGGAGCTGCAGAAGAAGCTCGCCACCGGCGGCGGCGCCGCCGAGGTCGAGGAAATCGGCGGGGTGAAGCTGGCGGCACGCAACCTCGGCGACGTGCCGGCGCGCGACCTCAAGGGGCTGGCCGAGGCGATCGGCAAGCAGATCGGCCCGGGCGTGGTGGCGCTGGTCTCCACCGCCGAAGGCAAGGCCAGCGTGGTGGTGGGGGTGTCGCCCGAACTCGCCGGACGCTTCAACGCGGTGGAGCTGGTACGCGCGGCCGCGGCGGCCGTGGGCGGCAAGGGTGGTGGCGGACGGCCGGACATGGCCCAGGCCGGCGGCCCGGATGGCGCCCAGGCGGACGCGGCCCTGGAGGCGGTGCGGGCGGCGCTGGCGGCATAGCTCGGGGCGTTGCCCCGAACCCGACCAGGAGGCTTCGCCTCCTGGACCTCCACCAAGGGCTTCGCCCTTGGATCCCGCCGCGCAGCGAGACTGGGGTGCAGGGGCCTTGTGGCCCCTGCCGGGTCCAGGGCAGAGCCCTGGCCTTCCCCCGTCATCCGCCCGATAGCATGACGCCCTGCTCCCCCCACATGATGGGGCATGAGCAGCACAGCCCCCGATCCCTTCGCCGCCTTCTCCGACGCGCTGGAGGCCCACGCCCGTGCCGCCGCCCCCACCGTCGCCGGCCTCGACTGGGGCCATCACCACACGCTGAGCGGCATTCTCTGGACCGACGATGCCCTCGTCACCTCCGAGCAGTCGCTGCCCGACGCGGAGACCTACACGGCCATCCTGCCGGATGGGGCCCGCGTGCCGGCCACGCTCGCCGGCCGTGACCCGGCCACCAATGTCGCGGTCCTGAAGCTGCAGGCCGGCGCACCGACCCGGGAGGTCGCGGAGGCCGGCGGGGTGGGCAGCCTGGTGCTGGCGCTGGGCAGCGACGGCATGGGCGGCACCACCGCGCGGCTCGGCCCGGTCGAGGTGCGCGGCCCGGCCTGGCAGTCGCAGCGGGGCGGGCGAATCGACGCGCTGATCCGTATCGGCGTGCGGCTTGGCCCGGCTGCCGAAGGCGGTCCGGTGATCGACGCGCGGGGCCGGCTGATCGGCATGTCCACCTTCGGCCCGCGCCGTGGCGTGCTGGTCATCCCGGCCGCCACCATCGGCCGCATCGCCACCGCACTGTTGCAGGACGGGCGCGTCGCCCGGGGCTGGCTCGGCATCGGCCTGCATCCGGTCGCGCTGCCCAAGGAGTTGTCGGAGCGCACCGCCACGGCTTCCGGCCTGATGGTTGTCAGCGTCGCCGAGGACTCCCCGGCCGCCACCACCCTGCTGCCCGGCGACATCCTGATCGAGGCGGCGGGGCAGAAGCTCGCCAATCCCCGGGCCCTCGCCGGCGCGCTGGGGCCGGAGACCATCGGCACCGCCCTGCCGCTGACGCTGCTGCGGGGGGGCCAGACGATGCAGCGCGACGTCACCGTCGCGGCGAGGCCGGCATGATCGCCCTCGCCGCCGCGGCCAATCCGGGGCACGCCGTCCGCGTGGCCCTGCAGGTTCCTGATCCGCTCCGGCACCGCCAGTTGCAGCGCGCCCTGGCGGTGGTGCCGGAGGAGACGGCGGAGGTGCTGGTGGTGGCGCTCGGCCCTGGCGAGGCGTTGCAGCCGCGGGCTCGCATGGCGGAGGCAGCCTTGCTGGTGCTGAGCGACGATCCGGCGCTGGCGGCCGACGCCGCGCTGCCGGGCGTGCTGCCGGCAGCGGCCACGCCCGCGCAGGTGGCGGCGGCGGTGGCAGCCATCGCCGAGGGCCTGAGCGTGCGCGTGCCCGGCGGTTCGCGCGAGTCGCCGGAATTCGTCCCGCCCGAACCGGCCCGGCCGTTACTGACGCCGCGGGAAGTAGAGATCCTGGCCCTGGTCGGACAGGGACAGAGCAACAAGGCGATTGCCCGGCGGCTCGGCATCAGCGCCCACACGGTGAAGTATCACCTGGAATCCGTGTTCACGAAGCTCGGTGCCAGCAGCCGGGCGGAAGCGGTGACCACGGGATTGCGGCGCGGCTTGCTGATCGTCTAGCGCCGGGACCGCCCCGCGCTTCAGACGATCAGCGACGCCACGATCGCATCGAGCGCCCGGCGCGCCTCGTTCGGATCGAGGTGGACCTGCAATCCCCGCTGGCCGCCATTGATGAAGACCTGCGGCTCGGCCATGGCCGCGGCTTCGATGGCCGTGGGAACCTTCTTCTTCTGCCCGAACGGGCTGATTCCCCCGACATGGTAGCCGGTCAACCGTTCCGCGTCGGCCGGGCGCAGCATCTGCGCCGTCTTGCCGCCGAAGGCAGCGGCCAGCTTCTTCATGCTGACCTCGTGATCGGAAGGCACGATCACGCAGACCGGCTTGCCGTCCACCTCGGCCATCAGCGTCTTCAGGACCCGATGTGGCGCCTCGCCGAGCGCCTCGGCCGCCTGCAGGCCGACGCGCTCGGCAGCGGGATCGTAGTCATAGCTATGGAGGGTGAAGGCAACGCCCGCCTTGCTGAGGGCCTGGGTGGCACGGGTGCTTTTCGACATGATGACGAGCATAGCACGACCGCGCCGCAAGGCACCGGCCGCCGGTGTCGGGCGATCAGGGTTTCAGGAAATCCTCCCGGATCGGGGTGAAGCTGTCGACCAGCCGTGCCGAGGCGGACAGGAGCTGGATCCCGTGCGGAATGCCGGGGGGAACGGCAAACAGATCGCCGGCCTTGAGCCGCACCGGCTGCGCGCCCGCGGAGATGAACAGGATCTCGCCGCTGGCCACGTAGGTGATCTGCTCGTGCGGATGGGTGTGCATCGGGTCGGGCTCGGCCCAGGGGCCGCCCTGGAAGTCGATCACGACCGTCATCAGGCCGGCCGTGTGGATGATGCGCCGCTCGCGGCCGCTGCCCAGTTGTTCCGCCGGAACATGATCCTGGTGCAGAATAGTCACGCTCTCGACTTGCCTGTCCACACGACGTCTCCTGGAAGAGAGTAAAGCAACAACAGTTGCACTTTGGCGTCTCTGCGATGGCGCCCGTCGCCAAGGCAAGGGATATCTGATCGACGCTGGCATGCCCCCTTCCCCCTGATCACAGGGGCGGTCGAAGGCATGAAGAACAGGACGATGAAGATCCGGATCGTGCCATAAATTCTGATATTTTTATTGTTTGAAAACCGATAATTTATTGGTTTATCCATAGATTATAAGTATGATTATCAGTTTTTGTTGAGAATCTCTTTGCAGTTTCGCCAAAATGTTGTTAGAGGCTGCACCATTGAAATGGCGTGACTCCTTAAAGTTCATGATGTGCAGCCGGGATTCGGCCCGGGAGCCCGACACTGTGCCGCACGCGCCTTGGCTGCCCGTAACCGGTCCATCGGGCCGGATGTCGTGATTAATCGTTGCGATGGCACCTATTGATCTAGCTCAACGCGCCCCCTCTTTCCCGGCAGTATGCGAGAAACCGGTTTCATAGATGGCAGCCACCGGCTCCCGTCGTGACCGGGCAGCCCGCACCAGCAGGCCAAACACTGAGGAGACCTCGGTATGTTCATCACGGAAGACTTCCTGCTCGACACGGGATGGTCGCGGAAGCTGTACCATGAGATCGCCGCCGACCTGCCGATCATCGATTACCACGCGCACCTGCCGCCGGCCGACATCGCCGGCCGCAAGACCTTTCGCAATATCGCCGAACTCTGGCTCGGCCGCGGCAATGCCGGCGACCATTACAAGTGGCGCCTCATGCGCGCGAGCGGCGTTCCCGAACGCCTGATCACCGGCGACGCCGATGATCGCGACCGCTTCCTCGCCTTCTGTCGCGTGCTGCCGCTTGCTGCGGGCAATCCGATTCTCCATTGGAGCCATCTCGAGCTGAAGCGCATCTTCGGCATCAATACCGTGATCAACGCTGAAACCGGTCCCCGCCTGTGGGACGAGGTGAACGAGCAGCTCGCGGGCATGGATACCTGGTCGTTTCTGACCCAGGCGCGCGTCGAGGTGTCCTGCACGACCGACGATCCCGCCGACGACCTCGCCGCGCATGCGGCGCTCGCGCGTTCGGATCTGTCCACGCGGGTGCTGCCGGCGTACCGGCCCGACAAGGCGATGCGCATCGATGCGGATGCGTTCCCGGCCTATCTCGAACAGCTCGGCCGCACCGCCAATGTCGGCATCGACAGCTTCGCGAGCCTGGTGCGCGCGCTGACCGCACGGATCGATTTCTTCCACGACCATGGCGCCCGCGCGAGCGACCATGCGGTCGATGTTCCCCTCCCCACCACCATCCCCGACGACGCGACCGTGGAGCGGCTGTTCGCCCGCCGCCTCGCCGGCGAGACGCTGACCGCGGAGGAACGCAGCGGCTACGTGGCGGCGCTGCTGCTGCATCTCGGCCGCGCCTATGCCCGCAAGGGCTGGACGATGTGCCTGCACATCGGCGCGCTGCGCAACACCAACAGCCGTGGCCTCGCCGTCCGCGGACCCGACACCGGCTATGACGCGATCGCCGAGATGACGATCGCCGCCCCGCTGGCGCGGCTGCTCGATGCCCTCGACAGCGAAAACCTGCTGCCGAAGACCATGCTGTTCTGCCTCAACCCCACCATGAACGCGATGCTGTCGGTGCTGACCGGCTGCTTCCAGGACGGCTCGGTGGCGGGCAAGCTGCAGTTCGGCCCGGCCTGGTGGTTCAACGACCACAAGGACGGCAATCTCGAGCAGATGCGTGTGCTCGCCAGCCACGGCGTGCTCGGCACCTTCGTCGGCATGGTCACCGATTCCCGCAGCTTCGCCTCCTTCCCGCGCCACGACTATTTCCGGCGCCTGCTCTGCCGGCTGCTCGGGCGCTGGGTCGAGGATGGCGAGTACCCGGCTGATCTCGATGCCCTGGCGACGATCGTGCGCGGCGTCTCCCACGGCAACGCCAAGAGCTACTTCGGGCTGTAACGCCTTCCTTCCGGGTCCAGGCCCGGAACGGGCGTGCGGACCATAATAACGGAGAAGACATCAGTGATATCCGCGAGGAAGTTCCTCATGACGGCGGTCGCCGGCGCGTTCGCGCTCGGCGCGTCGCAGCTGCAGGCGCGTGAGTTCCGCTCGGCCGACGTGCAGCCGGCGGACTATCCCACGGTCAAAGCCGTGCAGTTCATGAGCGACCAGCTCAAGAAGGCCACCGACGGCAAGTACTCGATCAAGGTCTTCGCCAACTCCCAGCTCGGCAGCGAGAAGGACACGATCGAGCAGGTCAAGCTCGGCGCGATCGACTTCCTGCGCGTCAATTCCGGCACGATCAACACGATCTGCCCGGCCATGATGCTGCCGGTGCTGCCCTTCGTGTTCCGCGACACCGCGCACATGCACGCCGTGCTCGACGGCCCGATCGGCGATGAGCTTCTCGCCGACTGCACCAGCCACGGGATGGTCGGGCTGGCCTTCTATGACTCCGGCTCGCGCTCCTTCTACACCAAGGTGCCGATCCGCAGCATGGCCGACCTGAAGGGCCAGAAGATCCGCGTCCAGCAATCCGACGTGTGGGTCTCCATGATGCGGATGCTCGGGGCCAACGCCACGCCGATGCCGACCGGCGAGGTCTATACCGGCCTGAAGACCGGCCTGATCGACGGCGCCGAGAACAACTGGCCGACCTACCAGTCCTCGCACCAGTACGAGGTGGCGAAGTACTACACGCTCACCGAGCACTCGATGGCGCCCGAGGTGCTGCTGATGTCCCAGCGCCTCTACAAGAGCTTCACGCCGGCCGAGCAGCAGGCCGTCCGCCAGGCCGCCAAGGACTCCGTCCCCTACATGCGCAAGCTCTGGCAGGAGATGGAAACCTCGTCGCGGGAGATCGTCGAGAAATCCGGCGTGCAGGTCGCGACCATCGACAAGGCCCCGTTCCAGGCGGCGATGAAGCCGGTCTACGACCAGTTCGTCACCGACCCGAAGCTGAAGGCGCTGCTGGTCCGCATCCAGGAAACGAAATGATGCCGGCGGCCTGATCCGCGCCCCGGCCCAGGTCAGGCCGGCCAGTGTCGTCCGACATTGGCCGGCCTGCCAAGGGCACCGAACCGGGCGAGGCGCGGGGGCCGCATCTGAAAGGCTACGAGGAGATTCTCCGTTGGACGCGCATTCGCCGGCCTTGCCTTCGTCAAAGACCCCGACCACGGCCGTTGCCCCGGGGTTTCTCTCGCTCTATTTCGGCTTCCACGCCGTCCTCGCCCGGATCTGCCTGAAGATCTCGGTGTTGGGCCTGCTCGTCATCCTGGCAGCCGTGCTCATCCAGATCTTCGGGCGCTACGTGCTGAATGACTCGCCGGCCTGGACGGAAATCCTGGCGCTGGTGCTGGTGCTCTACGTCACCTGCCTCGCCGCCGCCGTCGGCGTGCGCGACGGTCGCCATATCGGCATGGAATCGCTGCTCATCTACGCCCCGGAGTCGGTGCGGAAATGGGCGGAGATCGTGGTCTACGCCGGCATGATCGTCTTCGGCCTGGCCATGAGCTACGGCGGCTCGGTGCTGAGCTTCGAGATGATGGAGTACCTCAACCCCGGCCTGCCGATCTCACAGGCATGGAGCTACGTGCCCCTCGCCGTGGGGGGCGTGCTCATCGCGCTCTTCGCCATCGAACGGATCGTCGCGCGCCTGCTCAATCTGGAAGTCGTTCCGTCATGGCACTGACACTTCTCTGCGTCACCTTCGTGCTCGGGCTGCTGCTCGGCATGCCGGTGGTCTTCGCCATTGGTCTTTCCTCCCTCGTCACCGTCTTCTACGAGGGCCTGCCGATCGCCGTCGTGTTCCAGCGCATGGCCGCCGGCATGAACGTCTTCGCCTTCCTCACCATTCCCTTCTTCATCTTCACCGGCGAGCTGATGATGTATGGCGGCATCGCCGACCGCATCATCCGCGCCTCGAAGGCGATGGTCGGGCATGTGCGGGGCGGCCTGGGCATGACCAACGTGGTGGCCTGCACCATGTTCGGCGGCGTGTCCGGCTCGCCGGTGGCGGACGTCTCGGCGATGGGCTCGGCGCTGATCCCGCTGATGAAGCGCGAAGGCATCGAGGCCGACTACGCCGTCAACGTCACCACCTATTCCTCGCTGGTGGGCGCGCTGATGCCGACCAGCCACAACATGATCATCTACTCGCTCGCCGCCGGCGGCACGGTGTCGATGAGCTCGCTGATCATGGCGGGCGCGGTGCCGGCGGCGATGCTGACGGTCGCCAACATCGTCGCCGCCTACATGGTGGCGGTCGCGCGCCGCTACCCGAGCGGCCAGTTCCCCGGCTGGGAAGAAGTCTGGCGCAGCCTCGCGACCGCGCTGCCCGGCCTGTTCATCATGGTGATCATCGTCGGCGGCATCCTCTCGGGCGTCTTCACCGCGGCGGAAGCCGGCGCGGTGGCGGTGGCCTATGCCCTGCTGCTGACCATCTTCGTCTACCGCAGCCTGACCGTGGAAGCCTTCCTCAAGGCCGCGGCGAAGGCGGCCAAGACGACCGGCGTGGTGCTGCTGCTGGTCGGCATCTCCACCATGTTCGGCTACCTGATGAGCCTCTACGGCGTCGCGGAAATGGCCGGTGATGCGCTGAGCAGCATCAGCACCACGCCCTGGGTGATCTTCCTGCTGGTCAACCTGGCGCTGTTCATCTTCGGCATCTTCCTCGACATGGCCGCGCACATCCTGGTCTGCACCCCGATCTTCCTGCCGATCGTGATGCATTACGGCATGAGCCCGGTGCAGTTCGGCATCATCGTGCTGCTGAACTGCACCATCGGCCTGAACACGCCGCCGGTGGGCGCCGCCTTCTATCTCGGCTGCGCCATCGGCGAGGTCTCGGTCGGCAAGGTGGTCCGCTCGATCTGGCCGTTCATGCTGGCGCTCTGGGTCACCCTGCTGATCGTGACGCTGGTGCCGGAAACCTCGATGTTCGTGCACGACCTGCTGCAGTGACCGCCCGGTCGCGCATCCGCAGCAACTGAGACGCCGCCGGCGGGGCCTGCCCCGCCGGCGGTTCGCCTTCTCCGCCCAGGGGAAGGCAGGTTTTTCTCCCGCGCCCGGCGCGGACACTCCGAGGGGGGGTCTCCCATGCTCGCCATCCGCCTGCATCCGGCCGATACCGTTGTCGTCGCCCTGAGTGCCATCGCGGCCGGGACCGGGATTGAAGACGGCAGGATTTCCGCCCGCGCGCCGATTCCGGCGGGGCACAAGATCGCGACGGCGCCGATGCCGCAGGGCGCCCCGGTCATCAAGTACAACCAGGTGATCGGCTTCGCGACCACCGACATCGCCCCGGGTGATCACGTGCACACCCACAATGTCGGCATGGGCGCCTTCGACCGCGACTACGCCTTCGGTGCCGACGCCCATCCGACCGTGCCGACCGCCACGACCGCGACCTTCGAAGGCTATGTCCGCGCCGATGGGCAGGTGGGCACGCGCAACTACATCGGCATCATCCCGAGCGTGAACTGCTCGGTGACCGCCGCGCGCCAGATCGCCGACCATTTCCGTGGCGCGGTGATGGCCGAATGGCCGAACGTCGATGGCGTGGTGGCACTGGCGCATGGCACCGGCTGCGGCACCGGCGCCACCGGTGAGATGCTGGAGACGCTGCGCCGCACCATGGGCGGCTATGCGCGCCATGCCAATTTCCACGCCGTGCTGATGATCGGGCTGGGCTGCGAGGTCAACCAGATCGCGCCGCTGCTGGAGACGGAAGGGCTGCAGGAAGGCGCGCGCCTGCGCACGATGACCATCCAGGAGCTCGGCGGCACCGCCCGCACGGTGCGCCAGGGCATCGAGATCGTGCGCGAGATGCTCGCCGCGGCGAACGAAGCCGTGCGCAGCACCGTTCCGGTCAGCCATCTGCGCATCGGCCTGCAATGTGGCGGCTCGGACGGGTATTCGGGCATCACCGCCAATCCGGCCCTGGGCGCCGCGGTCGATTTGCTGGTGGCGCAGGGGGGCACGGCAGTGCTGTCGGAAACGCCCGAGATCTACGGCGCCGAGCATTTGCTGACACGCCGCGCCATCAATCGCGAAGTCGGCGAGAAGCTGGTCGCCCGCATCCGCTGGTGGGAGGAGTACACCACCCGCACCGGGGGTGAGATGAACAACAATCCCTCCCCCGGCAACAAGGCGGGCGGGCTGACCACCATCCTCGAAAAGTCGCTGGGCGCGGTGGCCAAGGCCGGCACCAGCAATGTGGTGGACGTGCTGAAATTCGCCGAGCGGGTCGGCACGCCCGGACTCGTGTTCATGGACACGCCCGGCTACGACCCGGTCTCGGCCACGGGCCAGGTGGCCGGCGGCTGCAACCTGATCTGCTTCACCACCGGACGCGGATCGGTGTTCGGCTGCAAGCCGACGCCAAGCCTGAAGCTCGCCACCAATTCCGAGCTGTTCCGCCGCATGGAGGACGACATGGATCTCGATTGCGGGCCGATCGCCCGCGGCGAGGTCAGTGTCGCCGAGATGGGCCGGCGCATCCTGGACCTGGCCATCGCCACCGCATCGGGGCATCGCAGCAAGAGCGAGGCGCTGGGCTTCGGCGCCGATGAATTCCAACCCTGGGTGATCGGCGCGGTGATGTAGCGCGCCCCGCCGAACGGAAAAGGGCCCGGCCGCCGCTCGGCAGCCGGGCCCTTTTCATGTGCGCGCCGTGCCGGCTCAGCCGGTGGCGACCACCTGCTGCAGCGCCGCCTTCATGCCTTTCGACGCGATCGCCAGCAGCCCTTCCATCACCCGCCCGGAGAAGCCCGGCAGCGTCGTGAGATCCTCGCCCCACAGGCTGGCATCGCCGAGCAGCAGCGCCGCCGCCTGCGACGGATCGTCGCCTTCCCAGGCGCTCGCCATCTTCGCGATCACCGCCGCGTCGTCGCGGATCGGATAGGGGCCGGCCGCGCGCGTGCCGGTATAGGCGCCGTCCACGACCTGGCCGCGATAGAACCACAGCAACGCGGCGAGCGAGAAGGACAGACCGGCCGGGGCCGCACCACGTTGCGCGGCGAAATCCTTCACCGTCGGCAGCACCCGCACCTTCCACTTGGAGACCGAATTGAGCGCGATCGAGATCAGCTCGTGCCGGATGAAGGGATTGCCGAAGCGTTCCACGATGGTCGCGGCGTAGCTCTGCCGTTCCGGCTCGGGCAGCGGCACGAAGGGCACGATCTCCTGGAACATGACCTGGTGCAGGAAGCCCGACACCACCGGGTCCTGCATCATCTGCTGCACCGTATCGAGGCCGGAGCAGTAGGCGGCAAGCACGCTGGCGGTATGGGCGCCATTGAGGATGCGGACCTTGCGAGTCCGGTACGGCTGCAGGTCGTCGGTCCAGACGACATTCAGCCCGGCCTTGTGCAGCGGGAACTCATCCGCCAGCGCCCGTGGCCCCTGGATCACCCAGAGATGGAAGGGCTCGGCGGCGACGATGAGCTGGTCGTCATAGCCCCAGGACGCGCGCAGCGAATCGGCCTCCGCGCCCGGATAGCCAGGCACGATGCGATCGACCAGCGTGTCGAGGAAATGGTTGTTCCGCTCCAGCCAGTCGATGAAGCCGGTGCCGAGAGCCCAGCGTTGCGCGTGCAGCTTGACGATGCGGCGAAGATTGCTGCCGTTGGCCTCGATCAGCTCGCAGGGGATGAACACCAGTCCCGGCGCCGCGCTGCCGCCGAGCGCCTGGTAACGGGCATTCAGCAGGGCCGCGACCTTGGCGGGGAAACTGGCCGGGCAGGCTTCCGGCGCGAACGGCTCTTCGAGATCGGCGATGCCGGCCTCGGTGGTGTTCGAGACGACGAAGCGCAGGTCGGGATCGGCCGCCAGCGCCCGCATCTCGTCCCACTGGTCGTACGGGTTGAGCGCCCGGTGGACGCAGCTCACCACGCGGCGGGACTGCACCTCCTGCCCGTTCTCGATCCCGCGCAGCAGGACGGTGAACAACCCTTCCTGCGCCTCGATCCGATCGGCGAGGCCCTGCGGCAAGGGCTGCGCGATCGCCACGCCGCCACGGAACAGCCCCTGGCCGTTGCAGACATCGACCATCCAGTCGACGAAGGCACGCAGGAAGTTCCCATCCCCGATCTGCAGGATGTTGACGGGATAGACCGGTGCGCCGGGTGTGTGCGGCACGCCGTAGGACCCGGCGGCCAGCCTGCTGCGTTGCAGGGGTTCCATGCAGTCGTCTCCTTCATCGGCCGCGGTCAGGCGACCGCAGATGCGGACTCGAGCGCCGCGGCGGCCTCTTCGGGGGTGAGCACGGCGACGCCGCCACGGGACAGGGCATCACCGGCGAAGGCGATCGGCGGCGCCGTGCCATCCTGCGCCACCAGCCCGGAGGCATAGCGCCGCAGCGTCTCCTGCGGACCGTCATGCGCCACGATCAGGTGGCAGCCGTAACGCTGGCGGAACGCGGTCTCCAGCGTCACCGGCGCCAGCGTCGGATGATCGAGGCAGGCGGTCCAGGCCGCCGCCCAACTGCGCGCGGTGACGGGATCGTGCAGGCAGACCGTGTCGGCGGTCTGGATGCGGGCCGCGCGCTCCAGCAACTGGATGTCCGCCTCGTGCTCGCGCGAGACATGCGGGTCCTCGAAAAAGATCACGTGGCGGCAGGCCCCCTCGAGCACGATCTGGGCGATCTGGCCATCGCCGCCCTGCGGCCCGCTGCGCAACGCGCTCACCCAGGGGCCCGAGACCCCCAGCGCTTCCAGGCGGGCGCGCAGGGCCTGCGTCAGCTCCTGCAGGCGCTCGTGCTCGCGCAGCCGGCGCGCCAGGCTGTCGGGGGTGAAGCCCAGTCGGGCATAGGCGTCGGCCTCACGCCGCAGCGCCTCGACGCCCTGCTGCAGCCGCGCGGGGATGCCGCCGTTCAACAGCCCCCCCGTGGTGCCGGTGGCAAGCCGCCGCGGAAACCGCGCCAGCAGGTCGGCGAAATCCGTGGCGAAATGCACCATCTCGGCCTTGCGCGCATCATGCGCGATCAGGCCCAGGCTGGTGGAGAAGCCTGGCGGATGCTGGCTGCGCGGGCGCAGGAAACGCGGGGTCAGCGGATGCGGCGCCTGCCGGTCGGCGGCAAGCCAGTGGGTCACGCACCATTCCAGCGCGGCGGCCTCGGTCGCAAGGAAAGGCTTGGCATTCACCACGCATTCGCGCTTCACCGCCTGGCTCTCGGGATAGAGCGTGGTCGGGTCAGCGGGATCCATCAGGTAGATCACCCAATCGACCGCGTGATCGGGATCGGAATCCACCAGCCGCGCCGCGAGCGTGACCAGTCCGCCCTCGCGCCCCGATGGCAGGGCTTCCAGCCCGGCATAGCCATCCAGCACGCCATAGCGGCGCAGGACCCGGTAGCTGCCGCCGATCGCCAGGATGCGGGGCTGCAGCACGTGGCGCAGCCAGGGTTCGATGGTCCGCATCAACCGCAGCAACGGACTCAGCGGGCCGGTGCGCAGGGAGCGGCTGGCGAGAACGGCAATCGTCGGGGGACGGGCATCCTTCATCTTCCGCTCCTCAGGACGGCGCGGCTTGCGCGGCGGCGGATGACGGCAATGGCGACACGGCGGTGACCTCCCCCGGACCAGGGGCTGTACCGGTAGCCCACCCGGATGGAGAATACACGCGGGATTGTGATGACGGCTGTCACCGGTTGCCGATGAGGGACGATTGCGCCTGCCTCAGCAGGTCTGCAACCCCCGCGAGGCGAACAGGGCGCGGGCATCATCGGCCTGGGCCGGCGTCGGTGTGGGGGTGTCAGTGAGTTCATAGGACAGCCCGAGCGCCTGCCATTTATGCGCGCCCATCTGGTGGAAGGGCAGCACCTCGACGCGGTCCACCGCCGGACCGAGGCTCGCCAGGAAGTCGGCGAGTCTGAGGATATCGTCGTCGCCGTCGGTCCAGCCCGGCACCAGCACGTAGCGGATCCACATGCGCTTGCCCAACCGCACCAGCCGCTGCGCGAAATCCAGCGTCGGCTGCAGATCCTGCCCGGTCAGGCGGCGGTACTGGCCGGGGTCGCTGTGCTTGATGTCCAGCAGCACGAGGTCGATCGGATCGAACCAGGCATCGTCGAGCGTGTCATGCAGGAAGCCCTGCGTATCCAGCGCGACGTGCAGCCGCAGCTCCGTCTTGATGCGCCGGGCCAGCGCGCCGACGAAGCCCGCCTGCAGCATCGGCTCGCCGCCGGAGATGGTGACGCCGCCGGCGAAGCGCAGGAAGCCGGCATAGGGCCGCACCTCCGCCAGCGCTTCATCCAGCGTCACCGCGCGGCCGTTGTGCAGCTTCCAGGTATCGGGATTGTGGCAGTAGAGGCAGCGGAACAGGCAGCCCGAGGTGAAGAAGATGAAGCGCAGCCCCGGCCCATCCACCGCGCCGGCGGTCTCGACCGAATGCAGGAACCCCGTGCCGGTGTCGGCGGTGGGATGGGCATGCGAAAGGACGGGACTGGCGGCGTCGAACATGGGGCACTCGCGAAGGAACCAGGGCGGGTGCGGCGGGAGCCGAAGCTCCCGCCACGGGGCAGGTTACATGGAGCCGTGGAAGGTGCGGCTGATCACGTCCAGCTGCTGCTCGCGCGTCAGCTTGACGAAGTTCACCGCGTAGCCGGAGACCCGCACCGTCAGTTGCGGATACAGCTCCGGGTGCTCCATGGCGTCGACCAGCGTGTCGCGATTGAACACGTTGACGTTGACATGGAAGCCGCCGGCACAGGCGAAGCCATCCAGGCAGTTGGCGAGATTGGCGATCCGGTCCGACGGCGTGTGGCCGAGCCCGTCCGGGGTCGCCGAGGCGGTCCAGGAGATGCCGTCCAGCGCGCATTCGTAAGGGATCTTGGCCACCGACGCACCGGCCGCGACGAAGCCCTTGATGTCGCGCCCGTTCATCGGGTTGGCCCCCGGCGCGAAGGGTTCGCCGGCGCGGCGCCCGTCCGGCGTGTTGCCGGTCTTCTTGCCGTACACCACGTTGGAGGTGATGGTCAGCACCGACTGCGTCGGCATCGCGTTGCGATAGAAATGCGGCTGCGCCTTGACCTTTTCCATGAAGGTCTGCGCCAGCCACACCGCGATCTCGTCGGCGCGGTCGTCGTTGTTGCCATAGGCCGGGTAGTCGCCCTCGCGCTTGTAGTCGACCGCGAGGCCCTGTTCGTTGCGCACCACGCTGACGCGGCCGTGCTTGATCGCCGACAGCGAGTCCGCCGCCACCGACAGCCCGGCGATGCCGCAGGCCATGGTGCGCAGGATGTCGCGGTCGTGCAGCGCCATCTCGATCCGCTCGTAGGCGTATTTGTCGTGCATGTAGTGGATGCAGTTCAACGCCTTGACGTAGGTGGCCGCCAGCCAGTCCATCATGGGATCGAGCCTGGCCATCACCTCGTCGTAGTCGAGCACGTCGGAGGTAATCGGGGTGAAGCCGCGCGCCACCACCGCGCCCGACTTCTCGTCGACGCCGCCGTTGATTGCGTACAGCATCGCCTTGGCCAGGTTGGCGCGGGCGCCGAAGAACTGCATCTGCTTGCCGATGCGCATGGCCGAGACGCAGCAGGCGATGCCATAGTCATCGCCCCAGAACGGCCGCATGCGGTCGTCGCTCTCGTACTGGATCGCCGAGGTCTCGATCGAGACGCGCGCGCAGAACTTCTTGAACCCGTCCGGCAGTTGCGCGCTCCACAGCACCGTCAGGTTGGGCTCCGGTGCCGGGCCGAGGTTGAACAGCGTCTGCAGGAAGCGGAAGGAGTTGCGCGTCACCAGCGAGCGTCCGTCCTCGCCCATGCCGCCGATGCTCTCGGTCACCCAGGTCGGGTCGCCCGAGAACAACTGGTCGTATTCCGGCGTGCGCAGGAAGCGGACGATGCGCAGCTTGATCACCAGGTCGTCGATCATCTCCTGCGCGGCCGCTTCGGTCAGCGTGCCGGCCTCGATGTCGCGCTGGATGTAGATGTCGAGGAAGGTGGAGATGCGGCCGATCGACATCGCCGCGCCGTTCTGCTCCTTCACCGCGGCAAGGTAGCCGAAATAGGTCCACTGCACCGCCTCGCGCGCGTCCTGCGCCGGGCGCGACAGGTCGCAGCCGTACTTGGCCCCCATCTGCTTCAGCTCGTCGAGCGCCCGCCACTGCTCGGACAGCTCCTCGCGCAGCCGGATCACGTCCTCGGTGAAGGGGACGTTGTCCAGCTCGTGGAACTCGCGCTGCTTGTCGCGGCGCAGGAAGTCCACGCCATACAGCGCCACCCGGCGATAATCGCCGATGATGCGGCCGCGGCCATAGGCATCCGGCAGGCCGGTGACCACGCCCGACTTGCGCGCGGCCAGCACGTCGGGGCTGTAGACGTCGAAGACGCCCTGGTTGTGGCTCTTGCGGTACTTGGTCCAGATTTCCGCGACCACGGGATCGGGCGTGAAGCCGTAGGCCTGCATGCCGGTCTCGACCATGCGCAGACCGCCATTGGGCATGATCGCCCGCTTCAGCGGCGCATCGGTCTGCAGCCCGACGATGATCTCCAGCCCCTGGTCGATATAGCCCGCGTCATGCGCGGTGATCGAGGAGCCGCGGTCGCCCGAGATGTCCAGCACGCCGCGCTTGCGTTCCTCGGCCAGCAGCGGCTCGAGCTTCTTCCACACCGCGAGCGTGCGCTCGGTCGGGCCGGCCAGGAAGGAATCGTCGCCGGCATAGGGCGTGTAGTTGGCCTGGATGAAGGCCCGCACGTCCACACGCTCCCGCCAGCCTTCGCCGGCGAAGTCGCGCCAGGGATCGATCCCCGCCGCAACCGTTGACATCACGTTCATTCCCGTCTCCTCGAAGCAATTCCGAAACGACGCGGCGCCTCACCGCCCCGCGCGCGATGCCGCCATGCCAGCGGCCGCCGCGAGGCGTGTCGTCACGCCGGAACCCGCAGCAGTGCCGTCTGGCCGAGTTGCGCGCGCGTGGGCAGGCCGTCCATGTCGCCGATCACCTGGATGGCGCAGGCCCCCACGCGATTGCCGCGCGCCACCGCCTCCTCGATGCTCTCGCCTTCCAGCAGCGCGCTGATCAGGCCCGCGGCGAAGCCGTCGCCGGCACCCACGGTATCCACGACCTGCTCGACCCGCGCCGCCGGCACGATGCCCTCCTGCGTGGGCGTGCGGAAATAGGCCCCCTCGGCACCAAGCTTGACCACCACCAGTTCCACGCCGCAGTCCAGGTAGAAGGCCGCGATGTCACGGGGTTGGCGGTAGCCGGTCAGGATCACGCCCTCGGACAGTCCCGGCAGCACCCAATGGGCGCGCCCGGCGAGGCTGTTGATCTGCTCGATCATGACGTCGCGGCTCGGCCACAGCGAGGGACGCAGGTTGGGATCGAAACAGACGGTCCGCCCCCAGGCCCGCATCTCGCAGATGGCGTGCAGCGCGAGCGCCATGCTGCCGGAGGACAGCGCGGCGGCAACGCCGGTCGCATGCAGCAGACGGGCGCCACGGAAATAGGCCGGGTCGAAATCGGCAGGGCTCAACTGGCTCGCCGCCGATCCCTTGCGGGCATAATGGATGGTGGGATCGCTGCCGTCCGGCGTCTTCGCCTTGAACATCCTGCCGGTCGATCGCACCGGATCGGTCGCCACATGCGAACAATCCACGCCTTCGGCGGCCAGGGTCGCGCGCACGAAGTCACCGAACGGATCAAGGCCCAGCCGGCTCACCCAGCCGACCTGCAACCCCAGGCGGGCCAACCCGACCGCCACGTTGGTCTCGCACCCGGCCAGGCGCCGGGTGAACCGCTCCACGTCGGCCAGGTCGCCGCAGGTTTCGGCCACGAGCAAGGCCATGGCCTCGCCGAAGGTCACGACATCCAGCCGGGTCGCTGCTTCCCCCGATACCGGAACAAGTTGGGTTTTGTATGAAACCGGTTTCATGTCGTCACATTAGCCGGCACCCGGACAGTGGCATTGATCCATATCAACCGCCGATGACCGGCCACCGCAGGATTGGCGCCCCCTGCGCCAGAAAATGAAATGCCCGGTTCCATCGGCGCAGCTTTCGCGCGCAGCCGTGCGCCGGTCAGGTTTATTATTGCGCCGCCGGGTGAATGCCGGGCCCGACCCGACGGAATATCAGAATTTCATCCCTCGCCTGCCGGCCGCACATGGCGGGCCGCACCGGCGGGCGCGGACGACCCACGCACGACCAGCCGCCCGGTGAAGATGGTGCTGCGCGGCTCGGTCATGTTGTGCGTGGCCAGCCGCGCCAACAGGCTGCGCACCACTGCGATGCCGATATCATAGGTCGGCTGCGCGATGGTCGTGATGCCGGGCCCGACCAGCGACGACCATTCGAGTTCGTCGAATCCCACCACTGCGAGATCGCCGGGCATGCGCAGGCCCAGGGCCTGCATGGCCTGCACGGTCCGCAGCGTCACCAGGCCACTGGCGGCGATCACCGCCCTGGGCCCGCGATCCGGGCCGGCCATGAACCGCGCCAGCGCCGCGCCCATGGCGCCCTCCTGGCGCAGATCGACCTCGCAGACCTCGCCGCTGCAGCCGGCCGCCGCCACCGCCTCGCGGAAGCCCAGGCCCCGTTCGATGCGCACGCTGACCCCGCGCAACGGCTCGGCCAGCAGCATGAGATCCCGATATCCGTTGCCGACCAAGTGGCGTGTTGCCTCGCCCATGGCGGCGATGTTGTCGAGCCCGACGAAATCGAACCGGCCGGCGGGCAGGTGCCGGTCCAGCAACACCACCGGCAGGTCCGCCGGCATCGCCTCGGGCACTTTTTCACCGCCCGGGCCGGCAAGGTTCAGGATCAGGCCCTCGATGCGATAGGCACGCAGCCCGGCGAGCAGCAGCTGTTCCTTCTCGGGACTGCCACCGCTGTTGCACAGGGCCAGCATGTAGCCGGCGCGCTGGCATTCGTCCTCGGCGCCTTTCAGCACGGCGACCGAGTAGGGGTTGGTGACATCGGCGACCACCATGCCGATCAGCCGCGTATGCCCGCCTTTCAGGCTGCGCGCGATCTGGCTGGGCCTGTAGTTGAGCGCGGCGACCGCGTCCTCGATCTGCTTCCAGGTCGCCTCGGAGAGGACTTCGGATTTGCCGCTCAGATAGCGGGAGACGGTGGCTTTCGAGACCCCTGCCCGCTCCGCGACATCCACGATGGTTGTCGCGCGGCCAACGGGAATGCGGTACTCCTCGGCAGGCGATCCGCGTGACATTTTGGCTCCGTCGGCATCAGGCGCGTGAGCTCATCTTGCCGCAGGGCAGTATTCGCGCGTTGACCTCGATCAATCGATGCACAGGACATCACTGCCCCGCGAAGTATTGCCAGCGCGCCCGCATCGGCAGGCAAGCAGCACGCCCATGGCGGATGGAAGACAGATCAGCCGGTCCGGACACCGGGATGCATGAACAGCCCAAGGCCCCCGCTACGTCATCCAGACGTCGCTCGGGGGCCCCTGAGGATGAAGCGACTGTTCCGGTGCATCCACCAGACGACAGTTCGACGATTTCTTAGCCACCCACACCAAATCAGGCGGCAACCAGGAAGAAACCAGGTGGAATCATGTTTGTTACCCACCCTCCTGTATTCTTTTGAACGCTCGGAATGTTGCGCCAATACATGGGCGGTGTCAAGAGAATGTTGCGGTGGCAGCACCCCGGCGCGATCACCCCGGATGGGCGTCAGCCGCCTCCGGTTCGTCCTCGGTTGGCAGCCCACAGCGGTTATGCACATGGGTGGCGGCTGCGGCGGCATGGGCCATCCCGACCACGATCTGGTCCAGCCCACGCACGATGTCGCCGGCCGCGTACAGCCCCGGCACGCTGGTCTGGGCATGGGCGTCGGTGATCAGGGCCCCCGAAGGGTCATGCGCCGCCCCCAGCGCGACGGCGAGCCCGGAACGATAGGTCAGCCCCAGCGCCGAATAGAGCACATCGAAACGATGCTCCGCGCCGTCCCCCATCCGGATCGCCGCGATCATGCCATCGCGCTGTTCCAGCGCCGCCACGGGCTGCTCGATCACCCGGATCCGGTGCCGCGCCACGATCTCCTGCTGCCGTGCATCCAGCCGCAACGGTTGCCCGAGCGTGAGCAACGTCACGTCCTCGGCATAGCTGCGGGCGATGAAGGCCGCCTCGCCGAGGCCGCGCGCGCCATGGCCGATGACCGCGATCCGCCGGTCACGCGATTCGAAGCCATCGCAGATCGGGCAGTAGCGCACCAGGCCGCGGCGCACCGCATCCGGCAGGTCGGGCAAGGCCGGCTCGACATCGACCGACCCGGTGGCCAGCACCACCCGCTCCGCCCGTATCTCGCAGCGCGTCCCGTCCTCGCGCGCAATCCCGGCGGCGAACAGGCCGCCCGTCCGGCGCAGTTGCGTCACCTCACCGGGCAGGATCGCCACGCCGTAGCGCCGCACCGCCGCACGGGCCCGCTCCAGGATCTCGGGACCGGGAATTCCCGCGGCGAAAAGCGGAATGTTGTGGCTCTTCGGGATCCAGGCGGCCCGCGGCGCGCCGGCATCGACCACCACCACGCGCCGCCGGAAGCGCGCCAGGTACAGCGCCGCCGTCAACCCGGCCGGTCCGCCACCGACGACCAGGCAGTCGAGGGTCTCATTGCCGACGTCCTGCATCCTTCCCCGCCCTTCCGGCTGCATGCCTCCCAGACCAACGCAGGAGAGCAACGCCCGGGGGCAACGCGCCGGCGAGGCCAACAGCTTCGTGCGACCGCCCGTGATCCGGCACGGGCGGAGAGGCACCGCATGCAGGATAATGCAAAATAAACTAGCCCATAATTTACTGAATCCTACCAACAACCCTCAATATTGAATTGAATCTGTATAAAATGCCTTAGTGGAAATCCCTGTAAAGGCCATCACAAATAAGTGATTTGGCTACAAAATCATGCTATATTGCTTCTGCATCCGCTGTATGAGGTGAAGAGGTCAACCAGGACGTGAGGCAGCCGAGTCCCGCCGCGGTTTCGACGGCTCACCTGCCGCCCAACCGGATCACCCCGGGTCCTCCGTTGGCCATTCGCAGGCGAGCCTTCCAGCGGAGCGGCATCATGCAGTCCTACCCGAGAGAACCCGGTCGTGCAGGACCGTGCCGGCCGCGCACAGACGAGCAGCGCGCGGTGGCCTGGGCTCCCTCCCCAGCCAGCGTCCCCCCGGTCAGCGTCCCCCCGGTCAGCGTCATGGGGCGTCCTACCGGTTCGCTCCGACCGCAGCCACAGGCACGCCCGGGGACGCACCATGCCCGCTCCCGCCCGGTCAAATGGCTCGGCGCGACGGCATGTCCGCTGGCCTGGCTGGCCTGGCTGGCCTGGAGCGGGACGGCCATGCCGCCGCTTGCAGCCGTGGAATTCAGGATCTGGCTGTACGGCGCGGCCACGGCCGGGTTGTTCGCCTGGACGGTGGCCCGGCTTTCCTGGCGGACAGAGCCGGGCCTGCTGCAACCGGCCGCCCCCACGCATGTCCCGCGCCCCGATGGCCGCATCCCGCTCGATCCGCCCCCATCGCCGCAACCGCTCGCTTCCCCCATCACGGCACCGGACCCTCCCATGGAGCGCGGCAATGTCGGGCTCGACGAAGCAGTGCGGCAGCGGATCGCCGAACTCGCCGCCAGCGAAGCCGGATACCGGACGTTCTTTGACCACGCCGAGGACAGCCTCTGCGAGATCGAGGTCACGGCGGACGGACGGTTTCTCTGCCGCAACATCAATCCCCACGCCGAGCACATCATGGGTGTCAGCGCCGCCGCCATCCGCGGCATGACCGCCGAGCAGATCCTCGGCGCCGATGCCGGCGCCCGCATCATCGCGGCGCTGCAACGCTGCGTCGCCGAAGGCGCGCTGCGCTACGAGGAAACCTGGCCGACGCCGCAGGGCCCGCGCATCACCGATACCAGCATGGTGCCGCTGCGCGACGGTCCGGACGGCCGGGTGTCACGCGTGCTGTGCAGCATGCGCGACATCACCGAGCGGCGCGATCTGGAGCAGCGCCTGGCGCAGGCGCAGAAGATGCAGGCGCTCGGCCAGCTCGCGGGCGGCATCGCGCATGACTTCAACAATGTCCTGCAGGCGATCGAGGGCGGCGCCAGCCTGATCCTGCGCCAGTCCGGCCAGCGCGAAACGGTCGAGCGGCTCGCGCGCATCGTGGTCGACGCCGCCGGCCGGGGCTCAGCAATCACCCGCCGCCTGCTCGCCTTTGCCCGCCGGGGCGAGTTACGCGCCGAGCCGGTCGAGGCCGCGCTGCTGCTCGCGGAACTGCGCGAGGTGCTGGCCCCTACCCTGGGGGCGGCGATCACGGTGTGCGCCGAGGTGGCCCCCGGCCTGCCCGCGCTGCTGGCCGACAAGGGCCAGCTGGAAACGGTGCTGGTCAACCTGGCCACCAATGCCCGCGACGCCATGCCGGAAGGTGGCAGGCTGACGCTGACGGCGCAGCCGGAAACAGCCGGCACGGCGCATCCGGCCGGGCTGCAGCCCGGCCACTACGTCCGGCTCCAGGTCACCGATACCGGCTGCGGCATGGACGCCCAGACCCTCGCCCGCGTGGGCGAACCTTTCTTCACCACCAAGCCCGCGGGCAAAGGCACCGGCCTTGGCCTTTCGATGGCCCGGGGCTTTGCCGAACAGTCCGGAGGCGCAATGGCGGTCCACAGCACACCCGGCCTGGGCACGACGGTCACGCTCTGGCTGCCCTCTCCCCCACCGGCCGCGACGACCGGGTCTGCCGCCACGCCCCAGGACGAACCCCTGCCGGCACAGGCCCCCGTCGCCGCGCACCGCATCCTGGTCGTGGACGACGATCCGCTGGTGCGGGAAATGCTGTGCGCGAGCCTCGAGGATCTCGGCTACGCGGTGCAGGCCGAAGCCGATGCCGCCGCGGCATTGGCGCGGCTCGACACCGGACTGGCCGTCGACGTCCTGCTGACCGATTTCTGCATGCCCGGGACCGATGGGCTGGCGCTGATCCGCGAGGCCCGGCTGCGCCGCCCCGACCTGCCGGCCGTGCTCTCGACGGGATATGCCGGCGACAGCGCGCCGCCATTCTCCGGTGGCGGCGTGCCACCGCGTTGCACCCTGCTGCAGAAGCCGTTCTCGCTGGAGACGTTGCGTGACCGGCTCGCCACCGTCCTGGGCGACGGCACCACCCGGCCGCCGAGCTGACGCCGGCGGCGCACGGGATGAGGGGGCGCCGGCGAGGGAAACCTCCGGACCGGCCCGCCCGCTTCAGGCGTGCGCCAACGGGGCGGCCTCGGCGCAGCGCCGATCCTGGGCGGCGACCAGCCGCTGCATCCTGCGCAGATCCGCTTCCTCGAGGTTCAGCGCCGCATCGACCCAGATATCGACGACATCGAGCAATTCCTGCAGCGACACCGGGTTGACCCGGCGACGGACATGGGAAATGGCCTGGAAGGCATTCTGCCGGCGCCCCTGCCGGGCGATCAGCTCACGCACCGCCTGCTCGCCCTGTCCGTCTTCCACCAGCACGTCGATCACGCCCATGGCGTGCAACTCCTCGGCGGTATGGATCTGCCCGCTGCTGATCATCCGCCCGGCCTCGGCCGGGGCGATGCGGCGCGACAGATAGCTGTAGGCGCCCATGCCCGGAAACAGGTTGAACAGGATCTCGGGGAAGCCCAGGCGGGCCCGCCTCTCGGCCACGATCAGGTCGAAGGCCAGGGCACATTCGAAGCCACCGCCCAGGGCATCGCCCTGCACCAGGGCGATGGTGATCGCGCCGGCATCGTAGCCACGCGTGTTCTCGTGCAGGGCCCGCACCGCGCCATGGCCATACTGGCGCAGGGCGGCCCGGTCGCGCGCGCGGATCGCCCTGGCGAACAAGGCGAGGTCGCCGCCGAGATTGAAGACGCCCGGCCGGCGCGAGGCCATGACGAAATAACGCAACTTCGTGCCGCCCGCGTCGAGCCCGACCTTGCCCATGTGGCGCACCGCCGCCTGCATGCGCGCGATGTCGGCCATCAGTTGCGGGGTGAAGCTGGCGCGTCCCTCCGGGCGCATGAAGCACCAGCAGGTTCCGGAAGCGGCGTCGAGTTCGAGATCAAGCGAGTCGTAGCAAGGAAACGGCAGGACGGCCGGAGAACGCAGGGTGATCAACCGCTCTCCCTCCTGCGCCGGCTCCGGCGTGACCTTGCGCAGGGCCGCCCCGGCCAGGAGCTGTGGGGGCACGGCCTGCGGCAGCACATCGGGGCTGGCGGGATGGAGCGACATCGGACCAAATCCTTTCTGGGCACTAAGCGCCGCCAGATCACATGAAGGGAATTGCTTATCAGTTAATTCGCGCGCCATCCCGTGATCCGGCATCCATATCAACAGCGCGTGATGTATCCTGGAGTTTACAGCTGGCTCAAGTTGATAAATATTGAATGTTTTCTTGATAATTATTTCTGCTTCATTTGATTATATTTGCTTTGAAACATAATTTGGTTCGTAACAACACCGAACCTCCACCACCTGCGGTGGCAATCCCCGCAAATCTTTCGCGAGCCGGTGACGAGGCGTTGTTTGCCGCCCGCCATGGCGCTACGCAGTCGGCAATGTCCGCCCCGAGGAGTGCCGCCATGCCCAACCTGCCCCGCCCCGTCATGCTTGTCGTCCTGGACGGTTGGGGCTGGCGGGAGGATCCCGCCGACAACGCCGTGCGGGACGCCCAGACCCCCGTCTTCGACCGGCTCTGGGCCAGCTCCCCGCACGCCTTCCTGCGCACCTCCGGCCTCGATGTCGGGCTGCCCGACGGCCAGATGGGCAATTCCGAGGTCGGCCACATGAATATCGGCGCCGGCCGCGTGGTCATGCAGGACCTGCCGCGCATCGGCGCCGCCGTCGCCGACGGCTCGATCGGCACCATCCCCGCCCTGACCGACTTCATCACCACGCTGAAGGCCAGCGGCGGCACCTGCCACCTCATGGGACTGGTCTCGCCCGGCGGCGTGCACTCCCACCAGGACCATGCCATCGCGCTCGCCCGCCTGATCACCGCGGCCGGCGTCCCGGTGGCGGCCCACGCCTTCATGGACGGCCGCGACACCCCACCCCAGTCAGGCGGTGACGACATCCGCCGCTTCCAGGCCGACCTGCCGGCCGGGGCGCGCATCGCCACCGTGTCCGGACGCTACTACGCGATGGACCGCGACAAGCGCTGGGACCGCGTGGCCAAGGCCTACATGGCGATCGCCGAAGCCCAGGCACCGGCCTTCGCCGATCCCCCGAGCGTGCTGGATGCCGCCTACGCCAACCAGATCACCGACGAATTCGTCGTCCCCGCCGTGGTCGCGGGCTATCGCGGCATGAAGGACGGCGACGGCGTGCTGTGCTTCAATTTCCGCGCCGACCGCGCGCGCGAGATCCTCGGCGCCTTCACCGACCCCGCCTTCCCAGGCTTCGACCGCCCCCGCGCCCTGCGCTTCGCCGCCGTGCTCGGCATGACCCGCTACAGCGACGAACTGGCCCCCCGGATGTCCGCCCTGTTCCCGCCGCAGGTCATGGACAACCTGCTCGGCGAGGTGGTGTCCGCCGCCGGCCGCACCCAGATCCGCATGGCGGAGACGGAAAAATACCCGCACGTCACCTACTTCCTCAACGGCGGCGAGGAAAAGCAGTACCCGGGCGAGGACCGCATCCTGGTGCCCTCCCCCAAGGTCGCCACCTACGACCTGCAGCCGGAAATGTCGGCCCCGGAACTGACCGACAAGGCCGTGGCGGCGATCGAATCCGGGAAATACGACCTGATCGTGCTGAATTTCGCCAATCCCGACATGGTCGGCCATACCGGGATCCTGGAGGCCGCGATCACGGCGGTGCAGACAGTGGATGCCAGCCTGGGACGCATCCTGGCCGCGGTGGAGGCACAGGGCGGCGCCGTGGTGATCACCGCCGACCACGGCAATTGCGAAATGATGCGCGACCCCGAGACCGGCGGACCACATACCGCCCATACCACCAACCCGGTGCCGGTGGTGCTGGCGGGACGGCCGGGCGTGAAACTGCGGGACGGGCGACTGGCCGATATCGCGCCGACCCTGCTGCAACTGATGGGGCTGCCGCAGCCGGCGGAAATGACCGGGCACTCGCTGATCGAGGCGTGATGGCGGCCACTCCGTCTTGGGGCGTTGCCCCAAACCCCACCAGGAGGCTTTGCCTCCTGGACCTCCACCAAGGGCCTTGAGGCCCTTGGATCCCATGCCGAAGGGACTCCGCAACGGGATCGGGGGAGGGTTGCTCATCCTGGGGATGCTGGCGGGGACCGCCCTGGGCCAGACCCCCCAGGATGTGCAGGAAGCCGAACGCGCCCGCGCCGCCCATGCCGCGGCCCGGGCCGAGGCCGAGGCACGCAGCGCTGCCGCCCGGGCGCAGGAACAGCGCCTCGCCACGGACCGCGTGGCCGCGGCCGCCCGGCTGCGCGGGCTCGAACAAACCACCGCCGAGACGGCGGAGCGCATCGCCGCGCTGCGCGCGCGCCAGCAGGCCGCGCAAGCCAGGATCGCCGAGCGCGCCGCGACCCTCGCGCCGATGCTGCCGGTGATGGAACGCCTGGCCCTCTATCCCGCCGAAACGCTGCTTGCGGTGCCCCTGCCGCCGGAACAGGCGGTGCGTGGCCTGCTGGTGCTCGGCGGGCTCAGCCGCCGGCTTGAACGGGAAGCCGTTGCATTGCGGGACGCACAGGCCCAGGCGATGCAGGCGCGCCGCGAGACCGAGGCCGAACTGCCCAGGCTCGCCGCCGCCCAGACCGCCCAGGCCCGCGAAGCGGCGGCGCTCGATTCCCGGATCGAGGCAGCGCGGCAATCGCGCAAACAGGCCGAGGACGAGGCCGCGGACGCCGCTCGCCAGGCCGCCGCGGCGGCATCCCGCGCGGACAGCCTGCGCGCCGCCATCGCCCGCATCGAGGCGGAACGCCGCGCCGCCGAGGCACGCGCCCGGGCCGAGGCGGCGGCAGCCCTGCGGGCCAGGCGCGAGGCCGAGGCAGAGGCGGCGAAGCGCCGGCAGGAAGCCCTCGCCCGCCCGGCGGGACGCGGGCTTTCAGCCGCGAATTCCCGCCTGACCGTACCGGTGACGGGCCAGCTTGTCCGCGGCTTCGGTGACGCGTCCGATGGCGGGCCCAGCAGCGGCATGACCTGGACACCCGTTCCCGGCGCCCGCGTCGTCGCCCCCTGCGGCGGCCGGGTCGCCTTCGCCGATCGCTTCCGCAGCTACGGGCTGTTGCTGATCCTGGACTGCGGCGGCGGCTGGCACGCGGTGCTCGGCGGGCTGGAACGGCTGGACGCGCAGGTGGGCGAAAATGTGCAGCAGGGCGAACCGGTCGGCGCGATGCTGCCGGAGTCACAGCAAGCTGGCAGCGGACGCGGGACGCTCTATATGGAACTGCGCCGCTCCGGCAGGCCCGTCGATCCCGCGCCCTACCTGCGCGCCCGGGGGTGATCGGCCAGGGCGTCGCCGTTATGCCTTCCCCGCGGGCGGGATCTGAGGGAAACTCTGGTTTTCGGGTGACATCCCGTCGAAAGTGACCACGTTTGCGCGCATACGCGCATGAGGACGCATCCATGAAGCTTCGCACGGGCCTGCTGCTGGGAGCCGCCTTCAGCGCCGGTGTGGCGATCGGCCCAATCACGCGCCATGTCGCGCCGAACCTGCAATTCCTTCCCTATGCCCTCGCGCAGGATTCCGGGCGGGCCGAAACCTATCGCCTGCTGACCCTGTTCGGCGACGTGTTCGAACGCGTACGCGCCGAATATGTCGAGCCGGTCGGCGATCGCGACCTCGTCGAGAACGCCATCAATGGCATGCTGACCGGGCTGGACCCGCACAGCAACTACATGAACGCGAAGTCCTTCCGCGACATGCAGGTGCAGACGCGCGGCGAGTTCGGCGGACTCGGCATCGAGGTGACGCAGGACAACGGCTTCATCAAGGTGATCAGCCCGATCGACGACACCCCGGCCAGCAAGGCCGGCATCAAGGCGGGCGACCTGATCCTGGCGCTGGACGGCCAGACCGTGCAGGGCCTGTCGCTGAACGAGGCGGTCGACAAGATGCGCGGCCCGCCGAACTCGAAGATCAAGCTGACCATCCGCCGCGAAGGCAACGACGCGCCGCTCGAGGTGGGGCTGACCCGCGAGGTCATCCACATCCAGGTGGTGAAGTCGCGGCTGGAGCAGGGCGACATCGCCTATCTGCGCGTGACCAGCTTCAACGAACAGACCGATGCCGGACTGCGCAAGGCGATCGCGACGCTGAAGGCACAGGCCGGCGACAAGCTGCGCGGCATCGTGCTGGACCTGCGCAACAACCCGGGCGGCCTGCTCGACCAGGCGGTGGCGGTGTCCGACGACTTCATCGAACAGGGCGAGATCGTCTCCACCCGCGCCCGCCACGCCGAGGACAGCCAGCGCTGGAACGCCAAGGGCGGCGACATCAGCGGCGGCCTGCCCATGGTGGTGCTGATCAATGGCGGCTCGGCCTCGGCCAGCGAGATCGTGGCCGGCGCGCTGCAGGATCACCGGCGAGCGATCGTTCTGGGCACCCGCAGCTTCGGCAAGGGATCGGTGCAGACCGTCATCCCGCTGCCCGGCAACGGCGCGATGCGCCTGACCACGGCCCGCTACTACACGCCCTCGGGGCGCTCCATCCAGGGCCTGGGCATCACCCCCGACGTGGAAGTGGCGGCCACCCGCGAGGAGAAGCCGCATTTCCTGCCCGATCGCGAGGCCGACCTGAACCGGGCCCTGCGCAACTCGGGCGGCACGCCGCAGCAGGCCGCGCCGCCGCGCAACGACCTGCCGCCGATCGTGCGCGACCTTCCCAAGCTGCCGCCGGAAGGCTTCCCGACCTTCGACGCGACCAAGCCGGAGACCGACTTCCAGTTGCAGCAGGGCCTGACGCTGCTGCGCGCCATGCCGACCAGCAAGCGCGCCTCTCGTTAATCCGGCCCCTGCCCCCCGATCCCTGCCCCCATGGGGGGCCGCGAGTCGGCACAAGGCGCCGCCCGATCAAACAGCCGGGGCATTTTCCGTCAGCCACAGCGAACGGAAAATGCCCCGGCGGTGCGATGGGAACCGACCCGTTCGTTGCCATAATGCCACAAATCGCCTGGACTACCCCCGGACAGGGCGGGTCGGGTAATCTCGGCGTTGCCGGAACGGTCTGGCGGCGATGGGAGCGCATGTGGTGAATCGTGGCAATGCAAGCGGAAGCGACCAGCGCCCATGGGCCTGGATCATCCTCGGCTGGTTCTGGGTGGTGATCCTGGCATGCCTGATCGGCGGCGGGATCGCCCTGCAGGTGCTGGGGCCACCGACGCCGACCGCGCCCCGGATGCCGCTGGCCGGCCCTGATCGGCCGAGGCCGTCGCAGGCGGGTGCCCCGGGACCGTCCTCTCCCGCGACATCTCCGGCTCCCCCGGTGTCCGCGGCTGCCATCGCCATCCCATCCCAGCCCGCCACGGGCCGGGGCGGCCTGGCACCGGCGGATATGGCGCTGCTGGAGCCCGGCCCAGAAGACGGCATCCTGCCGCGCATCGGCCCCGATGGGCGGATGCCGATGCAGGTCTATGCCGCGCCCTTCGACCCCACCGATCCACGCCCGCGTGTCGCCGTGCTGCTCGGCGGCATCGGCATGGCCGAGATGGACAGCGAGGAGGCGATCCGCGCCACGCCCCCCGCCATCTCGCTCGCCATCTCCCCCTACGCGGCCCGGCCGGCCCGCCTGCAGGAAATGGCGCGGGCCGCCGGACACGAGACACTGATCTCGATCCCGATGGAACCCGCCGGCTATCCGCTGGACGACCCGGGCAACCGGGCGCTGCTGACCGGGCTGCCGGCCGCACAGAATCAGGAACGCCTGCTCTGGGCGCTGTCGCGCATCGCCGGCTATGTCGGCGCCACCGGCAGCAACAACGGCCTGCGCGGCGAACGCTTCGCGGCAAGCGGACAGATGCCCCAGGTGCTGAACGAGCTTGCCAGGCGGGGTGTGCTGTACATCGATGCCCGGCCCACCGCCGCCCGGACGACGGCAGCGCCACAGGATCGGCGCCCCGGCCTGCGTGCGGTGGACGTGACCATCGACGACCCGCCGGTGCGCGCGGAGATCGAGGCGAAGCTGTCGCGCCTCGAACAGATTTCCCGTGACCGCGGCGCGGCGATTGGCCTCGCCAGCCTGCCGGGACCCGTCACCGTCGAACGCCTGGCAGCCTGGGCGGCGAAACTGCCGGGCCGCGGCGTGGTGCTGGTGCCGGTCAGCGCGCTGGTATCCCCCCTTCCCCTCCCCACCGAGACCCGTCGATGAGCCAGTCCCTGCGTGACCGTCTTCCCTACCGCCCCAATGTCGGGGCAGTCCTGTTCAATCCCCAGGGCCGCATCTTCGTCGCCCGTCGCGCCGACCTGCCGAACGCCGAGGGCGCCCCGGGGGGCTGGCAGTTGCCGCAGGGCGGCATCGACGAAGCGGAGGATCCGGCCACCGCGGTGCTGCGCGAGCTCGCCGAGGAAATCGGCACCGACCGCGCCGAAATCATGGGCGAACACCCGGACTGGCTGACCTACGACCTGCCGGATGAATTGCTGGGCGTGGCCCTGGGCGGGCGCTACCGCGGGCAGAAGCAACGCTGGTACGCGCTGCGCTTCCTCGGCACGGACGCGGATGTGCGGCTGGACGCCGACCCGCATCCCGAATTCGACGCCTGGCGCTGGGCCGACCTGGCCGAACTTCCCGCGCTGGCAGTGGCGTTCAAGCGACCGATCTACGAAATCCTGGCGGTGTCCTTCGCCCGCTTCGCGCGCCCGCAGCCCTGACGTTCCGGCGAGGGTCAGGCCTCGCCGTCGCGTTCGATCCGTGCGCCATCCTGGGCGCGCTGCAACCGCTCGGCGTCCCGCCGGTCCGCCTGCTTCTGCGCGCCGGTGCGGCCATGGCGAATCCGGTTTTCCGCGGCTTCCGCCTGCTGCTGCGCGCGTGCAAGCCGCTTCTTCACCTGCCGGAGATTAACGATCTCACCCATGCCGCCATCCTGACGGGACGGGATGGCCGGATGCAAGGGGGCACAGGGATGCAGGCAATCCCGCGAATGTGCCCGGAGGGTTTTCGTGCCAGGCGTGACTGACTGAAACGGTCCACCGATCCGAACGTTTTCGCCCGCAGGTTCACGAGCGAAAAGGTTACGCAATGGGCACAATACTGCTGGTTATCCTGATCATCCTGCTACTGGGCGCCCTCCCAACCTGGCCTTACAGCTCGGCATGGGGGTATTACCCGTCAGGCGGCCTGGGATTACTGCTGTTGATCGTCGTGGTGCTGTTGGTGCTGAGGCGAATTTAGCGGCGGGGCGTTGCCCCGCGCCCCACCAGGGCTTCGCCCTGGACCGACCAAGGGCTGCGCCCTTGGAACCCATTCTGTGCCGCGCAGCGAGACTGGGGTGCAGGGGCCTTATGGCCCCTGCCGGGTCCAGGGCAGCGCCCTGGCCTTGCTTGCTTTACTTCCCCAGTACCCGTCCCGCCACCGCGTCCAGTTTCGCCACCAGGGCGGGATCGCGCTTCGCCGGTGCGGTGATGATGGCGTGGTCCAGTGCATGGTCGCAGCCCGCGGAGCAGGCCCCCCGCGGCTTGCCGAGTTCCGGCACCACGTGCCGCACCAGGGTGCGGGCATTGTCGGCGTTCTGCAGCAGCACCTTGACGATCATGTCCACCGTGACGTGATCGTGGTCGGGGTGCCAGCAATCGTAATCCGTCACCATGGCGACGGTCGCGTAGCAGAGCTCCGCCTCGCGGGCGAGCTTGGCCTCCGGCATGTTGGTCATGCCGATCACGCTGCACCCCCAGGAGCGGTACAGCTCGCTTTCCGCGACGGTAGAGAATTGCGGCCCTTCCATCACCAGGTAGGTGCCGCCGCGGGTCACGGACAGGCCGATGTCGCGGCAGGCGCCTTCCAGCGCGTCGCCCAGGCGCGCGCAGACCGGATGGCCCATCGAGACATGCGCCACCACGCCCTCGCCGAAGAAGCTTTTCTCGCGGGCGAAGCTGCGGTCGATGAACTGGTCGACGATGACGAAATGCCCCGGCGGCAGTTCTTCCTTCAGGCTGCCCACCGCGGAGAGGGAGATCACGTCGGTGCAGCCGAGGCGCTTGAGCGCGTCGATATTGGCGCGATAGTTCAGGTGGGTGGGCGAGAGCGGATGGCCGCGCCCGTGCCGCGGCAGGAACACGCAGCGCACGCCGCCGAGCCGGCCTTCCAGCAATTCGTCGGAGGGATCGCCCCACGGCGTCGTCACCCGGCGCCAGGTCTTGTCCTCCAGCCCGTCCACGTCATAGAGCCCGGAGCCGCCGATGATGCCGATCACCGGTTGGTTGGTCTGCTCGGACATCGCTGTCCTCTCCTCGTCAAACGTCAGGATCCCGAAACGCGACCGCCGCGCCCCCGGGCGGGGACGCGGCGGCCGGTCAGTCGCGCGGGCGGCGGTGGCTCATACTGGCCGGCCAAAGTTCGGCCAGTATGTCTTTGTTTTCGCGCGCGGCCGCCCCACCATCCCCGCGCGCATACCGGTCAGCCCTTCGGGCTGCCGGTATCAGTGCACGCCGGCCCAGAGCTTCCGCTTCACCGAGTAGCTGAGGCCGGTGAGCAGCAGCAGGAACAGCACCACCTTCACGCCCATCCGGTGCCGTTCCTCGAGCTCGGGATTGGCGATGAAGGCGAGGAAGGTGACCACGTCCCGGGCTTGCTGATCGAGCGTCGGCTTGGTGCCGTCCGTGTACTCGACGGTGTCGTCGCGCAGGGGCTGCGGCATGCCGATCTGGTTGCCGGGGAAGAAGTGGTTGTAGTTCATCCCGTCCATCAGCTTGAAGCCGGCGGGCGGGTCGGCGTAGCCGGTGAGCACGCCATAGACGTAGTTCGCCCCGCCCTCGCGCGCCTTGACGATGACCGACAGGTCGGGCGGCAGGGCGCCGTTGTTGGCGGCGCGGGCGGCGAGGTCGTTGGGGAACGGCGAGCGGAAGTGATCCGACGGCAGCGCCGGACGCTCGCCCACCGACCCGTCGTCCTTGAGGGTCGGCACGGTCTTGTTGGCCGCGATCATCTTGACCTGCTCGTCGGTCAGGCCGATGCCGGTCAGGTTGCGGTAGTATGCTTGCTTCAGCGAATGACAGGCCGAGCAGACATTGTTGTAGACCTGGAAGCCGCGCTGGGCCGAGGCACGGTCGAACGAGCCGAACAGGCCGCCGAAGCTCCAGTTGACGTTCGGCAGTTCCGCCCCGCCCTCAGAAGCACGCGCGGGGGTCATGGCGAGCGGGGCGGCGAGCAGGGCCGCCCCGAACAGGGCGGCGAAGCGCAGGGTACGCATCAGGCCTTCTCCATCGGCTTGGCGGCAGCGCCTGTGGGCAGCGGTCCTCCGCCCAGCACGGCCTGGCTGATGCTTTCCGGCAGCGGCCGGGGACGCTCCAGCTTGCCGAGGATCGGCAGGATCAGCAGGAAGTGGGCGAAATAATAAGCGGTGGCGAACTGACCGACCGGCACCCAGATGCCTTCGGGCGGCTTGGCGCCGACCACGCCGAGCACGAGGCAGGCAACCACGAGGCACCAGAAGAAGATCCGGTAGATCGGACGGAAGCTGGTGCTGCGGACCTTGCTGGTATCCAGCCAGGGCAGCAGGAACAGCACGATGATGGCGCCGAACATCAGGGCCACGCCGCCGAGCTTGGAGGGAACGGCGCGCAGGATGGCGTAGAACGGCAGGAAGTACCATTCCGGCACGATATGCGCGGGCGTGACCAGCGGGTTGGCGGGGATGTAGTTGTCCGGGTGGCCGAGATAGTTCGGATAGAAGAACACCAGGATGGCGAACACGATGAAGTAGACGCAGATCGCCACGCTGTCCTTGACCGTGTAGTACGGATGGAACGGCAGCGTATCCTGTGGGCCCTTCGGTTCGATGCCGAGCGGGTTGTTGGACCCGGTGATGTGCAGCGCCACGACGTGCAGGAACACCACGCCGAAGATGGCGAAGGGCAACAGGTAGTGCAGGCTGAAGAAGCGGTTCAGCGTGGGATTGTCCACCGAGAACCCGCCCCACAGCCAGTGCACGATCGGCTCGCCGACCACGGGGATGGCGGAGAACAGGTTGGTGATGACGGTGGCGCCCCAGAAGGACATCTGGCCCCAGGGCAGCACGTAGCCCATGAAGGCGGTCGCCATCATCAGCAGCAGGATCACCACGCCGAGCATCCACAGCAGCTCGCGCGGCGCCTTGTACGACCCGTAGTAAAGCCCGCGGAAGGTGTGGATGTACACCACGATGAAGAACATCGAGGCGCCGTTGGCGTGAGCGTAGCGCAGCAGCCAGCCGAAATTCACGTCGCGCATGATGCGTTCGACGGAATCGAACGCCATGCTGACATGCGGGGTATAGGCCATCGCCAGAAAGATGCCGGTGGCGATCATGATCATCAGATTGACCATGGCCAGGCCGCCGAAGGCCCAGAAGTAATTGAAATTCTTCGGCGTCGGGAAAACCCCATATTCCTTCTGCATCATCGTGACGATAGGAAGACGGGTATCAACCCATCGGAGGATGGGATTTTCTATTTCGCTTTTGAACAGGCCAACCATTGGTATTGCTCCGCGGGCTGATCCGACTCAGCCGATCTTGATCTTCGTGTCGTTCAGGAACGCATAGGGCGGAACGGGCAGATTGGCCGGGGCCGGGCCCTTCCGGATGCGGCCGGAGGTGTCGTACTGGCTGCCGTGGCAGGGGCAGAACCAGCCGCCGAACTCGCCGCGCGGGTCGGTCGGCTTGGCACCGAGCGGAATGCAACCGAGATGGGTGCAGACGGCGCTGACGATGAGCCACTCCTCGTGGCCCTTCTTGACGCGCGCCTCGTCGGTTTGCGGATCCTTCAGATCCGCCATCGGCGCGGACTCGGCTTCCTTGATCTCGGTTGCGGTGCGATGGCGGACGAACACCGGGGAGCCGCGCCAGGAAACGATGATCGCCTGGCCGGCAGCGATCGGGGCAAGGTCGACCTCGAGTTCCGACAGCGCCAGCACGTCCTTCGACGGATTCATGCTGTCAACCAGCGGCCAGGCGATGGCCCCCACCCCGATGGCGGCCGAAGCGCCAGCGACCAGCTTCAGGAAGTCGCGTTTATTGACATCCTGCCCGGAGCCATGACCGGAAGCATGAGCGGTCCCAGACATCGTATCGGCCATCCCTCTGTAATGAACCCCCTTCGCGGGGCTGCGATTTGCATGACGCGAGGCCACGCCCGTTCACCCGCAGATACGGGCGGGCGCGGCCCTCCGGCCGGCGGCTTAGCGTAAAGCCTTTCCGGGGTCCATCCCTACACTTCGCCTCTGCAACGCCAAATCCCTCCGGTCTAGGCTGCACCGGCCATCCGGGGGACGTCAGCAGATGCCGCAATCCACACCCGCTTCCGAACCTCACGCATCCTTGAAGGAGACTGCCCGCATTTGGTTCGAGAGCCTGCGCGACGCGCTTTGCACCAGCTTCGAAGCGATCGAGGACGCACAGGAAAGTTCGGATCGTCCGGCCGGGCGCTTCGAGCGCACCGCCTGGCAGCGCCCGACCGAGGATGCAAGCAGCGGCGGTGGCGGGGTGATGAGCATCATGCGCGGCCGCGTCTTCGAGAAAGTGGGCGTCAACGTCTCCACCGTGTTCGGCCACTTCACGCCGGAATTCGCGGCCCGGATCCCCGGTGCCGCCGAGGATCCGCGCTTCTGGGCCAGCGGCATCAGCCTGGTTGCCCACATGCACAGCCCGCGTGTCCCGGCCGCGCATTTCAATACGCGCATGCTGGTGACCCGGCAGGGCTGGTTCGGCGGCGGCGGCGACCTGACGCCGCTGCAGCTCGACAGCGCGGAGGCGATCGAGGACGCAGCCGAGTTGCACGCTGCCTTCCAGGCCGCCTGCGACCGGCACGATCCGGCGTACTACCCGCGCTTCAAGGCGTGGTGCGACCGCTATTTCTTCCTGCCCCACCGCAACGAGGCGCGCGGCGCGGGCGGCATCTTCTTCGACAACCTCGCCTCGGGCGACGCCGCGGCGGACCTGAGCTTCATCCAGGATGTCGGCCGCGCCTTCCTGGAAACCTATCCACGGATCGTACGCCGCCGCATGGGCGAGCCCTGGACCGGGGCGGACCGCGACGCCCTGCTGGTCAAGCGGGGCCGCTACGTCGAGTTCAACCTCCTGCATGATCGTGGCACGCTGTTTGGCCTGCGCACCGGCGGCAATGTGGAAGCGATCCTGATGAGCCTGCCCCCCATGGTGAAATGGCCCTAGCGCGAAAACCCGCGCACCGGCACGACGGAATCATGGATTTCGCCGTGCCGGCAGCTATGAAACCGATATCACAAGCCGGGCCGGGACAGTCTTTGCCGGTGCCGCCTCGATGAAACCGGTATCACAGAAATATCCGCTGCACTGCAACGGGTTTCGCGAGCGGCCGGCCTTCCATCCGCGCCGGCATGTGCCGGCGCGGATGGAAGGATCCTAAATCTCCACCTGACCGCGCATGACCGGCACGCAGTTGCCGGCGACGGTCGAGAGCACCGGGCCCTCCGCCGTCTTGCGCGCGGTCGCCAGCAGCCGGCTGGGGCGCCCGATTTCCTCGCCCTGGCTGATGTCGTAGGCGAGATCGACATCGCTGCCCGGTGCCAGCGAGGTCAGCAGGGCTGCCACCGTCGCATTGGCGCTGCCGGTCGCGGGATCCTCGATCACCCCGCCGAGCGGGGCGAACATGCGGGCCCGCAGCCGGGTCGCATCGCCCTCCACCCGGGCATAGAGGTACAGGGCGAACCGCCCCTGCAGCTCGTCGAGTTCCACCACCGCGTGACGGAAGCGCCCGATATCGGGCACCGCGCGCCGCAACGCGTCCACGCTCGCCACTTCCGCGATCACGAACTTGGTGCCGACCGAGGCGACCAGCGGCTCATGCGTGGTGGTGGCGATGTCGGCATCCTCCAGCGACGCCGCCGCCGCGACCAGGTCGGTCGGCACGGCGATGCCGACCGACAGCGATTGCGGCGAGGAGATGCGTGCCCCGTTCGGCCGGCCGGCCTCGTCGCGCAGGATATGCACGCGCACCAGCCCGGCCTTTTCCTCGAAGGTGAAGTGGTCGGGCACGGCCTGCGCGCGGGAGGCCAGCACATAGCCGGTGCCGACATTCGGATGGCCGGCGAAGGGCAGCTCGGTGGTCGGGGTGAAGATGCGCACCTCCGCGGTATGGCGCGGATCCGCGGGCGGCAGGACGAAAGTCGTCTCCGAATAGTTGAACTCGCGCGCGAGGTCCTGCATCTGCGCGTCGGACAGGCCGCGTGCATCGGGGAACACGGCCAGCGGATTGCCGCCGAAGCGGCGATCGGTGAAGACGTCCACCGTGACGTATTCATAGGTTGGCATCGCGCTCTCCTTGAGAGTGGGTCGCTTGAGGGTCGGTCAGGCGGCCCGCCAGCCCGTGCCGTCGGGCCGCGCACGCCCTTCCTGCTGCAGCTTCAGCAGATGGGCGAGCACATTGCGCCCGGCCGCCGGACGCAGGTCCGGGTTGAGGGGCACATAGACGCATTCTACGATTTCGTTCAGCGACTGCGAACCGGCGCTGATGGCGGCCAGGATTGCCGCCTCCCGCCGCAACCGGTGGTCGAGCAATTCGCGCAGATAGGTGGCAGGCCCGGCCAGCGGCGGCCCATGGCCGGGCAGCAGCAGCCGGTCCTCGCGCGCGATCAGGCGGCGCAGGCTGGCCACATAGGCGGCCATGTCGCCCTCTGGCGGGCTGACCACGCTGGTCGACCAGGTCATCACGTGATCGGCCGTCAGGATCACGCCGTCGGCGCGGGCGAAGCAGAGATGGTCGCCGGCATGGCCGGGCGTATGCAAGGCCCGCCACGCCCCGGCCATGTCGCCGTCGTCCAGGGCCACATCCGGCACGAAGCCTGGATCCTGAGGGCGATGGAAGCCATGCACGGGGGCGCCGGTGGCCGCGGCCAGTGCCGGCACCGCGCCGATATGGTCGCGATGGGTGTGGCTGACCAGGATCCGCCGCACCCGCCCGGACGTGGCACGCAGGATCGCCTGGACATGCCGCGCATCGTCCGGCCCCGGATCGAGCACGGTGATGCCATCATCCTCGATCAGCCAGGTATTGGTGCCGTGGCCGGTCATCGGCCCCGGGTTGTCCGCCACCAGCCGCACCACCCCGGGGGCAGCCGGCAACGGCACGCCACGGGCCGGTTCGGGTTCGGTGAGGAAACCCATGGGCGCTCCCTCCGTCAGTCCGGTCTTCGATGCACCATCGCGGCCGCGCCTGCAACCGCGCCGCCGGAAGCGGCGGCCGCCGCTTTCTCTTCCTGGCGCCGGCGCACCTGCTCGCGATGAAGGTTGTACAGCCCGGCCGCGGCCACGATCGCCGCCCCCACCAGGGCATCGCGCGAAGGCAGCTCGGCGAACACCAGCCATCCCAACGCGCCGCCCCACAGCAGGGTGGTGTACTCATAGGGCGCCAGCGCACTCACCGGGGCCAGGGCGAAGGCACGCGATTGCAGCCAATGGGCGACCCCGTTGCTGACCCCGATCAGCAGCAGCGCCGCCGTGGCAGCGGGTGTCAGGGCCGGCATGGCATACATCGCCGCGAGCAGCACACCGGCCGGCACATGCGCCGCGAGCAGCCAGAAGGACAGGCATTCCGGGGTTTCAGTGGTCGCCAGCATGCGGTTCATGATGCGCGAGACCGCGAGCGCCACCAGCCCGGCGATGAACAGCAGCAGCACCGGCGTCCAGGCGATGCCGCCCGGCCGCAGCATCACCATCACCCCGGCGAAGCCGATCAGCGTGGAGGTGGCGCGGCGCCAATGGATGCGCTCGCCCAGCATGGGGATCGCGAGCAGCGTCATCAGCAACGGCACCACGTAGCCAAGGGCATAGCTGTCGGCCAGCGTCATGCCCTGCTGCCAGGCCACGTACCAGGCAAAGGAGACGAAGGCATGCACCAGGCTGCGCAGCGCCACCATGCCCTTGCGCACCGGGCGCAGCCGCGCCCAGGTGGCAGCCATGCTGGTCTCCTGCGCGCGGGCCAGCAGCGCCACGGTGGGCAGGCCGAAGGCGGCACGGCCGAACATGGCGCCGGCCAGCCCGACCACAGGCAACGCCCATTTCACCGCGGCATCGCCGACCGTCAGCAACATGTAGCAGATGCAGGCGAGCAGGATTCCGCGCACGGTATCGGTGCCAGTGTCGTGCAGCGTGTGCCGGGGCGGGGGGGCCATCGTCAGTCCTTCGCGTGGGTCAGCTCGACGCACCGTTCCACCACAGCGCGTGGCGAAACAAGCGCCTGACGCAAATTAGGCGATGAGACCGATATCTTGAAACCGATACCTGAACAGTGGCACCAGCGTCGGCGCGCAAGGCGCAACCATGACGCAGATGGTTATGGCCATTCATCCCCTCCCTGGTGTGGCGACGCGGGCCGGGGCTACGCTGCCCTGCGCAACGGGCCGGAGGGGACATGGCGCTCAATCTGATCACCGACGTGGTGGGGCTCGCGGTCGGACACGCCTCCGATCCGGTGCTGGCCTCCGGCGTCACCGCGATCCTGTTCGACCCCCCGGCGGTGGCCTCGGTCGCCGTGCTCGGTGGCGCGCCGGGCGGGCACGACACCACCATGCTGGAACCGCACATGACCGTCGAGCGCATCGACGCCGTGGTGCTGTCCGGCGGATCGGTGTTCGGGCTGGACGCGGCCGGCGGCGTGCAGGCGGCCCTGCGCGAGGCCGGCCGCGGGTTCCGGCTCGGCCCGGCGGTGGTGCCGCTGGCCTCGGCCGCGATCCTGTTCGACCTGCTGAACGGGGGCGACAAGAACTGGGGCCGGTTCCCGCCGTATCGCGAGCTCGGCTATGCCGCGGCGGTCGCCGCCCGGCCGGGGGAATTCCCGCTCGGCACCGTCGGGGCCGGCGCGGGGGCGACCACGGTGACGCTGAAGGGCGGGCTGGGCTCGGCCAGCGCGGTCACGCCATCCGGCCACACCGTGGGCGCGATCGTCGCGGTGAACGCGGTCGGCACGGCGACGCTGGGGGACGGCCCCTGGTTCTGGGCGGCGCCGTTCGAGCAGGGCACGGAATTCGGCGGCCGTGGCTGGCCCTCCCAGGTCCCGCCGGAGGCGCTGGAGCTGCGGATCAAGCGCGCGCCCGGCACCAGCACCACCATCGCCCTGGTCGCCACCGATGCCACCCTGACCAAGCCCCAGGCCAAGCGGCTCGCCATCATGGCCAATGACGGGCTGGCCCGCGCGATCCTGCCCGCGCACGCGCCGATGGACGGCGACACGGTGTTCGCCGCCGCCACCGGCCGGCGCCCCCTCGCCGACGAGGAAGACCTGACCGAACTCGGCCACCTCGCCGCCATGGTGCTGGCGCGGGCGGTGGCACGCGGGGTCTACGAGGCGACCGCCCTGCCCTTCCCGGGCGCGCTGCCGGCCTGGCGCGACCGCTTCGGCTGACGGCGCGCCCTTATCTGGCGGCGCTGGGCCCCGGCCCCGGCCCCGCGGCGGTCAGCACCATGGTGACGTCGCCGAACCAGCGGGTCTCGAAGGTCATCCGCACCGGCACCGGCGGCACGCCGGGAACCGCGCGGGCGAACCAGACGCTGCCGCCGTGCGGGCGCTGCTGCCATTCCCGGTCGCTATCGATGGAAAACCCGGCAAGCTGCCGGCCCAAGAAATCGCAGCGCAGGGACGGCCCGGCATAGGCCGCGTCCGATTCGGGCGGCAGCACCACCTCGGCGACGGTGCGGGCGGAGACCTCCGACAGCCGGCGGCCATCGAAGACGCGCGCCGTGCCGTCGCAGCGCCCGTCATCGGCGACGCGCTGCACCAGCAGCGCCAGCGCGCTCAGGGTGTCGATGGTGTTGCGGCGCTCGGCCGCCGGCACCTCGTCGCGATCGCCCGCATTGGGGGGCTGCAGCGTGCGCAGCACCGGCTGGCCGGCATCGTAGTCGAGCAGCGTCTCGCGCGGCTGGCCGCGCACATGCCCCCAGGAATAGAAGCGTTGCGGCGCGGGCCGTCTGCCCTGCCAGAGCCCCTGCGCCCAGGAATGCTGCTCGGTGCGCATGAAGGCCGAGAACAGCCCGGTGGTGCCGTAGGTCACATCCACCCGGTAGCCGGACCGGTCCATGGCCAGCGCGGCCTGCACGCGCATGACCGACAGGCCCATCGCGCTGCCGACATAGCTCATATGCGCGTTCCCCGCCGTCAGCGTCGATCGCGTTTCCGCCTGCGCCGCCGACAGGGGCAGGAGTGCCAGAATCAGAACGGGAAGGGGGAAATTCCGCATGGCCGCAGCCTGCCATGAAATGCCGCGTCGCCGGGCGTCACAGAGGCTTGACATGCATGCGGCCTCCAACCTATCAAGCCGCTCCCCACGGATGGGCGCGTAGCTCAGCGGGAGAGCATTCGCTTCACACGCGAAGGGTCACAGGTTCAATCCCTGTCGCGCCCACCATCCCATTCTTTTTCAGCCATAGCGATCATCAAGCTGCCGCCGCACGGCATCTGTCCCCCATTGAACGGCGCCCCGCTCCGGGCGCCGGACGGGGTTGCGCGCCCCTGTGACGATTGGTCGCGACAGCATCGGTTTATTGATTCAGATCAAGGACCCTGAAGCTGCAACAGACGACGGTCCGCCGCATCATGCTCCCCCGACGCACTCACCGGCCGCTCCAGCCCGGATCGCTTGATCTTGCGGTCTCGCTGGCCATGGCCACGTTGCCGCAGCCCGTGATCGCGGGCCTGCTGCGGCGTCTCACCCGCACGCTGCCGCAGCGCCAGCCCACGCTGGTGCGCCGCATGGCCGAGCTTGACGGCAAGCGTATCCTGATTGTGCCGGACGAACTGCCCTACGCCTTCCTGATGAGCTTCCCGGGCGGCACGGTGCAGATCGAACTGATCGACCCGGCCGAGGCCCCGCCCACGGAAGCGCAGATGCGCGGTCCGCTGCGGCTGTTCTACGACCTCGTGCGCGGCGGACGCGACGGCGATGCGCTGTTCTTCAGCCGCGAGCTCAGCGTCACCGGCGACATGGCCGCGGCGGTCACGCTGCGCAACGCCATGGACGGCGCCGGCGTCGACCTGTTCGCCGAGTTCCTGGACATGCCCGGCCCGATCGGCCCGCTGGTGCGCGGCGCCGGCAGCCTGGTCGATCGCTGCGCCGGCATCGTGCTCGGGCCGCTCGCCGAACGCGCCGCCCGGCTCGAATCGGAAGTCGCCTCGCTGCGCGCCGAGCTGCGCCGGCTGAAGGAAGGCACCCCCCGGCCGCGGCCGGCCCGCCCCGCCCCGCCACTCGGAGCCCGCCCATGAGCGCCGTCATGACCAGCGCGCCGACGGCCAGCGCGCAGATGATCCCCGAGATCGTGGCCCCCGCCGGGACGCCGGCCGCCCTGGTCGCCGCCATCGATGCCGGCGCCGACACCGTCTATTGCGGCTTCCGCGACGCCACCAATGCCCGCAACTACCCGGGCCTGAACTTCACCGCCGAGGACCTGAAGGAGGGCATCGCCTACGCCCATGCCCGCGGCCGGCGCGTGAACGTGGCGATCAACACCTATGCCTCGGCCGGCAACACCAAGCTGTGGCACAAGGCGATCGACACCGCCGCCTCGCTTGGCGCGGACGCGGTGATCATGGCCGATATCGGCCTGCTCGACTACGCCGCCCGCACCCATCCGAAGCTGCGGCGGCATCTGTCGGTGCAGGGCGGCGCTTCCACCATCTCGTCGATCCATTACTACTACGAGGCATTCGGCATCGCGCGCATGATCCTGCCGCGCATGTTCACCCTCGACGAGATCGCCGAGCTGAAGACGCGCGTGCCGATCGAGATCGAGTGCTTCATCTTCGGCAGCCTCAGCCCGATGACGGAAGGGCGCTGCTCGCTCTCCGCCTATGCCACCGGCCGTTCGCCCAATCTCTGCGGCGTCTGCTCGCCCGCCGAGCACGTGCGCTACGAGCAGCAGGACGGCGAGCTGCTGTGCCGGCTGGGTGATTTCGTCACCAACAGCTTCGGTCCCGGCGAATCGGCGGGCTACCCCACCGTGTGCAAGGGCCGCTACATGGCCGGCGATGCCGACCCGGCCTATGTGTTCGAGGAGCCGGAGTGCCTGAACGCCGCCGAATACATCGGCGCCATGCGCAAGGCCGGCATCTGCGCCTTCAAGATCGAAGGCCGCCAGCGCGGCCGGTTCTACGTGGCCGAGGTGGTGGCGTCGTTCCGGGAACTGATCGACGCCGAGGCCCGCGGCGAATCCTTCGCCAAGCACGGCGCGGCACTCGAGCGCCTGCGCCGGCTGGCCGAAGGCGGGGAAGAAACCAAGGGCGCCTATCGGAAGGGATGGCGATGAGCGCGAAACTGGTGATGGGGCCGGTGCTGTTCCACTGGCCCGCCGAGACCCTGCGCGACTTCTACTTCCGCATCGCCGACGAGGCCGAGGTGGATACGGTCTGCGTGGGCGAGGTCGTGTGCTCCAAGCGCATGCCCTTCTTCAAGGACCACATGCCGGAGGTGATCCAGCGCCTGCAGCGCGCCGGCAAGGAAGTGGTGCTGTCGAGCCTCTCGCTGATGTCCGACAAGCGCGAGGAAGCGGCGATGCGCGAGCTGATCGCGCTGGCGCCGGGGCTGGTCGAGGCCAACGACGTCGCGGTGCTGCGCGAGCTCGGCGGCAAGCCGCACATGATCGGCCCGTTCATCAACATCTACAATGAAGACGCGCTGGGCTACCTGGTGCGGGGCGGCGCGGTGCGCGCCTGCCTCAACCCCGAGGTGCCGGGCAACGTGGTCAACGAACTGGCGCAGCGCAGCACCGTCCCGCTGGAAGTGATGGTGTTCGGCCGCCAGCCGCTGGCGATCTCCGCGCGCTGCTTCCATGCCCGTGCCGAGGGCCGCACCAAGGATGGCTGCCAGTTCGCCTGCAACGCCGACCCGGACGGGCGGGTGGTGCGCACCATCGAAGATGTCGGCTTCCTGGCGCTGAACGGCTGCCAGACCCTGTCCTATACCTGCGGCAACCTGGTGCACGAGCTTGCCCCGCTGCAGCAGGCGGGGGTGGAGCGCTTCCGGCTGTCGCCGCAATCGGGCGACATGGTGGCGACGGCGCGCATCTTCCGCGCGGTGCTCGACGGCAAGCTCGCGCCGGCGGCGGCGGTGGAGCAGTTGTCGGTCCTGCATCCCGACCTGCCCTTCGCCAACGGCTTCTACTACGCCGAGCCCGGCCACCGCTTCGTGCAGCCGGCCGCCGCCGAAGCCGCTTTGAACTGAGTCAAGGCCAGGGCTCTGCCCTGGACCCGGCAGGGGCCACAAGGCCCCTGCACCCCATTCTCGCTGCGCGGCAAAAGATCGGGTTCCAAGGGCCTGTGGCCCTTGGTGGAGGTCCAGGAGGCGAAGCCTCCTGGTAGGGCGCGGGGCGACGCCCCGCCAACGCGCTACAACGCGGCGACACGCCGGCGTGCCGACCTGCCCTGCGGCACTTCGACCGCAGCGCCGGTCAGCTCCGCCACCCGCGCCGCGAACGCCGCGAGATGGATGTTCATGTCGAGCGTCCGCTCCGCATAGCGGCGCGCCCCGCTGCGCAGCCGCCGGTTCAGCTTCTCGTCTTCAAGCACGCGCAGGATGTTGTCCGCCAGGGCCGCGGGATCGAGCATCGGCGTCAGCAGGCCGTTGCGCCCGTCGGTCACGAATTCCCGCACCGGCTCGACATCGGCGGCGACCATGGGAGAGCCGCAGGCCAGCGCCTCGCGCAGCGACCACGAAGCCACGAAGGGATAGGTCAGGTAGACATGCGCGTCCGAGCGCTGCAGCAGGCGGAGATAGTCTTCGTAGCTGACCTGACCGGGCAGCAACACGCGGCTCGTGTCGTACTTGCCGGCAAGCTCCTGCTGGAAATGCGCCCGCCATGTGCTGTTGGCCAGCCGTGCGCCGTAGCTCACGTCGTCGCCGCCCACCATCACCACCCGCACATCCGGCCGCGCCTTCAGCAGTCGGGGCAAGGCGCGCATCATGACGTGGAAGCCGCGATAGGGCTCGAGGTTGCGGCTGACATAGGTGACCAGCTTCTCCCCGGGCTTCACCCCGAAGCGCCCGAGTGCGAACGGCGCCTCCCGCACCGCCGGGTCCGGCCGGCAGACATCGAGCCTCGCACCCTCTGGCAGCACGCTGATCTGCTCCTGCGCCCAGGCGGGATAGCGGGTGTGTTGCCAGGACGTCGGCGTCTGGCCGTGCTGTTCCAGCGACAGCGCCAGCAGGTTGATGCTGTTCATCGCCCGGATGCGCGCGAACTGTTCCACCCCCATCGGGAATTCAGGGTCGCAGCCAACGTCCTGGCCTTCGGTGCGGTAGAAGAACTCGAAATAGCCAAGGATCGGCGTATTGGGCCAGACATCGACGAGCTCGAGCAGATCGCCCCAGCCGTGATGGCCGATGATGATGTCCGGGGTGAAGCCGAGATGGCGCAGGTTGCGCGCGAGCTCCGCGACGGAAGCGGCGCGTCGCATGGCCACGTCGAGATCGCGGATGTTCGGGTGTACCGCTTCCTTGGCCGGTGCCGGCTTGCGGTAGACCACCCGGCGCACGCCGGGAATGGCGTTGTCGTTGGGCTCGGACAGAAAGACGATCTCGTGGCCGGGCTGCGTCAGCAGGTGCCGGATGATGTGCAGATACTGTCCCGGAAAGTTTTGATGTACGAACAAATAGCGCACGCGGCGCCTCCCCGGGCGGTTCAGTGCCGGGAACAGGCGGGATTGCCCCCCGCCCCCGGCCCTGGTGATGCGACCGACCGGACGCGAGGCGTCCGCTCGCGCATCCACGCGGGCATCATCAGCCCCGCACGTCGCCGCGGCGGACGGGAATGCCCGTCACACCAGGGGGTCCCGGTCGCAATCGCCCCCTGGCGCATCATCCAACCGAACGGGTCTGCGTATCGGACAAGGATGTTCGTGAAAGCGCCTCAGCGGGTCCGCCGGCCCGCTCCCGGCTTGAGCACGGGCTTGGCGATCGGCCGTGGCTTGGCGGGCGTGGCGACCCGGCCACGCGCACGCGATCCGCTCTCGGCGCCGGCTTCCGCAACCGGTGCCGGCGGGGCCGCGGGGCGGGCGGCCCGGACCTTGGTGCGGGGCCGGATGACGATCTGGAAGGCTTCCACCGGGGCAAGGCTCTCTGCCTCGCAGGCTTCCCCCGCCGCGACCGGGCCGACACGGGTCCCGTCGACGAACGTGGCGGTATAGAAACATTCATGAGTCTCGGCGGCGGCGCCGCGCAGACGCAGCCGCAGGCCCAGAATTGGCAGCGCCATGCCACGGCTTCCGCAGAACTGTCCGCCTTCCACCCAGGGCGACAGCCAGCCACGCCCGAGCACGGCCTGGTACTCGATGTCCTGCGCGGCAATGCCGGAGGCCGGCGCGATGGCGAAACCTTCGATCCACTGCTTGCTGCCGGGCTCGCCGATCCAGGCACCGAGCTGTCCGCCGACATCGCCCACGGCCTGCACATGCGCGAGCACGTCCACCACTGCGGGCGCCGCCGTCGGCGCGGGGGCGGGGGCCTCGGCCGCCTGCGGCCGCGACGCAGTCTCCAGCAGCCGCACGACCTGCAGCCGCGGCGCTCCGGCGGCATCGGCATTCTGCGCCTGGTAGACGGTCACGAGGAGCTGCGCCGGGCCGTCCGTCACCCGCACCAGCGCCGCATCGCCGGCACCGCGCAGCCATCCGTCATCGCGAAACGTTTTGATGTCGATTGCATCCGGCCGACCGAGCGGCCCGGGAGGCAGAGACAGGCGCACGCCCGGAAGCCCGGATGCCGCATCGGCCGCCTGCGAGGGGTTCTGAACGATGCAATAGAGTCCTGCATCCAGCGTCATCAGGTGACCGCTGACTTTCAGCTCGGTAACAAGTCGGGCAGCACGACCGGTGCCGCTCTCGGCTTCTGACATTCGAAACTATCTCGCTCTCGACAATTCGCTAAGTGGCGACGGGGCTTATGCAACGCTCGCGCGCAGACATTCATGACCCGAGTGTATCGCCACTGCAAGCAGCGCGTTGTTGACGGCAGCAGGCAAAAGACCGAACGGCAGGACCCAGCCGCGCCCGGTGCGCCGAACCCGTTCTGATTGCGCACCGATATCGAAAACGGCCACGTCAAGCCCGGCCCGCCATGCCTCGCCGAGCGTATAGCACCAGGTTTCCGGCCAGACCGAGGGCAGGAAACCCAGATGGGCGTCCTGGGCCCGGATCTGCGCCACCACCTCGTCCGGCTCGTACGGACCGGTGACGAACACCCGTCCGGTCGCCAGCAGCCGCGCATCATCCGGGGAATGCCCGACCAGCACGAATTCAAGCGGCAGGCGGCGCCCGGCCGCATCGCGCGCGCAGGCCAGCAGGACGTCATAGCCCTTCTCCGGGCCGATCCCCCCGACCACGCAGACCCGCCGCACCGGTGTGGCGGGACCGGGCCGGCGCGGCGGCAACGCGGCATCATCATCGAGCGGACGGATCAAAGGGAGGACAGCGGGAAAATGCCGGCGCAGCCGCGCGGCCGCATCGGCCGAGGGCACGATTACGCGGCGCGCCGTGCCGAGTCGCGCCGCCGAGCGCCGGCGCAGCGCCGCGACCGCGATCGCCTCGCCGGTGGCGGTGCCGGCATCGGCGATACAGGCCTCGCAGGTCGGATCCGCTTCCGGCTCGCCGCAATAATGCCCGGTCGGGCCGACCAGGGTGATGCGCGGACAGAGCCAGGCATAGTCGTGCACATGCACATCGCAGGGCACGCCCAGGCGCTCGGCCAGCCCGGCCAGCGACGGGTCATGGCCGAGCAGGTGATGCAGTTCGACGACAGCCGGGCGAGCGGCCCGCAACAGGCGCAGCAAGGCAGGCCACTCGGCGGGCAGGGCGAAGCGCAGATTGGGGGTGGTCGGCTCCGGGCCGTCGGACACCACGCAGAGGCTGGCGCGGTCGGGATCAGCCCCGTCCCCGGTGCGCATGCCTTCGGTGCGCATGCCTTCGGTGCGGACGGGGCGCAGCACCAGCGGACGCAGCCCTTCTTCCCGCAGCGCCGCGCAGCGGGCCCGCACCGCACGCTCGACGCCGCCGCCGGAATCGTGCGTGATCAGGATCGCCGCCGCGCCGTGCCGGGAAGCGGCGAACCCCGCCGCATCCAGCCGCCGCCGGGCCGGCAGCAACGGATCGGCCCGCTGATGCGCCGCCACCAGTGCCCGGTAGCCGGGATGCAATCGTTCCAGAATGGCATTGTTACGCACAATCAGCGGGCTGCGCGCGGCCCCGAAGGACGCGCCGCCGAGATGGGCAACGAAGGTGCCGGGCACCGCCACGTGCCGCCAGCCCAGATGACGGGCGCGCAGGCAGAAATCGTTCTCCTCGCCGTAGCCCTGCGCGAACAGGTCTTCCCGGAACAGCCCGGTCGCATCCAGGCATTCCCGCCGGATGTACATGCAGAACCCGACGGCCGTCGGGATCTCCACCGTGATGCCGGCATTGACGCGCGCGGCCAGGGCGGCCAGCCGGCGCAACCCGGCGGCGTCCGGGGCCGGATTCCCGCCCGCGACCAGCGGATAGCTGAGGATGGTCGCATCATTGGACAGCGGCGTCGCGGTGCCGATATCGGGTTCGGCCTGCACCGCCGCGCGCAGGGCCTCGATCCAGCCCGGCGGCGTGAGCGTATCGCTGTTGAGCAGCACCACATCCGGGTCACCAGGCAGCGCCCGCGCGGCCCGCAGCCCGGCATTGGCCGCGGCGGGGAAACCACGGTTGCGCGCATGGCGCAGCAGCCGGATGCGGCGCCGGCGGGCCAGCGCATCCAACGCCTGCGCCAGCTCCGGCTCGGGCGTGGCATCGTCCACCACCACCACCCGCGTGCCTGTGGGTGCGGTCGCCAGCACGGCGTCAAGGCAGGCCAACGTCAGCCCGGTGTTGCCGTACACCGGCACGACCACGGCCACCCGGCGGCGCGGCGCGCACGGGGCTGCGGCCGGCCGCGCCCAGGCATCGGCCGGCACGGCGAGCAGCGGCGGAACCGGTGGCGCCTTGGCCCGGACCGGCCCGACCGGGAAAGCCGCGGCGACCGCCCGGGCCGCGGACACGGCATTGCGGGACTCGAGCGAAGGATCGAGCGGGCTGCCGGCAAGGTCACGCCCATCGGGGCCGCAGACATGCAACAGGCCGGCGCCGGGCAGCGACGCCGCCGGCACCACGAACCGGCGCGGGCGTGCGAGCGACCGTGCCGCCGTCATCGCCGCATCCTCGGCCAGGATGTCCAGCCGGAACCGGCCGGATGCGGCGCGGATGGTCAGACGCGGCGGCATGTCGGGAGAGGCGGGGTGCCAGGCCCAGCCCTCCAGCCCGCCGGCCAGGGCAGCCACGAATCCCTCGGTGCGGCGCAGGGCCACCAGGTCGAGCGGACTGCCCAGCAGCGGCCGCGCACCGGCCGTCACCTCCAGGCGCCGTCCGGCCGGGACGGGACGGGCGGCGGAAACCTCCCGTCCGTCCAGCAGCGCGGTCACCGGCGCCGCAGAGGCCATGGCGAGGCAACCGTCCTCGCGCAGGCCGCACCAGCCCGGCGCCCCTTCCGCCGCCGCCACCGCTTCCGCCAGCGGCGCCAGCGTGGGATCGTTGGCGAGGCTGTGGCGCGACAACAGCGTCCGCAGCGCCGCGGCGGCCCGTTCGGTGCACCCGGTGCGCCATGCCGCCACCGCGCTGGCAAGCCAGGCTTCACGGGCATCGGTGCGCCGGGCCACCCCGTCCAGCAGGGCCAGGGCAGCGGCGGCATCGCCCTGGGCCAGCCGGGCAATGCCCAGGGTAAAGCCGACCGTGTCGTCCTCGGGGGCGAAGCGACGCGCCCTGTCCAGCCAGCGCAGGGCATCGGCGACATCCCCCCCGGCGAGGGCAGCCTGCCCCCGGTCGAAGGCATCACGTGCCTGACGGGCCAAAATCCCGGCGCGGGTCGGAAGGGCCAGGGCTGCGCCCTGGACCTCATTCATCAATGCATCGCCTTATCTTGCTATCTTGCGCCCGCATCCGCCTGAGCTGGCGCCGCCGGATGGGGCGGCAGCGCAGCGAGATCCCCCTGCGCCTCGGTCAGGCCCTGCTCGACGGCGCGCTTGAGCCAGGTGCGCGCATCGTCGTAATTGGTCTCCCCGGCAAGGCCCCGGGCGAGATACCGGCCCAGCATCATCTGCGCATGCGCATGGCCCCGCTCCGCCGCCATGCGGAAGAAACGCTGCGCCTGCGGACGATCCCAGGGAATGTCGTGGCCACCGCCATACAGCGCGCCGACGGCGAACATCGCCCCGACATGGCCCGCCGTCGCCGCCCGCTGGAACAGCGCCAGCGCCGCATGGTGATCGCGCGGCCCGCCGCGGCCATTCACCATCATCTCCGCCAGCAGCACCTGCGCCTCGGTCATGCCGGCCTCGGAGGCACGCGCGACCCAGGACCGCCCCTCTTCCAGGTTCTGCTCGACGCCGCGGCCTTCCAGCAGCATGCGGCCATACCAGTACTGGGCGTTGACCACCCCATCCGCCGCCTTGCGCAGCCACTCCGCGGCCCGCCGGTCGTCGCGCTCCACCCCCACGCCCTGGGCGAGGCAGACGCCGTAGTTGAACGCCGCCACCAGGTCGCCGGACGCGGCGGCCTGCTCGAACCATTCGCGGGTGCGGATGCCGTCCTCGGCCGAGCCCTGCCCCTGCAGCACCAGCGCGGCAAGGTCGTATTTGGACTGCATGTCCCCCGCCTCGGCCGAGGTGCGGAACCAGCGCGCCGCCTCGGCCGGGTCGCGCGGCACCCCGGCGCCGGTGAGATAGAGCATGCCGAGGGCCCGGGCGGCCATGCGATGGCCGGCCTCGGCGGCCCGGCGGAACCACATCGCCGCCTCGGCGTGGTTGGGTGGCAATTCGCCGCCCCGCACATAGATGTCACCGATCAGGGCCGCCGCCTCGGGGTCGCCCGCGAGCGCCGCCCGGCGCAGCCAGGATTCGCCGGCGAGCGGATCCTTCGGGATGCCGCGGCCTTCCAGCAGCGCCAGGCCGTAGCGCGCCTGCGCCGAGCGCAACCCCTTCTCGGCGGCCAGCTTGTAGAAGGCAACGGCCTTCGCCGTATCCTTCTCCACCCCGGTTCCCTGCTCGTGCAGCACGCCCAGCAGGTACTGCGCGGTCGGCAGCCCCGCCTCCGCGGCCCCGGCGAGCGAGGTAGCGCCGGCGACGTTCTCCTCCGGCTTGCTCGCCCGCCGCAGCAAAGCGAGGCCATAGCCGAGCTTGCCCTGCGGACAGTCGGCCGCGGCGGACCGGCGGTAAAGATCCTCGGCCCGTTCGAGGTCGCGCATCGCCTCGGGACCGGAAGTCAGAATGTAGCCGAGCAGCGCCTGACCATCGGGCGAGCCCTGCGCGGCGGCCTTGCTCGCCCAGTCCAGGGCGCGCTCGAAATCGGGCTTTGCCGGCTCGTTCTGGGTGAACAGCGCCGCGGCCGGCCGGCCGGCCGACAGCTCCGAGGCGGCGGCCGCCGCCACCAGCCCCGCGCTGGCCGGCACGCCATGCACGTACAACGCCGCCAGCATCGATTGCGCTTCGACGAAACCCTGGGTGGCCGCCCGCTCGAGCCAGCGCGCCCCTTCGATCGCGCTCGGCGGCACGCCGGTGCCCTCGAGGTAGCAGCGGGCTACCTGGAACTCCGCTTCCGGAATCCGCGCCTCGGCCGCCTTGGCCAGCAGCGGGAAGGCTTCCGCGCGCTTGCCACCGGCGATCAGGCGCTTCGCCCGCTTGAGTGCGCCCGTGGCGGACCCGAACAACCCGAACAGACCGGCCATCGATCAGGCTCCGTTGACCAGGGAAAAGCCGATGCGTCCCCTCATGGTTCCCGCATACCCTCGGAGGCGGCGGGGATAAAGCGTGACATCAGGTAGCCGATGATGGTGCGCTTGCCGACACGGATATCCGCCGTCACCGGCATGCCGGGGACGATGCGCGCGCCTTCGGGCAGGTCGTGCAACTGCACCGCGTCGATCGACATCTTGGCGCGGAAGAACAGCACCCCCATCGCCTGCGCCGCGCGCGACTTGTCCACCTGCTCCTTGGACGGCGGCGCCGTCGGATCCTTGAAGCTGTCCGGGCTGAGGCTGCGCACCGTGCCTTCCGCCGTGCCGTACAGCGCGTAGGGGAAGGTTTCGAATTTCAGCGTCACCGGATCGCCGACCCGCACGAAGCCGACATCGCGCCCGTCCACCGCCGCCTCGATCTGCAGCGGCGCATCCAGCGGCACCAGCTCGATGAATTCCTGCGCCGTCTGCATCACCGTGCCCACGCTCACCGGGGCGATGCGCAGCACGATCGCGTCGCGGTCGGCGCGCAACTGCACCAGGGTGCGCCGCAACGCCGCCTTGTTGAACTGCTCGCGCGCATCCGCGAGCTTGCGGCCCTGCTCGGTCAGTTGCTGCGAGGTCTCGGCGGCGTTCTGGTGCACATAGCCGTCGCGCTCGGCCACCAGGGCGGCGAGGTCGCGCCGGGAGGACTGCACTTCCGAGCGCGCCGCGGCGAGGCGGGATTCGATGTCCACCCGCGCATCGGTGGCCGCCAGCCGGTTGAGCTGGCTGCCCACCTGCAGCCGCTCCAGTTCGCGCCGCTTCGACTCCACCTCGCTCGCCAGCGCCAGGCGCTGCGTGTAGGTGCGCACATCCGACTCCGCCTGCGCCGCCTTCACCGTCAGCGCCTCGATCTTCTGGCGGTAATTCTCCAGCCGCAGGGTCCGCTCGCCATGGCGCTGGGTGAAGATCATCGCCTGCAACTGCCCGGCCGGGCTGCCATCGGACTGGTAGATCCGCCCCTGCGTCTCCGCGGTCAGCCGCGTCACCTCGGCCGACAGGCTCGCCACCTGGGTCTCCAGCGAGCCGGCATCGGCCTGCGCGAAGGTCGGGTCGAGCTGCGCCAGCGTGTCGCCGGCATGCACCAACTGGCCTTCCTTGACCTCGATCGAACGCACGATCGCGGTCTCCAGCGGCTGCACCATCAGGTTGCCGGTGGTCGCCGTCACCTTGCCCGCCGCCGTCACCACCCGGTCGATCGGCAACAGCGACATCACCGCCAGCAGCGCGGCGAACAGGGACGCCACCACCCAAGTGGTGAAGCGCGCGGCCAGCGGCACCGGGCGCGCGATCAGCGCCGCGGTGGGCGACTGGTATTCCAGCAGCACCGGCGCCGCGCCCTCGTTCTGGGTCACGGCCCCGGCGGTGATGACGGACGTGGGAGGCTTGCTCATGCCGCGTCCTCCCTCAACTGCCCTGGGCCAGCACCGGCGCGGGCGCGGCCGCGCGCTGGCTGTCCATGTAGCGGGTCTGCTGCAGCCAGAGCTGGCGGTACACCGGGCAGCGCTCCACCAGGTCGCGATGCGGCCCCACATCCATGACGCGACCGCGGTCCAGCACGATGATCTGGTCCATCTCGGTCAGCGAGGACAGCCGGTGTGACACCACCAGCATGGTCCGTCCATGCGCGATGCGGGCGATGTTGGCGTTCACCAGCGCCTCGCTCTCCGGATCGAGCGCGGAGGTCGCCTCGTCCAGGATCAGGATGCGCGGGTCGGTGATCAGTGCCCGCGCGATCGCCAGGCGCTGGCGCTGGCCGCCGGAGAGGTTCGGCGAGCCTTCCTCGACCACCGTGTCGTAGCCCTGCGGCATGCGCTCGATGAACTCCTCGGCCCCGGCGAGGCGGGCGGCACGGACCACGTCGGTCAGCGTCAGGCCGGGGCGGCCGCCGATGATGTTGTCGCGGATGGTGCCGCGGAAGAGGAAGTTCTCCTGCAGGACCACGCCGAAGCTGCGGCGCAGGTGCTGCAGGTTGATCGAGCGCAGGTCGTTGCCGTCGATCTTGATGTAGCCTTCGTACTCACGGTTGATGCCCTGCAGCAGGCGGGTAATGGTGGACTTGCCCGACCCGGAGCGGCCGACCAGCCCGACCGAGCTGCCCGCCGGGATTTCGAAGCTGACGCCGTCGAGCGCGGTGGTCTTGGACCCGGGATAAGTGAAATCGACCTTGGTAAAGCTGATCGCGCCGGCGAAGCGCGGCCGCAGCCCGGCTCCGGCACCGGTGTCCTCGCGCGGCTGGTTGAGCACGCTCGCCGCCATCGAAACGGCGGCGCGCACGTCCTCGATCTGCTCGAGCATGCGGGCGATGCCGCCGAGCGGCTGGGCGAGCCGGCTGCTGAGCATCATGAAGGCGACCAGCCCACCGCCGGTGCCCGGATCATCCAGCGTCAGATAGGCGCCGACCATCATCACGCCGGAGCGCAGGAAGAAGTCGAACGGGATGATCAGCGTCTGCGGCCAGTTCAGCGTGTCGAGCATCTCCAGCTTCCACCCGCCGGCGGCGGCGGTGGTGTGGTCCCACGCCTCCTTGCGCTGCGGCTCCAGGCCCAGCGACTTCACGGTGCGGATGCCGCGCAGGCTTTCGACCAGCACGGTGGATTTGCTGATCTCGGCCTCGTTGTAATGGTGATAGAGGCGCCGCACCGGCTGGATGAAGGCGACGATGATCAGCAGGATCACCCCGGCGGCGAGCAACGCCATCCAGGTCAGCGTCGGACTGAGCCAGAGCAGCACCGGGATCAGCATCGCCAGCGTGACCAGGTCGAGCAGGGTGGTGAGCACCTGCCCGGTGATGAAGTCACGCACCTTGCCGATATGGCCGAGCCGGTAGAGCACGCCGCCGGCCTGGGTGCGCTCGAAGAAATCGATCGGCAGGCCGAGCACCCGCCGGAACATCCACAGATTGACCCGGCCGTCGACGCGCCGCGCCAGCGCCACCGTGAGCTGGCGGCGGATGAAGCCGAAATAGGCCTCGTAGAAAACCGTGATGCCCAGCACGATCGAGACCAGGGCGAGGGTGCTGTAGCTGCGATAGGTGACCACGCGGTCGATCACCACCATGACCAGCATCATGCTGACGATCGACAGGGCGGTCATCATGATGGAGGCTGCGAAGGTCTCCTTCATCAGCCGCTTGTCCTGCCAGATCAGGCGGAACAGCCACAGGAAGCTGAACGGCTCGTTGTCATAGGCGCCGCCGCGATCGGCCCGCAGCAGAATGGCGCTGCCCTCCCACAGCTGCGTCACCGCCGCCAGGTCGAGGGCATGGGGCTCGTGATCGGTCGCCGAGGCCGGATCGCGCACCCAGATCAACTGGCGGGCCGGATCGGCGCGCACGACCAGGAAGGCCCCGCCGTCACGCCCCATCAGCACCAGCGGCCCGGAGATCGGCAGAGCCAGCAATTCGCTCCAGCGCAACCTTACGGCGCGCGCCCACAATCCGGAGTTGCGCAGCCAGTCCACCAGCGCCGCCGGCTGAGGCACCTCGCCCAGGGGGAAGCGCAGATCGTCGCGGTCGAGTTCGACCCCGTAGTGGCGCGCGGCGGTGATGACCGCAAGCAGACGCAGTTCCACGGGATTGACGCCCGGGGCGGCGCCGGTGAGGACCGTCTCATCGGCCCGGGAACCGGACGGCTGGAGCTGGCCGTTTCGCAGATCCAAATCAACACCTCATGTTCGAGGACAGGCCGGCGCTGTCCGGTCGATGGGACCATGGCTGGCAGCGGGGCAATACCCCGGCAACGGCCATCCCGTTCGCCGGCAAACCCAACCGGCCGCATCCCCGCTTATAGCAATTTCGTGAGCAACGCGAGGCCCAAATGCACCACGTTGCCGCGAGCCCCCAGCATTAAACAGTGAATATCCTTGGACCAATATGGTGTATTTGGATGTATCGCAATACACCCGCATTCCGAGACGAAATTCTTCAAATAATTGTCGTACGAATCGCGATCAAAAACGGGTCCGAATGCAACCTTCCTGGCCCATTGCCGCGTAAGCTCCCCTTTCCGACCGGAATGGTCGACTCATTTGCGGCTTGCCGGCACAGCATTTGCATGACAGTCTTCCGCGCCGGAAGCAGGAGAATTAAGCAGCATGGACCTGCCAGAAGACAGTGTCGGCGCGTTCACGATTCGCCGCGCCCGGGGCGGCGGCGAAGGACCGCTTGCCGGCCTGGACTGGGCAGTCAAGGATCTGTTCGACGTCGCCGGCGATACCACCGGTTTTGGCAGTCCCGACTGGCGGCGCACCCATGCCCCCGCCGTCGCCACGGCACCGGTGGTGCAGACCTTGCTTGCGGCGGGCGCCCGGCTGGTGGGCCGCACCAAGACAGTCGAACTCGCTTTCGGCCTGACCGGGGAAAATCCCTGGGACGGCACGCCGCTCAATCCTCGCACGCCGGATCGGTTTCCGGGCGGATCAAGTTGCGGCTCGGCGGCGGCGACCGCGGCAAGGCTGGTGGATTTCGCGCTGGGCTCGGATACCGGTGGCTCGGTGCGGATCCCTGCCAGCTATTGCGGCCTCTATGGCCTGCGCCCGACGCATGGCGCGATCAGCCTGGCCGGCGCCTGCCCGCTCGCGCCAAGCTTCGATACGCCGGGCTGGTTCACCCGCGAAGCCGCCCTGCTCGAACGGATCGGCGACGTGCTGTTGCCCGGCAGCAACGCCCCCGCGACCGGCCCGCTGCTGCGCGTCGAGGAAGCCTGGCTGGGGGCGCACCCTTCCGTCGCCGCCGCCCTCGCCCCGGCGCTGGAGCGGCTGGCACCGGCCTTTGGCCGCGCCCTTGGCATCAGCGTGTTGCCCGAGGGCCTGACCGCCACCTACGAGGCATTCCGTGCGCTGCAGGCCGAGGAGGCCTGGACGTCCCTGGGAGGCTGGGTCAGCGCGGTGCAGCCGCGCCTGAGCCCCGCCGTCGCCGGACGCCTCGCCGCGGCGCGCGACATCCCCGCCGAGGCGGTGCGGAACGGCACGGCGCTGCGGCGCCGCCTGCAGACGCGGCTGCGCCCCCTGCTGGCCGGCGGCGCCGTGCTGGCCTTCCCGACCTCTCCCTGCCCTGCCCCCTTGCTGTCGGCGCCCGAGGAAACCCAGCAACAGATCCGCGAGGCGACGCTCGGCGTGACCGCGATCGCCGGGCTCTGCGGCCTGCCGGAAGTCACCCTGCCGGCCGGCACGGTGGCAGGCGCCCCGGTGGGGCTGTCGCTGGTGGGCGGGGTCGGTTCGGACCGGGCGTTGCTCACCCTTGCGAAACGGGTCGCCGGGGTGTTGGCTCTGCCCTGAGCCGCAACCGGAAGATCACGCCATGCAAATACGCGCCGCAACGACCGCCGATATTCCGGAAATGCAGGCAATCTATGCCTACCATGTCCTGCACGGCACCGGCACCTTCGAGGAAATCCCGCCAAGCATCGAGGAACTGGCGGCCCGCGTCGCCGCCGTGACCGCGCGCGGCTGGTCGTGGCTGGTGGCCGTCGATGCGACCGGCGTGCTCGGCTACGCCTATTACGCCCAGTACAAGGACCGCACGGCCTACCGCTTCACCGCCGAGGACAGCGTCTATGTGCGCGAGGACGTGCGCGGCCAGGGCGTGGGCAAGGCGCTGGTGGCGCAGTTGCTCGCGGACGCGACCGCGAAGGGATTTCGCCAGATGGTGGCGGTGGTCGGCGATGCCGAGAATGTCGGCTCGGTCGGCGTGCACGCCTCGCTCGGCTTCACCCGGGCGGGGGTGCTGCGGGCGACCGGGCTGAAATTCGGCCACTGGCTCGACGTGGTCATGATGCAGCGGCCGCTCGGCAACGGCAGCCGCGACGTTCCCCAGGACTGACCGGAGCGGCGCGGGCGCGGACTACTCCTTCGTCCAGCCCGCCCGGAACATGCAATCCTCGAAGAACGCGTCGCGGGCGCCGCTGTTGGCGTCCTGCGTGCCGTAGCGCGGCTCCTGGTAATAGCCTGGGCTGGTGCGGCAGACGCGCTCGTCCTTGTCCTTCCAGCAATAGCGCTGCGGCGGCCGGTAGCCGCCGGGATCGGTCATGACGACAACGGGAACCGCCGGCGCATGCTGGAACGCGCCGGCCTGGCAGGCCGCCATCTGCCGGTCCCGCATCGCTTCGGTGGCACCCGGCTTGACCCAGTTGGTGCAGCCCGCGAGCGCTACGACCAGGCCAATGGCCGGAAACCACCGGCCCCAACCGGGGCCGGACCTGGACTCGCGGGTCGCCATGACTGCCGCCTTATCGACTGTCGCCTCATCCCGGCGCGGCCTTCCGGCGCGCCCCATTGCGACGCAGCAGGAACTCGCGGCCGACCTTCACCATCGGATTGCCATCGTAATCGACAATATCCGCGGTTGCATAGGTCTCGTGCCATAGATCTGGAATGAAACTACCGGTGCCGACCACGTCGATCGGCGCCTTCGCGTCGGCCATGACCCGGCACTTGTCCACGCCGAAGCCCGACGAGGCCACGATCCGCACCGCCGGGAAGCCGGCGGCATCGAGGGTTTCGCGCATCCGCCAGATCGCCGCGGCGGACACTCCGGTACCCACCAGGAAGCGCAGTTCGGTCTCGCTGCGGTAGCGGCGGATCGCCCCCGGGGCATGCCGCTCCAGCACGGCATAGCTCTCCGCCGGGTCGAGCCCTTCCAGGAAGCGGCCGCCATGAGTGTCGAGCCGCAGCCCCAGCCGCCCCGCCGCGGCCAGTTCGGGAAAGCGCCGGCAGACCGCGAGCCCGTCGGTGATCTCGCGACCGAAATAATCGACCAGGGCAGTCAGCGGCTCGTCGGGGAAGGTCTCGTGGAACATCTCGGCGGCGCGCAGGGTCGAACCGGCATAGCCGATCAGCGAATGTGGCATGGTGCCGCGGCCGCGCGGCGCCTGGCCGGACGGGGCGCCGAACCAGTGCGCGGTGGCGTCATTGGCATTGCCGACGAAGCCGCGTGCCCCTTCCCGCCGCGCCGCCTCGCTGCCGACCGAGGCGGCATAGGCCATCATCTCCTGCATCTCCGCGCCCGCGCAGTGGCGCGCGTCCATGGCCAGGAACGCCACCTCCGGCAGCATCAGCGCCATCTGGTAGGCGTTGTGGGCGGCGACGCAGGCCGGACCGACCTTCTGCAACGCGATCGTTTCGAGGTCGGACAGCAGAGTGAAACTGCCGGTGATGTAGACCAGCGGCTCACCCGCGCCGACCCAACTGCCCTCGGGATAGACCTCGTCAACCTCGAAGCGGGTGCCACGCAGCTCCGCCACGGTGCCCAGCCATTCCAGCATGAGCCGTGGCGCCGAGATCACCGGGCGGCGCAGGAAGATCGCATAGGTGACCGTCTTGTCCCCGAAACGCTGCACGATGGCGCGGGTGCGGTTGAAATAGGCGTCGGTGCGGCCGGCGATGTCGGCCGCCAGCTCCACGGCCGAGGCATCGTTGCGGGGCGTCGGCAGGGTCATGGCTTCGTTCCGGCTCTACTGCGCCGCCGCGGAGGGCGCCCGGTCGAACGGCAGGCGGCGCGCCTTCAACTCCTCGGCGATCAGGAAGGCGAGTTCGAGCGATTGCTCGGCGTTCAGGCGAGGGTCGCAGAACGTCTCGTAGCGCTCCGGCAGATCCATCATGGTCAGGCCATGCGCGCCGCCGATGCATTCGGTCACTTCATGCCCGGTCATCTCGACGTGAACGCCGCCCGCCCAGGTCCCCTCGGCGGCATGGGCATCGAAGAAGCCGCGCACCTCGGCCAGGATCGCGTCGAAGCTGCGGGTCTTCAGCCCGGCGTTGGAAGAAATGGTGTTGCCGTGCATGGGATCGCACAGCCACACCACCCGCCGCCCCTCGCGATGCACGGCGCGCAGCAGCGGCGGCAGGAAGGTGGCGATCTTCTCCGCCCCCATGCGGCTGATCAGGGTCAGCCGTCCGGGCTCGTCGTCGGGATTGAGCAGGTCGATCAGGCGCAGCAGGTCGTCCACGGAAGTGGAGGGACCGACCTTCAGCCCCAGCGGATTCTTCAGCCCCCGCATGAACTCGACATGCGCGCCGTCCGGCTGGCGGGTGCGGTCGCCGATCCACAGGAAATGCGCCGAGCACCCGTACCAGTCGCCCGAGGTGGAATCGACACGGGTCAGCGCCTGCTCGTAAGGCAGCAGCAACGCCTCGTGGCTGGTGAAGAAGTCGGTCTCGCGGATCTGCGGCGTGGTGCCGGAGAAAATGCCGCAGGCCGACATGAAGGCCAGCGTCTCGTCGATGCGGTGCGCGAGATCCTGGTAGCGCTCGACCAGCGGGGAGCGGGCGACGAAGCCCAGGTTCCAGCGATGCACCTCGTGCAGATCGGCATAGACACCGGTGGCGAAGGCGCGCAGCAGGTTGAGCGTGCCGGCGGCCTGGAAATAGCCCATCTCCATCCGGTGCGGATCGGGCACCCGCGCTTCCGGCGTGAAATCGGGGCCGTTGACGATGTCGCCCCGGTACGAGGGCAGGGTCTCGCCATCACGGGTCTCGGTGTCCGAGGAGCGCGGCTTGGCGAACTGCCCGGCCATGCGGCCCAGCTTCACCACCGGGACCGAGGCGCCGAAGGTCAGCACCACCGCCATCTGCAGCAGCACGCGGAAGGTGTCGCGGATGATGTTGGCGGTGAAGTCCTGGAAGCTCTCGGCGCAATCGCCCCCCTGCAGGACGAAGGCACGCCCCTCGGCCGCCAGCGCCAGCGCCGCCTTGAGCCGGCGCACCTCACCGGCAAAGACCAGCGGCGGGTAACCGCGCAGCTTCGCCTCCACCGCGGCCAGGGCGGCAGGGTCGGGATAAGCGGGGACCTGCCGGATGGGGCGGCTGCGCCAGGAATCGGGGGTCCAGGTGGTCGACATCGGCATGGCTCCTGCCCGGACCGGACCGACGCCGGTCGGGTGTAAGGGGGCGGTTATCCCTCGAATGACGGCGGTTGACTACTCTCGCCAGCGCCCGGCCCCCATGCCGGGGAAAGACAAGGCGAGGGCTCTGCCCTCGACCCGGCAGGGGCCACAAGGCCCCTGCACCCCATTCTCGCTGCGCGGCAAAGAAAATTCATGGGTTCCAAGGGCGAAGCCCTTGGCAGGTCCAGGGCAGCGCCCTGGTGGGGCGCGGGGCAACGCCCCGCCAACGCCCCGTCAGGCCCCGCCGCCCACCCCCATTTCCGCCGCGCCCATTTCCTCGGCCGGGGTGCCGGTGGCGTCCACTTCCTCGACCGTGGGCGCCAGTGCCACCCGCGTACGCGTGCGCAGTGTCACGAATTCCTCGGCCGCGGTCGGGTGGACGCCGACGGTGCGGTCGAAATCCTGCTTGGTGGCCCCGGTGTTGATGGCGATCGACAGGCCCTGGATGATTTCCGGGGCATCCTCGCCCAGCATATGGGCGCCCAGCACGCGCTGGGTCTGCTGGCAGACCACCAGTTTCATCAGCGTCCGGCGCGGCCGCCCCGACAGGGTATGCCGCATCGGCGTGAACCGGGTCACGTAGATGTCGGCGGGTCCCTGCAATGCCGCCTGTTCCTCCGTCATCCCGACCGTGCCGATCGGCGGCGAGGAGAACACCGCCGTCGCGACCGCATCCAGCACCCATTCCCGCGGTCCCGGTCCGAACAGGCGCTCGGCCAGCGCGTGGCCTTCGGCAATGGCGACGGGGGTCAGGTTCAGGCGGTTGGTGACGTCGCCGATGGCGAAGATATGCGGCACGGAGGTCTGCGCCTGGCCTTCCACCAGCACGGCGCCGAAGCCGTCGGTCGCCACCCCGGCCCGGTCCAGCCCGAGTCCCTTCGTATTGGGCAACCGGCCGGTGGCGACGAAGACCAGGTCGGCCTCGATGTCGGTGCCATCCGCCAGCACCACCCGCTTCGCCTCGCCCGCGGCCGTGACCGAGGCGATGGTGGTGCCGGGATGCAGGCGGATGCCGCCGGTTTCCATCGCTTCCGCCAGTGCCGTGCGCAGGTCCTCGTCGAAGCCGCGCAGCGGCAGAGGCTGGCGGTAGACAAGGTCCACCGTCGCCCCGAGCCCGGCGAACAGCCCGGCGAATTCCACGGCGATATAGCCGCCGCCGAGGATGACGATCCGGCGCGGCAATGCCTTCAGATAGAAAGCGTCATCGGATACGATGGTGTGTGCAGCTCCCGGAAAATCCGGCCGCACCGGGGCGCCGCCGGTAGCCACCACGATCCGCCCGGCGGTGACCCGCCGGCCGCCGACATCGAGGGTATGGGCATCCAGGAACGTGGCGCGGGCGTCGAAGATGGTGCAGCCCGCGCCTTCGAGCAGGCGGCGATAGATGCCGTTCAGCCGGGTGATCTCGTGATCCTTGGCGGCGATCAGCGCGGCCCAGTCATGCCGCGCCGGCGGCACGTCCCAGCCGAAGCCGCGCGCGTCCTGCAGGGCGGCGCCGTATTCGGACGCCATGACCAGCAGCTTCTTCGGCACGCAGCCGACATTGACGCAGGTGCCACCCCAGAACCGCTCCTCGGCGACGCCGACACGGGCGCCATGGCTCGCGGCGATGCGGGCGCAGCGGACGCCCCCGGAACCGCCGCCGATGACGAAAAGGTCGAAGTCGTAGGACATGCTTGGGCCTCGTTGTCGGTGCGCCAGAACGCCGGGGGAGTCTCCAGAACGCCGGGGGAGTCTTACGTACCGATGCCGCCGAGGGCGAGGTACTTCACCTCCAGGTACTCGTCGATGCCGTATTTGGACCCCTCGCGGCCGAGGCCGGACGCCTTCATGCCCCCGAACGGCGCCACTTCGGTGGAGATGATGCCTTCGTTGATGCCGATGATGCCGTATTCCAGCGCCTCGGCGACGCGGAAGATGCGGCCGATGTCACGGGCATAGAAATACGACGCGAGCCCGAACGGGGTGGCGTTGGCCAGCCGGATCGCCTCGGCCTCCGTGGCGAAGCGGAACAGCGGGGCCACCGGACCGAAGGTTTCCTCGTGGAAGATCACCGCATCCGCGGGCACGTCGGCGAGCAAGGTGGGTTCGAAGAAGTTACCGCCGAGGGCATGCCGCCTGCCGCCCGTCACCACCCGGGCGCCGCGCTGCAGGGCGTCGGCGATATGCGCCTCGACCTTGGCGACGGCCTCGGCATTGATCAGCGGCCCCTGGGTGACGCCGGCTTCCATGCCGTTGCCGACCTTCAGGGCCTCGACCGCCACCTTCAGCTTCGCGGCGAAGGCATCGTAGACGCCCTCCTGCACCAGCAGGCGGTTGGCGCAGACGCAGGTCTGCCCGGTGTTGCGGTACTTGCTGGCGATCGCGCCCTGCACCGCGGCATCGAGGTCGGCATCGTCGAACACGATGAAGGGCGCATTGCCGCCCAGTTCCATGCTGGTCTTCTTGATGGTCGGCGCGCACATCGCCAGCAGCTTTGCCCCGACCTCGGTGCTGCCGGTGAAGGTCAGCTTGCGCACCAGCGGGTTGGATGTCAGTTCGGTGCCGGTCTCGCCGGAGGGGCCGGTGATGACGTTGCACACGCCGGGCGGCATCCCCGCGCGCTCGGCCAGCGCGGCGATGGCCAGCGCCGAGAACGGGGTCTGGCTGGCGGGCCGGATCACGCCGGTGCAACCCGCCGCCCAGCCCGGGCCGGTCTTGCGGGTGATCATGGCGGCCGGGAAATTCCAGGGCGTGATCGAGGCGAACACCCCGATCGGCTCCTTCAGCACGAGGATGCGCCGGCCCTTGAGGTTCTGCGGGATCACGTCGCCATAGACCCGCTTGCCTTCCTCGGCGAACCATTCGAGGAAGCTGGCGGCATAGGCGATCTCGCCGCGGCTTTCGGCGAGCGGCTTGCCCTGCTCGGCGGTCATGATGACCGCGAGATCCTCGGTATTGGCGAGCATCAGCTCGTAAAGGCGGCGCAGGATGACGCTACGCTCCTTGGCCGTCATCGCCCGCCAGGACGGCAAGGCGCGGTCGGCGGCTTCGATCGCCCGGCGGGTTTCGGCCGCCCCCATGGCCGGCACGGCCCCGATCGGCTCGCCGGTGGCCGGATTCCCGACCACCAGGGTCTTGCCGCTGTCGGCCTGGACCCATTTGCCGTCGATGTAGTTGGCCTGGCGGAAGAGCGTGGGATCCTTCAGCGGCAGCGAAGCGGCAGGGGTCTGCATGGCGGTCCCTCCTTGTGGCGTGGTTGCCGGACAGATAGCCCCATCACCGGGGGATGTCAGGGGGCGGGGCCGCCGATCCCTCGCCTTCCGCGCGCGGATGTGCCAAAAGAAACCATCATGCTGATGGATCAGATTTCCGCCCAGTGGCTGCTGCTGGCCGCCACCGTGGCGTTCCTGCTCGGCTGTGCGCTGATCGCGCTCCGCCCGGACAGATGGTTGCTGGCGATCGTGCCCCTGGTCGGCGGGATGGCGCTCGGTGGCGCGCTTTTCGCGGGCCTGCGCTTCTGACGCTGTGGGGCGGGTGCGGCTGTTCCAGCAGGCCCCCGTTTTCCCACACCTGGCCTGCCGGGACCGGCATCTCCGCGCACGCGGGATGCCGGGGCATTTCACGTGTCGATGCGTGGGCGTCAAGAACTGTCCACAGAAAATGACGCCTCAGGCGTAAAAGCGGATTGACACATTACAGGCCGGCAATCTACTCTCCATCCGTGTTCACGAGCTGAGCGCCGAATGTCCGCGGGTGATGGTCTTGTCGGGCGTTACCTCTCGACAATGGTCGTGCCTCTTGATTTCGGCGGTAGCTACAACACCCAATTAAGAGAGGATTAACCATGGCGAACAGCCTGTCGGGCCTCACCGACGACGAAGCCCAGGAATTCCACAACCAGTTCAAGACCACCTTCTCGGCCTTCCTCGGCGTCGCCGCGGTTGCGCACCTGCTCGTGTGGGTCTGGAAGCCCTGGTTCTGAGGAGAAGCATCCCATGCAGTACGATCCCATCAAGAACGACTACAAGATCTGGCTGGTTCTGAACCCGAAGGTTTGGCTGCCGGTGATCTGGATTGCCGCCCTCGTGGTCGCGATCGCCGTGCATTTCGCCGTTGTCTCCCAGCCCAAGTTCAACTGGATCAACGGGCCGGTTAAGACCGTCGCGGCGAAGTAAGAAGCGCTTCAGCGCATCTTGCTACAAATGGCGGGCAGAGCTTTCAGGGCTCTTCCCGCCATCGTCGTTTTTGACAGATCGCGAAATTTGCCTTTCTGAATACATTCAGTAAACACCATCACATTTGGGTCAATGCAACGGCCCATGACTGCCAGATCAGCACAAATCGGAAGGATTGCACGCTTTGAAGCCCGTGCAGGACTTCCCGCCCCCTCCCTGAGACACTGACAGAACGGCAACCCGCGCCTCGGCATCCCGTTGGCATTGCGTCAGCACGGCCGGACAAGACCGTCGGGCCGTAGGGGGAAATGCGAGGTGACGGCCATGGACGCAGCACCACGGCCCATCCCCGATGTCGGGGGATTTCTGCGCAAGGCCACCCTGGCGGCCCGCCTCGGCCGCATCGGCGTGATGGTTCGCCGCGGCGGGCTCACCTACCTTTCGGCCGAGCGCCTGCTGCGGATCAGGCAGGAACTCAAACGACTGCAGCGGGACAATGTGCCGGGCGAGGCGCTCGAGTTCGGCGTGGCGCTCGGCGGCTCGGCGATCATGATCGCGCGCCATGTCCGCGGACAGCGGCGTTTCCTCGGCTATGACGTGTTCGGCCTGATTCCACCGCCGGGCGCGAAGGACCCGCAGGCCGCCCACCAGCGCTATGCCGAGATCACTTCCGGTCATTCCGCGGGAATCGGCGGCCAGCTTTACTATGGCTACCGCAACGACCTGATGGGGGAAGTGTCAGGCCGGCTTGCCAGCTTTGGTGTACCGGTGGATGGCCACAGCGTCACGCTGGTGCAGGGCCGGTTCGAGGAAACCGTGCCGGCCACCCTGCCGGACCAGGTGGCCTTCGCGCATATCGATTGCGATTGGCATGACCCGGTCGCGCATATCCTGGCATCGCTGCTGCCACGCCTGTCGCCGGGTGCGGCGATCGTCATCGATGACTACGAGGATTATGGCGGCTGCCGCAGCGCCACCGATGCGTTCCTCGCGGCCCATCCGGAGATGGAAATGATGGCGACCTCTCCGAACGCGCTGCTGCGCCGGCGCACGACGCCCCGACAATCCGCATCGTGAAGAAGGCAGGCCGGCCGCGCGGCCGGCCTGCCCCGTCCTTCATTCGACCGTCACGCTCTTGGCCAGGTTGCGTGGCTGGTCGACATCCGTGCCCTTCAGCACCGCCACGTGATAGGCGAGCAACTGCACCGGGATCGCGTACAGGATCGGCGCCACGAACGGATCGACCGCCGGCATCACGATCGTTTCCGCCGCGATTCCCTGCAGCTTCGCCGCCCCGGCCGCATCGCTGAACACGATCACCTGACCGCCGCGCGCCGCCGCCTCCTGCAGGTTGCTCGCCGTTTTCTCGAACAGCGGCCCCGACGGCACCGTGGCGATCACCGGCACCGTTGGGTCAATCAGCGCGATCGGCCCGTGCTTCATCTCGCCCGCAGCATAGCCCTCGGCGTGGATGTAGCTGATTTCCTTCAGCTTCAGCGCGCCTTCCAGGGCAATCGGGAAGCAGTTGCCGCGGCCGAGATACAGCACGTCGCGCGCCTTGGCGATGCGCGCGGCGATGCGGCGGATCGCCGCGTCATGCTCCAGGATCTCGGCGGCACGCCCGGGCACCTCAAGCAGGGCCTGCGTCATCGCCGCTTCCTGCGCAGCCGACAGCGTACCGCGGGCCCGGCCGGCAGCGAGCGCGAGGCAGGCCAGCACGGCAAGCTGCGCGGTGAAGGCCTTGGTGCTGGCAACGCCGATCTCCGGCCCCGCCACGGTCTGCAGCACCGCATCGCTCTCGCGGGCCATGCTGCTTTCCTCGACATTGACCACCGAGAGCACGTGCTGGCCCTGCGCCTTCAGGTAACGCAGCGCGGCGAGCGTGTCGGCGGTCTCGCCGGACTGGCTGACCAGCAGCCCGAGCCCGCCCTGCGGCAGCGGCGGCGCGCGGTAGCGGAATTCGGAGGCGACATCACCATCGGTGGGGATGCGGGCGATGCTCTCGAACCAGTAGCGCCCGACCAACCCGGCATAGAAAGCCGAGCCGCAGGCGGTGATGGTGACGCGCGAGATCCCGGCCAGATCGAACGGCAGCTCCGGCAGCACCACCGCGCGCGTGCCGGGATTGACCATCTGGCGCAGCGTGTCGCCGAGCACCGCGGGATGCTCGTGCAGCTCCTTCTCCATGAAGTGGCGGTAGTTGCCCTTGCCCACGGCGGCGCCGGACACGGCGGTGCGCTTGATCTCGCGCGTCACTTCCGTGCCCTCGGCATCGAAGAAGGTCGCGCCCTCGCGCGACACCACCGCCCAGTCGCCATCCTCGAGATAGGCGATGCGCTGGGTGAGCGGGGCGAGCGCCAGCGCGTCGCTGCCCACGTACATGGCCCCCTCGCCGAACCCCACCGCCAGCGGCGCGCCGTGACGGGCCCCGATCATCAGCTCGGAATGGCCGGCGAAGATCATGGCGAGCGCATAGGCGCCCTCCAGCCGGCGCAGCGCCGCGGCAGCGGCTTCCACCGGAGTCGCGCCACGGGCGAGCAGCAGGTCGACCAGTTGCGCCACCGTCTCGGTATCGGTTTCCGTGCGGAATTGCTGGCCCGCCGCTTCCAGCTCGGCGCGCAGCTCCGCGTGGTTCTCGATGATCCCGTTATGCACCACCGAGACCCGCGCGGTGCCATGCGGATGCGCATTGGCCTCGGTGGGGGCACCATGGGTGGCCCAGCGGGTATGGCCGATGCCGGTGGTGCCGGCGAGTTCCTCGCGCGCCAGCGCATCGGCCAGGTTGAGCAGCTTGCCCGGCGCGCGCCGCCGCTCGATATGGCCGTTCACCAGCGTGGCGATGCCGGCGCTGTCATAGCCGCGGTATTCCAGGCGCCGCAGCGCCTCCAGCAACAGCGGCGCCGCCGGTCGCGACCCGATGACGCCCACGATCCCACACATGCGTCCGTGTTCTCCGCTGTTCAGGATTTCGCTTGCTTGTGCCGGGCGCGGAAGGCAGCGGCCCGGCCCGGCTTTTCGACCTGCGGCGCGCGGCCGAAGGCCATCGCATCCGCCGACACGTCCTGCGTGATCACGCTGCCGGCGCTGATCAGGGCGCCGTTGCCGATCGTTACTGGCGCGACGAGGATGGAGTCCGAGCCGACAAACGCCCCCTCCCCGATCACCGTGCGGTACTTGCCGAAGCCGTCATAATTGCAGGTGATGGTGCCGGCACCGATGTTGCTGCCGGCCCCGATCTCGGCATCGCCCAGATAGCTCAGGTGGTTGGCCTTGGCGCCCTCGCCGAGCAAGGTGCCCTTGAGCTCGACGAAATTGCCGACGCGGGCACGGGCGCGCACCACCGTGCCCGGACGCAGCCGGGCGAAGGGGCCGATCTCCGCCCCCGGGCCGACATGGCAGCCTTCCAGATGGCTGAAGGCGCGGATCTCCGCCCCGGCCTCGACGGTCACGCCACGGCCGAACACCACGTTGGGGCCGATCGTGACATCCGCCGCCAGCCGGGTGTCGGCACAGAAGAACACGCTGGCGGGATCGGTCAGGGTCACCCCCGCCTCCATCGCCGCCACGCGCAACCGCGCCTGCACCACCGCCTCGGCCTCCGCCAGCTCGGCACGGGAATTGATGCCGCGCAGTTCCGCCTCCGGCGCTTCCACCGCGGCGACCAGGGCGCCCTCGGCCCGGGCGAGCGCCACCACGTCGGTCAGGTAGTACTCGCCCTTGGCGTTGTCGTTGCGGACGGCGTCGAGCCAGCCCCGCATCCGCGCCGCATCCGCGCACAGCACACCGGCATTGCACAACCCGACGCTGCGTTCCTCGGGCGAGGCGTCGGCCCATTCGACTATGCGATCGACGAAGCCGTCGCGGCCGATCACCCGGCCGTAGCGGCCCGGATCCTGCGGACGCATGGCCAGCAAGGCGAGCCCCGCGTCACCGGCGGCGCGCCGGTCGCGCAGGCGTTGCAGCGTGGCGGGCGTGATCAGCGGGTTATCGGCATAGAGCACCGCCACGTCGCCGTCGCCGAACAAAGCGGCGGCCTGGCGCGCGGCATGGGCGGTGCCGAGTCGCTCCTGCTGCACCACCACCGGATGCGGGGCGGCAACCTTGGCGAGCGCCTCCATCTCCGGGCCGACCACCACCACGATGCGGTCGAACACGGTGGCGCAGCTATCAATCAGGTGGCAAAGCATCGGTCGCCCGGCGATCGGATGCAGAGCCTTCGGCAGGGCCGACTTCATGCGGGTGCCAAGACCCGCGGCAAGCAGCACGGCGGTTGCGGAGTTCATGCGCCTGGGGTAGCGGCGGGGCCGCGCGGCTGTCAAAGGACAACGGCCTTGCAGGATGGCCGGCAGGGTCAAAATTGATTTCGCCCCGCAATACTCCCCCCGCCTGCCCGGATGGACCCTGCATGACCCGTACTCTGGTACTCGACCTCGACGGCACCCTGGTGGATTCAGTGCCCGACCTGACGGCAGCGCTGAACCGGCTGATGGCGACGCGGGACCTCCCCGGCTTCCCCGAGCCGGAGGTCATGCGGATGGTGGGTGACGGCGCGGGCGTGCTGCTGCAGCGCGCCTTCGCCGCGCGCGGCCGCAGCCCGGACGCGACGGCGCTGGCTGATTTCCTCGCCGATTACGGCGCCAACGCCGCGGTGCACACCCGCGCCTTCCCCGACGTGCCGGAAACCCTGCAACGCCTCACCGACCTGGGGTGGCGCCTGGCGGTGTGCACCAACAAGCCGGAGGCGCCGGCACGCACGCTGCTGGGGGCGCTGGGGCTGGCACGGTTCTTCGCGGCGATCGGCGGAGGAGACAGTTTCCCAGTCCGCAAGCCCGATCCGGCGCATCTGCTGGCGACGCTGACGGCCGCCGGGGGCACACCCGCGCAGGCGGTGATGGCGGGGGATCACCACAACGACGTGCTGGCGGCGAAGGGGTTGGGCATGCCAGCGATCTTCGCCGCCTGGGGCTATGGATCGGCGGAGGTGGGACAGACGGCGAACGCGGTGGCGGCACGGTTCTCGGAGTTGCCGGAGATCGCGGCGCGGCTGCTGGATCAGAAAAAGTAAGGCCAGGGCGCTGCCCTGGACCTGCCAAGGGCCACAAGGCCCTTGGATCCCATTCGCGCTGCGCGGCACAGAATCATGGGTTCCAAGGGCGAAGCCCTTGGCGAGGTCCAGGGGCAGAGCCCCTGGTGGGGCGCGGGGCAACGCCCCGCCGATGGCGCCCGGTCAGCCCGGCAGGGCCACGATCTCGATCCAGGTGGCATTGCCGCCCGCCGCCGCCGCCGCGCAGCGCGACAAGGCGCCGCTCTCCGGGTCGATCCGGTAGCTCGCGACCGCCCCGCTCTGCTGCCCCGCGCACAGCAGGAACCGCCCGTCCGGCGTGATGGCGAAGCCGCGTGGCACCGGCTCGGCCGCCACGCTGCCGAGCGCCTCCAGCGTGCCGTCCTCGCGCAGCCGGAACCCGCACAGCACGTTGCAGGACCGCTCGCTGGCATAGAGGAAGCGTTCGTCGGGCGTGAGATGCAGGTCGGCCCCGGCCAGGGGCGTGCCGGATGCCGGCGGCGGCACCAGACGCAGCGACTGCAGTTCGGTCAGCACCCCGCCCGCCGGGTCGCGCGCGTAGGTGGTCAGGGTCGCGTCCAGCTCGTTGACGCAATAGAGCAGCGTCCCGCCCCGGGCGAAGCGCAGATGCCGCGGCCCCGCGCCGGCGGCGCTGCGCGCGACCGGCACCGGCACTGTCCCCAGCGCGCCCGTAGCCGGATCGAAGGGCTGGCGCAGGATGACGTCCCCGCCCAGCACCGCCGCATAGACCGCGCGGTTCTCCGGATCGGGCAGGATGCTGTGCGCCTTCGGCGGCGTGACCAGCACCGCCACCGGCTCCCCCGGCACGCCATCGGCGCCGACCGGCGTCACCGCGAGCCGGGCGCCGTGATAGGACGCCCCCAACAGGAACCGTCCGCTGCGGTCGGTGGCGAGATACGCCATGGAAGCGGCCAGATGGCCGGTGCCGGTCAGGGTCAGCCCCCCGTCATCGCCGATGGCGAAGGCCGAGACCGGGAAGGGCGGATTGCGGCAGGCGGCGTAAAGGGCGCGCCGGTCGGGGCTCAGCGCCAGCGCCATGGAGGTAGGCACCGGGTCGGTCGGGCCCGGCACCCGGACGCGCCCGCGCGGGATGAGCGCGCCGCTGTCCCCATCCAGCCCGAAAAGGACGATGGCGCTCTCGGCGGCGCAGGACACATAGGCGATCTGGCGTGTCATGCGGTCTCTCCCCTCTTTTGGCGACGAGCCTGACACAGGGACCGGCGTTCATCCAGCCAACCGGCGCCGTTGCGCAGGCCGTCTTCGCACTGGACCGGGCGCACGGCGAACGGCACCCTGGCACCATGGCCGGACCCCCTACCTTCGCGATCCCACCGACCTTCCTGGGTACCCCCCGCACCGGGGTCGGACGTTTCACCGTGGCCGGCATCCCCTTCGATGCCGGCACCACCAACCGCGCCGGTGCGCGCGACGGCCCGCAGGCCATCCGCCGGGCCAGCCGCATGCTGGTGGACGGCGCGCATCCGGTGTTCCGCACCGACCCGGCGGAGCTGGATCTCGCCGATGCCGGCGATTTCGCCGTGGCGCTGGGCGACATCGCGGCCACGCTCGCCACCATCGAGCAACAGGCCGCTTCCATCCCGCACCTGATCGCGCTCGGCGGCGATCACGGGATGACGCTGGCGCTGCTGCGCGCGCTTGCCCGGCGCGGCGGACCGCTCGGCCTTGTGCATTTCGACGCGCATGTGGACACCTGGCCGGACAATTTCGGCCAGCCGCTCGCGCATGGCTCGGTGTTCTACCACGCCATCGCCGAGCGCCTGGTGGACCCGCGGCGGATGGTGCAGATCGGCATCCGCTCGCCGGTGGCGAACGAGGTGATGGACTGGACCCGCAACCAGGAGGTCACGGTGCTCTCGGCGCAGGACGTGCACGAGGCCGGCCCGGCCGCCATCGCCGCGCATGTCCGCGCCGTGGTGGGCGAGCAGCCGGTCTATCTGAGCTTCGACATCGACGCGCTCGACCCCGCCTTCGCCCCGGGCACCGGGACGCCGGAGATCGGCGGGCTGGCCTCCTGGCAGGCCCAGGCGATCCTGCGCCGGCTGGAGGGGCTTGACTGGGTCGGCATGGACGTGATGGAGGTGGCCCCAGCCTACGACAGCGCCGAGATCACCGCCCTGGCCGCCGCCACCATGGTCTGGGAGTACTTGGCGCTGGTCGCCTGAGCCGGGTGGGGAGCCATGCCCCCACCCGCCCCCGGACCCTCGCGTTTTGCATGGCATTCGCCCGCCATCGTCGCTATATGCGCGCTGCTTCTTCCCTATGGGGAGGAAGGACTTGACGCATCGCACGTGCCGTGAGCCCCGCCGGGGCACAGCAACGACGTAACGCGTCCTTTTCGATGGACCCGGCCACCAGAATGGGCCGGGGTCGCAAGGGAACCGCCTATGTTGTCCGCCCGGTCCGCCGCGATGCTTCCCCTTCGAAGTTAGCGGCATCGCACCGCCGCCCGGTCCGCCGCGCCATTGCGCGCCGCACCTGGCCCCCACACCGCCTGATCCGTCGTCCGGCCCTGACCGCCGGGCGATGCCTCTCGTGATGCGAGGACTGCTTCGATGGACCTGCTCCGCCTGCGCACCGCCCCCCGCCCTGCGCCCGCCGCCCTGCTGCCTGCCGTTGCCGACCTGGTCGCGGTCGAGCGGCCGGAAGCGCCGTTGCACTGCCTGCGCCCGGCCACCATCACCACCGACACCGCCGCCTTCGTCGCCGGCTTCCCCGGCGACGTCATGTACGCCGTGAAGTGCAACCCCGAGCCCGCCGTGCTGCGCGCGGTCTGGGACGGCGGCGTGCGCCATTTCGACTGCGCCTCGGCGCAGGAAGTGGCGCTGGTGCGCAGCCTGTTCCCCGAGGCGGCGATCCACTTCATGCACCCGGTGAAGTCCCGCCCGGCGATCCGGGCCGCCTGGGAAGCGGGGGTGCGCGACTACGCGCTCGACCATGCCGATGAACTCGCCAAGATCCGCGCGGAAACCGTCGCGGGTGAGGATCTCGGCCTGTTCGTCCGGCTCGCTTTGCCGCGCGGCCGCGCCGTCTATGACCTCACCGGCAAGTTCGGTGCGCCGCTGGAAGACGCCGCCGCGCTGCTGCGGGCCGCCCGTCCGCATGCCGCCCGCCTCGGCCTCTGTTTCCATGTCGGTTCGCAGTGCCTCGATCCGCTGGCCTGGCGCGAGGCGATGCGGCTCGCCGGCGCGGTGATCGCGCGCGCGGGCGTGGCGGTGGACGTGATCGACGTGGGCGGCGGGTTTCCGGCTGCCTATCCCGGCATGGAGACTCCGCTGCCGCTCGGCGCCTTCTTCGCCGAGATCGAGGCCAGCCTGGACGCGCTCGACCTGCCGTACCTGCCCCGGCTGTGGGCCGAGCCCGGCCGTGCGCTGGTCGCGGGCGGTGCATCGGTGGTGGTGCAGGTGCTGCTGCGCCGGGGCGATGCGCTGTACGTGACGGATGGCGTCTATGGCAGCCTGTCGGATGCGGGCGCGCCGGGCTTCCGCTTTCCCGCGCGCCTGCTGCGTCCCGACGGCCCGCCCGCCGCCGCCGCGTCGTGCGACTACATGCTGTTCGGGCCGACCTGCGATTCCGCCGACCGCATGGCGGGCCCCTTCCCGCTGCCCGCGGATGTCGCCGAGGGCGACTGGATCGAGATCGGCCAGCTCGGCGCCTATGGCGGCTGCCTGCGCACCGGCTTCAACGGCTTCGATGCGATCCGCACCGTCGAGGTCCGCGACCCGCCGATGCTGCCGGCACGGGACTGATCGACCGGGCCGGGGCACGGCGTCCCGGCCCGGCGGCACGAGACCTGCGAGGAACCTGGGACGGCGCCGCCGCGCCCGCTACTGTGCCGCCACGTCCAAGTGCCGGAGTTTCCACCCGTGAGCGATCACGCCGACCTGCCCCGCTGCCTCGCGCTCGAGGGCGTAACCAATCTTCGCGACCTGGGGGGCTGGCCGGTCGCCGGCGGGGGGCGGGTGCGCTTTGGCCAGGTGTTCCGCTCCGCCTCGCTCGGCCGCCTGACCGATGCCGATGCAAGGGTGCTGACCGACAGCTTCCTGCGTACGGTGGTAGACCTGCGCGGGGAAAAGGAACGGGTGCGCTGGCCGTCGCGGCTCGATGCGCTGCCGGGCGTGGAGGTGCGGTTCCTGCCGATCGATCCGTCGCTGGGGGCCTCGCTGCATGACATCGCCGCCGCGCCGGAGGCGGCGATCGGGGTAATGCACCGGGCCTATGCGGCCTATGCCTTCGACTGGGCGCATCGTTACGCTGATTTGTTCGGGCTGTTGCTGCAGGAGACGCGCCGCCCCCTGCTGTTCCACTGCACCGCCGGCAAGGACCGCACCGGCTTCGGCGCGGCCTTGCTGCTGGCCGCCCTCGGGGTGGAGTGGGAAGCGATCCGCGCCGACTACATCGCCACCAACCGGCTTTGGCGCGGCGATCCCGAAGTTGCCGCCTCGCTGCCGCCGGCGATCGCCGACGTGCTGCTGCGCGTCCATGTCGAGCTGATCGATGGCGTCTTCGCGGCCATCCGCGAGGCGCATGGCTCGCTTGCCGCCTATCTGGACGAGCGCATCGGTCTCGATGCCGCGCGGTGCGACCGGCTGCGTGCGGCGTTGATCGACTGATCCACGCCCGCGGGCAACGGGGCCGCCACGCCGCCCGGGATCACTGCGCGGAGGGCGTCGTCGCGGGAGTCGCCGTCTGCGTCGTCGCGGGCGTGGAGGAACCCGTCGGCAAGGGCGGCGTCAGTGGTGTTGGGCCGGTTCTGGCGGTTGTTGCCGGGGCGGCATCCGACCCGGCCGGTGCAGCCGCCACGGTCGCCGGGGTCGAACTGGTGGAGGCTGCCGTGGGGGCGCCGGAGGGGGGCGCATTCGTGGCCGGCGCGCTCGATTCCGCAGGCGCTGTCGCGGGTGTGGCCGCAGCGGCGGCCGGCGGGGTCGCTGCCGCAGGTGCAGGCGCAGGCGCGGAGGCCGGGGCTTCCGTGGCAGCTTGCGTCGCCGGGGTGGTGGACGCCGACGGCACTGTCTGCGGATCCTTGGGGGCGTCCTTGGCTGCCTCTTTGGGCGGCACCGGCGGCAGGTTGACCGTGTAGTCGGCGACGATGCGCGCCTGATTGCCGGCGATCACCAGCACGCGTTGCCCGATCGCCAGCGGCGGGTCGTCCTTCTGGGTAACCGAGACCAGTTCCCCGTTGCCCTTGCGCACGATGTATTCCCAGGCATTGGTATCGCCGGTGGCATGCTCCACGCCGGTGCCGATGAGCCCGCCGAGCAGGCCGCCCCCGAGCGAGCCAAAGGCCGCGGCCGTGCCGCCGGAGCCGATCTGCGACCCGACGATGCCACCCGCGGCGGCACCGGTGACGGCCCCCGTCGTGCCCGATGCCTGCACCGCCACCTGCCGCACGCCCACGATGACCCCTTGCTCGGCCTTGTTGGCCTGCTGGACAGCGCCGGGATTGTAGGTGTTCGGCGAATAGTCCGGCGCGCATGCCGCAATGACAGTCACGAGCAGCAGCGAGGAAACGATCGAGTGGACATGTCTGGTCAAGATGGGACATCCCTTGCGGTCGCAATCTATTGGATAGCCGATCCGGCGGCGGATGTCATGTTCGTGAACAGCTCATTGCTGTCAGCGAGATATTGCAGGCCACCTCCTGGCACATGCCGCAAGAAAAGCGGTCGCCTGTGGCAGGCTTCATTGCCCACGCTCACGCGATCGGTTGGCAAGATCGACCACACCGGCCAAGCGAACCTGTCGGCCATGCCCGCCCCCTTGTTACAAATCAAAAATGGTAGCGGTCGGCATGCGACCCGGGTCATCATCTCCGCCAATGCCAGCGTGCCCCCCGATCAGCCTCCGATCCACGGTGCAAGGCAGACCGACGGGCGAACCGATCCGCCAGCGCAATTCCCGATCAGGTGCCGGATCTTGTGCCCACGCATTCGACCTGCACTGCGGGAGCCGGCAGATGGCTGATTCTGCCTGATGGGTCGTCCGCGACCCGTCAAAAGGGTGGAAACGTTCGGCATCGGCAGAGGAAGCACGCGCATCGATGGCCCCGGCCCCGGGACCCGACCCGACCCGACTTTTTGACTCTTGTCGGAAAAGGCGACGGGCACAGAAGGACTCGAACCTTGGGCCCGCTGATCGAAAGACCCCGGAACCGAACGGGAATGAGATCCGGGCCAGCCTGAAAGCCGGGGCGACCAGGCCCTTGGCCGGCTTTTTGCCCGCGGTGACAGCCCCTCCCGGCCCTCTCCGCGCCCGCGATACCCACCGGCATCCCGCAGACCTTCGGGGTGCCAGCGGGGACCGGACGCGCAGGCATGGCCTGACGAGCAGCCACCCCAGAGTCCCGCCTCTTGCGTGGGCGCCGAGCCGCACACCCCTAAAGTATTATATCCATCAGAGGTAAATTATTTTGATTGCTGTTTCTGGGCAGGTGATGCACTGCGGATTCACATTAAGCACATTATTATGATGGTCGCAGTGAAGGGAAAAGTCATGAAATTGCAAATGCTTGAACACACACCTTCATCCATTTACGAAATCCGAAATCCATCTGCAGCGCATTTTCAATCTATCCAAATGTTACGCGCCATTGCGGCTATATTAGTAGTTCTTGTACATGTAAATCCATTTGGATATTCATTTGTTGCGGGACATATTGGCGTTGATATATTTTTTGTAATATCATGTTTTATAATCGGAACAACTGGCATCAACCAAAGTCGAATCAATTTCTTCGCCAAACGTCTGATTCGCATTGTTCCTCTCTACTGGGCTGTGACGGCACTGATGTGCCGGGGGTTCCCTGGTGCCAGGAATTTCGAATAATTTTAGCTTTAGTTTCGTATATTTAATAAAATCTTATTTATTTATACCATATATTAACACAAATGGGCAAATATCACCTTTACTTACCATCGGATAGACATTGAATTATGAAATATTTTTCTATGCATTATTTGCAATTTCTCTTGAAACACGATGGCCAATTTTTTGCTCTTCTCTAACAATTATTGCATTTGTTATAACAGGTTTATTGCTTGCCCCAACCAACCCCGTCCTTCAGACCTATTCATCTCCTGTAATGCTTGAATTTGTTGCTGGTCTATTACTATCGTAAGCAGCATACCTGCGCGGATTCTGGATTGGGGTGGGGTTGCTGCTGGCTGGCATCGTGTGGTTCATCGCTGTTGCGATAACCGGGATGAGCCTGGGCCAGGGACGAGCGTTTTGGGTCGGGATTCCAGCATTCGCCATGGTGTCCGGAGCACTGGCTTTGGAGAGGGTCGGATGCTGGCCGGTTTTCAGGCCATTCGTCCTGCTCGGGGACAGGTCCTATTCATTATATCTGTTGCACCTGGTTGTTATCAGTTTTGTCAATCGATTGATGCATATCATGCATATACCACAGCCCCTGAACCTGCCTCTCGTGCTGGGCTTCGGTATAGGTGCCGCCCTGGTCAGCTATCGCTTCCTTGAAGCGCCCGCCGCGCGGCTATGCCGGGGGTTACTCTTCCATCCGGCGCTGGCGTCCTGATCACAGCATTTCCGCACTTGCGCGGGTGATTGCAGAGGCGTGGCAACAGGCAAGCCCGCGGCGGCGATCGGGCACGCTTTGCGCGGCTCTCGCGGTCCTGCGCGCGACCAGGCGGGGGAGGTGAAGAGCTTCGTCGACAATCAGTTTGACAGCAAACAGTCATTATGACAGCATCCACTCATAATGGATGCCACCTCAAATTCCTTCTCCCACCCCGTCAGCCGGCTCGTCCTGGAGGTTTTTCGCCTGAACGGCGCCCTCATCGCCGCCGGCGATGCGCTGGTCGCCCCGCTCGGCCTGACCAGCGCCCGCTGGCAGGTGATGGGGGCGGTCGTCGAGGCACGCGGCAGCCTGCCGGTCGCCGGCATCGCCCGCACCATGGGCCTCGTGCGCCAGTCCGTGCAGCGGATTGCTGATGAACTGGCGGAGGAAGGGATTCTCCGCTTCGTTCCCAATCCGCATCACCGCCGTGCCAAACTCATGCAGATCACCGACAAAGGCGCGGCCGTCTTCGAAGCAGCCAGCACCCGCTGGCTGGCGCTGGCGGATGCTCTTGCTGCCGCGCTGCCGACCGGCGAGCCCGAGAGGGTGGCGGCGGTGCTGCATCTTGTCCGAGAGCAACTCCAGGCCCCCAACCAGGAAGAAGAAACGCCATGATCCGCGTCCTGCACCCGATCGCCGGCGTCACCGGCCTGCTGTGCATCGCCACGTTCTGGTTTTCCACGGTTGCCACCGAGGCGCTGGGCGATGCCGCCGCGATTCTCGCGGTCAAAACCATGATCCTGTGGGGACTTCTGCTCCTCGTGCCCGCCATGGCGGTCGCCGGCGCGACCGGCTGGCGCATGGCCGGCCGCGCCACCGCGCCGCGCATCGCCAGCAAACGTCGCCGGATGCCATTCATCGCGCTCAATGGCCTGCTCGTCCTGGTGCCCTGTGCATTCTTCCTGCAGGCGCGTGCCGCCGAGGGGGATTTCGGAGAAGCCTTCTTCCTGGTGCAGGGCATCGAGTTGCTGGCAGGCGCCACCAACCTCACGCTGATGGGCCTGAACATGCGCGACGGCTTTGCGCTCGCCAAACGTTTCGCCAGGGCCTGATCGCTGGGGAGACGGCCGGCGAACGTTCAGGCCCGCCGCCCTCCCCGGAAACTGGCAAAGGCGGCAATACGAACCTGAAAGTTTATTATCTTTTCAATTATTTCAACTTTTGCGACGAGGAGATCGGCACATTCCGCCCCCAGGCGCAGGAAGTCCGGTCCGGGGGCCTATCCGGCCGGCATGGCGCCGAGCGTGCGCCAGTCGGCGCCGGTCCGCCGGGTCGAGCGGCTTTGCCAGCGGTCGGGCCAGAGGATTGACCGCCGCATGCGGCGCCGTGCCGATGCGACGGGCCACGACGAACGGCCGCACCTCGTCCAGCCAGGCGAATATCTCCCGGCCGATCTTCGTCAGCTTTTCCTCACGGTTCCGTGGCGCGGCAGGGCTGTGAATCGAGACGGAACCGGATCGGCATCCTGCCGCCGCACACGGCCGGCACGTGACGACGTGCGTCCGGGATAGCGGGGCCACACATGGGAAGCTGCGAGGAACCGTTCCGGACGAGGTCGCCGCCCGCGGCCGTCAGCCGTCGGAAATCGCCTGAACCGGAGGGGGAAGGGTGGTGGGCGCACAAGGACTCGAACCTTGGACCCGCTGATTAAGAGTCAGCTGCTCTACCAACTGAGCTATGCGCCCGCCCCGGCGGCGGCTCGGGTTGCCCCGTGATCGCCGAGGCGCGCCCTATAGCAAGCGATCCGGATCCTGTGAAGCCCCCCCCAACGCCTCTCTGCGTGCGGCTTGCGCTGCTCGCAACCCCGTGCTTCGTTGGCCGCAGGGATCGCCACCCTTGCGGGACGGCCCAACCGTACAACCACTCAGCCTTTGGGGTACCGCCCTGTGGCCTACGCGCTGCAGCAACTCGTCAACGGGCTCACGCTCGGAATGATCTATGGCCTGATCGCCGTCGGCTACACCATGGTCTACGGCATCATCGGCATGATCAACTTCGCCCACGGTGACATTTTCATGGTGGGCGCCTTCCTCTCCCTCATCGCGCTCACCGGCCTGGCCGCCTTCGGCATCTCCTCGGTGCCGCTGGCACTCGCCATCACCCTGGTGTTCGCCGCCGCCATCGCGGCGCTGTACGGCTGGACAGTCGAACGCATCGCCTATCGGCCGTTGCGCGGCTCCTTCCGCCTCGCGCCGCTGATCTCGGCGATCGGCATGTCGATCGTGCTGCAGAACTTCGTGCAGGTCAGCCAGGGCGCGCGGGTCAAACCCATGGCCCCGGTGATCCAGGGCGACATCTCGCTGCTCAGCGGCGCCGATTTCACCGCGCACCTGTCCTGGATGCAGATCTCCATCATCGTGACCACCCTGGTGGTGCTCGGCGTGTTCACCTGGCTGGTGACCAAGACACCGCTCGGGCGGGCCATGCGCGCCTGCGAGCAGGACCTGAAGATGGCCGGCCTGCTGGGTATCGATACCGACAAGACCATCAGCATCACCTTCGTCATCGGCGCCGCCCTCGCCGCGGTCGCCGGGCTGATGTTCCTGCTCTATTATGGCGTGATCGACTTCTACATCGGATTCATTGCGGGTGTGAAAGCATTCACCGCCGCCGTGCTCGGCGGGATCGGCTCGCTGCCCGGTGCGGTGCTCGGCGGGCTGGCGATCGGGCTGATCGAGGTGTTCTGGTCGGCCTATTTCACCGTCGAGTACAAGGACGTCGCCGCGTTCTCGATCCTGGCCATCGTGCTGATCTTCATGCCTTCGGGCATCCTCGGCCGTGCCGACGTGGAGAAAGTATAGGCGATGGCGACCCGTCCCACTCTTTCGGCGGCGCTGCGCGACGCCTTTCTCTCCGCACTGGTGGCGCTTGGCCTGTTCGGGGTCATGATCGGGCTCAAGACCGATGCCGGCGCCACCAGCCTCGTGCTGACCCCGCGGCCCTGGGCGGTCGCGGTCGCGGTCGGGCTGGTGTTCGTCGGCCGACTCGGCCTGATCGCCTGGCGGGCCTGGCGGCCGGCCGGCACGCCCACCCCGCGGCGACTCGCCAGCACCGCCCACCGTGCCGGGCGCTACATAGCGCCGGTCCTGCTGGTGCTGGCGGTGACGCTGCCGCTCTATGCCGGACGCTACTGGATCGACCTCGGCATCCTGGTGCTGACCTACGTGATGCTCGGCTGGGGGCTGAACATCGTGGTGGGCCTCGCCGGTCTGCTCGACCTCGGCTACGTCGCCTTCTACGCCGTCGGCGCCTATTCCTACGCGCTGCTGGCGACCAATTTCGGGCTTGGCTTCTGGACCTGCCTGCCGCTGGCCGGGCTGCTCGCGGCGTGCTGGGGCATCATGCTGGGCTTCCCGGTGCTGCGGCTGCGCGGCGACTACCTGGCCATCGTGACGCTCGCCTTCGGCGAGATCATCCGCGTGGTGCTGCTGAACTTCGTCTCGCTGACCAACGGCCCCAACGGCATCTCCGGCATCCCCCGCCCGACGCTGTTCGGCCTCACCTTCTCCTCCAGCGGAGGCGAGGGCTCGGTCGCCGACTTCTTCGGCATCGAGCCGAACATCAGCCAGCGCGTGATCTTCCTGTATTACGTGATCTTCGGCCTCGCTTTGCTCACCAACTGGGTGACACTGCGGCTGCGCCGGCTGCCGCTCGGCCGGGCCTGGGAAGCGCTGCGCGAGGACGAGGTGGCCTGCCGGGCGCTCGGCATCAACGTGACCACCACCAAGCTGACCGCGTTCGCCATCGGCGCCTGCTTCGGGGGCTTCGCCGGCGCCTTCTTCGCCACCCGCCAGGCCTTCATCAGCCCGGAAAGCTTCACCTTCATGGAAAGCGCGATCGTGCTGGCGATCGTGGTGCTCGGCGGCCTCGGCAGCCAGCTCGGCGTGGCACTGGCCGCGGTGGTGATGATCGGCGGCTCCGAACTGTTCCGTGACTTCGCCGAGTACCGCATGCTGATCTTCGGCATCGCCCTGGTGATGATGATGATCCTGCGCCCACGCGGCCTGGTGTCGGGACGCACGCCATCGGTTTCGCTCGGCGAGCGGCGGCAGATATCCGCCGACCTCGTCGCCCAGGGCCGCGGATGAAGGGGGCGCCCATGACCACGACAACGCTGCTCTCGGTCACCGACCTGACGATGCGCTTCGGCGGGCTGACCGCGGTCAACAAGCTGTCCTTCGATGTGCGCAAGGGCGACATCACCGCGGTGATCGGCCCCAACGGCGCGGGCAAGACCACGGTGTTCAACTGCATCACCGGGTTCTACCGGCCGACCTCGGGCGCGATCACCCTCACCCCGGATACCGGCGTGCAGTTCGACCTCGAGCACATGCCCGGCCACCAGATCGCCCGCACGGCCCATGTCGCGCGCACCTTCCAGAACATCCGCCTGTTCGCCGGCATGACCGTGCTGGAGAACCTGCTGGTGGCCCAGCACAACACGCTGATGCCCTCGGTGGTGCGGGGCCTGCTCGCGGTGTTCGGCCTCGGCGGCCACCGCGCCGCCGAGCGCGCGGCGCTGGAACGGGCGCGGTTCTGGCTGGATGCGATCGATCTGACCGCGCGCGCCGACGACCCTGCCGGCGCCCTGCCCTACGGCGACCAGCGCCGGCTGGAAATCGCGCGCGCGATGTGCACCGAGCCGGTGCTGCTCTGCCTCGATGAACCTGCGGCCGGGCTCAATCCGCGTGAATCGGACGAGCTCGCCACCCTGCTCGGGCGCATCCGCGACGGCGCGGGGGGCACGCCCGGCTGCTCCATCCTGCTGATCGAGCACGACATGGGGGTGGTGATGCGCATCTCCGACCACATCGTCGTGCTCGACCACGGCAAGAAGATCAGCGACGGCACGCCCGAAGCGGTGCGCAGCGACCCGCACGTGATCGCGGCCTACCTGGGCGAAGGCGACGAGGACGAAGTAACCGAGGAGACCGCGGAGGCCGACAAGGCCGCGCGTGGCGTGACCGCATGAGCATGCTGCTGCACCTGACCGGGGTCACCGCCTTCTACGGCGCGATCCAGGCCCTCAAGGGCGTCGACCTGGAAGTCCACGAGGGCGAGATCGTCACCCTGATCGGCGCCAACGGCGCCGGCAAATCGACGCTGATGATGACGATCTGCGGCAACCCGCGCGCCCGCGACGGGGCGATCCGCTACGACGGCCACGATATCACCCAGCGGCCAACCCACGAGATCATGCGCATGGGACTGGCGCAGTCGCCGGAAGGGCGACGCATCTTCCCGCGCATGACCGTGCTCGAGAACCTGCTGATGGGCGCCCATGGCCGGGCCGATGCGGAAGCGGCCGAGACCATGGAACAGGTCTTCACCCTCTTCCCCCGGCTGAAGGAGCGGCTGGCCCAGCGCGGCGGCACGCTGTCGGGGGGCGAGCAGCAGATGCTGGCGATCGCCCGCGCCCTGATGAGCCGGCCACGCCTGCTGCTGCTGGATGAGCCATCGCTCGGCCTTGCGCCACTGGTGGTGCGGCAGATCTTCGGGGCGATCCGCGACCTGAACCGGCAGACCGGGCTGACCGTGCTGCTGGTGGAACAGAACGCCTTCCAGGCGCTGCGCCTCGCGCATCGGGGCTATGTGCTGGTCAACGGGGCCATCACCATGGCCGGAACCGGCGCCGAATTGCTGGCACGACCGGAAATCCGGGCAGCCTACCTGGAAGGGGCGCACTGACAGTCTGTTAGACGTCAGGAAAGGCGAGGGCGCTGCCCTCGACCCGGCAGGGGCCACAAGGCCCCTGCACCCCATTCGCGCTGCGCGGCACAGACAAGGCAGCGGCTGGTAGCGGGATGACATCGGCCTCGGCCCTGCTACACCGTCGCGGCGCACCTGGCTCGCCCTCCCCCCTCGGGACCGCGAGTCGGGTTGTACGCCTCACCGGCAATCCTTCCCCGAGAGGAGGACCAGTCATGCAATTTTCCAGGACCGCGTCGGCCCTGGCCGTCCTCGGCGCCCTGCTGCTCGCGCGCCCGGCAGCGGCGCAGGAAGACGTGGTCATCGGCTTTTCCGACGTGCTCTCCGGCAATGTCGCCGCGATCGGCCAGCAGGCGCTCAACGGCGCACAGGCCGCGGTGGACGTCATCAACGCCCGCGGCGGCGTGCTGCATGGCCGCAAGCTGCGGCTCGCGGTGGAAGACGACGCCTGCGACCCGAAGCAGGCGGTCTCGGTGGCCAACCTGTTCGCCGGCCGTGGCATCAAGCTGGTGCTCGGGCCGCTGTGCTCTAGCGCGGCAATTCCCGCCTCCTCGGTCTACGCCGAGGAAGGCATCCTGATGATGAGCGCCTCCGCCACCAATCCGCAGCTGACCGAGCGCAAGCTGACCACGGTGTTCCGCGCCTGCGGCCGTGACGACCAGCAGGGCGCCGTCGCCGGGGAAATGCTCGCCGACCGCTTCGCCAACAAGCGCATCGCCATCGTCGACGACAAATCCGCCTATGGCAGCGGCCTGGCCACCGAAGCCGCCAAGGTACTGAAGCAGCGCAAGGTGCCGATCGCCTTCACCGGTTCGGTCACGGCGGGCGAGAAGGATTTCTCGGCCATCGTCAGCCGGCTGAAGCAGGAGCGGATCGATATCGCCTATTACGGCGGCTACCATCCGGAACTCGGCCTGATCCTGCGTCAGGCGCGCAGCGCCGGGCTGAACGCCATCTTCGTCAGCGGCGAAGGGATCGGCACCAGCGAGTTCTGGGCGATCGCGGGCGATGCCGGCACCGGCACGCTGTTCACCAACTCGCCGGATGTCGCCGGCACCCCCGCCGCCTCCGAGGCCCGCAAGGCCATCGAGGCCCGCGACGCCAAGGTGCCGCCCGACAACTTCGCCTTCTACAACTACGCGGCCATCCAGGCGCTGGCCGCGGCGATCGACCGCGCCGGCTCGGCCACGCCGAAGGCGGTGGCGGCGGCCCTGCGCAAGGATCCGCTGCCCACGGTGGTGGGACCGCTCGCCTTCGACGCCAAGGGCGACCTGAAGGCGCCGCAATACGTCTTCTTCGAATGGCGCGACGGCACCTACCATCGCGCCGCGTTCTGACCAGCGCCTTCCCGTTCTGATCCGGTCGCCGGGCCGCCCCAGGGGCGACCCGGCCGATCGCGGGAAGCGCGAAAGCCTTCTCCTGCCTTTAGTCGACCGGCACGGCGTCGGTGCCCGCCCGCAGGGCCGGCATGCGGATCATGGCCGCAAGCCCGGCCGCCACCAGGGCCGCCAGCAGCGATCCCCACCACAGCCAGGCATAGCCGGCCGCGTGGTCGAACACCCATCCCCCCAGCAGCGCGCCGGCCGCCCCGCCTGCCGCATGCCCGGCGGAAATGACCCCCATGGCGAGTCCCATCACGCGCAGGCCGAGATGGCTGGCCACAAGGCTCGCCGTCACCGGCACCGTCGCATAGTCCACGGCGCCGAAGGCCGCGGCGAACAGCAGCAATGCCGGGTAGCTGTCACCGACATGCAGGAGCAACAGGAAGGTCACCGCCCGCCCCGCATAGATGACAGCGAGCAGCAGCGGCCGGTTCATCCGGTCGGTCAGCCATCCCGCCCCCATCATGCCGAGCATGTTGACCAGCGAGAGCACGCCATAGGCCACGGCACCCGGCATCGGGGCGAAACCGCACAGCGCGGCATAGGGCAGCAGATGCGTTTCGATCACGCCGGTGCTGGTGAAACCGCAGATCAGGAAGCTCCAGAACAACAGGTGAAAGGTCGGCTGCGCCGCGAGGAAACGGAGTTCCGCCGCGAATGGCGGCCGCGACCGGTCGCCCTGCCGCGCCACCGCCGGCACCGCCAGGATCGGCAGCGCCAGCATGGCGAGCAGCGCGGCGCCCATGGCGATCCCGAGGAATCCCCAGCGCCAGCTTGCCACCGCCAGCAGGGCGGCGATCAGCGGCACCAGCACGAACTGACCGGCGGTGGACCCGGAGGTCGCGACCCCGGTGGCGAGCCCCCGTCGGCCCGCCGTCATTCGCGCGACCGCAGTGGCAACGACATGGGTCGCCACGATGCCGAAGCCGATCGACGCGAGTCCGGCATAGGCAAGCACGAACTGCCATGGCCGCTCCGCCCCCGCCACCCCGACACACCCCAGGGCCACGGCCGCGAGGCCGGGCACCAGGACCTTGCGTGGGCCATGTCGGTCCACCAGGGCACCGGCCCAGGGCGCCACGCACGCCATCACCACCAGCCCCACCGCCGCCACGCCCGAGACGAAGCCCCGCGACCAACCCAGTTCGCGCTCCCATACCGGCATGGCGAGCCCCAGCGCGGCTCGTGCCGAGAAAGCCAGCGCGAGCGCGAGGAAGCCAAGAACCACGACGGCACCGAGACGAAACCGGGGATGGACGGACAGGGCGCGGAACGGCATGGAGGAAATCCCGTGGATGGACCGCCAGCCTCGTCACCGGCGGCACTGGCGACAAACCAGTTTGCTTGAGCCTCGGATGAGCCTGGCTAAACTGACCCCATGCCACGCCCACCGCTGCTCCTGCTGGCCCTGCGCGCTTTCGCCGAAACCGGACGGCTCGGCAGCATGAAGGCGGCCGCGGGCGCGCTGGGCGTCACACCGGGGGCGATCAGCCAGCAGGTGAAGGCGCTGGAGCGGCGGCTGGGCCTGCCGCTGTTCGAGCGGCACAACCGGGAACTGCGCCTGACCGGGACCGGAAGGCAGTTGCTCGACCCGCTGGTGGACGCCTTCGCTCGTATCGAGGCGGCGGTGGATGCCACCGAACGCGCGACCGGGGGCCACCGTCACCGGCCCCTGTTGGTGAGCACCTCGGCCTCTTTCGCCGCCGGCTGGCTGGTGCCCCGGCTGGGACGCTTCGCCGCCCTTTATCCCGGCATCGAGGTGCGCATCGACGCGACCTCGGCCCTGGTCGAGGTCGGGCGCGGCCCCGGCAGCGCCGATGTCGCGCTGCGCCATGGCCTCGGCGACTACCCGGGATTGGAAGTGGTGCGTTTCCTCATGCCGCGGCTGGTACCGGTGGGCAGCCCGTCACGGCTCGCCACCGGCCCGAGGCTGAGCCGGGCGGAGGACGTGCTGCATTACCCGCTGCTGCAGAACAGCGACGGGGCGGACTGGGCGCTCTGGCTGCGCGCGCAGGGCGGCAACGACGCGGAGGGACGCGCCCTGCGCGGCACGCGCTTCCCCGATGACCATCTTCTGGTGCGCGCAGCGGTGGCCGGCCAGGGCCTCGCCCTGGTGGCCGAGTTCCACGCCGCCGAGGAAATCGCCGCCGGGCGGCTGGCGGTCGCGCTGGATCTGCCCTGGCCGTCGCGTTTTGCCTACTACGTGCTCACCCGTCCGGGGCCTGGCCGGCCGCCGGCCGCCCTTGCGTTCCGGGACTGGGTGCTACGGGAGGCGGCCGGCTGCGGCGACGGCCTGCCGCCTCAGCCGCCCCCCAGCGCCACCGCCACGCGGAAGGTGACGAACGCCGCCGCATAGGCCAGCGCCAGCATGTAGGCGAACAGGAAGGCGGGCCATCGCCACGACCCGGTCTCGCGGCGCACCGTGGCCAGCGTCGAGGCGCATTGCGGGGCGAAGACATACCAGGCCAGCAGCGCCAGCGCGGTGGCAAGGCTCCAGCTTCCCGCCAGCGCGTGGCCCAGCTCCGCGGCGGATTCGTCATTCGCCTCGATGGAATAGACCGTGCCGAGCGAAGCCACCGCGACCTCGCGCGCCGCCATGCCGGGCACCAGGGCAACGTTGATCTGCCAGTTGAAGCCGATCGGTGACAGCACCGGCTCCATGAAACGGCCGATCTTGGCGGCGAAGCTGTAGGTGATGGCGGGATCGGTCGCCCCCTCCGGCGGACGCGGCACCGAAGCCAGGAACCAGATCACCACCATCATCGCCAGGATGGTGGTGCCGGCCCGGCGCAGGAATGCCTTGGCCCGCTGCCACAGGCCATACAGCACGTTGCGCGCGCTCGGCCGCTTGTAGTCGGGCAGTTCCAGCATGAAGGGCTCGGGCGGCACGCCGCGCCAGACCACGCGCTTGAGCACGAAGGAAACGCCGAGCGCGCTCAGGATGCCCATGGCATAGAGCCCGAACATCACCAGCCCCTGCAGTTCCAGCCCGCCCCAGACCTCGCGGTTGGGGATGAAGGCGGCGATGATCAGCGTGTACACCGGAATGCGCGCCGAGCAGGTCATCAGCGGCGCCACCAGGATCGTGGCAAGCCGGTCGCGCCGGCTGTCGATCACCCGTGTCGCCATGATGCCGGGAATGGCGCAAGCGAAGCTGGAGAGCAGCGGGATGAAGGCGCGCCCGTGCAGCCCCGCGCCCCCCATGATGCGGTCCATCAGGAACGCTGCCCGGGCCATGTAGCCGAAATCCTCGAGCAGCAGGATGAACAGGAACAGGATCAGGATCTGCGGCAGGAACACCAGCACCGCGCCGACGCCGCCGATCAGCCCGTCGCGCACGAAGCTGCGCAGCAGCCCTTCCGGCAACACCGACCCCGCGAGCCCGGCCAGGGCGTCGAACCCGGCCTTGATCGCCTCCATCGGCGGGGCAGCCCAGGAAAACACCGCCTGGAACATCAGGAACAGCAGCAGCAGCAGGATCAGCGTGCCGGCCACCGGGTGCAGCAGCACCGCATCGAGCCGCGAGGTCGCGGTATCGGGCCGTGTCGGCGGCCGCACCGCGGCGGCGATGATGCGGTCGGCCTCGCGCTGCAGGGCGCGCAGGCCGCGACGGTCATGCGGCGCCCATTGCATCGGCGCCTGCGCGCCGGCGGGCAGCGCCGCGATCGCGGCATCGAGCCGGGCCAGCAAGTCCTGGGTGCCGCCCCGCCGCACCGCGACCGAGGTCACCACCGGGATGCCGAGCTCGGCCGACAGGCGGTCGAGGTCGATCGCGACGCCGCGATGGCGGGCGATGTCGAACATGTTGACGGCCAGCACCATCGGCCGGCCGACCTGGCGCAGTTCCAGCACCAGCCGGATCGCCAGGCGCAGATTGGTGGCGTCGACGACGCACAGCAGCAGTTCCGGCGGCACCTCCCCGGCCAGCCGCCCGAGCACCGCCTCGCGGGTGATCTCCTCGTCGGGGCTGCGGGCGCGCAGGGAATAGGTCCCCGGCAGATCGAGCAGCCGCACCGGGCGGCCTGCCGGGGTAACGAACCGGCCTTCCTTGCGCTCGACGGTCACACCGGCGTAGTTGGCAACTTTCTGGCGGCTGCCGGTCAGGGCATTGAACAGCGCGGTCTTGCCGCAGTTCGGATTGCCCACCAGCGCGATGCGCACCGCCCGGGTGGTGGCGCCGATTTCGGTCACGCGGCTTCGTCCAGTGGCTCCACCAGCACCGCATTCGCCTCGCGCCGCCGCAGCGCGATGGTGGAGGCATCGACCCGCACCGCGATCGGGTCACGGCGGAACAGGCCCTGGTGGCGGATCTCCACCGTCGCGCCTTCCACGAAGCCCATCTCCAGCAGCCGGCGTTCCAGCTCGTCCGAGGCGAGGCTGCCGCCGACCGCGGAAGCATCGAGCGCCCGGATCCGTCCCCGGAACCGCAGCGGCGCCTTTCCGAGCGGCAACGACGCACGATCCTGCGAGGCAGGGCCGGGCGGCAGCAAATCGGCGGCAATGGTGTCGGGCATCGTATCGTCCCTGGTTGGCCGGCACATTTTCTTGCGAATTGTTTGCAACGGCAAGCTTCACATGAACGTGCGGGGCAGCAATGCAGGATCAGCCACCCCGGCCCGCCCGCAGGCGATTGGCGCGAAGAGCCATGCAATCCTGATGCCCGGTATCAGGGATTGGGCCATCCGGGGGGTATGACCATACTTTCACTTTGTCAGCCGTCCCGGGAATTCAGCCACATGTCCGTGACCGCCGCGCCCGCGCGGACCGCCGCCGCCTCGACATCGCTGGGGGTGCTGGTCGCGCTCAGCTTCTGCCACATGCTGAACGACATGCAGCAATCGTTGCTGTCGGCGATCTACCCCATCCTCAAGGACGCCTACCTTCTGGATTTCGGACAGATCGGGCTGCTCACGCTGACCTTCCAGTTGACGGCGTCGCTGCTGCAGCCGGTGGTCGGGATGTACACGGACCGGCGGCCGCAGCCTTATTCGCTGGCAATCGGGATGGGCTTCACCCTGGTCGGCCTGCTGGTGCTCTCGCGCGCGGGCAGCTTCGGCGCCCTGCTTGCCGGCGCCGCGCTGGTGGGCACCGGATCCTCGGTCTTCCATCCGGAATCATCGCGCATGGCGCGGCTGGCCTCGGGCGGGCGCTACGGCTTCGCGCAGTCGCTGTTCCAGGTGGGCGGCAATACCGGACAGGCGCTGGGCCCGCTGCTCGCGGCCTTCATCGTGGTGCCGGGGGGACAAGGCAGCCTGGCCTGGTTCTCGCTCGCCGCCCTGACCGCAATCATTGTGCTGACCCAGGTCGGCACCTGGTACCGCCGCCGCCGCGCGGCAGGGGCCGGCCCCCATGGCCGCGCCAGCACTGACGTGATGTCGCACCCCCGCGCCGTGGTGGTCCGCGGCATCGCCGTGCTGGCGACGCTGATGTTCTCGAAAAGCTTCTACACCGCCGGCATCAGCACGTTCTTCACCTTCTACCTGATCCAGCACTTCGCCGTGCCGGTGCGGACGGCACAGATCTATCTGTTCGTCTTCCTCGCCGCCTCCGCCCTGGGCACCCTGATCGGCGGATCGATCGGCGACCGCTTCGGCCGGCGCTACGTGATCTGGGCGTCGATCCTCGGCCCCCTGCCCTTCACGCTGATGCTGCCGCATGTTGGCCTGTTCTGGACCGTCGCGCTGGCCATCCCGATCGGCTTCATCATGTCGTCGGCCTTCTCGGCGATCCTGGTCTATGCGCAGGAGCTGGTGCCGGGACGGGTCGGACTGGTGTCAGGCGTGTTCTTCGGCCTCGCCTTCGGGCTCGGCGGCCTGGGCGCCGCCCTGCTCGGCGAACTGGCCGACATGACCTCGATCGACCTGGTCTACCGGATCTGCGCCTGGCTGCCGGTGCTCGGCCTGCTGACCTGGTTCCTGCCGGATATCGAGGGCAGCCGGCGCCTCGCCTGAACGCGGCGGGGCTTCGCCCCGCACCTGACCAGGAGGCCTTGCCTCCTGGACCTCCACCAAGGGCTTCGCCCTTGGAACCCCATTCGATGTAGGGCGGACGCAGTCCGCCAACACAAGCCGGCAATCCTGCGGCGCCTTGCGATGGCGGATTGCGCTGCGCTGATCCGCCCTACGCCTGCTGACTCTGTGCCGCGCAGCGAGACTGGGGTGCAGGGGCCTTGTGGCCCCTGCCGGGTCCAGGGCAGAGCCCTGGCCTTCCCTTCAGCCCGGCTGCCGCTTGTTGTCGGGCGCGATGGACAGCGGCACCCAGCGCGGCCCGTCCGTTCCCTGGATCAGCATCAGCACGGAGCGCCGGTTGGACTTGCGGGCCCGGTCCACCCGATCGACCACGTCCCCCGGCGAGGCGACTTCCTGCTGCTGCACCTCGACGATGACGTCGCCGGCCTTCAGCCCGCGATCGGCGGCGGGTGAGTTCGGGGCGACCTCGGTGACCAGCACGCCTTTCTGGTCCGGTCCGATCGAGAACCGCTCGCGGGCCTCGGGCGTGATCGGCGTCAGTTTCAGGCCCAGCCCGGCCACCTCGACCGGACGGCCGGCCAGCGGGGCGGGACGGTCGGGGCTGGCCGCGGCCAGCTTCTGGTCGTCCGGCAGCTCACCGACTGTCGTATTCAGGTTGAGTTCGTGCCCGTCGCGCCAGATCGTCACCGGCACGGTCTTGCCGATCTCGGTTTCGGCCACGATGCGCGGCAGGTTGCGCATCTCCTTGATGTCCTGGCCGTTGAACTTCGTGATGATGTCGCCGCCGCGGATCTTCGCGCTGGCGGCAGGCCCGCCGTCCTCGACGCTCGCCACCAGTGCGCCGGTGGCTTCCTTCATCCCCATGCTGTCGGCGATCTCGGGCGTGACCTGCTGGATCTTCACCCCGAGCCAGCCGCGCTTGGCCCGTCCGTAGTCGCGCAGCTGCGCCACCACCGTCTTGGCGAGCGTGGAGGGAATCGAGAAGCCGATGCCGATCGACCCGCCGGAGCGCGAGTAGATGGCGGTGTTGATGCCGATCACCTCACCATTGAGGTTGAACAGCGGACCGCCGGAATTGCCCTGGTTGATGGCGGCGTCGGTCTGGATGAAGTTGTCGTACGGCCCCTGCTGGATGTCACGCCCGCGGGCACTGACGATGCCGGCGGTGACGGTGCCGCCGAGGCCGAAGGGATTGCCGATCGCGAGCACCCAGTCGCCCACCCGTATCTTGTCGGAATCCCCGAAAGGCACCGCCGCCAGCGGCTTGTCGGATGTCACCTTCAGCACGGCGATGTCGGTACGCTCGTCGCGGCCGAGGATGGTGGCCTTCAGGGTGGTGTTGTCCTGCAGGGTGACGGTGACTTCGTCCGCGCCTTCGATGACGTGGTTGTTGGTCACCACGATGCCGGACGGGTCGATGATGAAGCCGGAACCGAGGCTCTGCATGCGCCGCGGCGGTGCCTGCGGCCCGCGCTGCTGGCCCGGCGGCCGGTTGCGGTCGAGGAAGTCGCGGAAAAATTGCTCGAAGGGCGAGCCCGGCGGGAACATCGGCACTTCCGGCCCCTGCCGGTCGTTGCGCGCCGCCAGGGTCTGGCTGGAGGAGATGTTCACCACGCCGGGCAGCAGACGCTCGGCAAGATCGGCGAAGCTGTCGGGTACGGCGCGGGCCTGGGCGGACGCGGGCAAGGCCACCGGCAAGGTGAGCGCGGTGGCCAGGGCGGCAGCGGCCAGCATGCGCCGCAACGACGCGGCGCGGATCACGGCAAGGGGATGGGAAGCGAACATGGGGGAAGACTCCCAGGGGTCCTGCTCAGAGTGGGGGTATCCCCCCCTGGCGACAAGCGCGCAGGGGGGGACCCGGTCAGGGTGCGGCTTTCGCCTCAGGCTTCGGCGCGTGACGCAGCAGTTGCAGGAAGTCATCCGAGGGCGAAAGCACGAGTCGCGACGTGCCGGACGCGAAGGCCTCCCGATATGCCTGCAGCGTGCGCCAGACCGAGAAGAAATGCGCATCCCGCTGGAACGCGTCGGCGTAGATCGCGATCGCCTGCCCCTCGCCCTCGCCGCGCAACTGGTCGGCCTTGGCGCGGGCCTCGGCCAGGATGATCGTGCGCTCCCGGTCGGCGTCGGCGCGGATGCGGGCCGACGCCTCGGCGCCCTCCGCACGGGCCTGGCGGGCGACGCGCTCACGCTCGGAGTTCATGCGCGAGAGAATCGCCTGGGTGTTTTCCTCCGGCAGGTCGGCGCGGCGGATGCGCACATCCTCGATGGAAATGCCGAAGGAGCGCATCTCGTCGTTCACCTGGCCGCGGATCAGCCCCATGATCCGCCCGCGCTGGGAAGACAGGACGTTCAGCAACTGTTCGTTGCCGAGCACGCGGCGCAGCGAGGAAGAGACCACCGAGGTCAGCCGCGCCCGGATGCCTTCTTCCGTCGGCCCGACCGCCTGGTAGTAGCGCAGCGGGTCGGTGATGCGGAACCGGGTGAAGGTGTCGACGATCAGGCGGCGCTGGTCGCCGAGGATCACCTCCTCGGGCGGCACTTCGTAATCGAGCAGGCGGCGGTCGAAGCTGATCGCGGCCTGGATCAGCGGCACCTTGGCGTGCAGGCCCGGCTTGGTGATCACCCGGATCGGCTGGCCGAACTGGGTGATCAGCACCTGTTCGGTCTGCTGCACGACAAAGAGGCTGGACACGCCGATGACGGCGAGCACCACCACGGCGGCCGCCGCGGCGGCGATGATCGAGGTGCGGTTCATCGGGTGGCCCCCCGCGGCTGGGCCGGCTGGGCCGGCGAAGGAGACGCGGGCGCGCCCGGCAGACGGGCGGCATCCCCGAGCGGGAGCAGCGGCAGCACGCCCTGCAGCCTTTCGTCGAGCACGATCGTCGGGGTCTTGGTCAGGATGTCCTGCATGGTCTCCAGGTACAGGCGCTGCAGGGTGACGTCCTTGGCGGCGTCATAGGCCTTCAGCACCGAGAGGAAGCGTTGTGCCTGGCCGGTGGCGGCGGCAATTCCGGCCTGCCGGGCCGCTTCGGCCTCGGCGGTGACGCTGGCGGCGTCGCCGCGGGCGCGCGGCACGATGTCGTTGCGGTAGCCCTCGGCCTCGTTGCGCATGCGCTCGGCGTCGGTATTGGCGCGCTGCACGTCGCGGAAGCTGTCGATCACCGCCGCCGGCGGGTCCACCTTCTGCAACTGGATCTGGGTGATCTCCACACCCGAGCCATAGGCATCCATGATCGCCTGCACGCCGCTCTTCACCGCCACCTCGATCTGGGCGCGGGCATCGGTGAGGGCGGGCTGGATCGGCGTGCGGCCGATCACCTCGCGCATCACGCTTTCGGACGCGGACTTCACCGTGTAGGCGGGATTGCGGGTGTTGAAGAGGAAGGCACCGGCATCGCGGATGCGCCAGAACACGGCGAAATCGATATCGACGATGTTCTCGTCGCCGGTCAGCATCAGGCTTTCCGCCAGCACGTCGGAGCCGCTTTCGCCGCGGGCCGAGGCACGGATGGTCTCCGGCGCCGAGCGGTAGCCGATCTCGATGCGGTTGATGCGGGTGACCGCCGGACGAACCACGCTCTCGATCGGCCAGGGCAGGCGATAGTTCAGGCCGGGCAGCGTAGTACGATTATAGGCGCCAAAGCGCAGCACCACGCCCTGCTCATCCGGCTGGACACGGTAAAAGCCGGAAAACAGCCACACGGCGACGACGAGGGCCGCCACCAGGGCGAACCCCTTGCCGCCGCTGAAGAAACCGGGGGGACGGGTGCCGCGGCCTCCGCCCAGGCCCGGGGGCAGCAAGCCGCGGACGAAGGCCTGGAGGCGGGCGATCACCTCGTCGAGATCAGGTGGGGGAGGACCGCCGGGGCCGCGTGGCCCCTGGCCCCAGGGTCCCTGCGGGCCGCCCGGCCGTCCGCCGGATCGCCGCCCGTCGCCGGGACTTCCCCACGGGCTCGGCCCGCCGGACCCTCCATTCGAGCCGTCGCCGGGACCGCCGTTGTTCCAAGGCATGAGAGTGAGGTCGCTCCTGTCTGGACATGGCCGCACCGGGGCGGCCGATTGCCGAAATACCATTGGCATCTCGGGATGCGCGGGCCATATCGGGAGCCCATGGCGCGGCTGCATATTGACCGGCTACGGAAGGTTTTCAAGCGGATGCCCGAACCGACCCCTGAAACACTCACTGAAACACTGCGCCGGATCAGTGATCCTGCAACCGGTCGCGACATCGTCTCCGCCGGGCTGGTGGAGAGCGTGCAGGTCCGCGGGGGATTGGTGCAGGTGACCCTGCTGACCGACCGGGCACACGCCGCGGCGATGGAGGCGGTGTGCCGGCAGATCGAGCAATTGCTCGCCCGCGAACCGGGCGTGCTCAATGTCGCGGCGGTGCTGACGGCGCATCGTGCCGCGCCATCCGGCCCCGCCACCCAACCGGCCGCGGGCGCGCACGCGCACGGCGCCGGCCAGCGCCCGATGCTGCTGCCCGAGGTGGGCGCCATCGTCGCCGTGGCCTCCGGCAAGGGGGGCGTGGGCAAGTCCACCGTCGCGGTGAACCTCGCGGTGGCGCTGGCGCAGCAGGGGCTCCGGGTCGGGCTGCTCGATGCCGACATCTATGGCCCGAGCCTGCCGCGCATGATGGGGCTCAGCCGCAAACCCGACCTGCAGGGCGATCTGATGAAGCCGATCCCTGCCTGGGGGCTCTCGACCATGTCGATCGGCTACCTGGTCGAGGAAGAAACGCCGATGATCTGGCGTGGCCCCATGGTAATGGGCGCGCTCGAGCAGATGATGGGCCAGGTGGCGTGGGGCCCGCTCGACGTGATGGTGGTGGACATGCCGCCGGGCACCGGGGATGCGCAGTTGACCATGGCGCAGCGGGTGCGGCTGGCCGGGGCCGTCATCGTCTCGACGCCCCAGGACATCGCCCTGCTCGATGCCAGGCGCGGCGTGCGCATGTTCGAACGCACCAGCGTGCCCGTGCTCGGGCTGGTCGAGAACATGAGCTATTTCTGCTGCCCGAACTGCAATCACCGCACCGAGCTGTTCGGCCATGGCGGGGCACGGCAGGAAGCGGCGCGGCTGGGCATCGACTTCCTCGGCGAGGTGCCGCTGCTGCTCGACATCCGCACCACGGCCGATGCCGGCACGCCGATCGTGGCCGCGGCACCGGAAAGTCCCGCGGCGCAGGCCTTCGCGGCGATCGCCGCGCGGCTGCGCCAGAAGTTGCCCGTTGGCACGCAGGCCGCCGGACCACGGATCGTCGTGAGCTGACTCACCAGCCGCCGGGGGCCATCATGGCGGCCTCCGGTGTTTCATTCCGACTGGTTCCGACCCACACGGATACGCTTTTTAACATCATTTTTGCCCTCGACAGGCACCGTGATCAGGCCGCCAGGGCCGCGCCTTCGATCCAGTTGCCGTGGAAGCCGTGCGGCACCCGCCGCGGCAGCATGATCTCGGCCAGCGGCGGGGCGACGATGTCCACCGCGTCCAGCAACACGAACCGCGTGGCATCGGCGGCCAGATCGTAGACATAGGCACCGATCCAGCCGTCGCCCTCCGCCCGCCGGGACGGATCCGCACCGGGGCGGGGAATGAACACCGGCTCACCCATTTCCTGGCCCTGGCCGAAATCGTGCACGGCCACGTCGCCGCGCAGGAAATCATAGCGGGCGACCGCGCTGAAGGTGCTGGCGGGCCCGCGATGCCGACCCGCCAAAGGCATCCAGCCATAACGGTTGCGCCGTCCCGCCACCTGCCGGTCGATGCGGGGGAACTCGGCGATGTGGTCGCAGAGCTGGCTCCGCCGCGCCAGGCCGGTGGCGGGATCGAGTTCCATCCGCCACAGCGATGGCATCGCCGTGCTCATGCCGCCGCCGAAGGAGGCATGCTGCACGTAATCCACGGCGATCCGCTCCGCCTGCTCGAAGGCGTTCATGAAGTGGAAAACGAAGAACGGATCGGTCCGGAACCACCGCACCGGTCCGCAGCCGTCACGCGGCACCAGGGCGATGCAGGTGCCGCGTTCGGGTTCCCAGGACAGCAGGCGCCGGCCCCTGATCGCGCTGGCCGGATCGATCAGGGTGGGGCAGAGGAAGAAGATGGCGTAGCGCGGCGTGACGGTGAAATCATGCACCATGAAGGGGGCCGCGACATCGATCGGGATTTCCCTTGCGTGCTGCCCGGTGGGATCGATCACGATCAGAAAAAGATACGGAGGCGTCGGCACATAGCGGAAGGCAAGCAGTTCGCCGGTGTGCGGATCGGTCTGCGGATGGGCGGTGAAGGCCGTCCGCACCTGCCCGTTGAAGTCGCATGGCCCGATGGTCCGCAGATCGGGACCAAGCTCGATCGGCAGCCCGCCTTCCCACAGCGCCAGGGTGCGGCCGCCATGGTGGATGACATTGGTGTTGGCGGTGTTCTTGAAGGGACTGGGATCGCCATCCGGGCCGATCAGCGCCGGATCGGGCCATCTCGGCGTCAGCATGCCGCCATAGAGCGCCCGGCCTGCACGCTGCTCCGCCCGCAGCCCCGGGGTGAGCACGAAGCGGTTGCGGTAGGAGGCGCGGCCCTCCTGCAAGGCCAGGGCATGCACCATGCCATCGCCGTCGAACGGGAACGTGTAGGAAAGCGGCTTGAATTCCGGATTGGGCCCGTTGCGCAGATAGACCCCGGCGAGATCCTTCGGCAGTTCGCCGCGCACCGGCAGCGCCTCCACGGTCAGTTCGTCGCGGACCGGGGCGAACCCACCTTTGAGAAAGGGATTGGGCAGGCGATTGGGCCAGGCATGACCATGCAAGGCGAGATACAGGGCCAACAGCCCACCGCTTCGCACCGTTTCGGCCGAGGCGCGCAGCATTGCGCGCCGAAGCAAGCTCATGGCTCGATCCTTTGTTGCTGTCGCCGGCAGCAACGCGGCGCAACCGCAACGGATCGGAATACCGCGCGGATGTGCACTGGCAATCGGGCCAAGGCGGCGCCGCACCCGTGGGCACGCAACGGATGCGCAGGCATCCGTCACGATCGGGACAACGGACCGCCGATATCAGGCGGAAGCGGGGATCAGGACTTGTTGCGGGCGCTGCAGGCGATGGCCGAGCCGGCGGCACAGAGCAGCAGCAGGATCACCCCGGCAACGATGTCGGCCGGATCGCCCGCACTGATCGCTGCCGCCGTCGTCCCGGCGAACAAGGTCAATCCCGCCATCGAAACCATGAGAAGACGGCGGCGATTTACCTCATCAAGGCGAGCGGAAAGCTCATCCAGCCATAGCAAGTACGGGCGCATTTCATTGGCTCGATCGCTGGGGTCAACAGGCACGTCTTAGCGTGTTGCCCGGAAAAAGTCTCACATATTTGTGAGATCACCCCACGAGAACCGTTTCGATTTCCTGCCTTGGCGAAAACCGCCGCCACTATCGAAGGCGGCGGCCATCACACGACCGGGATCAGCCCTCCCGGCCGAGCGCCGCCATCAGTTCCGCCCATTCGCGTTTGGACAAGCCGCTTCCGGCCGCCTCGACGGCCTCGCCGGCCAGCAGGCGCTTCACCACCGCCAGCATCGCCGCGGAGAAGGTGACCGCGCCGAGCCGGTAGTCGCGGAAGGCGGCAAAGGTGGCGGGCACCCAGGCCTCGACCGTCTTCAGCATGGCCTCGGCATAGACCCGGATCTCGTACTGGGCATGCGGGTCAGCCCGCAAAGAGAGGAAATGCAACAGGTTGTGCAGATCCGTCTTCCAATACCATTGTGTGTAGGTGTTCAGGGTCAGGTTCATGCGGGCGAGTTCGCGCGCCAGCCCCTGCTTCGCCGGATCGGCCGGGTTGCCTGCCGCGTCCTCGTTGAGCATGTCCACGTAATGGTCATGGCAGCGGGCCGCGTCGCTGCGCAGGATGTCCAGCACCTCGGCCGCCTCGTCGCCGGTGAGCACCTCGCCGCGGCCCTGGCGGTTGACCGCGGACTGGGCGGCGAGCTGTTCGGGGGCCGGGATGTAGAATTCCCGGTCCAGGATCGAATAGCGGGCGGAATACTCGTTCACGTTCGCGGTGCGATGGCGGATCCACTGGCGCGCCACGAAGATCGGCAGCTTCACGTGGTACTTGATCTCGCACATCTCGAAGGGCGTGGTGTGCCGGTGGCGCATCAGGTAGCGGATCAGCGCGGCGTCCTCCGACACCTTGCGGGTGCCGCGGCCGTAGGAGACACGGGCGGCCTGCACCACGGCGCCGTCATCGCCCATGTAGTCCACCACCCGCACGAAGCCATGGTCGAGCACCGGGATCGGGCTGTACAGCAGCTCCTCGAGTGCCGGCACGGTGGCGCGGCGCGTGGGCGCGGCCTGCGCCCGCTGGGCCGCGATGTCGGCCTGCTGCTGTTCGGTCAGAATCATCCGTTTCACCCTTCAATCCGGCGCCACACCACCCTATATTCGTCCTGCCGGCTTGCCGGCTATGGCGATAAACGGTGCGTGGAATAAGCGTTGTGGACCCGGGGGCAGTGCCCGGCGCCTCCACCATGGACCCGGTGAACCCGAGTCGTGGCTAGGGGGGCGAAACAGGATCGACACGCGTGGTAAAGACCCATCTTTTGCCCGGCATGGTTCCGCCGTCATCGGGCCAATTCACAAGTGCCAACGACAACGTGGCGCTCGCTGCCGCTGCATAAGCGGTAAGCGCGGTCCGGGGGGCACCGGGCAACAGAAGCCCCCCAACTCTTCCCTTCCCGCACAGGAAAGGCCCCTCCCCGTCCGGGAAGGAGCCCCCTGTCAGCTCACGACGTGCGGTCAGTCCGCTATTTCAGTGGCTTGTCGGTCCGCGGGCGCGGCGCCTCCCCGGCCGTACGGGGGCTGGTGGTCTGGTCGTCCACCTCGACCTCGGTGTGCCGGACCGTGTCGGAGACATGTTCGGTACGCTCCCCGACATCCTTGCGCACCACCACCTCCTCGGTGACCCGCGCGGTCTTCTGCACCACCGCCTCCTCGCGGGATTCGGTCATCTCGACCGTGCGGTCCTGGAAGGCGGCGGAATCGGCACCAAGCTCGCGGCTGACCGGGCGGCGCTCGACCTGCACCCGCTCCTCCCGCAGGCGGACATCCTCCTCCACCGGCGTTTCCACAACGTAACTGCGCACCCGCACCGAGCCACGACCGGTGTTGCGCTTGCCGACCGCGAGCTGCTCCTCGACGATCGGGATCACCTCCTCGCCCTCGGCGCGCCGGCCGGGCGGGACGGCGGCGCGGCCGGACAGATCCGATGCGGTGGTGGCCACCGAGGGGGCAGCCGGCTTGGCCGTGCCGGTACCAAGCGTGTCGTCACGCTCACCCGCCGTGCCATAGGCAACCGCCGTCCCGCTCGCCGCGGCCGGGTGCGGGCCGGTCCAGCCATGCGAGCGCCATTCGGTTTCCTGCTCATCGAGATCCACCGGATCATAGCCCTCCAGGATGGATCCCACCCGGTCGGCATCGGCCTCGCTGTGCACGCGGACCGTGAGCAGGGTTTGCCCGCGGTTGACGCCCTCGCGGTAGCTTTCCAGATCCTCCCCGGTGAACAGCCGCTTGAGCGACTCCCAGATGCCGCCGCTCTCGGTGGTCGTGCTGCTGGTGGCCGGAGCGTCCTGGGAGGTAATCCGGATCTCGCTGGCCGGGGTTGCGGCATCGATCAGGGCCTGGCGCGCTTCCTCGGCACGGGCACGGGTGGCGAAAAGGCAGGCCAATGTCCGCCAGGCCGCCCCCCCCGTACGGGGTCCGTCCACCGCTTCCGTTCCGGCCACGGAACCGGTCTGCAGGCCGGGAACGCCTGCGCCTGGTCCGATCAGGGGATCACTCATCTCGCTTCCTTCCTTCCGTCGTTTCTGTATTGGCGCCCGTACGGGCAACCGTGGCCTGCTGGCGGCGCAACGTGACATCATGCCTCTGCAGGCGATGGACGGTGCGGCTGCGTACGTGCAGCTCCTCCCGCAGATAGAGGCGAATCGTCACAACCGCCCTTTCCTCGAGGACCGGGATGATGGTGACCTCACCCTCCTGTCGTGTCGGCGGCGCCGTCTCGACGAAGCGCCCAACCGGCACGTGCTCGACCGAAGCCCGGGTTTCGGCCAGGTTCACCGTGACCTGCTCGGTGTGCGGGACGGTATTGATGTCGACGCGCACCCGTCCCGTCTCTATGGTGCGGGTGGTTATCCGCACCTCCTCGGCGGCAAGGGGCAGTATCTCCTCGTCACCAGGCATGGTGCTTGCTGCCTCCCTGCGGTCACCAGAGCGAACGCCCCCGCAGGCGGGGTGTTGTTCTTTGGGTGTTGAACTGCACGTGTTCACGCCCGCGCAACGGCGGCGGACAGCACGCCCTTCCCCCGCCCGCCCCCTTTCGCTAATGGGAACCCCTTACGCGTGAGGCATTCCTATGGATGACGATCCGACCGGGCAGGATGGGGAGCAGCGCCCGGAGAGCCTGCTTCCTTACGAGGAGTGGACCGAACAGGCCCTCCGTCAGGTGATGGTGCGGGCCCTTCAGTATGCGGCCGTGAACGGCCTGCCGGGCGGGCACCACTTCTACCTGACATTCCGCACCGACCATCCGCGCGTCGCCATTCCGGCGCGGTTGAAGGCGCAGTACCCGCAGGAAATGACCATTGTCCTGCAGCACCAGTTCTGGGACCTCGCGGTCGACGAGCCGGACGGGCTGATGACCGTCGGGCTGTCCTTCGGCGGGGTGCCGGCGACGCTGCGCATCCCGCTTGCCGCCATCACCGCCTTCGCCGATCCGGAAGTCCGCTTCGGCCTGCGCTTCCATGCCACCGAGCTGCCGGAGCCGGAACCCGCCGCCCCCGCCGAGCCGCAGGCCGAAGCCGCGCCGGAAGCAGCCCCGGAAGAGCCGCCGGCGACGCCGCAGGTCGTCAGCCTGGACGCCTTCCGCCGCCGCACGCCGCCCAAAGAAAGCTGATTCGGGAGATCCGCCGATGAACGCCCCGCTGGCGAGGCCGTCCAACTTCCAGTACGCCCCCCTCTTCCCGCTCGGGCCGGATGCCACCCCCTGGCGCAAGCTCGACGTCGCCGGCGTCACCACCCTCACCTGCGACGGGCGCAAGGTGCTGAAAGTGGCCCCGGAGGCGCTGTCGGAGCTGGCCTTCCAGGCGTTCCACGACGTCTCCCACCTGCTCCGGCCGGCCCATCTGGCGCAGTTGCGGGCGATCCTGTCGGACAACGAAGCCTCGGCCAACGACCGGTTCGTGGCGCTCGACCTGCTCAAGAACGCCGCCATCGCCGCCGGCGGGGTGCTGCCGATGTGCCAGGACACCGGCACCGCCATCGTGTTCGGCAAGAAGGGCCAGCGCGTCTGGGTGGAGGGCGACGAGGAAGAGGCGCTCAGCCTGGGCGTGCACCGCACCTACACCGAGACCAACCTGCGCTATTCGCAGATGGCGCCGCTGTCGATGTTCGAGGAAGTCAACACCGGCACCAACCTGCCGGTGCAGTTCGACATCTACGCCGCCCCCGGCGAGCATCACGCCGACGAATTCCACCTGATGTTCGTCGCCAAGGGCGGCGGCAGCGCCAACAAGACCTTCCTGTTCCAGGAAACCCGGGCGGTGCTCAGCCCGGAGAAGCTGCTGAAATTCCTGGAAACCAAGATCCGCACGCTCGGCACCTCGGCCTGTCCGCCCTACCACCTGGCGATCGTGATCGGCGGCACCAGCGCCGAGACCACGCTCAAGACCGTCAAGCTGGCCTCCACCAAGTGGCTCGACACCCTGCCGACGGAGGGCAGCAAGACCGGCCACGCCTTCCGCGACACCGAGATGGAGCAGAAGGTGCTGGAGCTGACCCGCGCCCTGGGTATCGGTGCGCAGTTCGGCGGCAAGTATTTCTGCCACGACGTGCGCGTGGTGCGGCTGCCGCGCCATGGCGCCAGCCTGCCGATCGGCATCGGCGTCTCCTGCAGCGCCGACCGCCAGATCAAGGCCAAGATCACCCCGGAAGGCGTGTTCCTCGAGCAGCTCGAGACCGATCCGGCGCAGTACCTGCCGGAAATGACCCAGGACATCCTGGGCGGCGAGGTGGTGCGGGTGGACCTGAACCGCCCGATGGAGGAGATCCGGCGGCAGTTGTCGCAATACCCGGTCAAGACCCGGCTGTCGCTGTCCGGCACCATGGTGGTGGCACGTGATATCGCCCATGCGAAGCTGAAGGAGCGGCTCGACGCCGGGGGCGGCCTGCCCCAGTACATCAAGGACCATCCGGTGTACTATGCCGGCCCGGCCAAGACGCCGAAGGGCATGCCGACCGGCAGCTTCGGCCCGACCACTGCCGGGCGCATGGACAGCTATGTCGCGGAGTTCCAGCAGGCCGGCGGCAGCTTCGTCATGCTGGCCAAGGGCAACCGCAGCAAGGCGGTGAAGGATGCCTGCAAGGCCCATGGCGGCTTCTACCTTGGCAGTGTCGGCGGCCCGGCCGCGCGGCTGGCGCAGGACTGCATCCGCAAGGTCGAGGTGCTGGAATACCCGGAACTCGGCATGGAGGCGGTCTGGCGCATCGAGGTCGAGGATTTCCCGGCCTTCATCGTGATCGATGACAAGGGCAACGATTTCTACGACGGGCTCGATTGAAGGCGCCGGGATGGCGCCGCCCGTTTTCCTTTGTTCCGCCGGACCGGGGTTCCGGCTACACGGGCGGCATTGTTTCTGGCGGGCTGGAGTGAAGGAATGCGTTTCTGCGTGGACCGGCTGGACCATCTCGTACTGAACGTAAAGGACGTCGAGATCGCGGCGTCCTGGTATCAGCGCGTGCTGGGCATGGAAGTAGAGACCTTCGGGCGCGAGAACCGGACGGCGCTGAAGTTCGGCGGCCAGAAGATCAACCTGCGGCCGGTCGAAGCCGATGCGCATGCCTGGATCACCGCGCGCGCCCCGGTCGCGGGGGCGAACGACCTGTGCTTCGTCACTGCCGTCGCCAGTGCCGACGTGGTGGATCACCTGCACACGTGTGGCGTTGTCGTCGAGTTCGGCCCGGTGGAACGGCAGGGCGCGCTCGGTCCCATGACCTCGGTCTATTGCCGTGACCCTGACGGCAACCTGGTGGAAATCGCCAGCTATCTGCGAGGCTGAAACCGGGATCCAAGGGCCTTTTGGCCCTTGGTGGAGGTCCAGGAGGCGAAGCCTCCTGGTCGGGTTCGGGGCAACGCCCCGACTGGTCGTACATTAGGAACCTCGGTGTTTTTCGTGCCCCCTCGCCGCGTGCTGCCGGCCACCCGCATTGGCCTGGTGGCTTTCGTGCTGTTCCTGGCCTGTATCCCGCTCGCCAATTGGATGATCGGGCATGTTGGCCTGGTTTGCCTGCCGCAGGGGCCGTGTCTTGTCCCGGTGGCGCCAGGGCTGATGGCGCCCTCGGGCGTGCTGATCATCGGTTTCGCCCTGGTCCTGCGCGACATGGTGCAGCGTTGCCTGGGCACTGGCTGGGGTCTCGGTGCGGTGCTGGCCGGCAGCGTGGCGTCGGTGGCGCTGGCTGATCCGCATGTGGTGCTGGCGTCCGGCCTGGCGTTCCTGCTCAGCGAGCTGACGGATTTCGCCGTCTACACGCCGTTGCAGCGGCGTGGGCTGGTGCTGGCGGTGGTCGCTTCGTCCCTGGCGGGGCTGGTGGTCGATTCGGTGGTGTTCCTCTCCGTTGCCTTCGGCAGCCTGGATTTCCTGGCCGGTCAGGTGATCGGCAAGGCCTGGGCGGTGGCGATCAGCGTGCCGCTGGTGCGGCTGGCGCGGCGGCTGGGGCCGCAGCCTGCGTGATGCGTGCCGCCGATTTCGATTTCGCGCTGCCGCCCGAGCGCATCGCCCAGCATCCGGCCCGCCCGCGCGACGCGGCGCGGCTGCTGCAGGTGGGAGGCGCCGGCTGGCAGGACCGGCAGGTGCGTGACCTGCCGGGGCTGCTGCGGGCGGGTGACATCCTGGTGGCCAACGACACGCGGGTGATCCCGGCCCAGTTGGAAGGACGGCGCGGGGCGGCGCGGGTCGGCATCACGCTGGACCGGCCGCTGGCCGACGGCACCTGGCACGCGCTGGCGCGCAATGCGCGACGGCTGCGGCCGGGCGACACGGTGGATTTCGCCGCGCCTTTGGTGGCCCGCGTCGAGCGGCGTGACCCGGACGGCGGCGTGGCGCTGCGCTTCAACCTGGAGGGCGAGGCCTTCACCGCCGCGCTGCGCGCGACCGGGGCGCTGGCGCTGCCGCCCTACATCGCCCGTCCCGATGGCCCCGGCCCGCAGGATGCCCAGGATTACCAGACCATCTTCGCCGCCCGGGAAGGGGCGGTCGCGGCCCCCACGGCGGGCCTGCATTTCACCCCGGCCCTGCTCGCCGGCCTGGAAGCGGCGGGGGTGCGTCGCGTCACGCTGACCCTGCATGTCGGCGCCGGCACCTTCCTGCCGTTGCGGGAGGAAAACATCGACGCGCACCGGCTGCATGCCGAGCGGGGCGAGGTCAGCGCCGGGGTCGCCGCCGCGGTCAACGCCGCGCGGGCGGCGGGCGGGCGCATCGTCGCCGTGGGCACCACCACGCTGCGGCTGCTGGAAAGCGCCACCGACGAGTCCGGCACGCTGCGTCCCTTCGCCGGCGAGACCGACATCTTCATCCGCCCGGGCCACCGCTTCCGCTCGGCGGAGCTGCTGATGAGCAATTTCCACCTGCCGCGCTCGACGCTGTTCATGCTGGTCTGCGCCTTTGCCGGCACCGAACGCATGCGCGCCGCCTATGCCCATGCCATCGCCTCGGGCTACCGCTTCTATTCCTACGGCGACGCCACCCTGCTGGAACGCGCATGAGCCTGTCCTGGACTGCCACCGCCACCGACGGCGCGGCCCGCGCCGGCGTGCTGCAGACCGCGCATGGCGCGGTCGAGACCCCGGTGTTCATGCCGGTCGGCACCGCCGGCACGGTGAAAGCGATGACGGCCGACGCTGTCCGGTCCACCGGCGCCCGGCTGATCCTGGGCAATACCTATCACCTGATGCTGCGCCCCGGCGCGGAGCGGGTGGCGGCGCTGGGCGGGCTGCACCGGATGATGGACTGGCCCGCCCCGATCCTGACCGATTCCGGCGGCTTCCAGGTCATGTCGCTGGCCGGGCTGCGCAAGCTGGATGCGGACGGCGTCACCTTCCGCTCGCATATCGACGGCACCCCGTATCGCCTGACCCCGGAAAGCTCGGTCGATATCCAGCACAAGCTGGACGCCACCATCACCATGGTGCTGGACGAATGCACCCCACACCCGGCGACCGAGGAGGAAGCCCGGCGCTCGATGGAGATGTCGATGCGCTGGGCCGCGCGGTCGCGCACCGCCTTCGTCCCCCGGCCGGGCTACGGCCTGTTCGGCATCGTCCAGGGCAGCGTCTATCGTGACCTGCGCCTGGCTTCGGTGGCGGCGCTGACCGCGATCGGCTTCGAGGGCTACGCGGTCGGCGGGCTCGCCGTCGGCGAGGGCCAGGAGACGATGTTCGAGGTGCTGGACTACACCGCCCCCGCCCTGCCCGCCGACCGGCCGCGCTACCTGATGGGGGTGGGCACGCCCGACGACCTGCTGGGCGCGGTCGCGCGGGGCATCGACATGTTCGATTGCGTCATGCCGACGCGGGCGGGGCGCACCGCGCGCGCCTTCACCTCGCGCGGCGTGTTCAACCTGCGCAACGCCCGCTTCGCCGACGATCCCCGCCCGCTCGACCCCGATTGCGGCTGCCCGCTGTGCACGCGCCATGCGCGTGCCTATCTCCACCACCTGTTCCGCTGCGAGGAGATGCTCGGGCCGATGCTGCTGACCTGGCACAATATCCAGTATTACCAGGACCTGATGCGGGGGATGCGCAAGGCCATCCTGGCCGGGGGCCTGGCGGCGCATGCCCAGGCGGTGCGGGCGCGCTGGGCGGCGGGCGACGACCCGCGATGAGCGAAACCTACCAGGGCCTCACCCAGCTCGGCCATGCCAGCGCCCAGCCGGCGACGCCGGAACAGGCGGTGCTGGAGCGCGTGCCGAACCCGCATGCCGGCACCGCCTATCTGGTCCGCTTCACCTGCCCGGAATTCACCTCGCTGTGCCCGATCACCGGCCAGCCGGATTTCGCGCACATCGTCATCGACTACGTGCCGGATGGCTGGATCGTCGAGAGCAAGTCGCTGAAGCTCTATCTGGCGTCCTTCCGCAATCACGGCGCCTTCCACGAGGCCTGTACGATGGACATCGCGCAGCGTCTGGTGGCGCTGCTGGACCCGCTGTGGCTGCGCATCGGCGGCTACTGGTTCCCGCGCGGCGGCATCCCGATCGACGTATTCTGGCAGACCGGCGCCCCGCCCGCGGGAGTATGGGTGCCCGACCAGGGCGTGGCCCCGTATCGTGGGCGCGGATGACAGCGTCCCGGTAACCGCCGCCGCGATCCGGGCGAAGGCGCTCGCGCTGGGCTTCGACGCGGTCGGCTTCGCTCCCGCCTCCCTCGGCCCCGAGGCCCGGGCACGGTTGCTGGAATTCCTGCAGGCCGGCCGGCACGGGGCCATGGGCTGGCTGGCCGAACGGACCGGGCAGCGCAGCCACCCGCAGGCGCTGTGGCCGGAGGCGCGCACAGTGATCTGCCTCGGCCTGTCCTATGCACCGGCCGAGGACCCGCGTGCCACGCTCGGCCGCCCCGACCGGGGGAATGTCTCGGTCTATGCCCGCCATCGCGATTACCACGACATCGTGAAGGGACGACTCAAGCATCTCGGGCAGTTCCTGGTCTCCCGCTACGGGCCCGAGGTGAAGGTGTTCGTGGACACCGCCCCGGTGATGGAAAAGCCGCTGGGCCAGCAGGCCGGACTCGGCTGGCAGGGCAAGCACACCAACCTCGTCTCGCGCCGCCATGGCTCCTGGCTGTTCCTGGGCGAGGTCTACACCACCCTGGCAATCCCGCCCGATCCGCCACACGCGGATCGCTGCGGCAATTGCACGCGCTGCCTCGCCGCCTGCCCCACCGGCGCCTTCCCGGCGCCGTACCAACTCGATGCGACACGCTGCCTCTCCTACCTGACCATCGAGCATCCCGGGCCGATCCCCGAGGCACTGCGGCCGGCAATGGGCAACCGCATCTATGGCTGCGACGACTGCCTGGCCGCCTGCCCGTGGAACCGCTTCGCCACCGCCACGCGCGAGGCGAAGCTGCAGGCCCGGCCGGACCTGCTCGCCCCGCCGCTCGCCGAACTCGCCGCATTGGACGATGCCGGGTTCCGCGCCCGCTTCGCCGGTTCCCCGGTCAAGCGCATCGGCCATGGCCGCTTCCTGCGCAATGTCCTCATCGCCATCGGAAATGCCGGCGATGCCGCGCTGATCCCCGCCGCGGCCGCCCGGCTCGCCGATCCGGACCCTGTGGTAGCCGACGCAGCCGCCTGGGCACTGGCGCGTTTGCACGCCGCAGGGGGAGGATGCCCATGACCCGAACGGAAACCGACAGCCTCGGCAGCATCGAGATCGACGACGACCGCTGGTGGGGCCCCCAGACCGAGCGCGCCCGGCGCCTGTTCCGGATCGGCGAGGAACGCTTCCCACGTGGCCTGATCCGCGCGGTCGGGCTGCAGAAGCAGGCCGCCGCCGAGGCCAATCTCGCACTGGGGGAGTTGCCGGAAGAGATCGCCCGCCCGATCGCCGCCGCCGCCGCCGAGATCGCGGCGGGCCGGCTGGATGCCGAGTTCCCCCTGCCGGTCTGGCAGACCGGCTCCGGCACCCAGACCAACATGAACGCCAACGAGGTGATCGCCAACCGCGCCAACGCCGCCCTCGGCCAGCCGAAGGGCACGCGCCGGCCGGTGCATCCCAACGATCACGTCAATCGCGGCCAGTCCTCCAACGATTCCTTCCCCACCGCCATGCACATCGCTGCCGCCGAGGCGGTGCAGGCGTTGCTGCCGCGGCTGGAAACGCTGCACCACGCCCTCGCCATCCGCGCCGCGGCATGGGAGAGCATCGTCAAGGTGGGGCGCACCCACATGATGGACGCGGTGCCGGTCACGCTCGGCCAGGAATTCGCCGCCTGGGCCCGGCAGGTCGAGCTTGGCATGGCGCGGCTGCGCGACGTGATGCCCCGGCTGCTGCCGCTGCCGCAGGGCGGCACCGCGGTCGGCACCGGGCTCAACCGCCATCCCGAGTTCGACCGCGTCTTCTGCGACCGCCTCGCGGCCCTGACCGGACTCCCCTTCACGCCCAGCCCCAACAAGTTCGAGGGCATGGGCGCGCACGACGCCTTCGTCGAGCTGTCCGGCATGCTGAATGTGATCGCGGTGTCGCTGAACAAGCTCGGCAACGACATCCGCCTGCTCGGCTCCGGACCGCGCGCGGGGCTGTCGGAACTGATCATCCCGGCAGACGGCCTGTCCTCCTCGATCATGCCGGGCAAGACCAACCCGACCCAGAGCGAGGCCCTGACCATGGTCTGCGCCCAGGTCATCGGCAACCATGTCGCCGTGACCATGGGCGCGGCACAGAGCTTCCTCGAGCTCAACGTCTTCAAGCCGCTGATCATTCACAACGTGCTGGGCTCGGCGCGGCTGCTCGGCGATGCCGCCGAAAGCTTCGCGCACAACATGGTGGCGCGGCTCGAACCCAATCACGAGCGCATCGCCGAGAACCTGGCGAAATCGCTGATGCTGGTCACCGCGTTGAACCCGCGGATCGGCTACGACAAGGCGGTACGGATCGGCAAGATGGCGCTGGCGGAAAACATCACGCTGAAAGAAGCGGCAGCAAAGCTGGGCTTCGTGACGCCCGAGGAATTCGACCTCTGGGTCAGGCCCGAAGAAATGGTCCAGCCGGGGGCGAACCTGGAAGGTGGCGCCTGATGGCCGTCGGCGTGCTGGTCAAACGCAGCTTCACCCTCGCCGGCCATCGCACCAGCGTCGCGTTGGAGCAGGAATTCTGGGACGCGCTGATCGCGCTGGCAGGCACGCGGGCGATCACCCTGTCGGCGCTGGTCGCCGAAGTGGACGCATCACGAGGACCGGAGCGCCCCCTTGCCTCCGCGTTACGTGTACACGCGCTGCTGCAATCGCATTAAGAGTGTGGAAACCAAACGCGATCAAATCGGTTCGAAACGGTAATGCCGCCGAGGCAAAGGCTCGACATCGTATCGTTTCATCCGACTGAAGCCAGGGATCCCTGATCATGCGCCAGCTCGTCACGCCGCCGCCCCCCAGCCCCCTGGTGCTCTGCGATCGCCTGCTGGCCCTGGCACAGGACGCCGACCGCGCCGGCTTCGCCATCACCGCCGAGCACCTGCTGCACCTCGCGCACGAGGTATTCGATGAACAGCGGGCGGAAGCATAAGCGTCAGGAAAGGCCAGGGCTTCGCCCTTGTATCTCAACAGGCACCCGAGCGCGTAGGGTAACGCGCTCGGGAGCGGAAGGGAGCCCGCCTTGCCCTGGGGTGATCGAGCCCGTGGTCCAGCACGGTGCCCCTTCCGCGGCTATGTCCGTAAGCCCGAACAGTCGCCAGGGACGGCGCAAGTCGATCCCGCATACGCAAGGACGGGTGATGGACCAGACGGCTCAAGAGCAATCGATGTTTGTTGGCATCGACGTTGCCAAGAAGCATCTTGATGTGCATGTGCTACCGGCGGCGACCAGTTTTCGTGTCGATCGGGACGGTGCCGGCCTGGATGATTTACGCGATCGGCTGCAGGGCTTGTCGCCTGCGCTGATCATTCTGGAGGCGACCGGAGGATACGAAAAGGTGGTGCTGGCCACTCTGGCTGGCGCTGGCCTGCCGGTGCTGGCGGTCAATCCCCGCCAGATCCGCGACTTCGCTCGCGCCTGCGGCCGGCTGGCCAAGACCGATCAGCTCGATGCCGCGGTGATCGCCCGCTTCGCCGAACGTATCCGTCCAGAGTTGCGGCCGTTGCCGGATGCCGCAACCCAGATGTTGGGCGAGATCGCCGCGCGGCGCCGCCAGATCATCGACATGATCTCCGCCGAAAGCATGCGCCTCAAGCAGGCCACCGCCCGCAAGCTGCAGCGCGGCATCAACGCCCACCTCGCCTGGTTACAGCAGGAACTCACTGACATCGATACGGATCTTGATAGCGCCATTCGCGAGAGTGACGTGTGGTCACGCAATGAGGCGTTGCTCGACTCGGTGCCAGGCGTTGGCAAGACAACCGCCCGCACCCTGCTGGCCGAACTCCCTGAACTGGGGACGCTCGACCGACGACATATCTCCGCTCTCGCCGGCCTCGCTCCGTTCAACCACGACAGCGGAACCCATCGCGGCAAACGCAGCATTCGCGGCGGACGCACCGTGGTGCGCTCCGCCCTCTTCATGGCTGCCTGGGTCGCCACACGCCGCAACCCCATCCTCAAGTCGGTCTACGAGCGTCTGATCGCCGCGGGCAAAGCACACATGGTCGCCCTCGTCGCCTGCATGCGCAAACTTCTCACAATCCTCAATGCCATCATCCGGGACCAGCAACCGTGGCAAGCCGCTTGACACGCAAGACAGTCGCTGGACCCAGCAGGGGTCAGGGGACCCCTGCACCCCAATTCGCGCTGCGCGGCACGGCACGTGTAGGGCGGATAAGCGCAGCGCCATCCGCCATCGCAACGCTCCGCAATCAAGGCCGCGCGGCGTGCTCGGCGCGCCAGCGGACCACCGCCGCCATCTCCGCCGAACGCTTCAACTGATCGAGCGGACCGTTCAGGCGCAAGCCAACCACGGGCGGATCCGCCACCGCCGGCAGCAGGCCGAAACGCAGGTCAGCGGTGCTGCCGCCCAGGTCGACACTGCCACCCAGGGTCACCGCCCCGGAGGCCCCGGTCATCCGCGCCTCGGTGACTTCCATAACGCCACGCCGGGCCCGCAAGGCCAGATCGAGCCGCGTGAACGCGGTGGTGCCGCCCGACAACGCCGTCCGCAGCGCCGCCTCCGGCAGGCCGCCAGTGGCACTGGCCAGCGAGAACCCGGTCAGCGTGCCGTCCATCGCCGTCACCCTCGCCTCGCCGGACAAGGTTGCCAGCAAGGCCGCGGGGGAATAGCCGGACGCCTCCAGCGACAGGCCGGCATCGACCCGGCCGGTGACCAGATCGACCGGCAGGCCGAACAACGGCCCATCCACCGTCGCGCCGGTCAGGGTGGCCTGCACGGCCAGCGCCGGCACCGTCCCCCCGACATCGAGGCTGGCACTGCCCCCGAGCGTCCCGCCATCGAGCCGCGCCGTGCCGCCCTCGAGACGCAGCTTCCCCTCGGCCAGGGACAGCGTGGCCGCGGCCTGTTCCAGCACCGGGGTGAGCCCGTCGAGCACCCGCCCCGCTTCCAGCCGCAGATTGGCGCGCCAGCCGGCCAGGGCAGCGATCGGCAACGGCTCCGGCGACCGGGGATGCGGCACCGGCAGCGGCAAGGTCTCGGCGACGATCCGCCCGCTCAGCAATGGCGGCGCCGTGCCGTCGGCTTCCAGGGCCAGCGTGCCGTTCGCATGCAGCCCGCCGGCGGAGAGATCGAAACTGTCCGCCGCCCATCGCGCCGGACGGCCGACGGCGAATTGCCCCGACAGCCGCGCCACCAGCCCGAGCGAGCCATCGCCAAGCCAGGACGCGGTGCCGCCGATCCCCAGTGATTCCAAAAGCCGCGGCGCCCCCGGATGGCGCAGCGTCAACACCCCCGCGGCACTGCGCCCCGACAGGTCGAGCGTCGGCTGTGCCTCCAGCCGCAGGTCGCCGAGCTCGCCGGAGATGCGCAGGCCGAGCGCCTCGGGCGCGCCGGAGGCGGTCGCCTGCAGCATCAGCGGCGCCAGCCAGAACGTGCGCGCCCGGGCCAGCGGGGCCAGCGCCGGCGGCAACAGCCCGGCCAGCGGCGCGGCCGACGGCGCCTGCAGGTCGAGCCGGCCGTCAGCGATCCGCCCGCCTTCCCGCAGGGCGCCGGACAGGGTGGCGCGCATGTCCGAGGCAGTCACGTCGAGACGGCGCAACGTCAACGCACCGCCCTCGACCGCGGCATCCAGTGCCACCGGACCGAAGGCGGTGCCACGCAGGAAAGCCTGCTGCGCGGTCAGCCGCAGATCGGCATCCATGCGGGCGAGCCGCGCGGGAATACCGGCAAGCGGCGGCAGGGCGGCGGGCAGCCACGGATCCAGATCGCACCGATCCATGCGCAGCGTCGCCGCGAGCCCCGGCCGCTCGCCGGTGCGCAGGCCGAGCAGGCCGCTCACGCGAATGCCGTCCAGCGTGCCGTCCAGTCGCGACAGCGCCAGTTGGCCGGGCTGCAGCACCGCATGGCCGGCCATCTCGGCGCTGCGCAGCACGCCGGGCGGCAGCGCGGAGAACGGAGCGACGCCGGCGGCGTCGAGCCAGGCGAAGGTGGTGCGCAAGGCCGGCGCGGACAGCGTCACATCGCCTTCGAAGCGCGGCACCTGCGCCCCGCCCTCGCGCGGCAGTACCTGCCCGGTGACGGCGAGGGCCGCATCTCCGGGCAGCACCATCTTCAACTCGCGCACCGCTACCGTGCCGCCCTCGATGTCGAAGGCGCCGCGCAGCCGCCGCAAGGTGCCGCCGGCCAGTTGCGCCGCCTCGGCCGAGAGGTCGATGCCGGTGGGAAAGGCCGGCGCGCGGCCGCGCAGCAGTGCCGGGGCCCAGCCATCGAGATCGAGCCGGTTGGCGGCCAGCGCGACATCCAGCCGCAACTGCGGCAGCACCCGCAACGCGACCGCGCCCTTGGCCGCCGACCCGCCGATCTCTCCCACGAGATCGTCGGCCGCGGCGAGACCGCCCGAGATGCTGACCCGTCCCTCGGCGCGGAACGGCACCGCCGGCGCCGGCAGCAATTGCGACAGGTCCGGACCGCGCCCGGCGATGCGGCCGACGAAGCTGCCGTCGGGGTGCAACTGGCCGGTCAGCGTGGCGCCGGTGTCCTGCACCGGGCCATGCCCGTCGACGGTGATGTCGAGCCCGGCCGCCCCGTCGTCGCCGGCGCGGGTCAGCCGGCCGGTGAAGTGCCAGGGCCGTCCCGAGATCTGGCCGTTGCCGGCGGCGGTGTAGCTGCCGGTGAAGGCATCCGTGGTCAGGCGGGCGCGAATGCCGGTGATCGCCACCCGGCCGACCACGAGCTGCCCATCCTCGATCTGCACCGAGGTGGTGGCGAACCACTCCGGGGCAGCGGCGGAGATCTGCACCGGCTGCAGCGGCCAGGGCACCCGCATCTCCGCGCCACGCAGCACCAGTTCCCGGGCATCGATCCGTCCCGCGGCCAGCGCCGCCAGCCCGACGCGCAGGTTCAACTGATCGGCGCGGATGGTGATGCCGTCACCGCCCTCGGTGACGCTGACCCCGGCGGCGGTCAGTTGCGGTGTCGGCAACAGCGCCAGGCTGATGGGACCGGCGATGCGCACGTCGCGCCCGAGTTGCTCGGAGGCCAGGGTGGCGATCGAGTCGCGGTAACGGTCCCAATCCAGCAGCGGCGGCAACAGCCAGACCGCCGCCACCGCCAGGAGCAGCAGCAGCGCGAAGCCGCCCAGCAGGAGGCGCAGCGCGCGCACTAGCCCGCCGCGGGGCCGTAGCCGCCACCACCCGGCGTCTCGATGACGATGGCATCGCCCGCGCCCAACTCGACCCGGTCGGTGCCGGCCAGCACCTGGACGCCGCCGCCGGCCCGCTCCACCCATTGCCGGCCGGCGGTCCCGTCGGCGCCGCCTGCCAGCCCGAACGGGGCGACGGCGCGGCGGGAGGCGACGATCACCGCGGTCATCTTCTCGCGGAAGCGCAGGCGCCGGCGTGCGCCGTCGCCGCCGCGCCAGCGCCCGGCCCCACCGGAGCCGCGGCGAATGGCGAATTCCTCGACCAGCACCGGGTAGCGCAGCTCCAGCACCTCGGGATCGGTCATGCGGGTATTGGTCATGTGGGTCTGCACCGCGCTGGTCCCGTCGAAGCCCGGCCCCGCGCCGGTGCCGCCGCAGATGGTCTCGTAGTACTGGCGCGTCGCGTCGCCGAAGAGAAAGTTGTTCATGGTGCCCTGGCTGCAGGCGAGCGCGCCGAGCGCACCGAACAGCGCGTTGCAGGTGGCCTGGCTGACCTCGGTGTTGCCGGCGACCACCGCCGCCCCCGGCGCGGGCGAGAGGAAGGTGCCGGGCGGGATGTGGATGGTGATCGGCACCAGGCAGCCATCGTTGAGCGGGATGTCGTCGCCGACGAGGCAGCGGAAGACATAGAGCACGGCGGCGCGCGTCACCGCCGGCGGGGCGTTGAAGTTGCCCGGGTTCTGCGGGCCGGTGCCGGTGAAGTCGACCAGCGCGCTGCGCGCGGCCCGGTCGACCGCGACCCGCACGCAGAGCGGCGCGCCGTTGTCCATGACATAGCGGAAAGCGCCGTCGCCGATGCGGTCGATCACCCGGCGGACGCTCTCCTCGGCATTGTCCATGACGTGGCGCATATAGGCGCGCACCACCTCCCAGCCGTACTGGGCGACGACGCGACGCAGCTCGGCGACGCCCTTCTCGTTGGCCGCGACCTGCGCCTTGATGTCGGCCACGTTCACGTCCGGGCTGCGCGCCGGCCAGCGCGCCCCGGCCAGCAGCGCGCGGAATTCCGCTTCGCGGAACTGCCCGCGCGAGACCAGCAGGAAATCGTCGATCACCACGCCCTCTTCCTCCAGCGTGCGTGACGCGGGCGGCGTGGAGCCCGGGGTGATGCCGCCGATATCGGCGTGGTGGCCGCGGCTGCCGACGAAGAACAGGATCTCCCGCCCCGCCGCGTCGAACACCGGGGTGATGACGGTGATGTCGGGCAGGTGGGTGCCGCCATTATAGGGATTGTTCAACGCGACCACGTCGCTCGGAGCCAGGGTTGCGCCGCGGCGGGCGATGACGGTGCGCACGCTCTCGCCCATGGCGCCGAGATGCACCGGCACGTGCGGCGCATTGGCGACCAGCCCGCCGCCGGCGTCGAAGATGGCGCAGGAGAAATCCAGGCGCTCCTTGATGTTGACGCTCTGCGAGGTGTTCTGCAGCACCGCCCCGGTCTGCTCGGCGACGTTCATGAACAGGTTGTTGAACAGCTCCAGCAGCACCGGGTCGGCACGGTCGGTGCCCGCGGCGATGCGGATCTGCCGCGCCTCGGTGCGCCGCAGCAGCATGTGGTCGCGTTCGGTGACCTCGGCGGTCCAGCCGGGCTCGACCACGGTGGTGGCATTGGCCTCGCGGATCAGCGCGGGGCCGGCGACATGGTCGCCCGCGCGCAGCTCCGTGCGCTCGAACACCGGGGTCGGGTGGGCGCGGCCGCCGCTCCACATCTCCACCTGGTCGATCGGCGCCGGGGCGCCGCCGGCGCGGGCGGGAATGGTCGCCTCGATCACCGGTTCGCCGGCGGCGGTCGCTTCCACCGCCACCGCTTCCACCACCAGCCCGCGGCCGGGCGTGGCGAAGCCGAACCGGGCGCGATGTGCCGCGGTGAACGCGGTCTCGACTGCCCCGGCCGGGGCGAGATCGACCACCAGCGCCGCCTCGGTGCCGGCGTAGCGGACATGCAGGCGGCAGGCGACGGTGATGCGGGCGGGATCGGCGCCCTGGGCACGCAGCGCCTGCGCCGCCTCCCCGGCCAGCCGCGCCGCCAGCGCCTCCAGCCCGGGCATCGCCTCGGCCGAGAGCGGGCACTCCACCGCCTGCTCGCGCATCGCCGTCTGGTCGGCGAGCCCCATGCCATAGGCCGACAGCACGCCGGCGAAGGGATGGATGAACACCGTGGTCATGCCCAGCTCGTCGGCGACCAGGCAGGCATGCTGGCCGCCGGCGCCGCCGAAGCATTGCAGGGCGAAGCGGGTGGCGTCGTGCCCCTTCTGCACCGATACCTGCTTGATGGCGTTGGCCATGTTGGCGACCGCGATGCGCAGGAAGCCCTCGGCGACGTCGCGCGGGTCACGCGGCGTGCCGGTGGCGGCGGCGATCTCGGCGGCAAGGCGGGAAAAGCCCTCCCGCACCGCCGCGTCATCCAGCGGCGCGTTCCCCTCCGGGCCGAAGATCGCCGGGAAATGCGCGGGCTGGATCTTGCCCACGCAGAGATTGGCGTCGGTGACGGTCAGCGGGCCGCCACGGCGGTAACAGGCGGGACCAGGATCGGCACCGGCGGAATCCGGGCCGACCCGGAACCGGGCCCCGTCGAAATGCAGGATCGAGCCGCCGCCCGCCGCGACCGTGTTGATCGCCATCATCGGCGCGCGCATGCGCACGCCGGCGACCTCGGTCTCGAAGGCGCGCTCGAAACCGCCGGCATAGAGCGCCACGTCGGTCGAGGTGCCGCCCATGTCGAAGCCGATGATGCGGTCGAGCCCGGCCATGGCAGCGGTACGGGCGGCGCCGACGATGCCCCCCGCCGGCCCGGACAGGATGGCGTCTTTGCCCTGGAAGCGATGCGCCTCGGCCAGCCCGCCATTGGACTGCATGAAATAGAGCCGCACCCCGTCCAGCTCGGACGCCACCTGATCCACGTAGCGGCGCAGGATCGGCGAGAGATAGGCATCCACCACCGTGGTGTCGCCGCGCGGCACCAGCCGCAGCAGCGGGCTGACCTCGTGGCTGGCCGAGACCTGGGCGAAGCCGGCCTCGCGCGCCAGCGCGGCGAGGCGCCGCTCGTGCGCGGGGTGCTTCCAGGCATGCATCAGCACGATGGCGACCGCCTCGATGCCGCGGGCCCGGGCGGCGGCGAATTCCGTCCGGGCGGCGTCTTCGTCCAGGGCCTCCAGCTCCGTCCCCCCGGCATCGACGCGGCCGGGGATTTCCACCACCGCCTCGTAAAGCAGTCCGGGCAGGGTGATGCGCAGGTCGAACAGGCGGGGACGCGCCTGGTTGCCGATGCGCAGCGCGTCGGCGAAGCCGCGGTTCACCACCAGCAGTGTGCGCTCGCCCTTGCGCTCGAGCAGCGCGTTGGTGGCGACGGTGGTGCCCATCTTCACCGCCTCGATCGCACCGGGCGGGATCGGGGCATCGGGCGCCAGGCCCAGCACGGCGCGGATCCCGGCCAGGGCGGCGTCGCGATACCGGCCCGGGTTCTCCGAGAGCAACTTGTGGGTGGACAGCCGGCCCTGCGGGTCGCGGGCGACGATGTCGGTGAAGGTGCCGCCGCGGTCGATCCAGAATTGCCAGGCTGCCATGGGAGGTCCGATGCAAACGTAATGCAGGAGGGTCGTTTCGGCTGACGGTCAAGAATGGGGATTCAAGGCGAAAAGACGAGCGGCACGAAACCACTCTTTTGCCCCCGCCGGCCGCCGCATGGTAGAGGCATTGCAGCATCGACAGGGCTCGCGCGCGCGTGTGGGGCAAGATCATTGGTGGGATGGCCGGCTTCGCCATGGGCGGCCCGTTCGGGGCCGTGGTGGGCGCGGCGCTCGGCCATGCCGCGGAATCGGGCGGGATGGGACAGATCAACCCGCCCCGGTTCTCGTTCCCGGGGATGGATAATTTCGGCCCGGCACGGCTGGCGGCGCTGCTCGGCCAGCGCGACCAGGTGTTCGCCATCAGCGTGGTCGTGCTGGCGGCCAAGCTGTCGAAATGCGACGGGCCGGTGAACCGCGAGGAGATCGACGCCTTCAAGCGCGTCTTCCGCATCCCCCCGGCCTCGCTGCCGCAGGTCGGGCGCCTGTTCGACCAGGCGCGCGAGCAGTCGGACGGCTACGAAGGCTACGCAAAACAACTCGGCGGCACCTTCGCTGACAATCGCGGGATGCTCGAGGACGTGTTGGCGGCGCTGTTCCTGATCGCGCGCGCCGACAAGCCGCTGACCCTGGCCGAGCAGGCGTTCCTGCGCCGCGTGCATGTGGGCTTCGGGCTGGACGAGGCAGCATGGGAACGGGCCAGCGGGGCCCGCGCGCGCACCACCAGCGCCGCCGCCCAGGCCGAGGAAGACCCCTATGCCGTGCTCGGCCTCGCGCGCGGCACCACCGACGCACAGGTGCGGGCGACCTGGAAGCGGCTGATGCGGGAGAACCATCCCGACAGCCTGGCCAGCCGCGGCGTGCCGCCGGAGTTCATCGCCCGCGCCAGCGACAAGGTGGCGCGCATCAACGCCGCCTGGGACCGCATCAAGCGCGAGCGCGGCCTGTGAGCCCCGGCATCCGCGACCTGCCGAGCCCGAACCATGACGAGCGGCCGGCCGATACCCCGGTCGACATGCTCATCCTGCACTACACCGGGATGCAAAGCGCGCAGGAAGCGATCGACCGGCTGCGCGACCCGGAGGCCCGGGTCTCCAGCCATTACGTGGTGGAGGAAGACGGGACCATCTGGCGCCTGGTGCCCGAGGAACGACGCGCCTGGCACGCCGGGATCTCCTATTGGCGCGGCCATCGGGTGCTGAACGGGCGGTCGGTCGGCATCGAGATCGTCAATCCGGGCCACGCCTTCGGCTACCGCGACTTCCCGGCGCCGCAGATGCGGGCCGTCAGCCGGCTCTGCCGGGAGATCCTGGGCCGCCACGCGGTGCCGGCTCGCAATGTCGTGGCGCACAGCGACGTGGCGCCGGACCGCAAGGAAGACCCCGGCGAGCGGTTCGACTGGGCGGGACTGGCGCGCGAGGGCATCGGCCTGTGGCCCGAGGGCGTGCCCGACCTGGGCACCGACGGGGCGTTGGCGGATGCGCAGGACCTGCGCGCGGTCCGGGCGGCGCTGGCACGAATCGGCTACGAAGTGGCGGCGGAAGGGCCGTTCGATCCCGCCCTGGCCACCGTCCTGCGCGCCTTCCAGCGCCACTGGCGGCCGGAAGCGGTCACCGGGCAGGCGGATGCCGGGACGCAAGCGCGGCTGCTGGCCGTGGCGGGAAGCTGCGGCTGAACCAGGGGCCCCGGCACGGCCCGGCATGGGCGATCTGACGCAAGAGGCGTTGACCCCTCGCGTGTGAACGCGCATCTGCAGCGGGCCAGACGGCCGGACGGCCGCTGCCGGGGGCAACCCCGGTGGAGGAAAGTCCGGGCTCCACGGGAATACGGTGCCGGCTAACGGCCGGCGGGGGCGACCTCAGGGAAAGTGCCACAGAGAACAGACCGCCCGCGCAAGACGGCGACGTCCCGCGGGCAAGGGTGAAACGGGGCGGTAAGAGCGCCCCGCGCCCCCGGCAACGGGGGCGGCACGGCAAACCCCACCGGGAGCAAGACCGAATAGGGGCGACCGTGGGCGGTCCGCAGGGCCGCGCCGCAGGGGCATTCCCGCCCCGTCGCCCGGGTTGGTCGCGTGAGGCATGTCGCGAGACATGTCCCAGAGGAATGGCCGTCCCAGCCGCAAGGCTGGACAGAACCCGGCTTACAGGCCGTCTGGCACCCCTTCCAACGTAGGACGTTGCGTAACCATCCCCCTGGGGGAATGTGTGATCTGTATCATTTACGCAACAGTCAATTCAGGAAAATACACGAAGAAGATACTCGAAAACCATGTCCTAACGCCTTGAACTGTCATTACAAAATCGCGTCATGGGAACCCCTCCGAACGGAGTTTCCTTTTGACGCCCATATAGGCCCATGGTATCCCATAAGCCCCCAAGGCAAGAGGCGGCGCGCCCAAGCGGGGGCCCGGGCGGAACACCGACCAGCCGTATCGGGAACAAAGCAGGCACCGTGACATGAGGCAGGCGGAAACACGCGGGAAAGGGCGTACCCGGCCGGATGACCCAGTTTGTGGGCACTCATCAGAACAGGCTGGACGCCAAGGGCCGTGTCTCGATCCCGGCGCCCTTTCGCAACGCCCTGAAGAACGCGGACGGAGTTACCAGCCTGATCCTGCGGCCCTCGCACACCTATGCCTGCATCGAAGGCTGGCCGCCCGCGATGTTCGAGGCGCTGTCCGCGCCGCTGCAGAAATTCGACATGTTCAGCGAGGAACAGGACGATCTTGCCGCTGTCCTGTTCGCCGAGGCCTATCCGGTCGAGGCCGACAAGGAAGGCCGCATCGTGCTTCCCGAAAGCCTGAAGGACCATGCCAGCCTGACCGAAGCCGTGCTGTTCATGGGGCTTGGCCGCACCTTCCAGATCTGGGAACCCAAGGCCGCCGAGCGGCGCCGCGCCGAGGCGCGCGAGCGGGTGCGCGCACGTGGCCTCACGCTGCCGGGAACGGCCGCATGAGCGGGCACCTGCCGGTGATGCTGGCCGAGGTGCTGGAGATGCTGGCCCCCCGCCCTGGCGCGGCCTGCCTCGACGGCACCTTCGGCGGCGGCGGCTACAGCGGCGCCATTCTCGAGCGCGGCGTCGGCACGCTGTGGGCGATCGACCGCGACCCGGCCGCGATCGCGCGGGGCGCCTCGCTGGCCGCCCGCCATCCGGGCCGGCTGCACCTGATCGAGGGCTGCTTCGGCGACCTGGCCGAATTGCTGCGCGACCGCGGCGTCGACCGCCTCGACGGCGTCGTGCTCGATCTCGGCGTTTCCTCCTTCCAGCTCGACGACCCCGACCGCGGCTTTTCCTTCCGCGGCGACGGGCCGCTCGACATGCGCATGGGACGGCAGGGCCCGACCGCCGCCGACCTGGTCAACCGCCTGCCCGAGCAGGAACTGGCCGACACGCTGTTCCAGTTCGGCGAGGAACGGCTGTCGCGGCGCATCGCCCGCGCCATCGTCGCCGCGCGCGCCGAGACCCCGATCGAGACCACCGCGCGGCTGGCCGCCATCATCCGTGGCGTGGTGCCGCCGGATCGTTCTGGTATCGATCCCGCCACCCGCAGCTTCCAGGCCCTGCGCATCCGCGTGAACGATGAACTGGGCGAGATCACCCGCGCGCTGGCCGGCGCGGCCACGCTGCTCGCCCCCGGCGGCCGGCTGGTGGTGGTGTCCTTCCACTCGCTCGAAGACCGGCTGGTGAAGCGCTTCATGACCGAGGCGGCCGGCCGCGCACCGGCGCCCTCGCGGCACCATCCCGGCGGCCTGGTGCCCCGCGATGCCGCCCGGTTCCGCCTGCTCACCCCACGGGCGCTTCGCCCGGGGGAGAGCGAAACCACCGCCAACCCGCGGGCGCGCAGCGCGCGGCTGCGGGCGATTGAACGGGTGGCGAGCGCCACCGAAGGGGTTGCAGCATGATCCGGCCATTCACCTTTGTCTGCATGGTGCTGGCCGGCGGTGCGGGCCTCTATCTCTACCAGGCCAAGCACACCTCGCAGTTGCTCGACCGCGAGATCGCGCGGGTGGTCCGCCAGGCCGACGGGGCGCGCGAGCGCATGGCCGTGCTGCGCGCCGAATACACGCTGCTGAATGATCCCTCGCGCCTGTCCGAACTCGCCGGGCAGCATCTGCCGGGGCTGAAGACCACCCAGCCCGGCCAGTTCACCACGGTGGCGGAGTTCGAGAAGCGGTTGCCGCCGGTGGGCGAGCCGCCGGCCGAGCCCGCGCCGGTCGAACCCGACGCGCCGGGGGCGAAGCTGCCGGAACCGAAGCCGGTCGACCTGCCGGTGGCCAGGCTGCCCGAGGCAAAGCCCGACCGGCCTGAGAAGACCGAGCCGGCACGCCCGGCAATCGCCCACCGCCCGGCCGCCGAACCCGCCGCCGTTGCCGCCGCCACCGCCCCGCGCCCGGCGCAGGCGACGGCGCAGGCGCAGGCGCAGCAATCCTCGCCGCAGCCTGCCCCCCAGCGCACCGCCCCGTCGCGCCCGATCGTGCTGACCGAAACCCTCGGCTCGCCCGCCGCGCATGCGCGCCAGCGCACGCGCGCGCCGGCGCAGGCCGCGGTGGTGCCGACCGCCGCGGTGCAGCCGGCCTCGCCGCCGCCGACCCACCAATGGGCCAGCGCCCTGGGCAACCGCCCCTCCTCGCCGCCGCCGCGCCCGCTCTCGATGCAGGCGGCCGGCACGCAAGCCTATGCCCCGCCCCCGGGCAGCCCCGCCGAAGCGGTGGCGCGCGCGGCCCGGGGCGGGGCCGTCGATCCCTCGGTTCCGGCGGTGGCATCGGCGCTCGGCATGGCGCGCTCGCTCAGCGCGGCCTCGCCGGTCAGTGCCGCCAATGCCGCCTCCTACTGGCAGGCTGGCGGGGGCCAGCCGGCAGGTAACCGATGACCGAGGGCCCGCTCGCCGCCCCCTCGCCGTCCAGCCCGGCCCGCCGGTTCGGCGCGCCGCGCGAGGCGGCGGTGCCGCGCATGGAGACAGTGCGGATCACCGCGCCCGACCTGCAACGCCGTGCCGCGCTGGAGCGCACGCGCGAGCGGCTGGTGCTGGCAGCGGGCGGGTTCGCGCTGCTGTTCGCGGCGCTGGTGGTCAAGCTGGCGGATGCCAGCATCTTCGACCCGCGGATGCCGCGCCTGGTCGAGCAGCGGGTGAAGCCGCCCGAGCCGCCCGCGGATGGCAGCGCCTCCGATCTGATGCTGCGCGCCCAGCGTGCCATGATCACCGACCGCAACGGCGAGATCCTGGCCATCTCGCTGCCCACCGCGGCGGTCTACGCCAATCCGCGCGAAATGATCGATCCGGCCGAGACGGCGCGCAAACTGAAGTCGGTCCTGCCCCGGCTCGACGAGGACGTGGTGCTGGAGCGGCTGTCCGGCGACAAGCAGTTCGTCTACCTCGCCCGCCAGATCACGCCGCGCGAGCAGTTGCAGATCAACGCCCTCGGCATTCCCGGCGTCTATTTCGAATCGACCGAGCGGCGCCGCTACCCGATGGGCCGCGTCGCCGCCCAGGTGCTCGGGGGTGTCGACGTGGACGGCAACGGTGTCGCCGGCGTCGAACGGTTCTTCGAGCAGCGCCTGCGCGACGACCCGGCGCCGTTGCGCCTGTCGATCGATGTGCGCGTGCAGGCGGTGGTGCGCGACGAGCTGTCACGGGCGATGGAGGAATTCAGCGCCATCGGCGCATGCGGCATCGTCATGGACGTGCGCACGGGCGAGATCGTGGCGATGGCCAGCCTGCCCGACTACGACGCCAACACGTTCGGCCAGTCGCCGGCGGATGACCGGTTCAATCGTTGCGTCACCGGCGTATACGAGCCCGGCAGCACCTTCAAGCTGCAGACTGCGTCGATGGCGCTCGACAACAACGTGGTCAATCTCTGGAACGGCTTCGACGCCAGCCACGCGATCCGCATCGGCCGGTTCACCATCAACGACTTCGAAGGCAAGCACCGGTTCCTCTACGTGCCGGAGATCCTGGCCTATTCGTCCAATATCGGCGCGGCCAGGATGGCCGAGGCCGCCGGCCCGACGCTGCAGCGGGCGTGGATGGAGAAGATGGGCATGCTGCGCCGGCTGGGCGTGGAACTGCCCGAGGCCGCCGCGCCGATGGCCCCGCCCGCGGCCAACTGGAAGGAAGTCTCCACCCTGACCATCGCCTTCGGCCACGGCATCGCGGTCTCGCCGCTGCATGTCGTCGCCGGCACCGCGGCGATCGCCAATGGCGGCGTCTACATGCGCCCGACCGTGGTGGCGGCGGAATCCGGCACCACCCGCGAAGGCCGGCGGGTGATGCAGCAATCGACCTCCGACACCATGCGCCGGCTGATGCGCCTGGTGGTGACCGACGGCTTCGGCAAGAACGCCGAGGTGCCCGGCTACTATGTCGGCGGCAAGACCGGCACCGCCGAGAAGATCGCCGGCCGGGGCTACAACCGGCACTCGCGCGTCGCCGCCTTCATGGGTGCCTTCCCGATGAACGCGCCCCGTTACGCCGTCTACATGATGCTCGACGAGCCGCACGCCACCAAGGCCACCTATGGCTACGCCACCGCGGGCTGGGTGAGCGCGCCGGCCGCGGGCCGCGTGATCGCGCGCGCCGCGCCGATGCTCGGCCTGCTGCCGCAGATCGAGAGCGCCGCCACGATCTCCGCCCAGCTCGCCATCCCGCTGCAGCCGCCGCGACCGGGCGGCGCGAAGCCGGCCGGCGCCCCGGTCGCCACCACCCCCGCCCCTCGCCCGGCGCCGCCGGTCGCCACGGCGCCGCGCCCCGCCCCCGGCTCGGTGCCCGCCGCCGCCCCGCCCGTCATGCCGGCGCCGCGTGACCTGCGGCACGAGGCGCGCGCCACCGTTCCTGCCCCGGGCCCGTCCGCGCTTGCGGTGCGCTGACCTCATGCGAGCCATTCCGGACCTGCCGGCGCGGGACTGGCATGACGCGGCGGGGCTGGATTTCGCCGGCGTCACGGCCGACAGCCGGCGCGTGAAGGACGGATATCTTTTTGCCGCCCTGCCCGGCAGCCGGGCAGACGGGCGGCTTTTCATTGCGGATGCGGTCGCCCGTGGCGCCGCGGCCGTGCTCGCCCCCGAGGGCACCGCCTGGCCCGACACGGTGCCGGCGCGCCCGCTCATTCTCGACCCCGAACCACGCCGGCGGCTGGCGCAGATCGCCGCGGCACTGGCCGGCGCCCAGCCCGATCTGGTGGTGGCCGTCACCGGCACCAACGGCAAGACCAGCACGGTGGAATTCCTGCGCCAGATCTGGGCGGCATCCGGGCAGCAGGCAGCCAGCCTGGGCACGTTGGGGCTGCATGCGCCGGGCTTTCCGCCCGGTCCGGGCCTGACCACGCCCGATCCGGAAACGCTGGCCGACACCCTCGCCCGGCTCGCCCGCGCCGGCGTGCAGCACGCCGCGATGGAAGCCTCCTCGCACGGGCTGGATCAGTTCCGCCTCGACGGGGTGCACCTGGCCGCCGGGGCCTTCACCAACCTCACCCGCGACCACCTCGACTACCACGGCACGCTGGACGCCTATCGCGCCGCCAAGCTGCGGCTGTTCCGTGACTTGCTGGCACCGGGCGCGCCCGCGGTGGCAAGCGGCACGCTCGATGCCGCCACGCTGGCGGCGCTGCGCGAGATCGCCGCAGCCCGGCGGCTCGGATTGCAGGTGGTGGGCGAAGGCGGCGATTCGATCCGGCTGCTGCGCACCGTGCCGCTGCCGGACGGGCAGGTGATCGAAATCGAAACGAGCGGCGCGCGGCACGAGATCACCCTGGCGCTGCCGGGTCGGTTCCAGACCGACAACGTGCTGGTGGCGGCGGCGCTGGCACAGGCCACCGGCACGCGCGACGTGCTGGCCGTGCTGCCGCGCCTGACCGGCGTGCGCGGACGGATGGAACTGGCCGCGCGGCTGGCGAACGGCGCCGCGGTCTATGTCGATTACGCACACACGCCGGATGCACTGGAACGGCTGCTGAGCGCGCTGCGTCCGCACACCCATGCGCGCCTGCACGTGGTGTTCGGTGCCGGCGGCGACCGTGACCGCGGCAAGCGGCCATTGATGGGCGAAGCCGCGGCCCGGCTGGCCGATGTCGCCGTCGTCACCGACGACAATCCGCGCAGCGAGGATCCCGCCACCATTCGCGCCGAGGTGCTGGCCGGCTGCCGCGCGGCGGGCAACGGGCGCGGACGCGATGGCGGCGAGCGCCGGGCGGCGATCGCCTCGGCCCTGTCCGATCTCGGGCCGGACGATGTGCTGGTGGTGGCCGGCAAGGGCCATGAGCAGGGCCAGACCATCGCCGGCATGACCCTGCCCTTCGACGACGCCGAAACGGTGCGGCACCTGCTTGGAACTGCTTCCCCGCGTGGCCAGGAGGAAGCGTAGATGGCGCTTTGGCAGGCAGCGGATCTCGCCACGGCCACGGGCGGGATCCTCCGAACCCCGTTCACCGCCACCGGCGTGTCGATCGACACGCGCTCGCTGCGCCCGGGCGACCTGTTCGTCGCCCTGCAGGGCGAGGCGCGCGACGGGCACGGCTTCGTCGCCGAGGCGCTGGCACGCGGTGCCGCCGGCGCGCTGGTGACGCATGTGCCCGCCGGCGTGGAAGCGACGGCGCCGTTGCTGGTGGTGGGCGACACGCTGGAAGGGCTGCGTGCGCTCGGGCAATTCGCCCGCGCGCGCTTTCGCGGACGGCTGGTGGCGGTGACAGGCTCGGTCGGCAAGACCACCACCAAGGAAATGCTGCGCCGCATGCTCGCGGCCGAGGCACCGACCCATGCCGCCGAGGCCTCGTACAACAATCACTGGGGCGTGCCGCTGACACTGGCGCGCCTGCCGGCGGATGCCGCGTACTGCGTGGTCGAGATCGGCATGAACCATGCCGGCGAGATCGCGCCGCTGGCCCGGCTGGCCCGCCCGCACGTGGCGCTGATCGTCAGCGTCGAGGGCGCGCATCTCGGCCATCTCGGCAGCATGGCGGCGATCGCCGACGAGAAGGCGGAGATCATGGCGGGGCTGGAACCGGGCAGCACTGCGGTGCTGCCCGCCGACAATCCCCTGCTGCCGCGCCTGCTGGCCCGCGCCGGCGATGCCCGCGTGCGCAGCTTCGGCACCAGCGCGGCCGCGGACGCCCGTCTGCTGCAGGTGGCAGCGGATGCCGAAGGAACATCGTTGCGCATTCGAATTGATGGACAGGATCTGCCGTTGCGAATCGCCGCAGCGGGACGGCACATGGCCATGAACGCGACGGCGGCCCTGCTGGCTGCTGTCGCGCTTGGCGCCCCCCCCGGCCGGGCCGCGGCGGCGCTGACAGGCTTCGCCCCGGTCGCCGGCCGTGGCGCGCGCCGACGCATCGTCGTGACCGGAGGCTCCGCCCTGCTGCTGGACGAAAGCTACAACGCCTCGCCGGCGGCGGTGCGCGCGGCGCTGTCCGTGCTGGCCCTGCAGGATGCGGCCCGCCGCGTCGCGGTGCTGGGCGACATGCTCGAACTCGGCGAGCACGGGCCGGCGGAACACGAGGGGCTTGCCGCCGATGTCGCCGCCAGCGCCGACATCGTATTCACCTGCGGCCCGCAGATGGCGCTGCTGCACGCGGCGCTGCCGGCCGGCAAACGTGGCGCCCATGCGGCGAACGCGGCCATGCTCGCGCCACTGGTTGCGGCTTCCCTGCGCGGCGGTGACGCCGTCCTGGTCAAGGGCAGCCTCGGCAGCCGCATGAAGACAATCGTTCAAGCGATCGAACCGGTCGCGCCGGAGCCAGTCTGATGCTCTACAATCTCGTGGCTCCGTTCGCGGACCAGTTCATCGCCTTCAACCTGTTCCGCTACCTGACCTTCCGGTCGGGGGCGGCCTGCATCACCGCGCTGGTCCTGAGCCTGGCCTTCGGCCCCGCCTTCATCCGCGCGCTGAAGCGCGTGCAGCGCCAGGGCCAGCCGATCCGGCCGGACGGGCCGGAGCGGCACCTGCTGGAGAAGAAGGGCACGCCCACCATGGGCGGCATGCTGATCCTCTCCAGCCTCGCCGTGTCGACGCTGCTCTGGGCCAACCTGCGCAACGGCTATGTGTGGGCGGTGCTGCTGGTCACGCTGGGCTATGGCGCGATCGGCTTCATCGACGACTACATCAAGCTGTCGAAGGCGAATTTCCGCGGCCTGTCGGCCCGCGGCAAGCTGGTGCTGCAGAGCACGATCGGCCTGATCGCCGGCATCGCCTTCATGCTGATGACGCGCGAGCCGCTGGCCAGCGGCCTGGCGATCCCGGTGATGAAGGAAGTGCTGATCCCGCTCGGCTTCGCATTCCCGCTGATGGCGATGCTGGTGATGGTGGGCTTCTCCAACGCGGTGAACCTCACCGACGGGCTCGACGGGCTGGCAACGGTGCCGACCATCATCGCCGCCGGCGTGTTCGCGCTGATCGCCTATCTCGTCGGCAACAGCATCTTCGCCAATTACCTGCAGCTCAACTTCGTCCCCGGCGTGGGCGAGCTGGCCGTGTTCTGCTCGGCACTGATCGGCGCCGGCCTCGGCTTCCTGTGGTTCAACGCCCCGCCGGCGGCGGTGTTCATGGGCGACACCGGCGCGCTCGCACTCGGCGGCGCGCTCGGCGCGGTCGCCGTCGCCACCAAGCACGAAGTGGTGCTGGGCATCGTCGGCGGCCTGTTCGTCATGGAAACAGTCAGCGTCATCGTGCAGGTGTTCTGGTTCAAGCGAACCGGACGCCGCGTCTTCCTGATGGCGCCGCTGCACCATCATTTCGAGAAGAAGGGCTGGAAGGAACCGACCGTCGTCATCCGCTTCTGGATCATCGCGGTGATCCTGGCGCTGCTCGGGCTCGGGACCCTGAAGATCCGATGACCTTCCCCTCGCACCTCTTCGCGGGACGCCGCTTCGCCGTCGTCGGGCTGGGCCGCAACGGCCTGCCCGCGGCGCGGACGCTGCGGGCCATGGGCGCGGAGGTGGTCACGTGGGACGACAAGGCGCCGGCGCGCGCGCAGGCCGAGGCCGAAGGGCTGGCGGTGCGCGAGCCGGACATGGCGGGGCTGGACGCGCTGGTGCTCTCGCCGGGGATCCCGCACACCCTGCCCGCGCCGCACCCGCTGGCCGCGCGCGCGCGGGCGGCGGGGGTGCCGATCCTGTCCGATGCCGACCTGCTGTACCAGGCCGTGCGGGCCAGTGGCTCGCGCGCCCGCTTCGCTGGCATCACCGGCACCAACGGCAAGTCCACCACCACCGCCCTGCTCGCCCACATCCTGGAACGGACCGGCCGCCCGGTGGCGGCGGGGGGCAATCTCGGCACGGCGGCACTGGCCTTGCCCCGGCTCGATCACGATGGCGTGTACGTGCTCGAGATGTCGTCCTACATGCTGGAACGACTCGCGGCACTTCGTTTCGACATCGCGACCATGCTCAACCTCAGCCCGGACCACCTGGACCGGCATGGCGACATGGCGGGCTATGCGCGGGCCAAGCGGTCCATCTTCGACCGCCAGACCGGCGCCGACACGGCGGTGGTGGGCATCGACGACGCCGACGGGCGCGCGATGGCGGCGGCGCTGCGCGCGGGGCCGGCGCGCCTGATGACGATTTCCGGCGAAGGACCGGCCGATCTGGGACCCGAGGGGAGCGTGCTGCGCGACGCCGACGGGCCGATCGTGGATCTCGCGCGGGCCCGCGCCCTGCCGGGCAGCCACAACGCCCAGAATGCCGCCGCCGCCGCGGCGATGGCGCTTTCCCTCGGCGTGACGCGGACACAGGTCGCCGAAGGTATTCTCAGCTATCCGGGCCTGCCGCACCGGCAGGAACGCGTGGCCGAGGCCGCCGGCGTGGTGTTCGTCAACGACAGCAAGGCGACCAATGCCGATTCCGCGGCGCGCGCGCTCGGTTGCTACGATCGCCTCATCTGGATCGCCGGCGGCATGGCCAAGGCGGGCGGCATCGACAGCCTGGTGCCATTCTTCCCGCGCATCGCGCTGGCGTTGCTGATCGGGCGCGACGCCCCGGTGCTGGCGCAGACCCTGGCCGCGCACGGCGTGCCGCATCGCGATGTCGGCACGCTGGATGCGGCGGTGGCGGCGGCCTGGCAGGAAGCGCGTGCCGGCACCGCGCCGGTGGTGCTGCTCTCGCCGGCCTGTGCGTCCTGGGACCAGTTCACCGGCTTCGATGCACGCGGCGACCGCTTCCGCGCGCTGGCGCAGGCCCTGGCGGAGAGCAGCGCATGATGCCACCGCTCTCCCGCGCCGACACCTCGCTGCTGGGCCGCTGGTGGTGGACGGTGGATCGCTGGACCCTGTTCGCGATCGTGACGCTGATCGGCTTCGGCTACGTGATGATGCTGGCGGCGAGCCCGGCGGTCGCGGAGCGCATCAAGCAGTCCCGCGACATCTTCATCCTCAAGCAGGTGTTCTTCCTCAGCTTCGCCGGGGCCATCGTGGTGGTGGTGTCGCTGCTGAGCCCGCGCGGCATCCGTCGCCTGGCGCTGGGGGGCTGCTTCATCGCCCTGGTGCTGACCGCCATGACCCTGGTGGCGGGCGTGGAGATCAAGGGCGCGCGGCGCTGGATCTCCATCCCCGGCCTGTCGCTGCAGCCCAGCGAGTTCCTCAAGCCCTGCTTCGCGGTGATCGCGGCCTGGCTGATCGCCGAGGCCAGGACGGTGCGCCGCTTCCCGGGCACGCTGCTCGCCTTCTGCGTCTTCGGCGTCATCGCGGTGCTGCTGAAGTCGCAGCCGGACGTGGGCATGCTCGCGGTGATCTCGGGCGTGTTCTTCGTGCAGTTGTTCGTGGGCGGGCTCAACATCGTCTTCGTCGGCTTCGGGCTGGCCGGCATGGCCGGCGCCGCAGTCGCCGCCTACAGCTTCTTCCCGCATGTGCGCAGCCGCGTGACCCGCTTCCTCGACCCCTCGAGCGGCGACAACTACCAGGTGATGCGCTCGCTGGAGGCGTTCGGCTCGGGCGGGCTGTGGGGGCGCGGCCCCGGCGAGGGCCGGGTCAAGGACGTGCTGCCCGATGCCCATGCCGACACGGTGTTCGCCGTGGTGGGCGAGGAATTCGGCATGATCCTGTGCCTGGTGATCCTCGGCCTGTTCGCCTTCATCGTGCTGCGCGGCCTGCTGCGCCTGCTGGCCGAGAACGACATGTACGTGGTCCTGGCGGCCACCGGGCTGGTGACCAGCTTCGGCCTGCAGGCCTTCGTCAACATGGCCTCGACGCTGCACCTGATCCCGACCAAGGGCATGACCCTGCCCTTCGTTTCCTATGGCGGGTCCTCGGTGCTGGCGGTGGCGCTGGGGATGGGCATGCTGCTCGCGCTCACGCGCAAGCGCCACAACGGGGAATTGCTATGAGAGGCCCGGCGCCGCGCCTGATCGTGATCGCCGCCGGCGGCACCGGCGGACATTTCTTTCCGGCCGAGGCGCTGGCGGCCGCCCTGTCCGGGCGCGGCCACCGCATCGCGCTGATGACGGATGCGCGCTCCGGCGGCCTGGACTCGCCAAGCTTCGCCGGAGGCGAGCGCTTCGTGCTGCGCGGCGCCGGCATCGCCGGGCGCGGGGCGTGGCGCGGGCTGCAGGCGGTGGGGCAGCTCGCCGCCGGCACCTTGCAGGCGCGCGGCATCCTCGCCCGCCTCGATGCCGCGGCGGTGGTCGGCTTCGGCGGCTATCCGGCGGTCGCCCCGGTGCTGGCGGCGCGCCTGCTGCGCCGGCGCCCGCGCGTGCTGCTGCACGAGCAGAACGCCGTGCTCGGGCGGGCGAACCGGGTGCTGGCGCGGCTGGCCGACGGGCTGGCGCTGAGCCATGCCCCGACCTCGCGCCTGCCGCGGGGGGTTCGCACCACGCTTACGGGCAACCCGGTGCGCCCGGCGGTGGCGGCGCTGGCCGGCCATCCCTATGCCGCGCCCGAGGGGGTGTTCCGCCTGGTTGTGATCGGCGGATCGCTGGGGGCACGGGTGTTCAGCGACATCGTACCCGCCGCCCTCCGTGCGCTGCCGGCAACGACGCGCGCGCGGCTGCATGTGACGCAGCAGTGCCGCAGCGAGGACCTTGATCGGGTGCGCGCTGTATACAACAGTATCGGCATTGTTTTTGATCTGCAACCGTTCTTTGCCGATATTGCCGGGCTTCTTTCGCAGGCGCACCTGGTCGTTGCCCGTGCGGGAGCATCAACTATCGCGGAGCTGGGGGTGATCGGCCGTCCGGCGGTGCTGGTGCCGCTGCCCGGCGCGATCGACGACCATCAGACGGAAAACGCACGCGCCCTGGTTGCGGCCGGCGGCGCCTGGATGATGCCGCAATCCGAATTCGGCGCCGAAACACTGGCGCAACGTATCGAAACTCTTCTGGCCGCTCCGGCTATTCTCTCCAGGGCGGCGCAGGCTGCCGCGGGCTGTGGCATTGCGGACGCGGCATCGCGTCTGGCCGATCTCGTGGAACAGACCATCGCACAGGATTCCGTTTCATGAGAGCCCTGCCGCTGTCCATTGGCACCATTCATTTCGTCGGCATCGGCGGCATCGGCATGTCCGGCATCGCCGAGGTCCTGCACAATCTCGGCTATGCGGTCCAGGGCAGCGACCTCGCCGAGAGCGCGAATGTCCGCCGGCTGCGCGAGACCGGCATCGCCGTCGCGGTCGGGCATGACGCGCGCAACCTGGGCGAGGCGCAGGTGGTGGTCGTCTCCACCGCGGTGAAGCCGGACAACCCGGAAGTGCAGGCGGCGCGGGCGCGGATGATCCCGGTGGTGCGGCGCGCCGAGATGCTGGCCGAGCTGATGCGGCTGCGATGGTCGATCGCGGTCGGCGGCACGCATGGCAAGACCACCACGACCAGCCTGATCGCCACCGTGCTGGAAGCGGCGCGGCTCGACCCCACCGTCATCAACGGCGGCATCATCAACGCCTACGGCACCAACACGCGGCTCGGCTCGGGCGAGTGGATGGTGGTGGAGGCCGACGAGAGCGACGGCAGCTTCCTGCGCCTGCCCGCGGTGATCGCGGTGGTCACCAACATGGATGCCGAGCACCTCGACCACTGGGGCACCGGCGAGGCCATGATCGCGGGCTACGAGCACTTCGTGCAGAATATTCCGTTCTATGGCTTCGCCGTACTGTGCATCGACCACCCGGCGGTGCAGCAGATGATCCCGCGCCTGTCCGACCGGCGCATCATCACCTACGGCCTGTCGCCGCAGGCCGATATCCGCGCCGAGCGCGTGGTGGCCGACAAGCTGGGTGCCACCTTCGAGGTGACGGTGGCCGACCGCGCCCGCAACCGCACCCGCAAGATGGGGCCGTTCCGCCTGCCGATGCTGGGCAACCACAACGTTCAGAACGCGCTGGCCGCGGTCGCCATCGCCTCCGAGATGGAAATCGACGACGCCACCCTGCGCAGTGCCTTCGCCTCCTTCCGCGGGGTGAAGCGGCGCTTCACCAAGACCGGCGAGGCCGGCGGCATCACCGTGATCGACGATTACGGCCATCATCCGGTGGAGATCGCCGCGGTGCTGAAAGCGGCGCGGCAGGCCGGCGCGCGCGACGTGGTGGCGGTGATGCAGCCGCACCGCTATTCGCGCCTGCAGACCCTGTTCGAGCAGTTCTGCACCTGCATGAACGACGCCGGCACGGTGATCGTCGCCGATGTCTATGCCGCGGGAGAACAACCGATCCCGGGGGTGAACCGCGACGCGCTGGTCGAGGGGCTGCGCGCGCACGGCCATCGCAGCGTGGTGCCGCTGCCCGGGCCCGAGCACCTCGCCGAAATGGTGCATGCCATCGCCCGTTCCGGCGACTTCGTGGTCTGCCTGGGGGCGGGCAACATCACCCAATGGGCGGCTTCCCTGCCCGCGCAGCTTACGGAGCTGCAGGGCGGCCAGACGCGGCGGGCGGCATCGTGACGGGGGCAGCCCTCACCCATCTGATCGACCAACTGCCGCAGTTGCGCGGCCGCGCCCATGCCGATGCGATGCTCGCGCCGACCACCTGGTTCCGCGTCGGCGGCCCGGCCGAGGTACTGGTGCGGCCGGCCGACGACGACGACCTCTGCGCCTTCCTGGCAGCCCTGCCGCCGGGCCTGCCGGTGCTGCCGATCGGTGCCGCCTCCAACCTGATCGTGCGCGACGGCGGCGTGCCGGGGGTGGTGGTGAAGCTCGCCCGCGGCTTCGGCGAGATCCGCCTCGAGGCGGACGGCATCGTGGCCGGCGCGGCGGCGCTGGACGTGACCGTGGCCGAGCACGCCGCGGCGGCGGGGCTCGCCGGGCTCGAATTCCTGTCCGGCATCCCGGGCACCATCGGCGGCGCGGTGGCGATGAACGCCGGCGCCTTTGGCAGCGATGTCGCCGGCACGCTCGACTGGGCCGAGATCGTGACACGGTCGGGCGAGAAGCGGCGCTGCGGCGTGCACGAGCTCGGGCTGAGCTACCGCCATTCCTCCCTGCCGCCCGGCGGGGTGGTGGTGCGGGCCCGCTTCCGCGCCCAGCCCGGCGATCCCGCGACGATCGCCACCCGCATCGCCGAGATCCGCGCGCATCGCGAGGCCACCCAGCCGGTGCGCGCCCGCACCGGCGGATCGACCTTCCGCAACCCGCCCGGAATGAAGGCGTGGGAGCTGATCGAGGCCGCCGGCTGCCGCGGCCTGGCGCGCGGCGGGGCGCAGGTGTCGACGAAGCACTGCAACTTCCTGATCAACACCGGCGGTGCCACCGCCTCCGACATCGAGGGGCTGGGCGAGGAGGTCCGTCGCCGCGTGCGCGAGGCCAGCGGCGTGGAGCTGGAATGGGAAATCAGGCGGATCGGGGTGCCGGGCGCCCCCGCCGGTCCGGCCACGCTCCCGCACAAGGAGAACGAGACATGACCCGGGTCGCGGTTCTCTACGGCGGCATCTCGACCGAACGCGAGGTCTCGCTGGCTTCGGGACAGCAGGTGGCGCGGGCGCTGCGCGAAGCCGGCTACGAGGTCGTGCCGGTCGAGGTGGGCGATGACCTGCGCGCGGTGATCGCGGCGCTCGATCCACGGCCGGACGTGGTGTTCAACGCCCTGCACGGGCGGTTCGGCGAGGATGGCGCGATCCAGGGCGTGCTCGACTGGCTTGGCATCCCCTACACCCATTCCGGGGTGCGGGCCTCGGCGCTGGCGATGGACAAGGGCGCCGCCAAGGCGGTGTTCGCCGCCGCCGGGCTGCCGGTGCCGCGCGGCCGGGTGGTCGATGTCGCCGCCCTGGAGCACGCCGATCCGATGCCCCTGCCCTATGTCGTCAAACCATTGAACGAAGGATCCTCGGTCGGGGTCACGATCCTGCGTGAAGGGGACAACCGCCGTGCTTCCGTTGCGTCGGGATGGCACTGGGGAGCGCAGGCGATGGTGGAGGAATACATCCCCGGCCGCGAGCTGACGGTGGGCGTAATGGGCGAACAGGCGCTGGCGGTGACCGAGATTCTTGCCAGCCACAGTTTTTACGATTACGAATCGAAATATGCGGATGGCGGCTCGCGCCATGTCGTCCCGGCCGCGATTCCCCCTGAAACCACGGCGCGCGCGCTGGAGGTGGCCGTTGCAGCCCATCGTGCTCTTGGCTGCCGTGGCGCAAGCCGGGCGGATTTCCGCTATGATGACACCGCGGGCGAACCCGGCCGGCTGGTGCTGCTGGAAGTCAACACCCAACCTGGCATGACGCCGACCTCGCTGTTGCCCGAGCAGGCTGCCTATCGCGGCATGAGCTTCCCGCAGCTTTGCGCCTGGATGGTGGAGAACGCCGCATGTCGCGCGTGAAACCCGCCCCCCGCACCAGGCCGGGTACCGCCTACCCGGCTTCGCGCATGCCGGACCGGCCCGGCTGGTGGCGCCTGCTGTGGAAGCGGCAACGCTGGCTGGTGCGGCCGGGACTGGCGCTGCTCGGGCTCGCCGCGATCGGCGGCGGCGGCTACGTCGCGGTGCAGTCGATCGGCCAGGGCGAGAGCTTCCGTGAACGGTTCGGCCATGCCACGGCGCATCTGGGCCTGCGCGTGCAGCAGGTGACGATCGAGGGCCGCCAGAAGACCCCCGAGCCGTTGCTGTGGGCGGCGCTGGGCGTGCGCACCGGCGAACCGATCCTCGGCTATTCCATCGACGCCGCGCGCGCGCGCATCGAGCGCATCAACTGGGTGCAGAGCGTCACCGTGGAACGGCGCCTGCCCGGCACGATCCGCGTGCAACTGCAGGAGCGGCGCCCCTTCGCCGTGTGGCAGTTGCACGGCAAGTTCACCCTGGTCGACCGCGGCGGCGAGGTGGTGACCGATTCCGACGTGGCCTCCTTCGCCCGCGACGTGCCGCTGGTGGTGGGCCCGGGCGCCCCGGCCGCGGCGGCGGCGCTGATCGACGCGCTCGCCGTCTATCCGGAGATCATGTCGCGCATGGTCGCCGCGGTGCGGGTGGGCGAGCGGCGCTGGAACCTGCGGATGAACAACGGCGCCGACGTGCTGCTGCCGGAAGGGGCGGAGGCGCCGGCCCTGGCCAAGCTTGCCGAGATGCACGCCAACCTCGCCTTGCTCGACCGGCCGCTGCAGGTGGTGGATCTGCGCCTGGCCGACCGGCTGGTGGTGCGTCCCCAGCCGCAACCCGACCGCACCGACCCCAAGGACGGCAAGCCCGTGCGGAAGTCGACATGATGCAGCATGGCATGAAAGGCGCGACATGAACGACATGTCACGGCGCGTGCCACCGCCGGCCCTCGATCCGCCCGAACCGCCGGCGCGCAACCGGCCGCGCCCGTCCGGCGCCTTCGGCGTGCTCGACATCGGCACCACCAAGATCGTCTGCATCATCGGCCGGGTGGAATCGGATTTCACCCTGCGCGTGCTGGGCTTCGGCTGGCAGAAGGGCCGCGGCGTACGCGGCGGCGGCATCACCGACATCGAGGAAGCCGAGCGCGCCATCCGCGCCGCGGTCGGCCAGGCGGAGGAGATGGCGGGCACGCGGCTGCGCGCGGTCACCGCCAACCTCTCCTGCGGCCAGCCCGAGAGCCGGCTGTTCAACGTGCAATGGCCGGTGGGCGGGCGCGCCGTCACCGACAGCGACATCCGCCGCGTGCTGCTGGAAGGCCGCGCCCGGGCGCTGTGCGAGGGGCGCGAGATCATCCACGCCCTGCCGCTCGCCTTCACCGCCGACGACATGCAGGGGGTCGCCGATCCGCGCGGCCTGCACTGCGAGACCCTGAGCACCCGGCTGCACGTGGTCGATGCCGTCTCCACCGCGCTGCGCACGCTCGGGGCGGCGATGGCACGCTGCGACCTGGATGTGGCGGAGCTGGTCTCCGCGCCGATGGCGGCGGGCATGGCGACCCTGGTCGAGGACGAGAAGCAGCTCGGCGCCACCGTGCTCGACATGGGCGGGGGCACCACCGGGATGGCGGTGTTCGCCGAGGGGCAGTTGCTGCACACCGCGCAACTGCCGGTGGGCGGCGTGCACGTCACCAACGACATCGCCCGCATCCTCTCCACCCCGGTGGCTCATGCCGAGCGATTGAAGACGTTGTACGGGAGCGCGCAGATTTCTCCCGACGACGAGCGTGAGATGCTGCCCGTGCCGCTGGTCGGCGAGGAGGAACATCAGATCGCCAAGGTCCCACGCAGCATGGTGGTGAACATCATCCGGCCTCGGCTGGAAGAAACGTTCGAAATGGTGAAGGAGCGGCTGGATGGCTCGGGCCTGGGGAGGGTTGCCGGAACGCGCGTGGTGCTGACCGGCGGGGCAAGCCAGCTTTCGGGTGCGCGCGAGATGGCGGCACGCATCCTCGGACGGCAGGTGCGACTGGGGCGCCCGACCTCGGTACGCGACCTGCCCGATTCGGCAGCGGGGCCGGCCTTCGCGACGGCCGTTGGACTGCTGGCCTGGGCAGCGGGTGAGGGCCGCACGCTGCACGGCATCGATCTGGAAGCCGAACGACAGGGCGGGTGGATGCGCCGTGTCGTCGATTTCCTGCGAGAACGACTGTGACGAAGGCGCGAATCGAGCTCACATTTGCAATCGGAACCCCAAGAAGGGGGGAGAACGGATGACCCTGAACCTGACGATCCCGCAGAACCTGCACACCGACTTCACCCCGCGCATCACCGTGATCGGGGTGGGCGGTGGTGGCACGAACGCCGTGGACAACATGATCGCCATGAACCTTCAGGGCGTGGAGTTCGTGGTGGCCAACACGGATGCACAGCAATTGCTGCATTCGACCGCCAACCGGCGCGTTCAGCTCGGCCCGCACATCACGCAGGGGCTTGGCGCCGGCGCCAAGCCGGAGATCGGCCGCGCCGCCGCCGAGGAAGCCGCTGACGAGCTGTACCGCCATCTCGACGGGGCGCACATGGTGTTCATCACCGCCGGCATGGGCGGTGGCACCGGCACCGGGGCGGCACCGGTGATCGCGCGCATGGCCCGTGAGAAGAACATCCTCACGGTCGGCGTGGTGACCAAGCCCTTCACCTTCGAGGGTCAGCGCCGCGCGCGCGCCGCCGACGAAGGCATCAACGAGCTGCAGCAATACGTCGACACGCTGATCGTCATCCCCAACCAGAACCTGTTCCGACTGGCCAACGAGCGCACCGGCTGGAAGGAAGCCTTCAAGATGGCCGACAACGTCCTCTACATGGGCGTGCGCGGCGTCACCGACCTGATGGTCGCCCCTGGCCTGGTCAATCTCGACTTCGCCGATATCCGCACCGTGATGGCGGAGATGGGCAAGGCGATGATGGGCACCGGCGAGGCCGAGGGCGAGAACCGCGCCATCCGCGCCGCCGAGGCCGCGATCAGCAACCCGCTGCTCGAGGACACCAGCATGGCCGGCGCGCGCGGCCTGCTGATCAACATCACCGGCGGCGAGGACATGACGCTGTTCGAGGTCGACCAGGCCGCGAACCGCATCCGCGAGGAAGTCGACGAGGAAGCCAACATCATCTTCGGCTCGGCGGTGGACGACACGCTGAACGGCAAGATCCGCGTCTCGGTGGTGGCGACCGGCATCGACACCCCGTCGCAGAAGGTGGCGGAGAAGCCGAAGCTGGTGGCGGTGGCCGGCGGCGCGGCGAGCGCGGTCGCGAGCGCCTCGGCCGGGGCCAATGGCGCGCCGCTCGGCGTCATGGCCGCCCCGCCCGTCTCTCCGCGCCCGGGCGTCCCCGGCGCCTCGCCACAGGCCCGCCTGCAGCCCTCGCGGCCGGTCATCGCCGCCGGTCCGGGCCCGCGCCTGGCCGGCGGCGCGGCCGTGGCCACCGCCCATGCCGCACCGGTGATGGCGGCGGAAGCCGAGCCGGTGGCCGCCGCGCATGGCTACGAGGAAGAGGCCGAGCCGGCTGCCCCGGCCCGGCCGCACGTGGTGCCGCAGCCCCGCGCGGCGGCGCCACGCCCGGCCTATGGCGAGGCGGAAGCGGCGCAGCCGCCGCGCAAGAGCCTGTTCGGCATCGTCACCGGCGCGATCCGCGGCAGCCTGCCGGCGCAACCGGGGGCCGCTCCGGCCACCAGCCAGCGCACCGACCCCTCGCTGCACGAAGCCCCGCGCGAAGCACCGGTCCGGGCCAATGTCCGGCAGGCAGCCGGCGAGGAAATGGGCATCGACATCCCCGCCTTCCTGCGCCGCCAGTCTTCCTGACCACCCGGCCAACCGCCTGCCCTTCCCCCCGGGATGCGAAGCCCTCGCATCCCGGGGGTTTCATTTCCGCTCTTTCGCATTGCAGCACCACCCCGCCATATCCGCGCCATAATTGCTGTAAGATCAGGTGGTTGCGGTGAAATATTCAGCAATAATCATTGACTGGAACGGTCCATCCGTCCCCCCTAGCTTCCCCGTCACGGCGCAGCAGGCGCCGGCCTGACTGCAAAGCCCCATGCAGGAGCGGCCCTCCGGGCCTGCCTTGCGGACGGGCGGGGACCGACGGGAAAGACCGACACGATGGATGGGCTGCCGCAGACATTTCGCCTGGAGACCGCCGCCTTCGGCGCCGCGCCGCGCCTGGCGGGACTCGGCTTCGGCATGCAGCGCACGCTCCGCAATGCCATCTCCTGCGTCGGCGTCGGGCTGCATTCCGGCCGCAAGGTATCGCTCTCTTTGCGCCCCGCGCCCGCCGATACCGGCATCGTGGTGCGCCGCACCGACCTCGGCATCGACATCCCGGCGCGCTGGGACAACGTCGTCGACACCCGCCTGTGCACCGTGCTCGGCCTGCCGGGCCAGCCGGCGCACCGGGTCGGCACGGTCGAGCATGTGCTGGCCGCGCTCGCCGGGTGCGGCGTGCATAACGCCGTGCTGGAAGTCGATGCGCCGGAGATGCCCATCCTCGACGGCTCGGCGGCGGCCTTCGTGTTCCTGATCGACTGCGCCGGCATCGTCGAACAGGACCAGCCGCTGCGGGCGATCGAGGTGCTGCGGCCGGTGCGGGTCAGCCAGGGCGACGCCTACGCCGAATTGCGCCCGGGCGTGCATGGGTTCGACATCGCCGGCTCCATCGCCTTCGAGGCCGAGGCGATCGGGCGACAGGCGCTGACCCTGCGCCTGTCCGAGACCAGCTTCCGCACCGACCTGGCACGGGCGCGCACCTTCGCCCTGGCCGCCGAAATCGACAGCCTGCGGGCCGCCGGCCTCGCGCGCGGCGGCAGCCTCGACAACGCCGTGGTGGTGGACGGCGCCCAGGTGCTGAACCCGGCCGGCCTGCGCATGCAGGACGAATTCGTCCGCCACAAGCTGCTCGACGTGGTCGGCGACCTGTCGCTGGCCGGCGCGCCGCTGCGCGCGCGCCTGCTGGCGCACCGCCCCGGCCATGCGCTGAACAACCGCCTGCTGCACGCGTTGTTCGCCGATGCCGCCAACTGGCGCTTCGCCCCGCAGCCTGAGCCGCTCGCGAGCTGGCACGCCGGCCTCCCCGCCGCGGCGGCGCCGGTCTGATCGCGGGCGCTGCCGGCTTCGCCCGTGGCGCCGGCATGCTATAAGCGCGCGGTTTCACAGCTTCGGTGATGCACTTGAAGACGCCCCGCCGCGCGGCCCCGCTTTCTCGCTCCGTCGTCCTGCTGGCCGCCCTCGCCGTCCCGCTCGGGGCCTGTTCCACTCTCGATGCGCTCAATCCCTGGTCCGGCAAGCCGGAGGAACTCGAGGTCAAGCAGGATCCCTCCACCATCCCGGTGGAAGAGCTGTACAACCGTGGGATCGACGCCCTGAACCGCCAGAACTACGGCACAGCGGTTCAGCAATTCGACCAGATCGAACAGAACTACCCCTATTCGACCTGGACGGTGAACGCGCAGCTCATGCAGGGCTATGCCGAGTATCTGCGCAACCACTACACCGACGCGATCGGCGTGCTCGACCGCTTCATCCAGTTGCACCCGGCCCACCGCGACATCGCCTATGCGTATTATCTGCGCGCGCTCTGCTATTACGAGCAGATCGCCGATATCCGGCGCGACCAGAAGGCCACGCAGGAAGCCATGGGCGCGTTGCAGGAAGTGGTGAACCGCTTCCCCGACAGCGCCTATGCCCGCGATGCCCGGCTCAAGATCGACCTCGCGCGCGATCACCTCGCGGGCAAGGAAATGGAAGTCGGACGCTATTACCAGCGGCAGCGGCTCTATACCGCCGCCATCGGACGGTTCCAGCGCGTGGTCGATGATTTCCAGACCACCAACCACGTCCCGGAGGCGCTGCACCGGCTGACCGAGATCTACCTGACCCTTGGATTGGTGGACCAGGCCCGCAAGACCGCCGCCGTGCTCGGCCACAACTATCCGGGCAGCGAGTGGTACGAGGACAGCTACAACGACCTCACCCGCAGCGGCGAGGTCGACCAGGCCGGCAACCCGACCACCGCGCCCCAGTCCAAGCCGGGCTTCTTCGGGCGCGTGTTCGGCACCACGTTCTGACCGCAACGGGACCGGCCCGTGCTGACCGCGCTCTCGATCCGCGACGTTGTCCTGATCGAGCGCCTTGATCTCGGCTTCGGCGCCGGGCTGACGGTGCTGACCGGCGAAACCGGTGCCGGCAAGTCGATCCTGCTCGACAGCCTGGGCCTCGCCCTCGGGGCGCGGGCCGAGTCGGGGCTGGTGCGCCACGGGGCCGAACAGGCCTCGGTCAGCGCCGCCTTCCAGCCGCCGCCCGGCCATCCGGCCTATGCGTTGCTGGCCGAGCAGGGTCTCGCGGCCGAGGACGAGCTGGTACTGCGCCGGGTGCTCAGCCGCGACGGGCGCTCGCGGGCCTTCGTGAACGATCAACCGGTCGGGGCGGCCCTGCTGCGCCGGCTTGGCGGGTTGCTGGTCGAGGTGCAGGGCCAGCACGACCAGATGGGGCTGGCCGACCCGGCCGGCCATGCGGCCTTGCTGGACGCCTTCGCCGTGCCGCCGGCGCTGCGCACGGGCGTCGCCGAGGCATGGCGGCGCTGGCGCGCGGCGACCACCGCCCTGGCCGAGGCGCGCGAGGCAATGGCAACGGCCCAGCGTGACGAGGACTGGCTGCGCCACGCCGTCGAGGAACTCGCCGCGCTGCAGCCCGAGGCCGGCGAGGAAGAGCAACTCGCCACCGAACGCCAGGCGCTGCAGCAGGGGGAAAAACGCGCCGAGGCGATCGCCGCCGCCCTGGCCGAGCTGACGCCGCGTGACCGCCGCAGCGCCGGACCGGCCGCGGCGCTGCGGGCGGCCGGACGGGCGCTGCAGCGGCTGACCCCCGCCGGCACCGCCAGCGGCGAGAACCCGGCCGCCCCGGCCCTGGCCGCGCTGGAGCGCGCCGAGGAAGCGCTGGCCGAGGCGGAAATGCTGCTGGCCCGGCTGGCCGCCGATGCCGATGCCGATCCGCGCCGGCTGGAAGCCACCGAGGAGCGGCTGTTCGCGCTGCGCGCGGCGGCGCGCAAGCACCAGGTGACGGTGGCGGAGCTGCCGGGCCTGCGCGAGTCCCTCACCGCCCGGCTGGCGGCGCTGGAGACCGGAACGGCGCGGGTGGCGGAGCTGGAAGCAGCCGCGGTGGCGGCGCGCGCGACCTATGTCACCGCCTGCGAGCGCCTCTCGGCGGCCCGCCGCGCCGCGGCGACGCGGCTCGACCAGGCGGTCGCGCGCGAGCTGCCGCCGCTCAGGCTCGACAAGGCGCGCTTCGTCACCGGCCTGACCCCGCTGGAGGAATCCGGCTGGGGCGCCGCGGGGGCCGAATCGGTGCAGTTCCTGATCGCCACCAATCCCGGCCAGACCCCGGGGCCGCTGGCCCGCATCGCCTCCGGCGGCGAGCTGTCACGGCTGATGCTGGCCCTGAAGGTGGTGCTGGCCGGTGCTTCGCCAGTGCCTACGTTGGTATTCGATGAGGTCGATTCCGGCATCGGCGGCGCCACCGCCGCGGCCGTGGGGGAACGGCTCGCGCGGGTGGCGGAGCAGGTGCAGGTGCTGCTGGTGACGCACAGCCCGCAGGTGGCGGCGCGCGGCCTTGCGCATCTGCGGGTGGCCAAGGAAGTGGCGAAGGGGCGTGCGCAGACGCTGGTGGAAAAGCTGCAAGGTCCGGCCCGGCGGGAAGAGATCGCGCGCATGCTGGCCGGCGAGACCGTCACCGAGGCGGCACGGGCGGCGGCCGACAGCCTGCTGGTCGGCGTCGGCTGAAACGCGGCCGGCCGGCCGCCGGGGATCAGGCGACGACCACCCGGTTGCGCCCGGTACGCTTGGCTTCATAGAGCGCGACATCGGCGCGGCGCACGACATCATCGGGACGGTTGTCACCCGAGTTGGGCAAGGCGAGGCCGATGCTGACGGTCACGCGCACGGTCTGGCCTGCGTTCTCCACCAGCCTGCTTTCGATCGACTCGCGCAGCCGCTCGGCGATCATCAGGGATTTATCGGCATCGGTATCGGCCAGCAGCACCAGGAACTCCTCGCCGCCCCAGCGGACCGTGACATCCGCCTCGCGGGTCCTTTCGCGACAGAGCCACACCAGCATGCACAGCACCGCGTCGCCGGTTTCATGGCCATACTGATCGTTGACCTTCTTGAAATGGTCGCAATCGACCAGCAGCACCGCGAAATTGCGCCCGTAATGCTGCCAGCGCCGGAACTCCTCGTTCAGCCGCTTCTCGCCGGTGCGGCGATTATTGGCCCCGGTCAGCGGATCGGTGGTCGCCAGCGTCATCAGCTTGGCTTCCGCCTCCTTGCGCCCGGTCAGGTCGCGCGTCACCAGCACATAGCCGCCAACCTCTCCATCCTCCGCCGGCAGCGCCGTCGCGGCGGTGCTGCACCAGAAGAGATCGGTGTTCTTGCGCTGCCCCCACCCCTCGAATTCCGCCGCCCCGTTCTGCCGGGCCTTGGCGAGCAGGGACGATGCCCGGTGCGCGCCGATGCGGCCGGGGGTGAACAGGATCGAGATCGACGCCCCCACCACGTCTTCCGGCTGCCAGCCGCCGAGACGCTCGAGCGAGCGGTTCCACGCCTCGATGCGCCCCTCGCGATCCACCGTGCAGATCGCGCAGTCGCGCAGATTGTCGAAGATGGCCCGGAACCGCTCTTCATCGGCATGGATGCGCCGGTTCTGCTCGACCTGCGCGGTGACATCCTGCACCACCGCCATCAGGGTATCGGCATTCACCCGGTCGAGGCCGAAACTGAGCACACGGCGCGTGCCAGGCAGCGACAATTGCGCCTGCGCGCAGATCGGACCGGCCTGCGGGTGGGCGGCCACGCGGTCCGGCAGATCGGGGAAGAGGCCACCGAGCATGCGGAAGAGATCCCCGCACTCCCCGTCCGGGGCAAGCGGGGCCAGCAACTGCATGGCCATGGAATTGGCCAGCAGGATCTCCCCATCGGACCGCAGGCGGATGATGCCGATCGGGGTGGCGTTCAGGAATTCGAGCAGGTCCTCATAGGAGCCCGCGTGCTGCAGCAGGTTCCCGGACGCGTCGACCATGGTCCGAGCCTCCATCTCAGTGGTTGCCTCAGCGGTTCCGGCGCGACACGTTCCCACGCCAACGCCATGACCAAAGTTCGCAACAGGATTCAAATCCACCAGGCAACATCGCGGTCACCGCCCCCGCCTGCATGATCGGCGTTCGATCCACCACAAGCCACCCAACGCCAACCCAAGTCAACGAAGGAGTATACTAAATATGAATGTTATCTTCCTTTGCAATATCCCTCGGTGCCGTCACGGCATTCATTGATTTACATATCCATATAAACAATAAGCGGCACGAAAAACTTATGAATGCGCAACTTATTTCAGTTGAAGATCTGACCGAGGCCGATGCCCGGGATGAGCTCGCCCGCCTCGCCGCCGAGATCGCGCGCCACGACCGCGCCTATCACGAGCGCGACGCGCCAGAGATCACCGATGCCGAGTACGATGCGCTGCGCCGGCGCAACGCCGCCATCGAGGCGCGCTTCCCCGCCCTGGTGCGGGCGGATTCGCCACAGCACCGGGTCGGTGCGGCGCCGGCCGGCGGCTTTGCCAAGGCCCGCCATGGCGTGCCGATGCTCTCCCTCGACAATGCCTTCAGCCCGGACGACTTCGCCGAATTCTGCGAACGGGCGCGACGCTTCCTCGGGTTGAAGGACGAGCGCCTGGCCTTCGTGGGCGAACCGAAGATCGACGGCCTGTCGGTGTCGCTGACCTACGCGGGCGGACGGCTGGTGCGCGGGGCGACGCGGGGCGACGGCAACGAAGGCGAGGACGTCACCGCCAATGTGCGCACCCTGGCCAGCATCCCGCTGCGGCTGAAAGGCGCAGGCGTGCCGGACCGCATCGAAATCCGCGGCGAGGTGTTCATGACCAAGGCCGATTTCCTCGCGCTCAATGCCGCGCAGGAGCAGGCCGGGCAGAAGATCTTCGCCAATCCCCGCAACGCCGCCGCCGGCAGCCTGCGCCAGTTGGATGCGCGCATCACCGCCAACCGCAAGCTGTCGATGTTCGCCTATGCGCTGGGCGAGGCCAGCGAGGTGCCGGTCGATACCCACTGGCACTGGCTGGAGCGGCTGCAGGAATGGGGCTTCACCGTCAATCCCTTATCGAAACAACTTACCGACGCCGCCGACGCAGCGGAGTTCCAGGCCGGGATCGGCGCGCAGCGCGCCGCCCTGCCCTATGACATCGACGGGGTGGTGTACAAGGTCGACGATCTCGCCCTGCAACGTCGCCTGGGCTTCGTCGGTCGCGCGCCGCGCTGGGCGATCGCCTGGAAATTCCCGGCCGAACAGGCGACCACGGTGCTGGAAGGCATCGACATCCAGCTCGGGCGCACCGGCGCGCTGACCCCGGTGGCGCGGCTGCAGCCGGTCAATGTCGGCGGCGTGCTGGTGCGCAACGCCACCCTCCACAACGAGGACGAAATCGCCCGCAAGGACGTACGCATCGGCGACACGGTGGTGCTGCAGCGCGCCGGCGACGTCATCCCGCAGATCGTCGCGGTGGTGGCGGAGAAGCGACCGGCCGGCGCCGTCCCCTATGTCTTCCCCGATCACTGCCCGGTCTGCGGCAGCCTCGCCCTGCGCCCGCCCGGCGAGGTGGTGCGGCGCTGCACCGGCGGCCTGACCTGCCAGGCCCAACTGGAGGAACGACTGATCCACTTCGTCTCCCGCCCCGCCTTCGACATCGAGGGACTCGGCGAGAAGACCATCCGCGAATTCCACGCCGACGGCCTGATCGCCGGCCCGGTCGACATCTTCGCCCTGCCCGACCACGAAGCGAAGATCGCCCGCCGCGAGGGCTGGGGCGAGGTGTCGGCGCGCAATCTCTCCCGCGCCATCCGCGAGCGGCAGACCATCCCGCTGGCCCGCTTCATCTACGCGCTCGGCATCCGCCGCATCGGCGAGGCGAACGCCAAGCTGCTCGCCCGGCACTACGGCAGCTTCGCCACCTGGCGCGCGCAGATGCAGGACGCCGTGCAGATCGGCTCCGAGGCCCGCAGCGACCTCGGCAGCATCGTCGGCATCGGCCCCGCCATCGCCGAGGAACTGGCGGATTTCTTCGCCGAACCGCGCAACGTCGCCACGGTGGACGCGCTCGCCGCGGTGCTGACCATCACCGACGCCGCGCCGGCGAACGCCGCCGGCGAACTGGTGGGCAAGGTCATCGTGTTCACCGGCACGCTGGAAACCCTGACCCGGCCGGAAGCCAAAGCCATGGCCGAGAAACTGGGGGCACGGGTCACCGACAGCGTGTCCAGGAAAACCGACCTGGTCGTGGTCGGCGCGGATGCCGGATCCAAGGCCCGCCGCGCCGCGGAACTGGGCGTGCGCATCTTGACCGAGGCGGAATGGCGCGAACTTGTTGCTGCCAGTTCGTAACTGTATAATGACGTTATCGTGCGTGACGTAAAGTCAACGGCGTGTCAGATTGCCATACAACCGTGAGTCGGGACCCGTCACGCGAGATGAACAGCCCAGAGCGCGAGCACGGCTGCAGACAGCCACGGAGCGTGGTGTTGCGCGTGCTGATCGTCGAAGACAGCCCAACGGTCTCGACCGCGATCGCCGCGGCGTTGCGCGATGCCGGGATGGAGACGCATGTCGTGGCCAGCGGCGCCGCGGCGATCGCGGAAAAATCGGTGTTCCGGCCGGATGTCGCGCTGCTCGACCTGGAACTGCCCGATGTCAACGGCCTGGAACTGGTGGCGCGCTTCGCCCAGGATGCGGATTGCGGCATCATCGTCGTCACCGTCGACGGAGCTGAACAGGCGCGGATCACCGGGCTCGAAACCGGTGCGGACGACTACATCGTCAAGCCGGCCCCGCTGCGCGAACTGGCCGCCCGCATCCGGGCGGTGCACCGGCGCCTCTCTCGCCCCGATCCCGAACCGGACCCGGCCGCCCCGCGCGGCCCGCTGGTGACGCTCGATTGCGCCCGCCGCCTGCTGAGCGGCCCCAACGAGGAAAACATCGCCCTCACGGAAGCGGAAACGGCGGCGCTGGAAGCCCTGCTGGACGCCGACGGGGGCAGCGTCTCCCGCGAATGGCTGAGCCAGACGGCACTGAAACGCTCGCTGCACGCCGATGACCGCAGCGTCGACCAACTGGTGCTGAAACTGCGGCGCAAGGTGGCCTCGGCGGGTGCCTCCGACCGGACCATCCTGTCGGCCCGACGCCACGGCTACGTCATCCCCGACCCCGCCCAGTTCCGCATCCTGCCGCCACGGATCGGATAAGCGCGGGGCGCTGCCCCGCCCCCGCCAGAGGCTCCGCCTCTGGACTCCGGCAGGGGCCGAAGGCCCCTGCACCCCACTTATTCGGTTCCTGGGAGGGGGGCCGTCCTCGCCGGTGACGGGTCCGTACCGGTTCGCCCCCCTCCCAGGAACCGAATTGGGATCCAAGGGCCTTCGGCCCTTGGTGGAGGTCCAGGAGGCGAAGCCTCCTGGTGGGGTCGGGGGCAACGCCCCCGGCTATCCGGCCAGTGCCGCGCAGGCCGCCTGGAGCCAGGCCCGTGGCGCCGGATCGAGATGCGGTCCCACCGTGGCGACGACGTAGGCGTGATAGGTGTCCAGCCAGAGGATCTCCTCGGCTGTCAGCAGATCACGATCAATAAGGCGGCGGTCGAAGGGCGCGAGGGTCAGCGTCTCGAAGCGCAGGAAGGGTTTCTTCGCCCCCGGCAGCTCGGCCGGCTGCACCAGTACCAGGTTCTCCAGCCGGATGCCGTATTCGCCGGGCGCGTAGAACCCGGGTTCGTTGGACAGGATCATGCCGGCCGCGATCGCCACCGGCTTCGCCGCGCGGGAAATACTGACCGGTCCTTCGTGCACCGAGAGATAGCTGCCGACGCCATGGCCGGTCCCGTGGTCGTAATCGAGGCCGGCGCGCCAGAGGGCGCTGCGGGCGAAGGCGTCGAGATGGGGGCCGGCCACCCCCTGGGGGAACACCAGGGTGGCGAGGGCGATATGGCCCTTCAGCACGCGGGTGACGCGGTCGCGCAGTTCCGCCGGCGGGGTTCCGGGCCCGGTCCAGACGGTGCGGGTGATATCGGTGGTGCCGTCCGCGTACTGGGCGCCGGAATCGATCAGGTAGGGTTCGTCGGGCCGGATCGGCCGGTCGGTCGCGGGGGTGACCCGGTAATGGATGATGGCGCCGTGCTCGCCGGCGCCGGAGATAGCCGGGAAGCTCTCGCCGCGGAAGGCCGGATTCCCGGCGCGGAAGGCAAGCAGGCGTTCGGCGGCGGAGATCTCGGTTTCCCGTCCGGCGGCGGTGTCGAGCCAGTGCAGGAAGCGGCAGACGGCGATGGCATCGCGATGATGGGCGTCGCGCGCGCCCTGCTGCTCGGTCGGGTTCTTGCAGGCCTTCGGCAGCAGGCAGGGATCCATGCCGGGGATCACCTCGGCGCCGGAAGCGCGCAGGGTCTGGGCGAACCAGACCGGCGCGGTGGCCGGATCAACCCGCACGCGCCGCCCGGCGAGCCGCCCGAGGGCTGCCGGCAGGGCGGCGCGATCGGCGACCGAGACGGCGTTGCCGAGATGGGCACGGGTCGCCTCCGGCAGTTTCCGGGGATCCATGAACAGCTCGCACCCGGCATCGGCGTGGAGGATGGCGAAGCCGAGCGCGAAGGGGGTGTAGGGCACGTCGGCGCCGCGGATGTTCAGCAGCCAGGCGATGGCGGCCGGATCGGTGAGGATGGCGGCGTCCTGTTGCGCGCTGCGCAGGGTTTCGGCGATGCCGGCGCGTTTTTCGGCGCTGTCGCGGCCGGCATGGCCGAGCGGATGCGGCACGGCAGGGGCGGCCGGCGGCGCCGGCCGGTCGGTCCAGACCGCGTCGACCGGGTTGCGGGTCACCGCCACCATGGTCAGGCCGGCGTCGCTGTAGCGCTGCAGCCCCTCCTCGCTGATCAGCAGCGGGTCGTAGCCGATGCGGGCGCCCTTGCCGGCATGGCTGGCCAGCCAGGTGAAGGGCGGCTCGTCGAGCAGATGGCGGCGCTCCCACAGCGCGGGATCCGTCTGCACCTCAAGCTGCAGGGTGTAGCGGCCGTCGCTGAACACCGCGGCGCGGTCGGGCAGGATGGCGGCCAGCCCGGCGCTGCCGGTGAAGCCGGTGAGCCAGGCCAGGCGCTCGGCGGAGGCCGGTACGTATTCGCCCAGGTGTTCGTCGGCACGGGGGACGATGAAGCCGTCGAGGCCCTGGCGGGCGAGCTCGGCGCGGAGGTCGGAGAGCGGGGATGCGGACATGAGGGGCTCTTCAGCGCAGGAAAGAAAGTTTAAGCAAGCTCAACAAAAACTCATGGCTCCCGCCGCAGCACCGCAGGAGTTGCATGGCTGGCTCGGGTACTTGGCAGTAATGGCGATCGCGGGAAGTTGTATGTAAGTGCAGAAGAAGCTGCGTGACGAAGTGCAGAAAGGCACAACGCCCGCCGCAGTGTGATCACCTGGAACTTTCTCCGATGAACGCCCGCGTCGCCAGGCAGGATCTGTCCTACGTACTGCCCCAGACCATGTCGCACTACTTCCGTGACGAACCGGAGATCGTTCCGGTCGAGGAGGTGCGTCCTGGTCTGTTCGAGCGCCTTGGACAGGCCCTGCGCTGGATCGCCGAAATGCCGAAGCGTCGTGCCGTCATGGACGAGCTGAACATGCTCTCCGACCACGAGCTTGCTGATATCGGCCTGACCCGCGCGGAACTGCCGCGCGTCTTCGATCCCGGCTTCGCCGCCGAGCGTGCGGCGCAGCGTGACTCCGCCCGGCTGCAGCACGGATTGACCTCCGCCTTCTGATCCGGGCGCCGGTACCGGCCTCAACAAGGGGGCTTGCCGCTTGCGGGCGGCAGGCCCCGTTTTTGTTTCGGCCGCTGCCCGGCGCGCCCGCATCGCCGCCGGGCCCGCCTCAGGCCGCGCCCCGCCGGCGCAGCACCAGCGTGCACCATGGCCCCTCGCGCAGCGTCGCCTCCAGCACCAGGCCATGGCGGCGATGCGCGGCGAGCACCCAACGCGCCTGCGATACCAGCAGTCCGGCGAGGATGGCGGTGCCGCCCGGCGCGAGATGGCGGGCGAGGTCGCCGGCCATGCGGCAAAGCGGGCGCGCCAGGATATTGGCGAACACCAGGTCATAGGGTCCGGACGCGGTCACCGCGGGGGAAGACCAGCCATCGGCGCGGACGAAGCGCGCCCGGTCGCCAAGGCGGTTGAGCCGGGCATTGGCGCGGGCGGTCCGCACGCTCCACGGGTCGATGTCGGTGCCGCGCACCTTGCGGTGCAGCAGCTTCGCCGCGGCCATGGCCAGGATGCCCGAGCCGGTGCCGAGATCGAGGATGCGGCGGGGGCGGCGATGGGCAATGGCCTCCAGCGCCCGCAGGCAGCCACGGGTGGAGCCGTGCTCGCCGGAGCCGAAGGCCACCGAGGCGTCGAGCAGGATGGTCAGCCGCCCGGGCAAGGGCGGGGTGCGGACATGGGTGCCGCGCACGGCGAAGCGGCGGCCGACCGGTTGCTCGGGGAAGGCCTCGCGGGTGCGTTCCAGCCAGCCCTCGGCTTCGGTGGCGCGGCGGACCGGCTGCACGGTGACGCCGGTGACCAGCGCCGCCAGGGCCAGGGCAGCGGCGAGTTCCGCCTCATGCGCCCCCTGGTCCTTCACGCCCTCGACCGTCCACAGGTTGGCCTCCTCGTCATGGAAGAAGCCGATGGTACCGCAGGCCTCGGCGAGGGCGGCCTCGTAGGCCTCCAGTGCTTCCGGCGGCACGGTGACGGAGACGGTTTCGAGCGCGGTGGCGTGACGGCGGGAAGACATGGGGCGTGTGGTTTCCTTTGGGCGGCAGGTCCCTCCCCCCGCCGGGGCGGGGGCAAGGATCATGCCTTTTCGACGAAGCGGTCGAGAATGCGCTTGGCGCCCGCCTTGTCGAAGGCGACATCAAGCTTGTCGTCCTCCGCCCGGGTCACCGTGCCGTAGCCGAATTTCTGGTGGAAGACGCGCATGCCCACCGTGATCGCGTCGGTGCGCGCCGGGCGGGCGGGCTGTTCCCAGACCTCGATGGTGCGCGGGCGGCGGGCCACCATGGGGGACGGACCGGCGAAGGCGGGGGGCGCGGTCAGGCGGCGTTCGCGCTGCAGCGCCGCCGAGCCGACCCGCTCCACCTCGCTGTCGGGCAGTTCCTCGATGAAGCGGCTGGGAATGCTGCTCTGCCAGTTGGCGTAGATGCGGCGGTTGGCGGCGTGGCTGATGATGGCGCGGCGGCGGGCGCGGGTGATGCCGACATAGGCGAGCCGCCGCTCCTCCTCGAGCCCCTTGGCGCCGTTCTCGTCCATGGTGCGCTGGCTCGGGAACAGCCCTTCCTCCCAGCCCGGCAGGAACACGGTGTCGAATTCCAGCCCCTTGGCGGCATGCAGCGTCATCAGGCTGACGCGCTCGCCCTCGGCGTTCTCCTCGTTCTCCATCACCAGCGAGACATGGTCGAGGAAGCCGGCGAGCGTCTCGAAATCGGCGAGCGCGCGGACCAGTTCCTTCAAGTTCTCCAGCCGTCCCGGCGCCTCGGGCGACTTGTCCTGCTTCCACATCTCAGTGTAGCCGCTCTCGTCCAGCATGGTCGCGAGCGTGACGACGTGGCCTTCCCGCTCCAGCTTCTCGCGCCAGCGGGCGAAGCCCTGCAGCAGCTCGCGCACCGAGTCGCGGGCCTTGCCGCGCAACTGGCCCCCCTCGGCGGCAAGCGAGGCGGCGACGGAGAGCGGCACCTGCTGCCCGCGCGCGATCTCGTGCAGGGCCCGCAGCGCCTGCTCGCCGAGGCCACGGCGCGGCACGTTGACGATGCGCTCGAAGGCCAGGTCGTCGGCCGGCTGGTGCAGCACCCGCATATAGGCGATGGCGTCGCGAATCTCCTGGCGCTCGTAGAAGCGCAGGCCGCCCACGACGCGATAGGGCACGCCGAGCGTGATCAGGCGTTCCTCGAAGGCGCGGGTCTGGAAGCCCGCGCGCACCAGCACCGCCATCTCGGCCGGCGAGTCGCCGGCGCGGCGCAGCTTCTCGATGCGGTCGCCGACCATGCGGGCCTCTTCGTCGGAATCCCACAGGCTGACGATGCTGATGCGCTCGCCGCCGGCCTCGGCGCGGCCGGGGCGCAGCGTCTTGCCGAGGCGATCCTCGTTATGGGCGATCAGCGCCGAGGCGGCGGCAAGGATCGGCGCGGTGGAGCGGTAATTGCTTTCCAGCCGCACGATGCGGGCGCCGGGGAAATCCTTCTCGAAGCGGAGGATGTTCTCCACCTCGGCGCCACGCCAGGAATAGATCGACTGGTCGTCATCCCCCACGCAGCAGATGTTGCGGTGGCCCTGCGCCAGCAGCCGCAGCCACAAATACTGCACGAGATTGGTGTCCTGGTACTCGTCGACCAGGATGTAGCGGAAGGCCCGGTGGTACTGCGCCAGCACCTCGGGATGGCCGCGCAGGATCTCGGTCACATGCAGCAGCAGGTCGCCGAAATCGGCGGCGTTCAGCGTGCGCAGCCGCTCCTGGTAGGCGACATAGAGCGCGCGGGCCCGGCCATTGGCGAAATCGGTGTCCTCGGCCGCGGTCACGCGGGCGGGCGGCAGGCCCTTGTCCTTCCAGCGCTGGATCATCGCCATCAGGGCCGGCGGCGCCCAGCGCTTGGTGTCGATGCGCCCGGCCTCCATCACCTGCTTGAGCAGCCGCAACTGGTCGTCGGCGTCGAGGATGTTGAAGCTGGAGGTCAGCCCGACCAGTTCGGCGTGCCGGCGCAGCATGCGCGCGCACAGGGCATGGAAGGTGCCGAGCCACAACCCCTCGGCGGGGCGGCCGAGCATGGCGGAGACGCGCTCGCGCATCTCGCGGGCGGCCTTGTTGGTGAAGGTGACGGCCAGCACCTGCCCGGGAAAAGCGCGCCCGGTCAGCAGGATATGGGCGAACCGCGTGGTCAGCACGCGGGTCTTGCCGGTGCCGGCGCCGGCCAGCACCAGCAGCGGCCCGTCGACCGTCTCCACGGCCTCGCGCTGCTCGGGATTGAGGCGGGTGAGGTAGTCGGTCATGCGTCGGGTATAGAACGGGGGGAGACCCCGGCCAACCGGCTCACCCGGCGGCCGGCCGGGCGTGCGCGCCCAGGATATGGGCGATGGCGTAGACCAGGTCGGGACGGTTCAGCGTGTAGAAATGGAACTCGTCCACGCCGTTGGCCTGCAGCAGCCGCACCAGCTCGGCCGCCACCACTACCGCGACCATGCGACGGGTCTCCGCATCCTCCTCCAGCCCCGCGAACAGATGGCCGAGCCAGGCCGGCACCCTGGCGCCGCACATGGCCGAGAATTTCACGGCCTGGGCGAAGTTGGACACCGGCATGATGCCGGGCACGATCGGCGCGGTGATGCCGGCGGCGAGGCAGCGGTCGATGAAGCGCAGATAGGTCTCCGCCTCGAAAAAATACTGCGTGATGGCGCGGTTCGCCCCCGCGTCCAGCTTGCGCCGGAGGTTGTCCAGGTCCGCCTGCGGCGAGGCGGCGGCCGGATGCATCTCGGGATAGGCCGCCACCGAGATCTCGAAATCGGCGATGCGCTTCAGCCCGGCCACCAGGTCGGCGGCGTAGGCATAGCCCTGCGGATGCGGCTGGTAGGCGCCGCCGCCCGGCACGTCGCCACGCAGCGCCACGATATGGCGGATTCCCGCATCCCAGTAGGCGCGGGCCACGTCGTCCACCTCGCCGCGGGAGGCGCCCACGCAGGTCAGGTGCGCGGCGGGGGTCAGGCTGGTCTCCCGCACGATGCGCGCCACGGTGGCGTGGGTGCGTTCCTGCGTCGAGCCGCCGGCGCCGTAGGTAACCGAGACGAAGCGCGGCGCCAGCGGCTCCAGCCGGCGGATGCAGGCCCAGAGCTGCTGCTCCAGCGCCTCGGTGCGGGGGGGGAAGAATTCGAAGGACAGGGCCGGGGCGGGCTGGCTGCCATCGCGCGCCGGCAAGGCGCTGAATCGGGGACCGGTGAGCCAGCGCTCGAGGGGGGCCGGGGTATCGTTCATGTCCGTCCTTGCCGGGCTGCGGAGTGGCACAGAAAGCGGCCGGAGCAACTTTCGGTTTACATCGCCGTTGCCGCCGCTGAATGGTTGCGTAACCGAGAGGCGCTGGTAGGAATCGCTTCTGCGGGGACCGTTTTGCCAACCGTGTTCCGCGGGAGCAAGCAGCGCCGTTCTGCGGCTGGACCCCCGGGCCGGGCGGAGCGTATGTGTGGAAGTACCTTATCTCCCTGGTCTGTCGCCCAGGCGACCCCCCCTTCGAGGAGCCCAATGCGCGCCCTTCCCCACCTGTCCCTTCTGGCCGCAGTGATCCTGTCGGGCGGGCTGCTGGCCGGTTGCGCCCAGAAGCCCCCGGCCGACGATCCCGAAGCGGTGGCGGAATTCAACGAGACCAATGATCCGCTGGAGCCGACCAACCGCGTCTTCTACGCGGTGAACAACGGCCTCGACACCGTGATCCTGCGCCCGCTCGCCCTGGGCTACCGCTATGTCGTGCCCGAGGTGGTCCGCACCCATACCCGCAACGTGCTGTCCAACATCAGCTCCCCGGTGACCCTGTTCAACGACATGTTGCAGGCCAGGCCGCGGCGGGCCGGCGACACGCTGATGCGCTTCCTGGTGAACACGACCGCCGGCGTGGGCGGCGTGTTCGATGTCGCAACCGACTGGGGCTGGCCGGCGCACGACTCCGACGCCGGCATGACGCTGGCGATGTGGGGTCTGCCGGAGGGCCCCTTCCTGTTCCTGCCGGTGCTCGGGCCGTCGAGCCCGCGCGACGCGACGGGCTTCGGCGCCGACCTGGTGATGGATCCCACCTTCTGGGTCGGCCGGGGCGACGTCGTCACCGCGCTCGGCTGGACGCGGTTCTCGCTGAACGCGATCGACACCCGGGCGTCGGTGCTGGATGATCTCGACAAGATCAAGGCCCAGGCCCTCGATCCCTATGCGACCTTCCGCAGCCTTTACCGGCAGCACCGGCAATCCCAGATCGAGGACGCGCGCGCGGACGAGCGGGCCACCGTGCCGGCCTGGTTCCAGCAACCGTCCAAGCAGTAAGTCCACCGGACCGCAGAACGGGGCCCCTTCCATGCTGATGCGACGCACCTTGATTCTCTCTGCCATGGCCGCCACCGCGGCCCTGGCCCTTCCCCCCCGACAGGCCGGGGCCCAAAGCCCGGATCGCGCCACCGCCTTCATCGAGCGGACCGCGGCCGAGCTGCAGACCGTGGTGAATGGCCCCGGCAGTCAGGCCGAGAAACAGGCGAAGCTGCAGGCAATCGTCGACCGCACGGTCGACGTGAACGAAGTGGCCCGGTTTTGCCTCGGCCGCTTCTGGCGTACCGCCACCCCCGAGCAGCAGGCCGAGTACCTGGGGCTGTTCCGCCGCGTGCTGATGCTCAACATCACCGGCAAGATCGGCGAGTACCAGGGTGTCTCGGTCGTCGTCGGCAAGGCGATGCCGCGCGAGGGCGCGGTCGCGGTGAGCAGCACCGTCAACCGGCCGGGCAACGCACCGAGCAAGGTCGACTGGCTGGTCAACACCGACTCGAGCAATCCCAAGATCGTCGACGTGATCGCCGAGGGCACCAGCCTGCGGCTCACCCAGCGCAGCGACTACGCCGCCTATCTCGCCCGCAACAACAACAGCGTGAAGGCCCTGATCGACGCGCTGCGCCAGCAGGCCAGCCAGCAGGGCTGACCGGGATGCGGCTCGTCCGCACCCCGGTGCTGGAGATCGCCGCCCTCGAACAAGGACCATCGGACGGCGCGCCGGTGGTGCTGATGCACGGCTTCCCGAGCGACGTGCATGATTACGAGCAGGTCGTGCCGGCGCTGGCGGCGGCGGGATATCGCGTGCTGGTGCCCTGGCTACGGGGCTATGGCCCGACCCGGTTCCGCAACCCGGCAACGCCCCGCTCCGGGCAGCAGGCGGCCCTGGCGGCGGACCTGCTGGGCTTCCTGGACGCCCTGGAGATCAGCTCGGCCACCCTGGCCGGCTATGACTGGGGCGGTCGCGCCTGCTGCATCGTCGCCGCCCTGTGGCCTGAACGGGTGCGCGGCCTGGTGACGATCGGCGGCTACAACATCCAGGACATCGCCCGCGCCAACGAACCGGCACTGCCAACCCAGGAACTGCGCTACTGGTACCAGTGGTACCTGAACACCCCTCGGGGCGAAGCCGGGCTCACGGCCAACCGCCGGGAAATCGGGCGCCTGCTGTGGCGGATGTGGTCGCCCAACTGGGCCTTCGACGAGCCCACCCTCGCCCGCACGGCGGCAAGCTGGGACAACCCGGATTTCGTTGCGGTCTCGGTGCACTCCTATCGTCACCGCTACGGCGCGGCCGACGGCGATCCCGCGCTGGCGCCCATCGAGCGCCGCCTCGCGGCGCGGCCCCGCATCACCGTCCCCACCGTGGTGCTGGAAGGCGCGGCCGACGGCGCCATGCCGCCGACGGCCGAGGACCGGCACGCGCCGATGTTCACCGCGTCCTACCGCCGCGAGGTGTTGCCGCGGGTCGGCCATTTCCTGCCGCGCGAGGCACCGGAGGCGGTGGTGGCGGCGGTCGGGTCGCTGGGCGCGGCGGGATGACGGGCGGCATGCAACTGGCGCAGCGACAGCCATGCGGCGCGATGAAGGCGCGGAAATACACCTTGCCGTAGTGGTAGGTGAGCTCCTCGCCCGGAGCGATGGCGCGTCTGGCGAAGATGAAGATGCGCCGCCCGACCTGCCGGGCCTCGCAGTTCGGGCGGCAGGCGTGGTTGATGTAGCGGGCCAGGTTCTCCCGCCCCTTGGCGTCGATCACCCGCCGCTCATCGACCTGGAACAGGTAGCGTCCGCCACGGCGATCGGCCTCGTCGGGGGTGATGAACTCGCCGGTGTACTCGATGACCCGGCTGCCCCGGGCGAACGGAACCGTGGCAAACAGGCCGAGCCCGGCACGGGTGCGTCCACGGCGGAATTTCGCGGTCTTGTCGGTCGGCGGGGTCATGCGGGCGGAGACTCGTGCTGCGGATTCGCTCCGGGGCATGTCGGCACGCCCGCATCAGGCGATCAAGGATGCTCGATCGGCACGACCACCCATTGCGGCCGGTCGCCGCTTCGCACCAGCAGCAGCGCTTCCCGCCGCCCGGCCCCGCGCAGCCCGTCGAGCCGGGCCCGGACCTCGTCGGGCGTCGTCACCGGCTGATCCCCCACCCGCAGGATCACGTCGCCCGCGGCAATCCCGGCATCCGCGGCGACGCTGTTGGCGGCGACGGCGGTGACCAGCACGCCCTTGCCGGCCATGGTCGGCGGCCCGGCGGCCACGGCCGCCGGATCCCGCACCGCGAACCTCAGGCCGAGATCGGACGCATGCATGCGCGGGCCACGATCGACGCCGGCAGGCGGACCGGCAGGGTCGAAGGGCACCTCGGCGGGCCAGGACGCGACAGCGATGTCGAAGGAGCGGACCTGGCCGGCCCGCCAGAGCCGCACCGTCGCGGAACTGCCCGGCGCAGTGCGGCTGATGGCGCGCAACAGGGCGCGCACATCCCGGCTCGGGCGCGGGCCGAACTGCAGGATCACGTCACCTTCCTGCACGCCGGCCCGGGCGGCGGGGCCGCCGGGCCAGACGGAGGTGACGATGCCCCCCTCGGTGCCGCCGAGGCCGAGCGCCGCCGCCAAGGGCGGCGTCAGTTGCTGCACCCGCACGCCCACCCAGCCGACCTGCCAGCGGCCGAAGCGACGCATCTGGTCGATCACGAAGGCGGCGTCATTGGCGGGAATGGCCAGGCCGAGCCCGATCGAGGCCCCCACCGACGGCGGCGAGACCAGGGCCCAGTTCACCCCGATCACCTCGCCGCGCAGATTGAACAGCGGGCCGCCGGAATTGCCGTGATTGATCGCCGCGTCGGTCTGGATGAAGTCGTCGATCATGGTCTTGTTGACGTCACGGTTGACCGCGCTGACCACGCCCACGGTCACCGTGTCCGACAGGTCGAGCGGATTGCCGATCGCCACCACCGTCTCGCCGGTGCGGATCGCGTCGCTGTCGCCGAAGCGGACGAAGCCCAGCTCCCGCCCGGCCTCGATCTTCAGCAGCGCCAGGTCGGGACGCTCGCTGGTGGCGAGCACCGTCGCATCCAGGGGCGTGGCATCGATCAGCGTCACCGTGACCTTGTAGGCCCCCGCCACGACATGCCGGTTGGTGACGACATGGCCGGCCGGGTCGATGATGAACCCCGAGCCGAATTCCCGGACCGGCCGGGCCATCGCCTCGGCGCCCTGGGCGACATGCCCCCCCGGGGAAGCGGGCTGCTTGAGCACGGAGATGCTGACCACGGCGGGCAGCAGCGGAGCGATGATGTCGGGAAGGTCCGGCGGCCGGTTGCCCGGATCGCCCGGCGCGGCGAAGGCGGCCGGCGACAGGAGGAACAGCAGCGCCATGCCGAAACTCCGCCAGGGGGCGCCGCGCCGGCCGGTGCCGGCCATGTCCTTGGCAGGAGTGGTGCTTGCGTCGGCCTTCGCCAGATCGCCGGACATCGTGGCTCCCCTCGGCTTTTTTGGAGCGCCTACGATGCGTCTTCGGGCGAGGGGCAGCAATTCCGACACCCCCGGCGCCGTTTCGGGCGGGGGTCAAAACGAAAGGAGCGCCCGCCGGGCGCTCCTTCATCCACCGACGCGCCGCTCAGTGCTGCACGGGCGCGGGGGTGGTCTTGTGGCTCTTCGCCTTGGTGCGGGTGGCCTTGCTCTTGTGGGCCTTCTTCTTGGCCGGCGCGGCCTGGGTGTCCTGGGCGCCGGCGGCCGGAGCGGCCGAGCTGCCGAGGTCCTGCGTGGGAGCAGCAGCCTGCGCCATCAGCGTGCCCGCGGCCGGCGAGGCCGCAAAGCCCGGCAGCGACAGGCCGAGAAACAGAATCGACGCCAGGGAGAGAGTGCCGAGTCTCATATGGGGTATCTCCAGTTGGTTCTCTTGAGTCGGTGTCATGCGACAACAGGGACCCGGCGCCTCGCCGCCCGGCCTGCTCCCCCGACTCGTCCTTCGAGAGGGGACCGATTCAGACGGATACATCCTGTTACAGTTACTTGCAAAGCACTCGCGCAAGCCACACCCGTGCGGGTTTCACCTTAGTGCCACGAGTCGCACCGGCCTTTCCCGCACGATCCAGAGAATGGCATTCTGCCGCAGCCGCCGGCCCCAGGCCGCCGCGGCCTTCCCGCCGCACCCGAACACCAGCAGGCTGCGCTCCGGGGGCCAGTCGCCGGCATCGCCCCGCCCCTCGGCCGGGAAACTCCGCAATCCTGCTTTGCGAAGATCGGCTGCCAAACGCCGATGAGCGCGATCATTGATCCGGGCCGGCCGCAGGCGACCGAATGGATTCCAGGCCGTAATGAAAGCCGCCTGCCGATGCACGCCCCAGGGAAGCGCGGGCGGGCGGGCGCCGATTCGCAGCACCCGCTCACGCCCCCGCAGGAACACGACATAGGCGGTCGCCTCGTAGGCCGCGCGCAGCGACCTCGTGGCGACGAACCGCGTCACTCCTGCACGCTCTCGAACACCAGCATCGGCACCCCGGCCCGGTCGAAGCTTTCGCACTGGCGCATGCCGATGCTGCCCAGCACCTGGCGGGACCCGATATTGTCGGCGCGCGCCACCGCCACGATGCGGCGCAGCCCCGCCCGGTCATGGGCGAACCGCAGCGCCGCCCCGGCCGCCTCGGCGGCATAGCCGTTGCCCTGCTCGTGCGCGAAGAAGGCGAAGCGCAGCGCAATCCCCCGCCCGTCCGGGCGATCCATGAATCCGGTGATGCCCAGGAAAGCACCGCTGACCGCATGACGCACCGCCCAGATGCCGACACCGCAGCGGCCCCAGAAGACGATCTCCTCACCCAGTTCCTCGGTGGTGCGCTGCGGCGTGCGCACGCCCCCCAGCATCACCGCAAACACGCGCGGATCGCCCTTCAGCGCCTGCAGGGCGGGCAGGTCCGGCAAGGCAACGGGGCGCATCACCAGACGGCCGGTGCGGACGATCCAGGCCGGGTTCATGAGAGGGACCGGCAAAGGCACGCGCTGCGGTGGCCTTGCGTCATATTTCGATGCAGCAACGTCACGGGAGGGGCGGCACCCCGCTCAGACCATCATTCGGCCCGCTTCGCGGGCCGCTCGCCAGGAGGCTTCGCCTCCTGGACCTCCACCAAGGGCCATAAGGCCCTTGGATCCCGTTCGTTTTCCGAACGTCAGGCCTAACGCTGCAGCGGACGGTACTTGATGCGATGGGGCTCGGTGGCATCGGCCCCGAGACGGCGGCGCTTATCTTCCTCATAGGCCTGGAAATTGCCCTCGAACCATTCGACGTGGCTGTCGCCCTCGAAGGCCAGGATATGCGTCGCCAGGCGATCGAGGAACCAGCGATCGTGGCTGATGATCACGGCACAGCCGGCGAACTCGGTCAGCGCATCCTCGAGCGCACGCAGCGTGTCCACGTCCAGGTCGTTGGTCGGCTCGTCGAGCAGGATGACGTTGTGCTCGGCCTTCAGCATCTTGGCCAGGTGCACGCGGTTGCGCTCGCCACCCGAAAGGATGCCGACCTTCTTCTGCTGGTCGGAGCCCTTGAAGTTGAACGCCCCGACATAGGCGCGCGACGGCACCGCCCGCTTGCCCAGGTAGATCACGTCGGTGCCGCCGCTGATCTCCTCCCAGACGGTCTTGTTGGCATCGAGACTGTCACGCGACTGGTCGACATAGCCGAGCCGGACCGTCTCGCCGATGCGCAGCGACCCGGCATCGGGCTGCTCCTGGCCGGTGATCATGCGGAACAGCGTGGTCTTGCCGGCGCCGTTCGGCCCGATCACGCCGACGATGCCGCCGGGCGGCAGCTTGAAGGACAGGCCGTCGATGAGCATGCGGTCGTTATAGCCCTTGGCCAGGTCCTCGGCCTCGATGACCACGTTGCCCAGCCGGGGGCCCGGCGTGATGACGATCTCGGCGACGCCGGCGGCCTGCTCCTGGCTCTGCTGCAGCAATTCCTCGTAGCGCTGGATGCGGGCGCGGTTCTTGGTCTGGCGGGCCCGCGCGGAGGTGCCGATCCACTCCTGCTCGGCGGCCAGGGCCCGCATGCGCGCGGTTTCCTCCTTCTCCTCCTGGGCGAGGCGCTTGCGCTTCTGGTCGAGCCAGGAAGAGTAGTTGCCCTCGAACGGATAACCGCGGCCGCGCTCGATCTCGAGGATCCAGTTGGTGACGTTCTCGAGGAAGTAGCGGTCATGGGTGACCACCAGCACGGTGCCCGCATACTCGCGCAGCGTCTTTTCCAGCCACGCGACCGATTCGGCGTCGAGGTGGTTGGTCGGCTCGTCGAGCAGCAGCAGGTCGGGCTTTTCCAGCAACAGGCGGCAGAGCGCGACCCGGCGGCGCTCGCCGCCCGAGAGATTGGTGACCTTGGTGTCGGGCGCCGGGCAGCGCAGCGCGTCCAGCGCGATCTCGATGCGGCGGTCGAGCTCCCAGCCGTCCTCGTGGTCGATCTTCTCCTGCAGCTCGGCCTGCTCGGCCAGCAGGGTGTTCATCTCCTCGTCGCTCATCGGCTCGGCGAAGCGGTTGGAGATCTCGTTGAACCGCTCGATGGCCGCCTTGAGCGACCCGAACGCCTCCAGGACGTTTTCGGCGACGGTCTTGTCCGGGTCGAGCCGCGGTTCCTGCGGCAGGTAGCCGACCCGCGCCCCTTCCGCGGCCCAGGCCTCGCCGCCGAATTCGGTCTCGATCCCGGCCATGATCTTGAGCAGGGTGGACTTGCCGGCGCCGTTGACGCCGAGCACGCCGATCTTCACGCCGGGCAGGAACGAAAGGGTGATGCCCTTGAAGACCTCCCGGCCGCCGGGGAAGGCCTTGGTCAGGTCTTTCATCACATAGACGTACTGGTAGCTGGCCATCGGCTGGCTCCCTTCCGGGCGGGCTTTGGACGTTGGGGGATCTGGCCGATGTTCTAGGGGGCGTGAGGCCGCTGTGCAAATGCCGCGGACGGGAAGCGGCCGCCTGCGCCCGGCAGGGCTCGAACCTGCGACCAAGCCGTTATGAGCGGCCCGCTCTGACCAACTGAGCTACAGGCGCGCGGCCCGCGTATCATCGACCAGCCGCGCGCGTTGCGCAACCAGGAGAGCGCGCCGGGCAGCCCCCTCCCCTTGCCGCCGCTCCGCGGCGACACCTATGCTGCCCTTTAACTGGCCGGAAACTCGGCCAATGGGGGGATGCATTTGTCATGCAGGAAGTACAATTTCGATTTTCCGTCGAGGACTTACAGCTTTTCTCCACCGTGACCGCGGAGGCGCGCCATGGCTGAGTCCCCGGCCCTGCGCCATCCCGTCGAGCCGCTGGAACGCGAGACCATCCATCGCATCGCCTGGCGGCTGATCCCCTTGCTGATGCTGGGGTATTTCTGCGCCTACCTGGACCGGGTGAATGTCGGCTTCGCCGGGCTGACGATGAACCGGGACCTCGGCTTCTCCGCCACGGTCTTCGGCTTCGGCGCCGGCATCTTCTTCATCGGCTACTTCCTGGCCGAATTGCCGAGCAACCTGATCCTCAACCGGGTCGGCGCGCGGGTCTGGATCGCGCGCATCCTGTTCACCTGGGGCATCCTGTCCGGCCTGACCGCCTTCGTCTGGGACGCCTGGAGCTTCTATATCGTCCGCTTCCTGGTCGGCGTGGCCGAGGCGGGCTTCTACCCGGGCGTGGTGCTGTATCTCACCTGGTGGTTCCCCTCGTCCTACCGGACACGAATGATGGCGCTGTTCCAGTCGGCCAGCGTGATCTCGCTCATCATCGGGCCGATCATCTCGGCGGAATTGCTGAAGCTCGACGGGGTCTCCGGCCTGCATGGCTGGCAATGGCTGTTCCTGGCCGAGGCCGTGCCGCCTCTGGTCATGTGCGTGGTGACGCTGCTGCTGCTGACCGACCGGCCGCGACACGCGACCTGGCTGCGACCGGACCAGCGCGACTGGCTGGATGGGCGGCTGCAGGCCGAGCGGGCGCAGCGCGAATCGATCCACCGCTACGAACTTGGCGAAGCGTTGCGCAACCCGCGCGTATGGTGGCTGACCCTGGTCTATTTCGGCCAGAACGTCTCCAATTACGGCCTGCTGATCTTCCTGCCGCAAATTGTGAAGTCCTTCGGCGTCTCCACCACGATGACCGGGGTGCTCAGCGCCCTCCCCTTTGTGTTCGCAGCCGTGGCGATGCTCTACTGGGGGTGGCATTCCGACCGGACCGGCGAGCGCACCTATCACGTCGCCGGCGCCTGCCTGCTTTGCGCGGCCGGTCTGGCAGCCTGCGTCTTCATCGGCTTCGAGCGGCCCGCTTTGATGATGGTCGCCCTGATCCTGGCCGCGATGGGCCAGCAAAGCATCGCGCCGACCTTCTGGTCGATGCCCACGGCGCTGCTGTCCGGCACCGCGGCGGCAGGGGGGATCGCGCTGATCAATTCGGTCGGCAATCTCGGCGGATTTGTCGGCCCTTACGCCTTCGGTCTGGTCAGGGACGCCACCGCGAGCGACACGATTGCCCTGCTCTGCCTCGCCGCCGCCCCGGTGGTCTCGGCGATCGTGCTGGTCTCGCTTGGCCATGATCGCCGGCTGGAGCGGATTCCCTCGCAGGCCGCCATCGCCGAATAGGGATCGGATCGGGACCGGCACCCGGAACAACTCGGAACGGACCGGGAACGTACCCTACGCGCGGGTGGGTTCCCGGTCGGTTGCCTGCCCATTGATGATCTGTCATATCCCGGCGCCGACCGGGCCCGGGGGAGCGGCGGGCGGTCCCGCGCGCAAACGGCTCGGCCGGACAACGTGTGGGAGACGCTGCAGTGATGTTTCTCGCCTACCTCCTGGTCATCGCCTGCGGAGCGGTAGCGCTGTACTATGGGTACAGCACCAGCCGGCAGGTTCTGGCCGCCGACGCGGGATCCTCGCGTATGCAGGAGATCGCGGGCGCGGTTCAGGAAGGCGCCCGCGCCTACCTGAACCGACAATACACCACCATCGCCATCGTCGGCGTGGTCATTCTTGTTCTGCTGGCGTTCACGCTGGGCATCCACGTGGGCATCGGCTTCCTGATCGGCGCCCTGCTGTCGGGTGCGGCCGGCTATGTCGGCATGAACGTGTCCGTGCGGGCCAATGTGCGCACGGCACAGGCCGCGCGGACCGGTCTGGCGGCGGGCCTGGACATCGCCTTCAAGGCGGGCGCCATCACCGGCATGCTGGTGGTCGGGCTTGGCCTGCTCGGCGTGGCCGGCTACTACGCGATCCTGCGCACGGCCGGCGTCGACCTGAACTCCGTGATGGAGGCGATGGTCGCGCTGTCCTTCGGCGGCTCGCTGATCTCCATCTTCGCCCGTCTCGGCGGCGGCATCTTCACCAAGGGCGCGGACGTGGGTGCGGACCTGGTGGGCAAGGTCGAGGCCGGCATTCCCGAGGACGACCCCCGCAACCCCGCCGTGATCGCCGACAACGTGGGCGACAACGTGGGCGACTGCGCCGGCATGGCCGCCGACCTGTTCGAGACCTACGCGGTCACGATCGTCGCCACCATGCTGCTGGGCAACATCTACTTCGCCGCGGCCGACAAGGACGTCATGCTGCTGCTGCCGCTGCTGATCGGCGGCGTCTGCATCCTGACCTCGGTGGTGGGCACCCGCTTCGTCAAGCTGGGCGCCGACAACAACATCATGCGCGCCCTCTACAAGGGCCTGATCGTCACCGGGGCGCTGTCGGTGGTCGGCATCGCCGTGATCATCGCCATCCTGTGCGGCATCACCAGGCCGATCGCCATCGGCACGACCGGCGCCGCCATCACCGGGTTCGGGCTGTTCGAGTGCGCCATCATCGGCCTGGTCGTGACCGGCCTGCTGGTGTGGATCACCGAATACTACACCTCCACCGAATACCGCCCGGTCCGCAGCATCGCGCGGTCCTCGACCACCGGCCACGGCACCAACGTGATCCAGGGCCTGGCCATCTCGATGGAAGCCACCGCCCTGCCGGTGCTGGTGATCTCCATCGGCATCGTGGCGTCCTACCTGGTGGCGGGCCTCTATGGCATCTCCATCGCGGCGACGACCATGCTCTCGCTGGCCGGCATGATCGTGGCGCTGGACGCCTATGGCCCGGTGACCGACAACGCCGGCGGCATCGCCGAGATGGCGGAACTGCCAAAGGAAGTGCGCCGGTTCACCGACGCGCTCGACGCGGTCGGCAACACCACCAAGGCCGTGACCAAGGGCTACGCCATCGGCTCGGCGGGCCTCGCCTCGCTGGTGCTGTTCGCCGCCTACACCGAGGATCTGACGCGCTACTTCCCGGGCGTGAAGGTCGACTTCGCGCTGCAGAATCCGTACGTGGTGGTCGGCCTGTTCATCGGCGGCCTGCTGCCCTACCTGTTCGGCGCCCTGGGCATGACCGCGGTCGGCCGCGCCGCCGGCTCGGTGGTGATCGAGGTTCGCCGGCAGTTCAAGGAAATCCCCGGCATCATGGAAGGCCGCGCCAAGCCTGACTACGGCCGCGCTGTCGACATGCTGACCAAGGCCGCGATCAAGGAGATGATCCTGCCGTCGCTGCTGCCGGTGCTCGCGCCGATCGTGCTGTTCTTCGCCGTCGACGCGGTGGGTGGACGCTCCGCGGCCTTCGCGGCGGTCGGCGCCATGCTGCTCGGCACCATCGTGACCGGCCTGTTCGTGGCGATCTCGATGACCTCCGGCGGCGGCGCCTGGGACAACGCCAAGAAGTACATCGAGGAAGGCAATCACGGCGGCAAGGGCTCGGACGCGCACAAGGCGGCCGTGACCGGCGACACCGTTGGCGATCCGTACAAGGACACCGCGGGACCCGCGGTGAACCCGATGATCAAGATCACCAACATCGTGGCGCTGCTGCTGCTCGCGGTGCTGGCCTCGCTGGCCTACTGAGAACGGCTGAAAAGCCACCTCGTGGATAACGGAACGGCCCCGGAGAGCGATCTCCGGGGCCGTTTCTTCAGGCGGACGGCGGGACGTCAGCCGAACTTGAACGCGACGCCGTAGCCACCGCGCGGATAGTTCCATTCCAGATCGCCGGTCTCGGCGGTCAGCACGCGGCAGGTGCCGCATTCCATGCAGCCGTCCGGCACCACCTCGACCTTGCCCTGCTCGGTGATGGCATAGCACCCGGCCGGACAGACATTGACCAGCGTCTTGAGCTCCGGCGTCGGCTCGCCCTGGTTCTTGATCTTCACATGCGGGCGGCCGGCATCGACCAGATAGCGGTTCTGGTAGAGCTTCTCCTCGATTCGTGGAGCCGGTGCCGCCTTCTTCCCCTTGGTGTCTTTTGCACTCATCGCCACGCCCTCGCAAATTTCATGGCATCCCCGATCAACCCGCCCAGGCCGCGTTCACGGCGCAGGCTTTTGACGATCTCCGCCTCCTTCGCCTTCTTCTCGACGCCGTCCACGCGGAACCAGGTCTGCGCCGCCTTGCTGAGCACGCGCGGATACAGGTCCAGGAGCTGCGGGTTGTTGTGCAGCAGATCCGGAATCTTCTTGTACTTGCGCAGGTCCTTCAGGACAAAGCTGTCCTCCAGCCGGCGCCGGTACTCGGCCAGGTTCTCCGCCGTGGTGTCCTCGCGGCGGCGCTTCAGCCACACGATGGTCTCGGCGGCGATGCGGCCCGAGGCCATCGCCAGGTTGGAGCCCTCGCGGTGCACGGCATTCACCAGATGCGCGGCGTCGCCCACCACGACCCAGCCATCGCCCAGGATCTCCGGCATGGCGTTGAAGCCGCCCTCGGGGATCAGGTGCGCGGCATATTCCTTCACCTCGGATCCGGCGATCAGCGGCGCCACCGAGGGATGCCGCTTGAAGGCATCCAGCAGGGCGTACGGCGTCATGCCGCTCCTGGCCAGGTCCTCGACGATGCAGCCAATGCCGATCGCGATCGACTCACGGTTGGTGTAGATGAAGCCGGTGCCCGTCATCCCCTTGGTGATGGTGCCCATCGCCTCGATGACCACGCCGGAATCGCCGGAGATGTTGAAGCGGCTTTCCACCGTCTCCTGCGGCAGGAAGTGCATTTCCTTCACCGCCAGCGCGACCGCCTTGGGCTTCAACTCCTCGCGCAGCCCGGCGCGCTGGCCGACCAGCCCGTTCACGCCTTCGGCCAACACCACCACGTTCGCCAGGATCGGCCCGCCCTGGCGGTCGGTCAGCACCCCGATCACCCGCCCCTTGCTGTCGCGCAGCAGTTCGGTGACCGTGGTCTCGGTCAGCACGGTGGCGCCCGCGTCCCGCACCCGCGAATTGAACCAGCGGTCGAACTGGCTGCGGATGATGGTGTAGCGGTTCGGCTTCTCCTCGTTGAAGTCGTCGGACCGGTAATGCATCCCGGTATGGGACGTGTCGTCCATCATCCAGATGCGCTGCTCGATGATGTGGCGTTCGAGCGGTGCATCCTCGCGGAAATCGGGGATGACCTTCTCCAGCGCGTCCGCGTACAGGATGGCGCCCTGCACGTTCTTGGCGCCCGAATACTCGCCGCGCTCGATCTGCAGCACATTGAGGCCGCCCTTCGCGAGCGTGTAGGCGGCCGAGTTGCCGGCCGGGCCGGCCCCCACGACGATGGCGTCGAAACGTTCGTCAGCCATGCGAACCTCCTTCAGCCGGCCAGGCGATTGACGGCGAGGCGCTTGCGGAACGCCTCGGTCAGGGCAGGAAGCAGTTCGATCGCGTCGGCGACGACGCCGACATGCGCAAAATCGAAGATCGGCGCCTGCGGATCGGTGTTGATCGCCACGATCAGGTCGGCACCCTCGACCCCGACGCGATGCTGGATCGCGCCGGAAATGCCGGCGGCGATATACAGCTTCGGCCGGATCGTCTTGCCGGTCTGGCCGATCTGCCGGTCAGCCGGCATCCAGCCCTTCTGCACCAGCGGGCGCGACCCGCCCCAGTCGCCGCCCAGCACCGAGGCCAGGGCACGGACATGCTGCATGTTCTCGGGCGACTTCAGGCCCAGCCCGCCGGCCACCACGATGTCCGCGTAAGCAAGCTGCGCCTTGTTGGAATCGCGGTCGGGCAGGAAGCGCAGCACCTTGGTGACGATGTCGTCTTCGCGCAGGGACACCCGGAACGGCACCGTGCGGCCCTTGCGACCGGGCTGGCGTGGCGGCATCGACATCACGCGCGGCCGGACGGTGGCCATCTGCGGACGCGTGTTCAGCGTGTAGATGGTGCAGAGCAACGAACCACCGAAGGTCGGGCGAGTGGCCGCGAGGCAGCGATCGTCGTCGATGGCCAGTTCGGTGCAGTCGGCGGTCAGGCCGGTCAGCAGCGTGGTGGCCACCGAGCCGGCGAGGTCACGGCCGAGCACCGTCGCGCCGAGCAGCAGGATCTCCGGCTTGAACTCGTTGACCATGTCGGTCAGGACACGGCTGTACGGGTCGTTGCGGTAATGCTCGAGCGCCGCATGGGTGGCGATATAGACCGCGTCGGCGCCGTGCTCCCACACTTCGGTGGAGGCCTCGGCCAGTGGCGCGCGTTCGCCGCCGATCAGCACGCCGGCGAGTTCCACGCCCAGCTTGTCGGCGAGCTTGCGGCCCTCGCCGAGCAGCTCGAGCGAAACCGGGTGGATCTCCCCGTGCTCGATCTCGATGAAGACCCAGACATTCTTGTAGCTGCGGAACCGCTCGGGCAGTTCCTTCTTCATGGCCGCCCGGCTGGCGGGGGCCGCAGCCGGCTTCGGTGCGTCGCTCATCGGTCCCTCCAGCCTCAGTACTGCGCGGCGGTGCGCACGAGCTCGGCTTCGAGGGCCGGCTGCGTGGCGAAGATCTTTTCGATCAGGTCGGCGGCGACGGCCTCGGGCTTGCGGTCCTTGACCTCGATCTGATCGGCCTTGACGGCGCGGGCCTGCGGGGCAAACACGCGCTTGACCACGGTGGGGGAGCCGCGCAGGCCGCAATTGGTGACGTCGGCGATGCCGGCCTGGGCAGCGTTCCAGACGGTGACCTCGGCGCGGGAGGCGCGCAACACGTCCTGCACGGTGCCGCGCCGGATCTCGTTGGTGCCTTCCAGCATCGTGATCAGCGCGGGCAGCTTCGTGGTCAGCTCCTGCACGCCGCCCTCGGCACGGCGGGACACGCGGATGGTGCCGCCCGCGAGGTCGAGATCGTGGATCGCCGAGACATAGGTGAGCTGATTCAGCCCCAGACGGCGGGCAATGCCGGGACCCACCTGGGCGGTATCGCCGTCGATGGTCTGCTTGCCGGTGAACACGATCTGCGCCTCGCCCCAGGTCTCGCCGATCTTCTTCACCGCCTGCGACAGCGCGTAGCTGGTCGCCAGCGTATCCGAACCGGCGAAGAAACGGTCGGTCAGCAGCACGGCGCGATTGGCACCGAAGCCGAGCGCCTTGCGCAGCGAGTCCTCGGCCATCGGGGGCCCCATGGTGAGGACCGTCACCTCGCCGCCGAACTTGTCGCGCAGGCGGAGCGCCTCTTCGACCGCGAACAAATCGTACGGGTTGATGATGGTGGGCACGCCCTGGCGCATGATGGTGTTGGTGACCGGATGCACGCGGATCTGCGCGCTGTCCGGAACCTGCTTGATGCAGACGACGATGTGCATGCCTGCCTCCTTCTCTGCGCTCTTCACCGCAATCCGCGTGCCAGTGCCGAAATCCAGGAATTCCGCCAAAAGGCCACGACAGCGTGCGACGTGGCCTGTCGAGAAGCGGACAGGAGGGTCAGGTTTCGCTCTCTGCGACCAGGGCGGAAAGCGGCACGAAACCCTGGCTGCGCGGCGCCACGGCCTGCTTGAGCACCTTGAAGGTCCGCTGCTCGATCGGCGGGGACGCGACGAAATCGGCATAGGCGTGGGTCAGCGCCGCCCGGCAGGCTTCCTCGGCGGCATCGTCCGTCATCGATTCCAGCGCCGAATCCGCCAGGTATTCCGCCATCCGCCGCAGGATGTGCAGACGGGCGACATTCAGCACCTGCGGCTCGTAGGGCACGCGGAGAAGGCTGAAGAACTCCTCGGCCGCCGAAAGGCCGCGCATGCGCATGAGCAGCGTGGTCATGATATCCTCACGCATAGGTCGGGGTGAACTGGGCCGCCGCCGCGCGCCCGTCTTTCCAGAACGGCGATAACTGGCGCAGCCGCTCGATGATGGGCGGCAGCACCTCCAGCACGCGGTCAACGTCCTCGTCGGTGTTCTCGCGCGAGAACGAGAACCGGATGGCACCATGGGCCGCGGTGTAGGGCACCTTCATCGCCCGCAGCACATGCGATGGCTCCAGCGAGCCGGAGGTGCAGGCCGAACCGGAGGACGCGGCGATTCCCTCCTTGTTCATCAGCAGCAGGATGCCTTCGCCCTCGATGAATTCGAAAGCGATATTGGTGGTGTTGGGCAGGCGGTTGTCGGGATCGCCGGTGACCAGGGTATTGCTGACGCGCTGCACCAGCCCCTTCTCCAGCCGGTCGCGCAGGGAACGGACCCGGGTCTGCTCGTCCGCCATGTGCGCCATGGCCAGTTCCGCCGCGCGGCCGAGCGCCACGATCCCCGGCGCGTTCTCGGTGGAGGCACGGCGTCCGCGCTCCTGGTGGCCGCCACGCAGCAGCGGCCGCAGCTTCACGCCACGCCGCACGTACAGCGCCCCGATTCCTTTCGGCGCGTGCAACTTATGTCCGGAGAGCGACAGCATGTCGATCTCGGTCTGCTTCAGATCGATCGGCACCTTGCCGACAGCCTGCACCGCATCGGTATGGAACAGCGCACCGGCCTCGTGGGCGAGAGTGGCAAGGCGCTCGACCGGAAAGATCGTCCCGGTCTCGTTGTTGGCCCACATGATCGAGGCAATGGCCGTCTTCGGCCCGAGCGCCTGACGGTAGGCATCGACATCCAGCCGGCCGCGCGAATCCACAGGAACCACATGCACCTTGACGCCGCGGCTCTTCTGCAGCCACTGGCACAGCGCCAGCACCGCGGGGTGCTCCACCGCCGAGGTGACCACCTCGTTGCGGCCGGTCTGCGTCTCCAGGGCCGACAGGATCGCGGTATTGTCGGATTCCGTACCACTGCCGGTGAAGACGATCTCGTGGTCGAATTCCGCCCCCAGCAGCGCCTGCACCTGGCCGCGCGCGCGCCGCAGCGCCGTGCCGACATCGGCGCCGAAAGCATGCATGGACGACGCGTTGCCGAACTGCTCGGTGAAGAAGGGCAGCATCGCCTCGACCACGAGCGGATCGACGCGGGTGGTGGCATTGTTGTCGAGATAGACCGGTCGCATCGTCACACCCCCTTGTTCAGTGCCCGGCCGGAACCGGGATGACGCGCAGCCCACGGCCAAGCTTCGTCGCCAGCCGCTCCTGGATGCCGTTGATGGTGACAGTTGCCGACTGGCAGCCGACACAGGCGCCGGAGAGGCGCACGAGCACGCGGTCCCCGTCCACGTCGACCAGTTCGCAATCGCCGCCATCGGCGCGCAGATACGGCCGGATTTCCTCGATCGCCGTCTCGATGGCACGGATGCGCTGCAGCGTGGTCATCTGCTGCGGCTTGGCCGCCAGCGGCGAGGTCTTGGCCCGCGCCCGCGGCTTCACGCCCGAGGCAGGATCGAAGGCAAGCGCCGGATCAAGCTCGCCTGCCGCCACCATGTCGGCATTGACCCGGGTCAGCACTTCCTCGATGCCTTCAAGGCAGGTGCCGCAACTGCCCGCCGCCTTGGTGAAATGCGTCACCTGCTCCACCGAGGTCAGGCGGTTGACGCGGATGGCGCGCTCGACCATGCCCTCGTCCACGCCGAAGCACTTGCAGAGCAGCGCGCCTTCCTCGTGGTCGTCATGCCATTCCTCGCCGCGGTAATTGGCGATGGCGGCACGCAGGGCCTCGTAGCCCATCACCGAGCAATGCATCTTCTCGGGCGGCAGGCCGCCGAGGAAATCGGCGATATCCTGGTTGGTCAGCGTCATCGCCTCGGCGATGGTGCGGCCGATGATCAGCTCGGTCAGGGCCGAGGACGAGGCGATCGCCGAGCCGCAGCCGAAGGTCTGGAACTTCGCGGCCGTGATCACCTCGGTCTCCGGGTCGACCTTGATCATCAGCCGCAGCGCGTCACCGCAGGAAATCGCACCGACATCCCCGACCGCGTTGGCGTCCTCCAGGACACCGGCGTTGCGAGGATTGTAGAAATACTCCTTGACCTTCTCACTGTATTCCCACATGGCGCCCGCCCTTCAGCAGAATGACTTGCTGCAGGAGCAGCGCGACGTCGCATTGGGATTGTCGAAGGTGAAGCCGGCGCCCTTCGTGCTGTCCACGAAATCGATCGTGGTGCCGTCCAGATGCGGGCTGCTCTCCGCGTCCACGAACAGCCGCACGCCTTCATGCTCGATCATGATGTCGTCGGGACCAGCCTCCGACACCAGGCCCATGGCGTATTTGAAGCCGGCGCAGCCGCCTGTCTTGACGGCAATGCGCAGTCCCTGCACCTGCTCCCCCGCCCGCGCGAGCGCGGTGCGCGCGGCCTCGACGGCGCTGTCGGTCAGATGGATCATCACGGCCTCTCCTTCGTGCTGCCCGGATGCAGCAGGGAGAGGCAAGCTTCATGCCAGCCGGAAACCTAAGGAATTTCGGCGCCTTGCGCCAAAGCGGACAGAAAGTCCGCGTCGCACATCCGACGTTGTCGGATGTGCGACATAGCAGTCATGCAGCCAGGTCGGAAGCGCAGCGCGTGCGGGCGAGCAGGCTTTCGCCGCTCTCGTCGCCGAAGCAGGTCTCGAAATCATCGCATTCGGCACAGCTCGGCGCCGAGCAGAGCATATAGCCGTCGTCGCGGCAGATCGTCCGGTAGAAGAACTTCTTCCACTTCATGTCGGACTTGTTGCGCGCGGCCAGTGGCTCGAAATGCCGGTTCAGCATCCAGCCCAGTTCGCGGCGGTTGCGCAGACCGAGATCCTGCCACAGATGGTTCGGCCGCAGGCAGCGCCGCGCAATCATGTCCGCAAGCCGCAACTGCAACACCGTGCCGTCGGTGACGCTCCGGCGCAGCAGGTCCTGCAGGCAGGCCTCGTCACCGGCCCGCGGCGAGCAGGTCTGGCCGCGCAGCCGGGCGAACACCGCCGCGGTGTGGGGGAACATCTCCGCGGCAAGGTCGGCGATCACGTCGCCATCCAGGCCCACCAGGTCCTGGATGCGGCCCGCGCCGGTCTCCGCCTCCCAGGCGGAGAGGGCGAGGATGCAGGCGACGACGTGTGCGTCGAAACCGTCGCAGCCGGGCCGGGTGGGACCGGCGATCCAGGCATAGATGTCGGCGGGCTGCATGCTCGCGTCCTCCGGTTTGGATAGGTCAGGCGGCTCCGTGCGCCTGGGCGTTGGTCGGGCAGACCCGGGCGCAGGCGCTGCAGCCGATGCAGCCGCCGGCATCCACCATCACCATGACCTTGCGCTCGATCTCGCCGTCATCGTCTTCGTCATCGAGATTGATGAAGTTGCCGTCCTCGTCGACGCCCTTCAGCGTCATCACGTCGCGGCTGCAGACCTTGAAGCAGCGGCCGCAGCCGATACAGACGGTCGCATCGATGGACAGAAGGTATTTCGGCTCCCAGGAACGGCCGTCACGGGTCACGAGTGGCATGGCTTGCTCACGTTGTTTCGAGGCGTTTCAGTTCGGCGCGGCGCGCCGCGAGGTCGGCGAAGACGGCGTGCACGCGGGCCGCCACTTCGGGGATCTTGTCCCAGTCCTTCGGCAGTTCCTCGGAGAAATCGTGCAGTTCCATCTTGGCCGCGGTGGCCCGGGCGGAAAGGCGCTTGATCTCCGCCTTGATCTGCTCGACGTCGCTCATCCCCAGTCTCCTTCAGAGGCGCGGTGGGCTCAGGCGCGGGCCAGCTCGGGGTGGGCCTCGATCATGGCAACGGCCTGGTCGACCGCCTTCATCCCGTCGGCGGCGAGGGCGCCCAGGTCGTTGAAGCCGAAGCGATGCACGTCGCGCAGGGTGCGCGCATAGACCACCAGCTTGCCGGCGATCAGCACCACGCGGCCGAAGCCCTCATGCGTGACCTTCATCATCGGCGAGGCGATGATACCGGTCTGCCGCTCCACCGCGAGGCCGATCGCCTGGTAGAACTTCTCCAGCCGCCCCAGCGTGTCGGGATCCGGATCACCGATGATCGGGATGGCGCGCCGTTCTTCCTTGGTCACGATGTAGTCGGCGAGCAGGGCGGTGTCCGGCTTGTTCTCCCAGGCGCCGAAGGTGTCCTCGGCGCGGATGCGCGACACCAGGCACTGCAGGAACGGGGTCGCCATCGGGTCGGCGGCGGCAGCCTCGCTCATGCTCAGGACTCCTCGTCCAGGAAGTCCATGGAGCGCGGCGGCCCCTGCAGCGCCATCACCTTGCGCAGCCATGGCGGCGGGTTGCCGGTCATCATGCCCTGCACGCGCCCGAGGATGCTCTCGATCGTTTCCGGCGTGGCCAGCTTCACCGGATGGATGCGGGCACCAACAACCTTGGCCGCGGCCGGCCCGCCGATGGCGAGCACGAACAGCAGGTGGCAGCCGGTCAGGGCGGCGACCTTCGGGCCGATGCGGTCCATTCCTTCCGGCACATGGGCACCGGATTCGTCGGACACGTCGTCGAAGCTGACGGCCTCGATGAACCGGGTCTCCTTCGGCGTCACGTCATAGATGGCGAAACGACGGGCCGACCCGAAATGCGCGTTCAGCGACTTCAGGTCGTTGGTGGCAATGGCGACCCGCAGATGCGGTGTCGACGGCGTCAGCGGCATGGCTGGCTCGGGGTCAATGAGCGTGAGACGGCGCGCCAGCATGGCGGATCTCCTCGATGGTGGCGGGCATTGGGGGGACGGCGCCTGGGAAATCATCCGGCCCGTGCGCGTGCAGGCCGGCAAGGACGATGTTCGATATCTCGAAGATGAAATCACGCGTGCCGCGGTAGCCCGCGGTGCAACGATGCAGGGCGCCCAGACGGTCGAACATAGGATAGCCGACACGCAGCAGCGGCACGCCCAGCCGGTCGGCGGCCTGGCGTCCATGGCTGTGGGTGACCAGCAGCTCGGCCTCGCTGTCGCGGGCGAGGTCCTCGAAATCCATCAGGTCGCCGACCACGACCCGCGCGGTGGGAACCGCGTCCAGATGCGGCGCATTGGCGGTGGAGGCCACCGCGGCCATCACCTCCGCCCCCATCGAAGCGAAGAACCCGGCAAGCGAGCAGAGCAGGTCGGGATCGGCGGCGATGGCGACGCGCCGCCCGCCGAACTGGAAATGCCCGTCCAGCATCGCATCCACCAACTGGCTGCGCTGGCGCCGCAGCCGCGGCGGCACCGGCCGCCCGGAGATATCCGCCAGCAGCGCCACGAACGCATCGGCCGGGCCAAGCCCGGTGAGCGTGGGCAACACCGTCACCGGCACGCCGGTGCGCGCGGCCAGCCGCTCGGCCGGCGCGCGCATATGCTCGCCAATGGCGATGGTGTGGCGGGCCCGCCCCATATGGGCGATGCTCTCCAGCCGGGTGCCGCCATAGCTGGTGGCGGTGTACTGCTCGGGCACGGTGCCGTCGAGCGAACCGGAGACATCCGGCAGCACCACCGCGGTCAGGCCGAAGGCTTCGGCCGTCTCCACCATCCACTCGATATCAGCCGCCGTCTGGTGCACCCCGGGCAGCAGGTTGACCTGTGGCGGCACGGCGGCGGTGCCGTCGGCCGGTTCCACCATGGCGTCGATGATGGCGCTGACGGCCCGTGCCCAGCCGTCTTCCAGCCCGCCGGCGAAATCCGGCGTATGCGCCAGCACCACGCGCACCCCGGAAAGTTCCGGCCGGCGTCCCAGGATCAGGCGCAGGTCGCCATCCATTTCCTCGCCACGGGTTTCCGTCAGCGCGGTGGTGGCGATGCCGATGAAGCGCGGCTTCATGCGCTTGGTCAGGTTCAGCAGCGCCTGTTCCAGATTGTCGGCACCGCCCATGACGGTGGCGATCTCGTCCAGGGCCGTGGTCTGCAGCGGGATCGCCTCGCGGGTATGGCGGACGGTCAGCACCAGCGCAAAGGACGTGCAGCCCTGGGCGCCGTGCAGCAGCGGCACCGCCCCTTCGATGCCGAGATAGGCAAGCGCGGCCCCCAGCGGGGCGGACGACTTCAGCGGGTTGGTGGTCAGGTTCTTACGCGCTTGCACGATCTCGGCCATGGCACCCACTCACCCCTCTGCCGCGATGGCGGACGCGCCGCCGATGCTGCCGGAAGCCGGGGTGCGCTCCCATGGTGCGGGACGGCGCACTTCCTGCCAGACCGGATTGGTCAAGGAGCGATGCAATTCACGGACCAGAGCCACCATGCCGTCATAGCCGGCATAGCCGAGATGCCGTTCCTGGTTGATGTCGATCCAGGGGGTACGGGCCTTCAGCGCCACGAACTGCGACCGCCCGCCGGACAGCATGATGTCGGCCTCGCCACGGGCGAGCTGCGCGTACATCTCGCGTGGCGGGATGCTGTCGACCATGTGCGCATCCGTTCCCATCAGCGTGCGAATGCGGCTCTTGTCCTCGTCAGTGGATTTGCGCACCGAGGTATGGGTGATGGTCATGCCGATCTCCTGCAACGCGGAGACGATCGACCAGGATTTCACGCCACCGGTGTACAGCAGCACCCGCTTGCCCTGCAGCGCGGCGCGGTACGGCTCCATGCGCGCCCAGGCCCGCGCCTCCTCCGCCGCGATCAGCGCCTCGGTGCGGTCCTGCAGCGCGGCGTCGGCGCCGCGGGCGACCAGCAGGCGCGCAAGCGAACGCAGCGATTCCGAGGTGTCGGAGATGCCGTAGAAGGATCCCTCGAAATAGGGGATGCCCCAGCGCTCCTTTATCTTGCGGGCGACGTTGATCAGGGCGCTGGAGCAGACCATCATGTTGAGCTGCGCCCGGTGGCAGGAAGCGATATCGCGATAGCGCGAATCGCCGGTGATGCAGGCCTGGATGCGGATGCCCAGCGCATCGAGCAGCGGCCGCACCTGCCACAGCTCCCCGGACACATTGTATTCGCCGAGGATGTTCACGTCGGTCGGCGTGGTGACCTCGGGTTCCTGGGTGCCGATGACATGGGCAAGCAGGGTCTCGCCGGCGAGCCGGTTGCCCAGATTCTTGCTGCCGGCGAAACCGGGGGCGTTGACGGGAATGCAGGGGGTGCCGAGTTTGGCGGAGGCATGGCGGCACACCGCCTCGATATCGTCGCCGATCATCGCCGGCACGCAGGTGGCGTAGACGAAGACCGCGGGCGGGTTGTGGCGGGCGATCGCTTCCTTGATGGCGCGATAGAGGCGCTTCTCGCCATTGCCCAGGACGATGTCCATCTCGGACAGGTCGGTGGTGAAGCCAAGCCGGTAGGTCTGCGGGCCGGAACTGCCGGAATGGCGGTTGTCCCAGCCATTGCCCTCGCAGGCCAGCGGGCCATGCACCAGATGCACGGCGTCGGTGATGGGCTGCAGCGCGATCTTGGCGCCGTCGAAGGCGCAGCCGCCGGCGGCGGCCCCGGGGGTGAGCGGCTTGGAGCAGCCCTTCTTGCGCTGCTTCTCGTCCTTGGCCTGGTTGGTAGGACAGGCGGGCTCGTTGAAGACCTCGGCGATCCGGGCTTTCAATGCGTCGCTGCTCATACGCCCCTCCGGAAATAGACCGGGCGGCCGTTGCGGGCCGCCCGGCGGTCGGTCTCAGCGGGTCAGGTCGAAGGAGATGTCGTTGACACCGGCCTCGCTGCCGTCGTTGTCGAGCTTGTCGAAGATCTTGTCGAGCACCGAGACCAGCACGCGCAGGCCGCCCTGGTAGCCCCAGACCGGGAAGCGGTGGTGGTGGTGGCGATCGAAGATCGGGAAGGTCAGGCGCACCAGCGGCACCTTCACGTCACGCTCGAGGTACTTGCCGTAGGAATTGCCGATCAGCAGGTCCACCGGCTCGGTCGCCAGCAGCGAGCGCAGGTGCCAGAGGTCCTTGCCCGCCCAGGCCTTGCAACCGACGCCGAAGGGCGAGGTATCGAACAGCGCCTGCATCTTCTCGGCCCAGGCGTTGTTGGCGTTGGTGCACAGGCAGTGCTTCGGCTCGCCGCCAGTTTCCAGCACAAAGCGGGCCATGGCGTAGACGAAGTCGGGATCGCCATAGATCGCGTAGGTCTTGCCGTGCAGATAGGCCTGGCTGTCGGCGATGGCGTCGACGAAACGGCCGCGCTCCTTCTCCAGCGCCTCCGGGATCGGCTTGCCGGTCAGCGCCGAGATCTTCTCCAGCAGCTCGTCGGTGGCGCTGACGCCCAGCGGGTAGTTAACGGCGAGAACCTGCTGGCCCTGCGCGGCGATGTATTCCAGCGTCTTCGGCGTGCAGTATTCCTGCAGCGAGATGGTCGCCGCGGCGTCCTGCGCGGCCTTCGCCGCCTCCAGCGTGGTGCCGCCGTCATACATCCGGTATTCGCCGTCCGACGGGGTGTCGAACTGGTCGGAGACGTCGGACAGGAAGGTGTACTCCACCCCCATCAGGTCCAGGATGCGCTTGATCTCGCGGTTGTTGGCGACCGCGTAGCCATCGAAGCCCGGGATGATGTTGATGGTCTGGTTCGGCGTGCGGGTACGGCCCTTCCAGAAATGCTCCAGGATGCCCTTGAGCATGTTGTCGTAGCCGGTGGTGTGGCTGCCGACGAAGGCCGGGGTGTGGGCGTAGGGCACGTCGAAATCAGCCGGGACGGAGCCCTTCTGCTTCGACGTGGCGATGAAGGCCTGCAGGTCGTCGCCGATCACCTCGGCCATGCAGGTGGTGGAGACGGCGATCATCTTCGGGCTGTAGAGCGCGTAGGCGTTCGCCAGGCCGTCGATCATGTTCTGCAGGCCGCCGAACACCGCCGCGTCCTCGGTCATCGAGGAGGACACCGCCGAGCACGGCTCCTTGAAGTGCCGCGACAGGTGGCTGCGGTAATAGGCGACGCAGCCCTGGCTGCCGTGCACGAAGCTCAGGGTCCGCTCGAACCCGGCGGCGACGAACACCGCGCCGAGCGGCTGGCACGCCTTGGCCGGGTTGATGGTCAGCGCCTCGCGGGCGAAGTTCTTCTCGCGGTACTCCCAGGACTTGGTCCAGTCCGCGATCTTCGTCACTTCCTCGCTGCAGGGCGTGCCTTCCAGGGCACGCTTGCGCGCGAACAACTCTTTGTATTCGGGCTCCCGGAACAGCGTGGCGTGGTCCAGGATCTTCTCGGCCGACTGCGGCATGGGTGCTCTCCTCTCGTTCCGGCGCGCCTCAGGCGGCCTTTTCCTTCTTCCAGGGTGCCTTGAAGAGACCCCAGACCGGGTTGTTGATCGCGAGATCCATGTCGCGGGCGAAGATGGCGAAGCCGTCGTAGCCGTGATACGGGCCCGAGTAGTCCCAGGAATGCATCTGCCGGAACGGAACGCCCAGCTTCTGCGTCGGGTACTTCTCCTTGATGCCGGAACCCACGAGGTCGGGACGGACGCCCTCGATGAAGCGCTCCAGCTCGTAGCCGGTCACGTCGTCATAGATCAGCGTGCCTTCCTTCACGTAGTGGCCGGTGCGCTGATAATCGTCGTTATGGGCGAATTCGTAGCCGGCGCCGACGATCTGCATGCCCAGATCCTCGTAGGCCGTCACCACGTGGCGTGGGCGCAGGCCGCCGACATAGAGCATGACCGTCTTGCCCTCGAGCCGCGGCTTGTAGCGCGCGAGCACGGCATCGACCATCGGCTGGTAGCTGGCGATGACGCGCTCGGCGTTGTCCTGGATGGTCTGGTCGAACCGCGCGGCAATCGCGCGCAGGCTGGCGGCGATCTGCGACGGGCCGAAGAAGTTGTACTCCATCCAGGCGACGCCGTACTTCTCTTCCATGTGCCGGCAGATGTAGTTCATCGACCGGTAGCAGTGGATAAGGTTCAGCTTGGCCTTCGGCGAACGCTCGATCTCGGCCAGCGTCGCGTCGCCCGACCAGTTGCCGACCACGCGCAGCCCGATTTCCTCGAGCAGCCGGCGGGAGGCCCAGGCATCGCCACCGATGTTGTAGTCGCCGATGACGTTGACGTCGTAGGGGCCGGCCTCGAAGTCGTTGTCCTTCTTGTCCAGCACCCAGTCGCGGATGCAGTCATTGGCGATGTGGTGGCCGAGCGACTGGGAAACGCCGCGGAAGCCTTCGCAGCGGACCGGAACGATGGTCTTGCCGGTCTCCTTGTTCTTCTTGCGCGACACCGCTTCGATGTCGTCGCCGATCAGGCCGATCGGGCATTCCGACTGGATCGAGATGCCCTTGGAGAGCGGGAAAAGAGTGTCGATTTCGTCGATGAGCTTCTCGAGCTTCTTGTCGCCGCCGAAGACGATGTCACGCTCCTGGAAGTCGGAGGTGAACTGCATCGTCACGAAGCTGTCCACGCCGGTGGTGCCGGTGTAGTAGTTGCGGCGCTGCGACCAGGAATAATGGCCGCACCCGACCGGGCCATGGCTGATATGCACCATGTCCTTGATCGGGCCCCAGACCACGCCCTTCGAGCCGGCATAGGCGCAGCCACGGATCGTCATCACGCCGGGGACCGACTTGATGTTCGACTTGACCGCACATTCGGTGGCCGAGCCGGCCTCGGCGTCGGCCTCGGCCTCGCCCTGGATCGGCTTGGCCACGGCCAGGTGCTTCTGGCGACGCTTGCGCGACTTGTCGGGATAGGCCGCGAGCACTTCGGCAATGAGGCGCTCGTGAAGCTCGGCGTTGTTGGTGTAGTCGTCGAGGGGCATCGGATCTCTCCTCATCGCCGCATCGGGGGGGCGGCCGCGGGAAGTGCCCGCGGCCAGCTCGGAATGCTCAGGCCGTCGCAGCCGCCGCAGCCGCTTCCTTCGCCTGCAGCTCGGCGAGCTCCTGCTCCTCGGTCTTCATGATGCCGAACTCGAGCAGCATGTCCTCGAGCTCTTCCATGGTGATCGGGGTCGGGACGGTGCCCTTGCCGGAGTTCTCATGGATCTTGCGGGCGAGCGCGCGGTATTCATGCGCCTGGGCCGAATCCGGGGAGTACTGGATCACGGTCTGCTTGCGCAGCTCGGCGTGCTGCACCGCGTTGGAGCGCGGCACGAAGTGGATCAGCTTGGTGTTGATCTTCTTCGCCAGCGCATCGGCCAGGTCGTATTCGCGGTCGGTCTTGCGCTCGTTGCAGATCAGGCCGCCGAGGCGCACGCCGCCGGAATGCGCGTACTTCAGAATGCCCTTGGCGATGTTGTTGGCGGCGAACAGCGCCATCATCTCGCCGGACATGACGATGTAGATTTCCTGCGCCTTGTTCTCACGGATCGGCATGGCGAAGCCGCCACACACCACGTCGCCGAGCACGTCGTAGGAGACGTAGTCGACGTCGTCATAGGCGCCGTTTTCCTCGAGGAAGTTGATGGCGGTGATGACGCCGCGGCCGGCGCAGCCCACGCCCGGCTCGGGACCACCGGACTCGGCGCACTTGATGCCCTTGTAGCCGATCTTCAGCACGTCCTCGAGTTCGAGATCCTCGACCGACCCCGCCTCGGCGGCCAGGCTCAGCACGGTGTCCTGCATCTTGGTGTTCAGGATCAGACGGGTGCTGTCGGCCTTCGGGTCGCAGCCGACGATCAGGATCTTCTGGTCGAGCTCGACCAGCGCGGCGAGCGTATTCTGAGAGGTGGTGGACTTACCGATGCCCCCCTTCCCGTAGAATGCGATCTGACGAAGTCCGGCCATGTCTGTGTCCTCTGCGGATGAGCGCGGCGGGCAGGAGGCCCGACGCCGGGATCAAGCAGAGCATGTCTCCGCAAGCGCCGTGCCAACGGCGCGGATGTGGCAAATGCAAGGAAATGCCTGGATTTTCCGGCTTCATCGCGCAGCGGCACAGACGACAGACGTGTCCGAAGTCCGACATCGGTGTGTTCGGCCATCCGACGCACACGACATGTCCGGGGCACGACGCGCCATGGCGGGTAGCGCCACGCGCTGTCGGACATCATGTCGGGGGAAAATTCCTCCCGGCGCGGCACGGGGCAGACCAAAAAGCAGCGGCGCGGAAGTTGCCTTCCGCGCCGCGATCAGCCCGTCCGGATCAGATCGTCAGGAAGCCGCCAGGGCCGTCACGAAAGCCGGCAGGTCCTGGTCGATCACCGCGATCTGCATCTCTTCCAGGAAGGCCCGCTCGTTGCGGGTCATCTCGATGCCGCCCATGACGGCGAGATGGCCACCGCCCGAGCGCTTCAGGATCTGTCGCGCATAGGAGCGCAACAGCTGGTCGTGGAAGCGACATCCGAGGAACAGGAAGCCGCCGCCGGCCCGGCGCCGTCGTACGTCCTCGGGGATCGGCGTCTGGATGTCGATTTCCGTCAACACCTCGACATAGTCGGAATCGGCAAGCAGGAAATTGGCGGCCGGCACCACGCCGCCATGCGGCTTGTAGAGCAGCGTCCGCCATTCGGCCGCCTGCTCCGGCGGGCATTCCTGCCCGGCCGCGTCCCAGGCGCGGTACCAGCGCATCTCGCCGATCTTGGCATGCGGACAGCCCTGGATCTCGCCCCAGCCCTGCTGCCCGGCCAGGGCCGCGCGCATGGCACCGTCGTACCAGGTATCGACGATCATCGGCGGCGCGGCCGCGGCCAGCGCGCGGTGCAACGGCGTGGGCGGCACGGGGGGCGCGAAGGCGGTCGCCATCAGCTTGTCGAGGGTGCTGCGATGACGGCTGGTCTCGATGTATTGCGCGGCCGCCCAGCAATTGCCGCGGGCCCGCTTGGGCAATGCCACCTGGCGGCCCAGCCAGGCGGCGAGATCCTCGGGCGTGGTCGGCACCGGGGCGGCGGCGAGTTCCAGCAGCCCCGGGCCAAGATAAGGCATCAGCGATCCCGCGCGCAGGCGTTCGGCGATCGCCTCGACGGAGCCGGCCGCCTGCAGCACGGCCTCAGTCCTCGCCGCCGCGCTTGCGCGCGTTCACGGTGATCGGCAGGCGCGGCTCGGTCTCCATTTCCGGCAGATCGAAGATCCAGCCGTTCTTCAGCTTCACCCATCCGCCCCAGATCGATTCACGCTCGATCTCGACGATGGGTTCTTCAAGATCCTTCTTGGGCACATAGGCCGACAGGTCACCCTTGTCGGTCCGCCGGATCATGACTTTCACGGCGCGGCTTCCTCCACTGACCTCAGTTCACGCGCCCGCATGCCTACCACCGCGCCGCGATCGATGAAATCGACCGCATAGATCCAGTAGCGCTGCAGGAAAGTGCCGATATCGCGCACATAGCCTTCGTCACCTTTCCGCACCAGGAACTCACCGATTTCCCGGCCCGGAAAGGTGCCGTCATTGCGAATATGCCTGATCGCCCGCACCTTCGCGCCCGGACGGAAGCGGGGTGGCTCGAACACGTCGATATCGTCGTCACGAGGCTCGGCCATGTCTCGTCTCCGTCCGGTGCGATGGCTGGTCAGATCATCAGGCCGGGACGCAGGTGCCGGGAACCGGACACACGCTGTTGCACTGCGGCGCGGGGAAGTTGCCCTCGCATTCGGTGCACTTGGCGGCATCGATCACGTAGGTGCCGCGCTTGGTGCCGATGGCGCCCGAGGGGCATTCGAATTCACAGGCGCCGCAGGCGGTGCACTGGGAAGCGACGATCTTGTAAGCCATTTCGGTTTCTCTCTCTCGCTGGGGTGGTCAGGGCTCAGGCAATCCGGCGGACCGCGGTGGCATGACGTGCCGCATACCAGGCGGCGATGCCGGATTCGATCCAGTCATAAGCGTGGTCCTGCACCGCCTCAATGCCCGCTTCCGCAAGGCTCTGCTTCGGGCAGTCGCCGATCTTGGCGACCAGCACACAGGAAACGCCTTCCAGTGCCGCGATCACGCTGTCCAGCGTCGCGTCCTCGCCCCAACCGCCCTGGCAGTATTTCTCGACGCGACGATGACCGGTGAAGGTGATGCCCGCCGACGAGACCTCGAAGACCAGGAACTCGTTGGCATGGCCGAAATGCTGGTTGATGCGCCCGCCGCCCTTGGTGGCGACCGCCACCAGCACCGACGGCGCCTCGACCGCGGCGACCTCTTCCTGCGCGGCCTCGCGATGCGCCGCGTGCTCGCCGCGAGTCTCCGCCACGAAGGCGCGATAGGCGCTGCGCTGGGCCGGGTCGTAGCTGACCTCCTCGGGCAGGCGGTCGAGCGTGAATTCCTGGCCGCGATCTTCCCCGAGCAGGCCCACCGCATCGGCGCGGCACTGGCGGCAATGGCGCATCAGCTTGGCCCCGCCCTGCAGCTTGTCCTGCAGCGCCTTCAGCTCCGCGGCCGAGGGGCCGCGCTGCCCGGTCAGGCCAAAATGCGTGCCGTGCGCGGGATCGGAGATCAGCGGCATGACGTTGTGCAGGAAGGCGCCCTTGGCGGTGACGACGCGGTTCACCTCGACGAGATGCTCGTCGTTGATGCCCGGAATCATCACCGAGTTCACCTTCACCAACACACCGCGCGCGACCAGCATGTCCAGGCCGAGCATCTGCCGCTCGTGCAACACGCGGGACGCCTCGATGCCGGTCAGGCGCTGGTGGTTGAAGAAGATCCAGGGATAGATCTTCGCGCCGATCTCGGGATCGACCATGTTGATGGTGATGGTGACATGGTCGATGCCCATCGCCGCGATCTCGTCAACATGATCAGGCAGCGCGAGCCCGTTGGTGGACAGACACAGGCGCAGGTCGGGAATCGCCTCGCGCACCTGGTCGAAGGTCGCCTTGGTATGGCGCCAGTCATAGACGGCGTCGCCAGGGCCGGCGATGCCCAGCACGGAGAGCTGCGGCACTTCGCTCGCCACCGCGACCACCTTGCGCAGCGCCTGCTCCGGCGTCAGGCGCTCGGAGACGACGCCGGGGCGGCTTTCATTGGCGCAATCGTATTTGCGGTTGCAGTAGTGGCACTGGATGTTGCAGGCGGGGGCCACGGCCACATGCATGCGGGCGAAGTAGTGATGGGCCTCCTCGGCATAGCAGGGATGGTCCTTGACCTTCTCCCACACCTCCGGTGGCAGGTCCGCCGGGCCGGCGCTGGATCCACAGGCCGAGGACGCGCAGCCACCGGCAGGGGTTGCTTCGGCGCTCCCCGGGGCAAGCAGGCTATCAAGAGTGATGAGCTGCGCCACGTCGTGCTCCTTCTCCGCTTGGTCAAGGAGCACCGCAAACCGCGTGCCAACTGGATCAGTCCCGGAAAGCCGCCGGAATCCGCGGTTCGGAGGCCGACGGCGTTGTCAGGGGACGAACACCACGTGCGGTTTCCGACATAGACGGTCCTGGTCGGAACCTGTGCCGGACCGAACCGATGAAGGCAGGCCCGCAGCCATCGGATGTGATTTTGCAGGGATTGTCGGGTGCCCGCGACAGGGCGCCGCCCTGTCGCGACCGCAACACTAGAATTTCTTGATCGGAATCCCGTGCTTGCGCAGGGCGTAGCCGATCTGGCGCGGGGTCTGGTTCAGCAGGCGGGCCGCCTTGGCCTGGACCCAGCCGGACTTCTCCATCGCTTCCAGCAGTTGTTCGTATTCGGACCGCGTGCCGGCACGCGGCACCCGGCAGGTGGCGGCGGACGGACAGGTCGCCTCCCCCTCGCAGGCTTCCGCCGGAGCCACCGGAGCCGCCACGGGCACGGCGGGCGCCGGCACGACGGGGAGTTGTGGCTGCTGCACCTGCGTGCCACGCCACAGCACCGATGACAGGCAGCCATCGTTGCGGCAGGCGAAGTCCTTGTCGATGATGGTGTCGCCACGCACCAGCGTGGCGGCGCGACGCACGCAGTTCTCCAGTTCGCGCACGTTGCCGGGGAAATAACATTCCTGCATCACCTTCAGCGCGGCCGGCGAGAAGGAGATGCGGGTCTTGTTGTCGGCGTTGAAGCGCCGCAGGAATTCCTCGGCCAGCAGCGGGATGTCGCCGCGCCGGTCACGCAGCGGCGGCAGGTGGATCGGCACCACCGACAGACGATAGTAGAGATCGGCCCGGAACGCGCTTTTCGCCACCGCTTCCTCGAGGTTGCGGTTGGTGGCGCTGACGATGCGCACGTTCACCTTCAGCGTGCGCGTGCCGCCGACCCGCTCGAACTCGCCTTCCTGCAGCACGCGCAGCAGCTTGGCCTGGAAGGCGGCGGAGATCTCGCCGATCTCGTCGAGGAAGAGCGTGCCGTTATCGGCCAGCTCGAAACGGCCCTTGCGCTGGGTCATGGCGCCGGTGAAGGCGCCCTTTTCATGGCCGAACAGCTCGGATTCCAGGACGCTTTCGGGCAGCGCCGCGCAGTTCAGCTTGATGAATGGCCCGGTGCGGCGCGGCGAGCATTCATGGATCGCGTGGGCGAACAGTTCCTTGCCGGTGCCGGACTCGCCGCGCAGCAGCACCGGGGACTGGCTGCGTGCGACCAGTTGAACCTTTTCCAGCACGTCGCGCAAAGCGGGGCTTTGGCCCACGATGGCCGGGGCACCGCCACGACGCAACTGCGCGGCGAGATCCTCGCGTTCCTTTTCGATGCGGCGCTGATCCTCCAGCATCCGCTCGCGATCGCGCATCACCAGCCGGTGCAGCCGCGCGGTCTGGCCGATCAGGTTGGCGGCCATCTTCAGGAAGCGCACATCCTCGTCGGTGCGCATGTCCGCGAGATTGGCCCAGGCCCGGTCGATCGCGATGGCACCGATCACGCGGCTGCGGTCGCGGATCGGCACGCCGATGAAGGCGACGTTCTGCCCCTTGCCCCAGAGACTGCGGTCGCATTCGGCGAAGGCAGGGTCGCGGGTGACGTTCTCCACCACCACGGGCATCTCGGTGACGACCAGTTGGCCCACCACCTTTTCCGGCAAGGCCTTGAAATACAGGCGCGCCCCCTCGCGATCGAGCGCGGCCGAGACCACCGTCTCCGGCTCGCCCGCCTCGTCGAGCAGCGCGATCACCCCGTTGGCCATGTCCAGGAAGCTGTGCAGGACCTGCAACGTGCCGGTCAGCACATCCGGCAGGCTGCCGGGGCCACAGAGGATCTTCGAGATCTCGTAGATCCCATACAGAGCCAGTTCGGCCCGACCGGGCGGCCGGTCACGGCTGTCGACGACAGATGCGGTGTGCAGGGAGCCCATGCAACGAACCCGACGATATTCAGGGCGGAGGAATGCCCACCCCACGTACGACATCAAGTCAGATATAAGACATGAAGCCAGACACCGGAACGATAGCGATCAGGTGGCGGGCGGGGCAACTGCTTTCCGCAGAAACCTGCCTCAAATGTGGCATGAGCCGGACATCTTGTCGTATTGGCGACAAAAATGCCGATTTTCGCGGCACTCCGATCCGATTATGACGGCAGCGCAGCGTTGGCCTGCCGCTTGCAAGCACATGCGAACGCACAGGGTGACCCGAGGTCAGAATGCACGTTTCGCGCAAATCGACGCCGCCGGTTCCAGCCTGTCCGGTCTTGATCCTGGGCACGGACGACATCGCCTCGGCGGTCGCGCATGCCCTGGTCACGGCCGGGTATCCGACGGTCCTGGCCCGCGACGCGGCCGTGCCGGTACTGCGCCGGGCGATGTCGTTTGACGACGCGCTCGAATTCGGCGCGATCGAACTCGCCGGGGTGCATGCCCGCGCGGCCCTCGACACGCTGGCGCTGGCCCGGCTGCTGCAGGACGGCCGCTTCCTGCCGGTGACGGCCCTGCCGCCGGATGACCTGCTCTGCCTGGGCCTGGTGCGCGGGGTCATCGATGCGCGGATGCGCCGCCATCAACCGAAGGCCGATTTGCGGCCGCTCGCGGGCTTCGCGATCGGGCTTGGACCGGGCTTCGAGGCCGGTGGCAACGTGCATATCGCCGTGGAAACCGCCCCCGAATCCGCCGGCGAGATCGTGCGCGCGGGCCCGACCCTGGCGGCGCATGGCCGCTCGGACCCCATCGCCGGGATCGGCCGCGAGCGCTTCACCCGCGCCCCCATGCCAGGATGCTGGACCACGTCGCACGCCATCGGCGCGGCGGTGCAGGCCGGCGAGGTGATCGGCACCTGCGGCGAAGTGGCGGTGCGGGCCCCGCTGGCGGGCTGCCTGCGCGGTCTCGTGCGCAGCGGCATCGAGGTGACCGCGGGGGTCAAGCTGCTGGAAGTCGATCCGCGCGGCGCGGCCGGACAGTGGGACGGGATCCCCCCACGCCCCGCGCGCATTGCCGCGGCAACCTTGCAGGCTTTGCGTGAAATCGAAGTCCGGGCCGTGATCACGTCCAGCCGCGGCAACGCGGGCCGGATGTCGCGCCGCCTGCCCTGACCACTCCGCGCGTCGCCCCACGCGCGCCCTTCCGCCCGCCGTCGCAGGGCGTCCGACCGGCCCTGGCAGACCGGGCCCTACACCGGCGAACAGCCCTCGGGGACATGGGCCGGCGCCACTGCCGACTTCGCCCATTGCAGGATCGCATCGCCATCGGCCGGCAGCACGCAGCCGCCGCCACCGAGGAACGCTTCCCAGTCCGCAAGCAACGCGTCGCTGACGGCGACCAGCACGGCGATGTCCGAGAGCACCGCTTCGGCGATCTCGTCGCGCATGCCGCTGCCCGTTGCCTCCTGCTTGCCGAAGCGACTGACCACCAGCACATCCGGGCGCCCCTGCAGCGCGGCACGCAGGCTCATGGCCGCCCGCGCCAGCGCATCGGTGTCCAGGGTGCAGGCCCGCGTCTGGGTGCCGCGCGGCGCATCCAGACGGATGCTTTCGCCGGTTTCCAGCACCTCCAGCAGCATTTCATGCTTGCGCGGCCGGATCTCCGCGCCGAGCCGCTGCAACAGGCCGCCGACCCGCAGGCCCTGCCCGCGCAATGCCGCGACAGCGGCGTGAAGCACCGCATCGACATCATCGGAAGCAGAGAAGACCACGGCTGCAACCCGGCCAGGCGCGTTGGCGCCGGCTTTGGCATCTTCGGACATGGATGCATCCTACTCCAGATCGCCCGCCCTTCGTGCGCTTTCTTGCGGCGCGACCAAAGGGAGACGACTATCGCGCCGATACCCCGGCCGCATCGGCCAGGGCCAGCAGTTCCCGCGCCGTCACGGGGCGCTTCACCCGCCCGGCATGGTCGCGCAACCGCGCGATCAGGTCCCGCAGCTTGTCCTCCTCGGGCGCCACCCCGGCCGCTTCCAGCGCATCCCGCACCGCGGCCGAACCGGAATGCTTGCCGAGCACGATGCGACGCTCGCGGCCGAACAGCGCCGGATCCATCGCCTCGTAGGTGGCGGGATCGCGCAACAGGCCACTGACATGGATGCCGGATTCATGGGTGAACGCCAGGTCCCCGACGATCGGCTGGGCCGGCGGAATGGCCCGGCAGGCCGCGCGCGCCACCAGATCAGCGAGCGACGCCAGCCGGGCGAGGTCGATCCGCGTCGCGGCCAGGCCGAGCCGCGCGCAGGCCGCCGCCACCTGCTCCAGCGCCGCATTGCCGGCACGCTCGCCCAGGCCGAGCACGCAGACGCTCGCATCCGTGGCGCCGCCGCGCAGGGCCGCCAGGGTATTGGCGGTGGCCAGGCCGATGTCGTCATGGCCATGGAATTCCAGCGCCAGGCCGGTGACCGCGCGCAGGCGCCGCAGGGCGACCTCGGTGGCGAAGGGATCAAGCACGCCCAGCGTGTCGGCGTAACGGAACCGCCAGGCCCCGGCGGCTTCGGCGACCTCCACCACGCGGGCGAGGAAATCGGGATCGGCGCGGCTGGAATCCTCGCCGCCGACCGACACCCTCAGGCCGCGATCGAGCGCATAGGGCACCACGCGCCGGATGCGCTCCAGCACTTCCGCCCGGCCGCCCCGCATCTTGGCGCCGATCTGGCGTTCCGAGGTGGGCACCGAGAGGTTGGCATGGCGCACGCCGGCACGCAGCGCAGCATCGACATCGGCTTCGGCCATACGGCACCAGGCAGCCACCCGGGCGCGCGGCGCGGCGGCGACCACGGCATTGATGCTCGCGATCTCCTCCTCGCCCATGGCCGGGGTGCCGGCCTCGATCTCATCGACGCCGGCCCGATCCAGCGCCGCCGCGATGGCGGTTTTCTCGGCGAGCGAGAAGGCGACGCCAGGAGCCTGCTCACCATCGCGCAACGTGGTGTCGTTGATGGCGCAGGGCCGGGGAAAAACGGGATGCATGGCACGCTCCGGTTCGTCGCGAACGACCAGCAGGCGCGTGCAAATGCCATGCCAGTCATTGCCAGAACCATCCCCAACACAAGCAGCACGTCGAGAAATGCCAACCCGCCCTTCGGCTGAAATGGAACGAACAAGCCAATCGCACGAAAACGTACAACGCTAAAATCATGCCATGAATTTTTCATGGATAATTTGAATTTTTACATTAATCCGGCTTTGTTATTGACATATTATTTTAACTCATTCAGATGGATCATCCAAAATCTGAAAATATATTAAATTTTGCCTTATATTTCTGACTTCGTTTCGATTTCCATCCCCTCCTTCCCGGCCACATCCGACACAAACAGCACCTGTCGCAAACCCGACATGTCACATGTCACGTGTGGCAACGGCGCCGCGAACCCGGCTTCATGTTCCGCCAGCCAGCCGCTATCGTCCTGGCAATGCGGAGCGACCCGTCCTTCCTGCATATTCTTGCCAGCGAGGAAGCGGCTCCCCTGCGGGCGCGGTTCCGCGAGCGCGTGCTCGGCGGCGGAACCCTGCTCGACACCGCCGATCCCGAGCGGGACAGCGTATTCGTGGTGACGCGCGGACGCCTGCGCATCTTCCTGGCCACCAGCGAACGCGAACTCAGCCTCGCCTATCTCGAGCCCGGCGACGTGTTCAGCACCCACACCCGCGCCCGCATCATCGCAGTGGAACCGACCACGCTGCTGCTCGCCGACCGGCGCATCATCGAACGCGAGCTGCTCGGCCAGCCGGCGTTGCAGGCTTCGGTGCTGCGCGTGCTCGCCCGCGTGCTCGGGCGCGCGATCACTCTGATCGAGGACCTGGCCTTCCACACCGTGCGCGGCCGGCTCGCCCGCTACCTGCTGCGCACCGCCGCCCGCCGCGGCGAGACGACGCCGCAGGGCCCGCGCATCCGCTTCGACATGCCCATGGAGGAAATCGCCACCCTGCTGGGCACGACGCGCCAAAGCGTTTCCACCGAACTCAACGCCATGATCCGCTGCGGCGCGATCCAGCGCCCGGACCGCCGGCACCTGCTGCTGTGTGATCACGCCCGGCTACGCGGCTGGGCGGAAGGCGATGCTGTCGGATGGCTGACAGACGGCGCCGCCGATCCCGTATAGGGTCCGGTCCCTGCCATCGGGAACGGAAGCCATGACAGAAGCCCTCGAGCGCTACATCACCTTCAGGAACATCGACTGCGTCGGCAAGTCGGAACGCGTGATGGAACGGATCCAGCAGCACATCGATGCCGAGGACAACCCGTTCTGGCCCTATTTCCAGAAGCAGCGCGCCCAGGCCCATGCCATGGGCTTCGACGACCTGCGCGTGCTGCACAATTACCTGCCCACGCTGCGCGAACTGCTCATTGACCTCGACGACGAGACAACACTGGCGCTGCTGGAGGACCTGGAAGTCACCTGCATGTAGCAGCGGTGGCGATCGGCCACCCTATCCGATCCGCCGCGTTTCCTCCCGCTCCTCGGCATCGCGCAGGTCGCCGTGCACCTCCTCGCGGATCACCCGCGAGGTGACCTGTTGCAGATACTCGGTCAGGGCGGCGGACAGCTCCTGGAACTCCGGCCACAGCAAGTCCTCGACGAAACGCTGCGGGGCGCGCACCACCAGCGTCTGGCGGTGCATGCGCCGGTAGCGGAACGGCTCCAGCCCATAGCGACGGCAGAGCGCGATCAGCAATTGCCGCGCCCATTGGTCAGGCACCGAAAGCCGGATCTCCACCGGCTTCTCGCTGCGCGCGGCCGTCGCCAGGCGGGCGCGGATGCGCGCCGCGGCGGCGGCGGCGGCGTCACGCTCACCCGCCGTGCCCGCCCCGGCGAACAGGGCCTCGATCTTGCGCAGCCGTTCGCGCAGCGCCTCCGCGTCCTCCATCAGCCCTCCTGTCGGATATCGGCGACCACGGCGCCGGTGATGCGCACCAGCGTCTCCGCCTCGGTCGGGAAGACATGGCTCGGCGATCCGGCCGCCGCCCAGATCGGATGCAGCGCCAGCAGGTCGCGGTCGAAGACCAGCAGCGGCGGTGCCAGATGCCCGACCGGCGCCACCCCGCCGATCGCGAATCCGGTCCGCTCGCGCACGAAATCGGCGTCGGCGCGCCGGACCGACACGCCCAGGGCAGCTTCCACCTTCTTGGTATCCACCCGGTTCGCGCCGGAGGCGATCACCACCACGGCACGGTCGCCGGCGCGGAAGACGATCGACTTGGCGATCTGCGCCACCGTGCACCCCACCGCAGCGGCGGCATCGGCGGCGGTCCGGGTGCCGGCGGGGAATTCGGTGATCGAATCGGGATGACCCGCCGCCACCAGGGCCGCGCGCACGCGCTCGATGGAGGACCGGGGGGAAGACAAGGTCGAAGACATGCACGCTCCAGGAAAATGCGGGAGCCGGACCCCGCACGGATACCGCCGGCGATGAATGGCCCGGGCACGGGGCGACGAGACGCCTTATATCCCCGCCAATGGAACCACTCGCCCTCTATATCCATTGGCCTTTCTGCTTGGCCAAGTGCCCTTACTGCGACTTCAACAGCCATGTGCGCGCCGACATCGACCAGACCCGCTTCGCCGCCGCCCTGCGCGCCGAACTGGCCTGGGAAGCGGCCCGACTCGGCCGGCGCCCGCTGGTCTCCGTCTTCTTCGGCGGCGGCACGCCGAGCCTGATGGCCCCGGCCACCGTCGCCGCCCTGATCGACGACGCCACCCGGCTGTTCGACCCGGCCGCGGATCTGGAAATCACCCTGGAGGCCAATCCCACCAGCGTCGAGGCAGAGAAACTGGCCTCCTTCCGCGCTGCCGGCGTCAACCGGGTCTCGCTGGGCGTACAGAGCCTGGAAGAGCCCGCCCTGCAGGCCCTCGGCCGCCGGCATTCCGCCGCCCAGGCGATCGCCGCGCTGGAGATCGCCCGCCACACCTTCCCGCGGCTCTCCTTCGACCTGATCTACGCGCGACCCGGCCAGACCCTGCCGGCATGGCGCGCGGAGCTGCGGCAGGCCCTGACGCTCGCGGCCGACCATCTCTCGCTCTACCAGCTCACCATCGAGCCGGGGACCGGCTTCGAGGTGCTGCATCGCCGCGGCGAGCTGGTGCTGCCGGACCCGGACACCGGGGCAGCGCTCTACGACGCCACCGCCGAGGAAGCCGCGCGCTTCGGCCTGCGCCCCTACGAGGTCTCCAACTACGCCCGTCCCGGCGGCGAAAGCCGCCATAACCTGCAATACTGGCGCTATGGCGACTATGTCGGCATCGGCCCCGGCGCGCATGGCAGGCTGACGCTGGAAGGCGAATTGCTGGCCACCCGCCGCCATCGCGCCCCGGACGCCTGGGCCGAACGGGTGGAACGCGACGGCCACGGCAGCACTGAACAGACCCCGGTCGCCGCCGCCGACCGCGCCCGCGAGGCGCTGCTGATGGGGCTGCGGCTCTCGGAAGGCATCGACCCGGCCCGCTTCGCCGCCCGCACCGGCGTCCCGTTCAACGCGGCCCTGGATCCCGACACGCTCGCGCAGGCCGTGGAGGAAGATTACCTTGTCTGGGAAGGATCACGGCTGCGCCCCACCGCGGAAGGCCGCAAGCGGCTGGATGCCCTGCTGGCGGCGCTGGTGATGTAAGGCGGGGTTTCACCCCGCACCCGACCAGGAGGCTTCGCCTCCTGGACCTCCACCAAGGGCAAAGCCCTTGGAACCCAATACTCTGTGCCGCGCAGCGCGAATGGGATCCAAGGGCCTTGTGGCCCTTGGTGGGTCAAGGGCGAAGCCCTTGCCTTCCCTACCCCGACTCGGTCTCCCGCCCCAGCGCCAGCGCCCGTGCATAGACCACCCGCCGCGCGAGTCCGGTTTCCGCGGTCACCGCCGCTACCGCTTCCTTCAGGCTGTGCGTGGCGAGCACGGCGCGCAGCCGCGCATCGAGGTCTTCCCCGGCGGGCGCGTCTTCCTCCGGTGCCGGTCCGATGGCGACGGTGATCTCGCCGCGTGCCGGTTCGGTCGCGTAATGGGCCGCCAGTTCGGCAAGCGTGCCGCGCCGCACTTCCTCGAAGCGTTTGGTGAGTTCCCGGGCCACGGCAGCGGGCCGTGGTCCCAATTGTTCGGCCAGGTCGGCGAGTGTCTCGGCGAGTCGGTGCGGGGCTTCGTACAGCAGCAGCGTCGCCCCCAGCCCCGCCCGTTCGGCCGCGCGCAGCCGGGCGAGCGCGGCCCGGCGCGCCGCCTGCTTCGGCGGCAGGAAGCCCAGGAACAGGAAGGGATGCGGCGGCAGCCCCGACAGGGTCAGGCCGAGCAGCGCCGCGTTGGCCCCGGGCACGGCGCCGACCGGCAGCCCCTCGGCCAGGGCCGCCCGGACCAGCCGGTACCCCGGGTCGGAGACCAAGGGCGTACCTGCATCGGAGACCAGCGCCACGCGCCGGCCTTCGCGCAGCATGCGCAGCACCTGCGGGATACGCGCGTCCTCGTTGTGCTCGTGCAGCGCCAGCAACGGCGCCGTCACCGCATGGGCCGTGCACAGCCGCGCGGTGACGCGGGTATCCTCGCACAGCACCGTGTCGGCCGCCCGCAGCACCGCGACGGCGCGCGGCGAGAAGTCGGCGAGGTTGCCGATCGGCGTCGAAACCAGCACAAGACCGTCGGGCAGGCCGACCGCAGGCGCAGCAGTTCCGACGGTCGGCTCATCGGAAGGATTGTCGCATGGTTCGTCGGGCATTCGTTCTCCTCGCCGCCACTCTAGCATTGGCTGCATGCGGTGCGACCGGCTTCGCTCCTCCATCGCGTCCTGTCCCCTCGGCGCTCGGCACGCCGGTGCCCACGCCAGTGACCCCGGCCCCCTCCCCCGTGGCCCCATCCGGCCGCGGCATCGCCCTGCTCGCCCCGCTGTCCGGCCCCAATGCCGAGCGCGGCCAGGCCATGGTGAACGCGGCCAGGCTGGCGCTCGACGCCCCCGGCGCGCCGCCGCTCGACGTGCGCGATACCGGCGGCACCGCCGAAGGCGCCGCCGCGGCGGCCACCCAGGCGCTGGCCGCCGGCGCGGGGCTGATCATCGGCCCCCTGACCAGCCCCGAAGCCGCCGCCGTGGCACCGGTGGCCCGCCCGGCCGGCGTCGCGGTGCTGGCCTTCACCAATGATCCCGCGCAGGCGCAGCCGGGCGTGTGGACGCTCGGCATCACACCGGTGCAGCAGGTTCGCCGGTTGGTGGGGGCCGGAACCGCGCAAGGCAAGCATCGGTTCGCCGCCGCCCTGCCGAACAACCAGTTCGGCCAGTCGATGGCGGCGGCGCTCACCCAGGCGGCGGCCAGCGCCGGCGTCCCGGCTGACATCCGTATGTATGAACCGACCAATTCCGGCATCTCCAGCGCGATTCGCGACCTGTCGGCCTACAACAGCCGCCGCGCGCCGCTGGAAGCGAAGCGGCGCGCGGCGCTGGCGGAGCGCTCGGCCGAGGGACGCCGCCAGGCAGCCGAACTCTCCCGCGAATCGGTGCCGCCGCCGCCCTTCGACGCGCTGCTGCTGGCCGAGACCGGCGAGCGCCTGGCCTGGCTGACCAGCTTCCTCGCCTATTACGACATCGAGCGCCCGGCGGTGCAGGTGATGGGGCCGGCGCTCTGGGCGGCGCCGGCGGTGCGCGGGGGGGCCGACCTCAACGGCGCGTGGTACGCGGCGCCCGACCCGGATGCGCGCGCTAGTTTCGAAGCCGCCTATGCGGCCAAGTTCGGCGCCGCGCCGCCCAGCCTCGCCGACCTGGCCTTCGATGCCGCCGCGATCGGCCGGGTGCTGGCCCAGGAAGGCGGCTATTCGGTCGCCGCGCTGTGCCGGCCGGACGGATTCGCCGGCGTGGACGGGCTGCTGGCGCTGCAACCCGACGGGACGGTGCGCCGCGGGCTGGCGCTGTTCCAGGTCGACCGTGGCGGGCCGACCAGGATCGAGCCTGCCCCGAACTCGGTGACGGCCCCTGGCATCTGAGGCCCGCGAATCATGCGCGTTGGCGTGCTGATCGGCGCCGCCGGCGCGATTGCCGCCGTCCCCGGCTTCGCCCTGCTGGTGCTGATCCTCAGCGGCGCGGCGGCACCGGGGCCGGCGATGCTGGCCTTGCTGGCGACGCTCGCCGCCGCCGCCGGGCTCGGCTTCCTGGTCGCCCGTGACCTGGAGCGGCTGACCGGCTTCCTCGCCGAGGCCGCGGAGCCCGAGGAAAGCGGCCGGCGCTGCCCCGATCCGGGCCTGCCGCCCCTGGAAAACCTGGCCCGCGGCATCGAACGCCTGGTCCGCACACGCGCGGCGCGCGCGACGCAGGTGGGGCAGTTGCTGCGCGCCAACGAGACCATCATCGAGAGCCTGCCCGACCCGCTGGTGGTGCTGGACGGGGACGGCAAGATGAAGCGTGCCAACGCCGCCGCGCGCCTGGCCTATGGCACCGACATGCCGGCGGTGCTGCGCCATCCGGGCGTGCGGGCCGCCATCGACCGGGCCCTGACGAGCGGAACCCAGCAAAGCGTCGAACTGACCCTGCCCGTGCCGGTGACGCGGGAAGTGCATGCGACGGTCATCAAGATGGAAGTGCCCCTCGCCAACAGCGCGCGGGCCATGGTGGTGCTGTCCGACCGGACGCGCGAACGCGCGGTCGAACGCACGCGTGCCGATTTCGTCGCCAATGCCAGCCATGAACTGCGCACGCCGCTCGCCAGCCTGATCGGCTTCATCGACACCTTGCGCGGCCCGGCGGCTGACGATCCGCAGGCGCAGCAGCGCTTCCTCGGCATCATGGCCGAGCAGGCGCAGCGGATGAACCGGCTGATCGATGACCTGCTCAGCCTTTCGCGCATCGAGCTGACCGAGCACCAGCCGCCGGCGGAGCGGGTGAACCTGGTGACGCTGGCCGAACGCGTGGTGGCCGGCTTCGAGCCCACGCTTGCGTCCCGCTCGGTCACGCTCGCGCTGACGGCCGGGAGCGATCTGCCCGCCGTGATCGCGGATACCGACCAGATGACGCAGGTGGTGCAGAACCTGGTGGACAATGCCGTGAAATACGGGCGCGACGGCGGCAAGGTGGAGGTACGGCTGGCAGCCGTCGCCCCTGGCGGTCGCTGGCCGGCCCGCCAGGGCGTGGTGCTGTCGGTGGTTGATGACGGCCCGGGCATCCCGCACCAACACATTCCCCGCCTGACCGAGCGCTTCTACCGGGTGGATACCGGGCGATCGCGCCGGGCCGGCGGCACCGGCCTTGGGCTCGCCATCGTCAAGCACGTCGTCAACCGCCACCGGGGGCAGTTCCTGATCGAAAGCGAACTGGGCCGGGGTTCAAGTTTTTCGGTCTGGCTGCCGGTTGCGGCAGATAGCTGAAGCATCAGTTCAATCGTACGGCTGCGCCGATCGGATAGCGCGGGGGGTGCATGCCGGCCGGCATGGTCGGATGAAATGCCGCCGCGAACAGATTGTTCCATCGTGAAGTTTCCGGACCATTTCTCACTCCGCCTTGAGTGGTGGCGTGGGCATACCTACGGAATCTTGACTCCGCTTCAGGGCCGCAGCGGTTGAGGGTTCATTGGAGCGCATCGGGCGACGCCCGTTCCGGTAAAGGCGCGATGGCGACTAACTTTGTTGCGGCAGGTGAGAGTGTACGACTACGTCATCGTGGGAGGCGGCAGTGCCGGCTGCGTGCTCGCTGCACGGCTTTCAGAGAACCCGGATGCCCGGATCTTGCTGCTGGAAGCCGGCCGCGGTGATTCGAGTCGCTACATCCAGTGGCCGGGCGGCTTTTTTCGCCTGAACATCGATCGGGTCACCTGGGGCTACCGGACGGCACCGCAACCTCACGCGGCCGGACGGGAGATCCCCATTCAGCAGGCGCGCATCATCGGCGGCGGCAGCTCGATCAACGCCGAAGTGTTCACGCGCGGCTGCAAGCAGGATTACGATAGCTGGGCCCATGACCTTGGCTGCAGCGGCTGGTCCTTCGCCGAACTGCGGCCGTGGTTCCTGCGCCTCGAGGACAACGACACCCTGGGCGGGCAGTACCACGGCAGCAACGGTCCGGTCGGCATCTCGACCCAGTCGCCGCAGAAGCTCACGCGCGCTTTCGTCGAGGCATGCGAACAGGCCGGCATTCCCTATACGGACGACTTCAACGGGGCACAGCAGGCCGGCGCGGGATTTTACCAGACCACGACACGCCATGTGCGGCGGTGCTCGGCCGCCGTCGCCTATCTTGCCCCGGCCCGCGACCGCCCCAATCTCGAGATCCGGCTCAATTGCCACAGCCGGCGCATCCTGATGGAACACGGCCGGGCGGTCGGCGTCGAGTACACGCAGAACGGCCGCCTGCACAGGGTGCGGGCCGTGCGCGAAGTGGTGGTCGCCGCCGGAGCGATCGGTTCACCGAAACTGCTGCTGCTCTCCGGAATCGGGCCGGCCGACCATCTGCGGCGGGTCGGCGTGGAGGTGATGCACGACCTGCCCGGTGTTGGCCGGAACCTGCATGATCATTACGCAACAGATACGGTTTACGAGCTGACCGGGCCGTGGAGCTTCGACCGCTACACCCGCCGGCACTGGATGCTGCTGGCCGGCCTGCAATACGCCCTGTTCCGCACCGGGCCGGCCGCCTCCAACGTCGTGGAAGGCGGCGCCTTCTGGCAGGTTGACCCGGATTCGACGCAGCCCGACACACAACTGCACTTCGTCGCTGCCTCCGGCATGGAAGACGGCGTCCGGGCGGTGCCAGCGGGCAGCGGGTGCCGGCTGAATGCCTATCAGTTGCGGCCGTTCAGCCGCGGCAGCCTCACCCTGCGCAGCGCGGACCCGCGCGACCCGCCTGTGATCGATCCCAATTACCTCGCCGATCCACGGGATCTCGGCATGGCGGTGGGCGGGGTGAAGCTGATGCGCGACATCATGGCGCAGCCCGCCTTGCGGCGGTTCATCCGCCGTGAATGCGGCCCCGGCGCGGCTGCGCGCTCAGATGCCGAACTGGAAGCCTTCGTGCGCCAGCGCGGGCATGGCGCCTGCCATCCGGTCGGCACCTGCCGCATGGGCAGCGACGCGCTGGCCGTGGTGGATCCCGAGCTGCACGTCCACGGGATCGAGGGCCTGCGGGTCTGCGACAGCTCAGTGATGCCGCAGATCGTCAGCGCCAATACCAATGTTCCGACGATCATGATTGCCGAACGGGGCAGCGACCTTATCCGCATGCCGGCGCAGCCGTTTCCCGGGGAAGCGGATCATGCGGTCCGGCCGGCCCGGATGCCGGCGGCGGAACTGAGCGATGCCAGTCCAGCCGGCCTTTTTCGCTTCGCCTTCAATCCGAGATGGCGCCAGCCCTGAGCTGGCGGGGACAAGAAACCGGGCCGCCGGTTCAATACCGGTCCTCCAGGCCCGGGCGGCCGATTTCAGCGAGCCGGCGGATGACCCGCAGGGTCGCTGCATGCGCCAGCCGCCGCATGCAGCGTTGGTAGTCGGCGTCGCGGCAGGAAAGGCTTCCGCAATCGAGGCAAAGATCCATCTCTTCCGGGACGTCGGCAATCACGTGTCTGCTGACCATGGAATGAAACCAGTCATGCATGGCCCCCACCCTGCGCTGCACACCATCCGGGCCGGATACGCCGAACACGCTCGCCACCAGCCCACCGCCGGTCCGCGCCCGTCTGGTCGAAGCTGCATTCAGGCAGGAGGCCGCGGAGAAATCATCAGGAAGATGGCCTTTCCCTCCGCTCCCCGGGCCGGCCATGAATCAAGATCCCGTGACTTCGGCCGCATGCATTCACCCGTCCACCAGGCCGCAGCCATCACCCCGGCCCGGCAAAGGGTGCGAGGGCCTGGTCACCCGCGCCAGCCGGGCCGGTATAGTCAGCCCAACAAATCCTGGATGCCGTCATGACCGAACAGACCCCACGCGAAACCCGCCGGACCGATTACCGTCCCCCCGCCTTCCTGGTGGATACGGTTGCCCTGCGCTTCGAGCTCGACCCACAGGCAACGGTGGTCCGGTCGCGGCTGACGCTGCGGCGCAACCCGCAGGGCGATGCGACGGCACCATTGCGGCTTGATGGCGAGGCGCTGGTGCTGCTCGGCCTGAGGCTGGACGGCAAGGCGCTGGGCGCCAATCGCTACGCGCTGGAAACGGATGGGAGCCTGGTGCTGCCCGACCTTCCCGATGCCTGCGTCCTGGAGGTCGAGACCCGTATCGCACCGGAGGCGAATACCGAGCTGTCCGGTCTCTATACGTCCGGTGGGGCGTTCTTCACCCAGTGCGAGGCCGAAGGGTTCCGGCGCATCACCTATTTCCCGGACCGGCCGGACGTGATGGCGCGCTACACCACCACCGTGGTCGCCGACCGGGCGAGATGTCCGGTGCTGCTCTCCAACGGCAACCGGACGGACGCCGGCACGCTGCCCGACGGGCGCCATTTCGCCACCTGGGTCGATCCGCATCCCAAGCCGTCATACCTGTTCGCCCTGGTCGCCGGCGACCTGCTGGCCGTGCGCGACAGCTTCACCACCCGCTCTGGCCGACAGGTCGCGCTGGCCATCTGGGTGCGGCGTGGCGACGAGACCAGCTGCGACCACGCCATGCAGTCGCTGAAGCAATCGATGGCCTGGGACGAACGGGTGTTCGGCCTCGAATACGACCTTGATGAATTCAACATCGCCGCCGTGTCCGACTTCAACATGGGCGCGATGGAAAACAAGGGCCTGAACGTCTTCAACACGAAATACGTCCTGGCCAGGCCGGAAACCGCGACGGATGCCGATTACGACGGGATCCAGCGCGTGATCGCGCATGAGTATTTCCACAACTGGACCGGCAACCGCGTCACCTGCCGCGACTGGTTCCAGCTCTCGCTGAAGGAAGGGCTCACGGTCTTCCGCGACCAGCAGTTCGGCGCCGACATGGGCAGCGCCGCGGTGAAGCGCATCGTCGACGTGCGGCGCCTGCGGGCCGCCCAGTTCCCCGAGGATGACGGCCCGCTCGCCCACCCTGTCCGGCCGGACAGCTATCTCGCCATCGACAATTTCTACACCCCGACCGTCTACGAGAAAGGCGCCGAGATCTGCCGCATGCTCTATCGCATGCTCGGCCCGGATCGCTTCCGCCGCGGCATGGACACTTACATTGGCCGCCACGACAACCAGGCGGTCACCATCGAGGATTTCGTCCGCGCCATCTCTGATGGCGGCGGCATGGACCTCACCTTGTTTATGCGGTGGTATTCACAAGCCGGCACGCCAGAGCTGACGATTTCCGAAACCCATGATCCCGCCACGGGACGCTGGACACTGACGCTGCGCCAGTTCACCCGCCCCACGCCCGGGCAGGCGGAAAAGCAGCCGCTGCCGATACCCATCGCCATGGGCCTGCTCGGGCAGGACGGGACGGAGCTTCCCACCCGGCTCGCCGGCGAGACCGAGGCCCGGCCCGGCACGCGCATGCTGCTGCTGACCGAAGCCGAGCAGGACTTCGTCTTCGAAGACCTCCCCGCCCCGCCGGTGCCGTCGTTGTTGCGCGGCTTCTCCGCCCCGGTCCGGCTCGGTGGCATCTCCCGCGAGCGGCTGCGCTTCCTCGCCACCCACGACACCGATCCCTTCGTCCGCTGGGATGCGGGCCAGCACTACGCGACCGCGCTGATGCTGGAGCTGATCGCCGGCCGCGCGCACGACGCCGAACCCGACGAGGGCCTGGTGGCGGCCATGGCCTCGCTGCTCGAAGGTGCGGATGCCGACCCGGAATTCGCCGCCGAGGCACTGGCCCTGCCATCCGAATCCTACGTGGCCGACCAGATGAAAGTGGTCGATCCCGAGGCGATCCATGCGGTGCGGCAATTGCTGCGGCGCGGTCTCGGGCGGCGCCTCGCCGCGCGCTTCCGCGCCACCTATGAACGCCTGACGGATACGGGACCGTATCGGATCGATGGCCGCGCCAGCGGGCAGCGGGCCCTGCGCAACACCTGCCTCGCCTATCTGGCCCTGGCCGGGCAGGACGGGATCGCGCTGGCCAAGGCGCAGTTCGACGCGGCGCGCAACATGACCGATGCGCTGGCGGCGCTGGTGGTGCTGGCGGCGACCAACACCCCCGAGCGCGACGACGCCCTTGCCGCCTTCCATGCGCGCTGGCGCGGCGACGAGCTGGTGCTGGACAAGTGGTTCAGCATCCAGGCGACCTCGCCGCGGCCGCAGACGGTCGAGGACGTGCGCAGGCTGTATCGCCATCCTGATTTCGACCTGCGCAACCCCAACCGCGTGCGCGCCCTGGTCGGCGCCTTCTCGGCCGGCAACCAGGTGCGGTTCCACGACGCCAGCGGCGCGGGGTATCGCTTCCTGGCCGATACGGTGATCGCACTCGATCCGATGAACGGGCAGATCGCGTCGCGGCTGATCAATCCGCTGGGCATGTGGCGCCGGCAGGATGCCGCCCGCGGCGCGCTGATGCGCGCCGAGCTGGAGCGGGTGCTGGCAACGCCGAAACTGTCGCGGCTGACCTTTGAAAAGGCCTCGAAGGCACTGGCCTGATCCGGCCGCCCTCACCCGGTCTTGACCCCGTCCCGCCGGTCCGGCGGGGCGGGGTTCGCATCCGAAGGCCACGTCTCGGCGTTGCAGGGAAGTCCCAGTGCCCCCTGCCCCACCATAGACCGTGAGCCCCTCTGAATTCCGTTTCCCCTCTTACACCGACTCCGAACTGGCCGCCGACCGGGTGGTTCATTTCGTCGGCGTGCCCGCCGCCGTGGTGTCCGCCGTGCTGCTGTTCGCGCGGGCCGACGAGACCGGCGATCCCCGCCTGATCGTCACCATCTCGCTCTACGGCGTCGCGCTGATCGCCACCCTGAGCCTCTCCGCGGCCTACAATCTCTGCCCGCCCTGCCGGCGCAAGGAAATCCTCCGGCGCGCCGATCACGCCATGATCTTCGCGATGATCGCCGCCACCTACACGCCCTTCGCCCTGAACACGCTCGACGCCGAGGACGGCATAGCCCTGTGCGCCGTGGTCTGGCTGCTCGCGCTGGGCGGGATCTTCGTGAAACTGACCAAGCCCTATCGATACGAAAACACCATGATCGGCCTGTATCTCGGCATGGGATGGCTGATCATCGGTCTGATCCGGACCTTCATCGAGCGCCTGCCGGAGGACGCCCTCATCCTGCTGCTGGCCGGCGGGCTGGTCCTGTCGGTGGGCGCGTTCGTCCACACGCGCGAGAGGTTGCCCTATCACAACGCCGCATGGCACGTCCTCGTCCTGATCGGGGCCGGGCTGCATGTGCAGGCTGTTCGGGCAGCATTCCTGACCGGCAATATCGGTGGTTAGCCCCTCGCCGGCGCCGCGAGGTCATCGGCGGGCGTATGCGGTCTCACCTCGGCATCGCGACAAGAGCCGCCGCGACGGGGGGCGCCGCGGAACCGTCACAAGGACCGGCTGTGCGGCCCGCCGGTCATGCAACTTCCGCAACCCCGACCGGCAGTGGCGTGCCGGGCGGGGCAACGCTCCCGCCCGGAATGAATCCGGCTGCGCAATTTTCCCTCGCAAACGGCCGGGTGCGGGACCACATAGGGCAGGCAACGCTTTCCCGCCGGGCCGCTCGCCGCGCGTGACAGTGCCATGCACGCTGCCGCGCAGTGATGCTCCTCCGCACGGGAAGTCATCCAGCCTGAATGGCGCGATTTGCCGGGTGCCTGGAGTGTCGTCGATGGCTTTCACCGCAGTGAAATGGCCCGCTGCCCGGGCCAGTACCAGGGAGTGTTACGGCTTCATCCAGTCCGACTGCCTGCCCTTCGCCTGACCCATTGCCTGGCCCGCATCCCGGCGCTGCCGGGTCGGGCCCAGAAGTCGTGGTGCCGCCCCGGGGCGGCACCGGCGCCCACCGGAGAGGATCATGCCACAGCAACACCACAAGTTCACGGTCGGCCAGGAGGTCAGTTTCCTGCCGAGTGCCAGCGACTTCAACGTGCCACGCGGCACCTACAGGATCGTCCGGCAACTGCCGCTCGAGTCGAGCGGCTATGCCTACCGGGTCAAGAATGTCAACGACGGACACGAACGCATCATCGCGGAAAGCCAGCTCGCCGCCGGCAGCGGGCTGTGGGTGCCCACGCCGCCGCCCAGGCCGGCCGCGCCGGCAAAGTCCCGACGCTGAAGCAGTCCCCGGCCGACGCATTGCTCCCCACGGTGAGATGATGACCTGACACCTGCCCGGGACTTGCCCGGGACGAGGCCCCGGCACAGGATCTGTTGTCGACACGATCCCTTTGCGACCCGCGCAAGGTGCTCCATGCCACAGGCTCCCCATAATTTCCCGAGCTACAGCCGCGCCGAGATCACCGCCGACCGCATTGTTCACCTGATCGGCGTCCCGACGGCGGTCATCGCCGCCATCTGGCTGATCGTGGCCGTCAGCCATACCGATAGTACCCGCCTGATCGTCACGATGTCGATCTATTCCGCCGGGCTGGTCGGCATGCTGACGGCCTCGGCCGCCTATCACCTCAGCCCCCCCGGACGGCTGAAGGAGATCCTGCGGCGCGCCGACCACGCCATGATCTTCGTCATGATTGCCGGCAGCTACACACCGTTCACCCTCAACGCGCTCGATTCACCCGATGGCGTGGTGCTCTGCGCGGTGGTGTGGTCGCTCGCCGTCTTCGGCGTCACCATGAAGCTGCTGTTCCCGCGCCGGTTCGAGCGCATGTCGCTCGTGCTGTATCTCGGCATGGGCTGGCTGGTGCTCAGCATGATCCCGAGCCTCATCGACCGCCTGCCCGGCCCTGCCTTCGCCCTGCTGGTCGGCGGCGGCATCGCCTACTCGATCGGCGCGGTGATCTATACCCGCCGCCGCCTGCGCTTCCACAATGCCGCGTGGCACGTGCTGGTGCTGATCGGGGCGGGGCTGCACCTGACCGCCCTGACCACCGCCTTCCTGCCGGGCGCCTGACCTACCGGCGCGCCGGCTCGGGGGGGAAGCGCCTGAGGATGATCAGCATCATCATCATGCCTGGCAGCGCGCAGGCCATGGCCAGCATGTAGAACACCGGCCATCCCACCGCGGCGGCAAGAAAGCCCGAGAACCCGCCGATCGTGTGCGAGGCAAGCGCCGCGAGCGAGGTCAGCAGCGCATATTGCGTCGCGGTGAAGGCGGTCGAGCACAGCCCGGACAGGTAGGTGATGAAGCCCGCCGTCGCCAGGGCCTGCACGAAGGCCTCGGTCATCACCGTGGCGAACAGCACGGCATGGTCGCCATGCGAATAGGCGAGCCACACATACATGCCCATCGCCGCCATCTGCGTGAGCCCGGTCGAGATCAGCGCCCGCGCCAGCCCGATCCGCGCCACCAGCCAGCCGCCCACGGCTATGCCTGCCATCGTACACACAAGCCCGGGCACGCCCGTCGCCGCCGCCACCGCGGCGCGATCGAAGCCAAGCGAGCGATAGAACGGCGCCAGCATCACCCCGGCCATCGCCTCGCCGAGGTTGAACAGCGCCACATAGGCGATGATCAGCCCGGCACCGGGACGGCCGAGGAATTCCCGCAGCGGCTCGACCACCGCAGCGCGCGCCCGCGCCCGCAGACCGGTCGCGACCACCGGGCGGGGGGCCGCCACCGGTTCATGCGCGACCAGCGTCACCGGCAGGACCAGCGCGAGCAGGGCGGCGACCATCAGCAGCGACCCGCTCCAGCCGAGCCAACCCGCCGCGGCGATCGCGCCGGCACCGGACAGCAGCATCGCCACGCGATAGCCCCACACATAGGCCGCCATCGCCGCCCCCTGCAGGCGCTGCGGGAAGGTCTCGATGCGCCAGGCGTCGATGGCGATGTCCTGTGTCGCCGAGAGGAAGGCGACCAGCGCCGCCGCGGCCACCGTCGTCCAGAGCGGCCCGGTGCCGGACAAGGCCAGCAGCACCACCATCGCCACCAGCGCCGGCTGGATCGCCAGCAGCCAACCGCGCCGCCGGCCGAAGCGGGCCAGCCCGAACGGCGGCGCCACCTGATCCAGCGCCGGCGCCCAGAGGAATTTCAGCGTATAGGCCAGCCCGATATTCGCGGTCAGCCCAAGCGCCTCCAGCGAGATCTGCCGTTCGGTCAGCCATTGGCGCAGGGTGAACCCGGACAGGGCCAGCGGCAGCCCCGCCGCCACGCCGAACGCCGCCATCAGCCACAGGCGCCGATCGGCCAGAATCGATACGCGCGCCTCGGCTGCCGCGGCTGCCATCTCTGCCATGGGTTTGCCTTCTGTCCGACCGGGCTCTCCTGCGTCCCGTCGCCGTGTCGCGTCAAGCATCACGCGCACGGGAGGAAGCGAAGGGCCGCCGGCACGCGATAGGAAGTACTATATATTACTATGATGGAACGGGACGACCGGTCCTAGCTGCTGCCGATCAGGATGCCGGTGGCGAAGACCAGCGCCCCGCCGAAGCCAACCTGCATCGCCGCCGAGACCGGCGGGGTGTCCATGTATTTCCAGCGCACCCACGAGATCGCGGCGAGTTCGGCGATCACCACGGCGACGGCCAGGATCGTTGCGGTGAAGAAATCCGGGATCAGGTAGGGCAACGTATGGCCGATGCCGCCGAGCGTGGTCATCAGGCCGCAGATCACCCCCCGCAGCAGCGGCGCACCGCGCCCGGTCAGGCTGCCATTGTCCGACAACGCCTCGGCGAAGCCCATCGAGATCCCCGCCCCGATCGAGGCGGCCAGCCCGACCACGAAGGCATCCCAGGAATTGCCGGTGGCGAAGGCCGCGGCGAACAGCGGCGCCAGCGTGGACACCGAGCCGTCCATCAGCCCGGCCAGTCCCGGCTGGATGAAGCGCAGCACCAGCATCCGCTGGGCGGCTTCCTTCTCCTCGGCCAGCGCGGTTTCCGTCAGGGTTTCCTGCTTGATCCGCTCCGCGGCATGCTCGTGCTTCACCTCGGCGGCGGCAAGGTCGCCGAGCAGCTTGCGGATCGAGGCATCGGTCGAGCGGCCGGCGGCCTGGCGGTAGAAGCGCGCCGAGTCGTACTCCATCTCCTCGGCCTGGCGCCGCACCGCGGCCAGGTTCAGCGGCTGCAGCAACCAGATCGGCTTGCGCTGGTAGAAGCCGCGCACATGCTCGCGCTTGATCAGCGGAATATGCTCGCCGAACTTCTCGCGGTAGATCTCGATCAGCCAGCGCCGGTGCAGATCCTCCTCGCCCGCCATCTCGGTGAACATCTTCGCGGTCGCCGGATAGTCGGCCCGCAGCCCTTCGGCGAAATCGAGATAGATGCGCCCGTCCTCCTCCTCGGAGGAGATCGCCAGCGCGAGGATCTCGCGTTCGGTCAGCTCGTCGAAATTGCGCATGCGCCGGAAACCTCGGCAACAGAGGGGAAAGCGGCACGCCGGACGGACGCCGCATCTGAAACTATGCGGGCCCGGCGCCGGACCGGCAAGGTGGTGGAGCCGCGCCGTCTAATGGTGGGTGCCTGGCATGGCGTAATCCGCGGCCCGGATCGCCGGGGTGCGGCCGGCGACGATGTCCGCCAGCAGCTTGCCACTGCCGGCGGCAAGGGTGAAACCAAGCGAGCCCTGGCCGACATTGAGCAGCAGGTTGGCGGTCGGCGAGGGACCGATCACCGGAAGCCCGGTGGGCGTGGCCGGACGCAGGCCCGACCATGGCTCCACGTCCTCCAGTTCGCAGGCGCCGGGGAAGGTCTTCTGCAGATCATCCAGCAGGGTGGAAATCCGCCTCGGGCGCAGCTCTGAACGGTCGGACGTGACCTCGGCGAAACCGGCGGCCCGCAGCTTGTCGCCGATCGGCGCGTAGACGGTCTTGCGCGCGGTGTCGGTGATGCTGCGCACCGGGGCGCGGTTGCCGTCGCGGATGCGCGCCGAGATCGAGTAGCCGCGGATCGGCTGCACCGCCAGCCGCACCCCGGCGCTGCGGCCGAGCGCCCGGCTGCCCGCGCCGGCGGCCAGCACATAGAGATCGGCCTGCATCGGCCCGAGCGAGGTCTGCAGCAGGGCGACGCGCCCGTCCACGACCTCGATGCGCTGCACGATCGTGCCAAGCGCGAAGGTGACGCCGAAGGACGGCGCCGACAGCACGCGCTCCAGTTCCTGGCACAGCGTCCGGCAATCCCCCACCTCTTCCGAGGGGGTGTAGATGCCGCCCACCAGCCGGTCGCGGATCGAGGCGAGCCCCGGTTCGAGCGCCAGGCATTCCTCGGCGGTCAGCGCCTGCTGCTCGCAGCCCAGCGTGGCCTGCAGCCGCATCTGCAGCTCGGCTTCCTCCTGGCTCTCGCGCGAGGACTGCACCACCAGCTTGCCGTTGCGCGCATGCAGGAAGCGCACCCCGGTCTCGGCGATCAGCGCGTGCAGCATGTCACGGCTGTGGAACGACAGCGCCAGCAGCTTCGCGGTGGCGAGCGCGCCGGCCTCGGCGTTGCAGGCCCGCAGGAAGCGCAGCAGCCAGGCCCATTGGCCGGGATCGGCCGAAGGCTGGAAGCAGACCGGGCTGTCGCGCTGCAGCAGGTATTTCGGCAGGCTGCGCAGCACCGAAGGGGCGGCCATCGGCGCCACGTAGCTGTAGGAAAGCTGCCCGCCATTGGCGAAGCTGGTGCCGCGGCCGACCTTGGTCTCCTGGTCGATCACCGTCACCGCATGTCCGTCGCGCGCCAGGAAATAGGCACTGGCGAGCCCGACGATTCCGGCTCCGACGACGATGATGCGCATGCAGAAGGCTCCGACGGCAGGAGCGCGCATCAGGGCATGGCGCGCTCCGCCCGACAACCGGAATGGATGAACGTCAGTGCCGGAAATGGCGCATCCCGGTGAAGACCATGGCGATGCCGGCGTCATCCGCCGCAGCGATCACCTCCTCGTCGCGGATCGAGCCACCGGGCTGGATCACCGCCGTCGCCCCCGCCGCCACCGCCGCCTGCAGCCCGTCGGCGAAGGGGAAGAACGCGTCCGACGCCACCACGCTGCCCTCGGTCAGCCGTCCGGTGAGGCCCGCGGCCTTCGCCGCCTCCTCGCTCTTCCAGGCGGCGATGCGCGCGGAATCGACGCGGCTCATCTGCCCCGCGCCGATGCCCACCGTGGCACCGCCCTTGGCATAGACGATGGCGTTCGACTTGACGTGCTTGCAGACCCGGAAGGCGAACAGCAGGTCATCGAGCTCGGCTTCGCTGGGGGCGCGCTTCGTCACCACCTTCAGCGTCTCCCGGCTCACCCGGCCGGCGTCGCGGCCCTGGGCGAGGAACCCGCCGGAGAGGCTGCGGAACACCAGGCCGGGCTCGGCCGGGTCGGGCAGGCCGCCGGTCAGCAGCAGGCGCAGGTTCTTCTTCTTCGCCAGGATCGCCTTCGCCCCCTCGGTCGCGTCGGGGGCCACGATCACCTCGGTGAAGATCGCGGCGATGCGCTCGGCCGCGGCTTCGTCAAGAATGCGGTTGGCCGCGACGATGCCGCCGAAGGCCGAGACCGGGTCGCAGCGCAGCGCCTGTTCCCAGGCAGCGGCCAGCGTATCGGCGCTGGCCACGCCACAGGGGTTGGCGTGCTTGACGATGACCACGGTCGGCGCCTCGAACTCCGCCACGGCCTCGAAGGCGGCGTCGGTGTCGTTGAGGTTGTTGTACGACAGCTCCTTGCCCTGCGCCTGCCGCGCGGTGGCGACGCCGGGACGGGCGCCGGTCACGTAGAAGGCCGCCTGCTGGTGCGGGTTCTCGCCGTAGCGCAGCCCCTGGCGCAGCGTGCCGGCGACCGCCAGCCGGGGCGGGAACGCCTCGCCGCGCTGGTCGGCGAACCACGCCGCGATCGCCGAGTCATAGGCCGCCGTGCGCGCATAGGCCGCGCCGGCCAGCCGCCGCCGCAGCGCGAGCGTGGTGCCGCCCTGGGCTTCCATCTCGGCCAGCACGTCCGCGTACTGCGCCGCCTCGGTCAGCACCACCACGAAATCATGGTTCTTCGCCGCGGCGCGGATCAGCGCCGGGCCGCCGATGTCGATGTTCTCGACGCAGTCGTCGAAGGGGGCGCCCTTCGCCACGGTGGCCTCGAACGGATAGAGGTTCACCGCCACCAGGTCGATCGGCGCGATCCCGTGCTGCTGCATCTGCGCCAGATGCTCGGGCAGGTCGCGCCGGCCCAGGATGCCGCCATGGATCTGCGGCACCAGCGTCTTCACCCGCCCGTCCAGGATCTCCGGGAAGCCGGTGTGCGCGGACACCTCGGTCACGGCGATGCCAGCGTCGCGCAGCGCGCGGGCCGAGCCGCCGGTGGACAGGATCTCCACCCCGCGGGCGGCAAGCGCCTGCGCGAAGGCCACCAGGCCCGTCTTGTCCGAGACAGAGATCAGGGCACGGCGGATCGGAACGATTTCGGTCATTTACGGCCTCCGGGCAGCGGGACGCGGCCCGCATAGCCCTACAGACCGAGCAAATCCAGGGTGCGTGCCACAACCCTGGCCTCGTCATAGAGCGCCACCGCCCGCTCCCGCCCGGCCAGCCCCATGTGCACGCGCTGCACCGAGTTGTTGGCCAGTTGCTGCAGCGCCGTGGCCAGCGCGGTAACGTGGCGCGGCGGCACCAGAAACCCGGTCCGCCCCTCCACCACCTGCTCGCGCGGCCCGCGCACATCGGTCGCCACCACCGGCAGCCCGGTCAGCATGGCCTCGATCACCGACATCGGCAGGCCTTCGAAATGACTCGGCAGCGCGAAGATGTCGGCGGCGGCCAGCAGCGCCGGGATGTCCTCGCGGTAGCCCAGCCGGCGCAGCCGCGCCCCCAGGCCGCTGGCGGCGAAACAGGGCTCCAGGTCCTCGCCATGGTCGCTCGCCAGCCGGTTGCCGACCACCCATAGCTCGGCATCGACCTCCCGCATCGCCGCCAGCAGCTCGGGATGGCCCTTGTGGCGCACCAGCCGCGAGACCACGATCACCACCACCCGGTCCTCCGGCACGCCGAGCTCGGCGCGGATGCGTGCGCGCGCGTCCGGATCGGGGCGGAAGCGGGCCGGATCGCGTCCGTTGCGGATGGCGACCGAGTCGGGGTGGATGCGCAGGCGCCTTGCGTCCCGCGCTTCCTCCTCGGAGACGGTCATGTGCACGTCGGTCAGCCGGCCGCCGAGCCACTCCATCGCCAGCGCCAGGCCACGGCGCCACAACGGGCCGGGCTGGTTGAACAGGAAGCCATGGCAAGTATAGGCCACACGCGGCACACCGGCCGCCCGCGCCGCCACGCGCGCGAGAAAGCCGCTGATCGGCATGTGGCCGTGGACAAGGTCGGGCTTCTCGCGCTGCAGCAACGCACGCAACGCCCGGTAGGCACGCCATTGCGCCAGAGGCGAATAGCTGCGCGCCATCGGCACCGTCTCGATGCGGAAGCCCTCGGCACGCACGGACTGCAACAAGGGACCTTCGGCACAGACACCGACCACCTCGTGGCCGCGCGCACGGGCGCCGCGCATCAGCGGCACCAGAAAATGCCGCAGCGAGAAATCGACGTTGATGACCTCGAGGACCTTCACGCGGTGACGGGGGCTCCGCCCCCGTGCCCTGGCCAGGGCTCTGCCCTGGACCCGGCAGGGGCCACAAGGCCCCCGCACCCCAATTCTTTCATCATGCTACCTTGGTGATCGCCCACTTGACCGTCTGCGGACCATCCTGCGAGGTGCTCAGGACCACCTGCTCGGTCCGCCGCGGCTCCGGGCCACCCAGGTAGATGCTTTCCTCCAGCGTCAGGCGGGCGCCATCAGCGCGCAGGCGCCAGGTGCTGCCGCCCAGCAGACGCAACAGCACCGCCTCGCCATCCTGCTGCAGGGCCCCTTCGACATCGGGATGCAGATGGAACCGCAGCACGAAAGGCTGCGGGGATTCCGCCTCCACCAAATCCTCGCCGCGAATGTCCTCGCCGCTTTCCGCCATGTACAGGCGACGCCGGTGCACCGCGCCGAACGGACGGCGATAGCCGTCATGGCTGGCTTCCAGCCAGTGCGCCCCGGCCGCCTCCTGGCGCTGCGCCTCGACATGCGCGGGCCGCCGGCCCAGCCCCTCCGGCTTCAGCTCGGAGGAACTGGTGTCGGCAATCACCAGCGTGGAATGCGCCGCGGTCGCCCGGGTGGCGTCACGCCACTCCGGGCCCGCCGCCGGGGCGGCGCCGCAATTGACGATCATGCGGTCGCGCCCGATCGACAGCTCGAAGCTCAGCGTGCCGGCATGGGCGAAACGATCGAGCTTCGGCGGCGGTGGCACCCCGCAATCGACGATCAATACCGACCGGCCGGCCTGCAACCGGTGGAATCCGGTCTCGGTCAACGCCGAGGGCGCCCGCCCGCTCCGCCCGGCCTGGGCCAGCACCAGATCGACCAGGCCGGACAGCTCCTCCACGGTGCCGTTGAACAACGCCAGGCCGCCATCGCCATGGCGCAGGCTGCGCAGCGCCGGGGCCATGCGCTCGATCGCCACGCTCAGCACCTGCGGCGGCTGGGCCTGGGCGGCCTGCAGCAGCGCCCGGATCTCCGTCAGATCCTGCAGCGCCGCCATCAGTTGCGCCGGGCTGCGTTCGACATGGCCGCCATCGGGAAGCACCTGACGGGCGAGTTCCTGCGGCAACACCCGCAACGCCCGGGTCAGGAAGGCGGCGTGATCCGGCAAGGCCACCGCCGCCGCGATCAGCCCCTTGAGCGCGGTCAGGGCCCGCGCGTCCAGCTCTTCCGGCGGCAGGGTGGCCGCCAGCGCCCGCGCATCCGCCACCAGCCGCGCCATGAGCTTCTGGCGGAACGCGTCATCGGCCGAGGCGGCGAAGAAATCATAATGGCCGAGCCAGGCGGCGATGCGCGCCCCGGCCACGTCCGGCCGCTCGGCGATCTCGTCGGCCACCGGGCTGGCGATCCAGTCGGCAACCAGACCGCGCGCGCGCATCCGCGCGGCATCGGTGCCCAGCGCCCGCAGGTCGCGCAGCCAGGTGAAGCCATGCGCCGCCGCCCGCAGCCCCGGCGTCCCCTTGATGTCGGGGAAGCTGCCCAGCCGCATCACCGTGCTGCCACCGCCCAGCGACAGCACGCCCTTCAGCAATTCAGCCCCTCGTACCGGGTCACCCGGCCAGGGATCGCGAACGGGCAGCGCTGGCGCATCCGGCACCCGGGCCATGCGCAGGCTCGGCAGCCGGGCGATCCGGCGACGCACGCCGCGCAGCCAGCGACTCACGCCCTCCCCCGTTGCTGGCAGAGGCGGGCCAGGGCGGCGCGCGACAATGTGAAGAGGCCGTTGACCATTGGATAGTTTCTAGACATCCGACTCCGGTCTGCACAAGCCGGCGTCAGGTGCGTACCAGCCTCGAAATGAAAAATCCGTCCATTCCACCAAGCGCCACCCACAGGGCCGGGGTGGTTCGCACCTCACCGGCCGGGGTCAGGGCCTCCGCCAGCTCCGGCAGTTCCTCCGGCCGCACCGGGTCGCGTCGCAGGGGCAGCCGCGACAGCGCCGCCGCGATCCGGGCCGGCCCCTCCTCCGGCTGCAGCGAACATACCGCATAAACCAGCCGTCCGCCCGGCCGCAGCATGGCGCAGGCGGCGTCGAGCAGCCGGTCCTGTTGCTCGGCAAGGGCGGCGATGTCACGCGGGCGCTTCAGATAAGGCACGTCCGGGTGCCGCCGGATCGTGCCGGTGGCGCTGCACGGCGCATCCAGCAGCACGGCATCGAGCGGCGCGGCCGGCTGGAATTCCGCCGCATCCGCCGTCACCGCTTCCACCTCCAGGCGCAGTCGGGTGAAATTGTCGCGCAGGCGTTGCATCCGCGCCGGATCGCGTTCCACCGCCACCAGCCGGGCACCGGCGGCGGCGAGCTGCGCCGCCTTGCCGCCGGGGGCGGCGCAGAGATCGGCCACAAGCTCCCCCGCCTGGACGCGCAGCAGCAGGGCCGGCAGCGCCGCCGCGGCGTCCTGCACCCAGAACGCGCCCTGGTCATAGCCCGCCAGTTCCATCACGCGGGTACCGGGGGCGAAGCGCCAGGACCCGGTCGGCAGGGCCTCCCCGCCGGGCGGGGGTTCCGCCCCGGGTCGCACCGTCAGGTCGAGCGGGGCCTCATGTTGATGCGACTCGGCGATCGCCCGCGCCTGGGGGCCCCAGGCGGTCCAAAGCCAGGCGGGCGTATCCAGCCGCGGCCCGTCCAGCGTCTCCAGCAGCGCCGGCCCTGCCTCGGCCAGCCGCCGCAACACGGCGTTCACCAGGCCGGCGAAGGGCACCAGCCCGCGCGTCCGCGCCAGGGCCACCGCCGTCGCCACCGCCGCATGGGCCGGCGTGCCCAGCAGCAGCAGCCCGGCGGCGCCGATTCGCAGCACGTGCCGCACCGGAATGGGCGGGGATTTCTTGAGGTAGGGTTCCAGCGCCGCGTCCAGCGAGCCCATGCGCCGCAGCACCGAAGCCGCCAGCCGGTGCCCGGCCGCGCGGTCGCGGGCCTCCATGGGGGGCAAGGCCACCAGCGCCTCTTCCAGCGGGCGATGGCGGTCGAGCACGGCGGAGAGCAGGTCGAAGGCAGCAGCGCGGGTCGGGTCGGTCATGCGGCTTCATGCCGCCATCCGGCGCCGCGGCCAAGAGCGGCCCGCCCCCTCCGGCGTTATGGGTGCCATGGCCAGCAGCCGGGCCGCAGCGGGGACGTTCCGGGGGCTTGACGGAATGGATTGCTTCGGCTCGCCTTCAACCCTGGCACGATTGCCCAAGGCCCCGGAGGGAACCCCATGAAACGCCGTCATTTCCTGCTGCTCACCGCTGCGCTGCCGGCGGTTGCCCAGGCCCAGCCCGCCGCCGACCTGATCGCGGCCGCGCGCAAGGAAGGCCGCCTGTCCATCTACGCCACCACCGACGCCGCCGAGGCGGCCGGGCTGCTCGATGCCTTCCGGGCCACCTATCCCGGCATTGCCGTCGAATATGCCGACCAGAACTCGACCGAGCTCTACAACCGCTTCATCAGCGAGGCGGCGGCCGGGGGCGGCAGTGCCGACTTCCTCTGGAGCTCGGCGATGGACCTGCAGCTCAAGCTGGTCCAGGACGGCCATGCGCTGGAATACCGGTCCACCCAGACCGAGGCGCTGCCGGCCTGGGCGAATTTCCGCAACCTCGCCTATGGCACGACGGCCGAGCCGGTCGGCTTCGTCTACAACACCCGGCTGGTGGCCGAGGCGGACGTGCCCCGCACCCATGCGGCCCTGACCCGGCTGGCGACCGAGAAGCTCGATGCCTATCGCGGCAAGCTGACCTCCTACGACCCCGAGCGCTCCGGGGTGGGCTACCTGTTCATCACCCAGGACGCCAAGGCCGATGAAAAAGGCACCTGGGCGCTGGCGCGCGCGATCGGCCGGGCACAGGCCAGGCTCTACACCTCGTCGGGCGCCATGCTCGAGCGCATCGCCTCGGGCGAGCACCTGATCGGCTTCAACCTGCTGGCCTCCTATGCCTGGGAACGCCGCAAGAAGGATCCCTCGCTCGGCGTGGTGCTGCCCACCGACCACACCCTGGTGATGTCACGCGTCGCCCTGATCCCGAAGGCGGCACGCAGCCCCAACGCGGCGAAGCTGTTCCTCGATTTCCTGTTGTCGCGGCCGGGACAGCAGGCGCTGGCCGAACGGTCGATGCCGCCGGTGCGCACCGACATGCAGGAGGTGACGCAGAAGCTCTCCGGCGATCTTCCCGCCGGGGCGCTGCGGCCGATTCCGGTCGGCCCCGAGCTGCTGGACACGTTGAACGCGACGAAGCGCCTGCGCTTCCTCAAGGAATGGCAGACCGCGCTGCGGAACGGCTGACCCGATGACACGCGGGCTGCGCATCGCGGTGATCGCCATCCTGGCGGTCACCGTCCTCGCGCCGGTGGGGCTGGTCGTCTACCAGAGTTTCCTCGACGGCCCGTTCTTCGAGGCGGGCACCAGCCTCGGCCTCGATTCCTACGATTTCGTCTTCACCGACGAGGATTTCTTCGCGGCGCTGCAAAACACCGCCCTCATCGCCGTGGGCACGACCGCGATCGCGGTGCCGGTCGGTGCGCTGCTCGCCTTCCTGCTGGTGCGCACCGACCTGCCCGGCCGACGCTGGCTGGAGCCGCTGGTGCTGGTGCCGATGTTCATCTCGTCGGTGGTGCTGGCCTTCGGCTTCGTCGTGGCGCTCGGCCCGGTGGGCATCGTCAGCCTGTGGGTGAAGCAGGGAATCGGCGTCGTGCCCTGGGATCTCTATGCCTTCGGCACGCTGGTAGCGATCGCCGGGCTGACCCATGTGCCACATGTCTTCCTCTATGTGTCCTCGGCGCTGCGCAGCCTCGGCTCCGATGTCGAGGAAGCCGCCCGCGTCAGCGGGGCCGGGCCGTTGCGGGTGGCGCTGACCGTCAGCCTGCCGATGGTGGCGCCGAGCCTGCTCTACAGTGCCGTGCTGGTCTTCTTCCTCGGCTTCGAGCTGTTCGGCCTGCCGCTGGTGCTGGGCGATCCCAACGGCATCCTGGTGCTGTCGACGTATCTGTACAAGTTGACCAACAAGCTCGGCACGCCGTCGTACCAGTTGATGGCGGTGGTGGTGGTGGTGATCATCGGCATCTCGCTGCCGCTGGTCTGGCTGCAGCGAACCCTGCTGAAAAGCGCCAACCGCTACGTGGCGGTGAAGGGCAAGGCGGGCGCGCAGATGCCGGTGCGCATCGGCCGTTGGCGCTGGCCGGCGCTGCTGCTGATCCTGGGCTGGCTTGGTGTCACCGTCATCGTTCCGGTCGCCGGCATCGTGCTGCGGTCCTTCCTCTCAAGCTGGGGCGAGGGCGTTTCCATTGCCGGCGCGCTGACGCTGCAGCATTTCCACGAGCTGATGGCCTATCCGAACCTGGTGCGCGGCATCACCAACACGCTGCTGATCGGCGCGGTCGGCGGCGCCGCCTCGGTGGCGTTGTACGCGCTGGTCAATCTGGCGGCGCATCGCTGGCGCTCCGCCTGGGTGTGGCTGCTCGACTACATCGTGCTGTTGCCGCGGGCGATGCCGGGGCTGGTGGCAGGTCTCGCGGTATTCTGGGTGTTCCTGTTCACCCCGCCGCTGCGGCCGTTGCGGGCGACGCTGGTCTCGCTCTGGCTTGCCTACACGGTGGTCTGGCTCGCCTATGGCATGCGGCTGGTCTCCGCGGCGATGCTGCAGATCGCGCCGGAACTGGAAGAAGCCGGGCGCGTCACCGGCGCGCGGCCCGGCCGGGTCAGCCGCGACATCACCCTGCCACTGATCCGCGCGGGCCTGTTGTCGAGCTGGGTGCTGGTGTTCATCACCTTCGTCCGCGAATACTCGACCGGCGTCTATCTGCTCGCCCCGGGCACCGAGGTGATCGGCTCGCTGATGGTCTCGCTCTGGGGCACTGGCGCGATCGACATCGTCACCGCGCTCGCCACCGTCAACATTGCCATGCTCGGCTGCGGCCTGCTGCTGATGGCCCTGTTCGTGCGCCAACGACCATGAAGGGGGCGCCCCGATGAAGACCGATGTCCGCGACAAGCTGGAAATCGCCGACCTGCATCTGCGCTACGGGCCGGTGGAGGTGCTGAAGGGCATCGACGCCCGTTTCACCGAAGGCGAGGTGGTGTGCCTGCTGGGCCGCTCGGGGTCGGGCAAGACCACGCTGCTGCGTGCGATCGCCGGGCTGGAGCAGCCCGGTTCCGGCGCGATCCGTCTGGACGGAAGGCCGATCTTCGATGCCGCCGCGCGGGTGAACCTGCCACCGGAGGCGCGCGGCCTGGGGCTGGTGTTCCAGTCCTATGCGTTGTGGCCGCACCGCACCGTCGCCGAGAACGTCGCCTATGGGCTGCGCCTGCGGGGCCGTCCGCGCGCGGAAATCGAACGGCGCGTCGCCGAGGCGCTGGAAGGTGTCGGCCTGGGCGCGCTCGGCGGCCGCTATCCGAGCCAGCTTTCCGGCGGCCAGCAGCAGCGTGTCGCGCTCGCGCGTGCGCTGGTCTACGAGCCGCCGGTCATCCTGCTGGACGAGCCGCTGTCGAACCTCGATGCCAAGCTGCGCGAGGAGGCGCGCATCTGGATCCGCAGCCTGATCAAGCGGCTTGGCCTGACGGCGGTGTTCGTCACCCATGACCAGGTCGAGGCGATGGCGATCGCCGACCGCATTGTGTTGCTGGAGCAGGGCCGCATCGTCCAGGACGGTCCGCCGCAGGTGCTGTACCAGCAACCCGCGTCGTTATTCGCCGCCGAGTTCATGGGCAGCAACAATCTCTGGCCCACGGTGGTCGAGGAGGTTCGCGATGATTTCGCCCGTGTCTCGGTGGCGGGGATCCCGCTTTGGGGCCACAACCGTGGCGGACGTCGTCCCGGCGAGCAGGCGACGGCGGTGATCCGGCTGGAGCGTGTCGCGCTGGCGGAGGCGGGCGGCGATAACAGGATTGCCGCCGAGTTGGAGACCTCGGTCTATCTGGGTGATCGTTTCGAGCACATCTGGCGTGCCGGGGAGGTCGAGTTGCGTGCCTTCGCTGCCGGACCGGCGGGGGCCGGGCAGCAATGGCTTTCGTTACCGGCTGAGGCTTTGTGGATTTTCTGACTGCGCAGCACGCGAGCGTTGCAATGGCGGATGGCGCTGCGCTTATCCGCCCTACACGTGCTGTGCCGCGCAGCGCGAATGGGGTGCAGGGGCCTTGTGGCCCCTGCCGGGTCAAGGGCGGAGCCCTTGCCTTCTCCTTATGCGCGTCCCCGAAACCGCTCCACGGCCGCGACCAGCGCGCGCCTGACCCCAGGCTCCAGCGCCGAGTGCCCCGCATCGGGAATGATTGTCAGCCGTGCGGCCGGCCAGGCGGAGGCCAGTTCGAAGGCGGTGCGGGCCGGGCAGACCATGTCGTAGCGTCCCTGCACGATCTCCGCCGGGATATGGGCGATGTGCTGCATGCCCGCGAGCAGGCCCGCGTCGGGCAGGAACAGGTCGTTGGCAAAGTAGAACGCCTCGATGCGGGCAAGCCCCAGGGCGGTGCGATCCTGGGCGAAGCTGGCGACGGTATCGGGGCTGGGCAGCAGGGTGCTGCAGGAGCCTTCGTACACCGACCAGGCGCGGGCCGCCGGCATGTGGACCGCCGGGTCGGGGTCGGTTAGGCGCCGCAGGTAGTTGCCGAGCACGTCGGCGCGTTCGGGTTCGGGCAGGTGGCCGGTGAAGGCGGCATGGGCGTCGGGGAACACGGCGGCGAGCCCGTGCAGGAACCACTCCACCTCGGCCTTGCGGCCCAGGAACACCCCGCGCAGGACGCAGCCGATGACACGGTCGGGATGGGCCTGTGCATAGGCGAGCGCGAGGGTGGAGCCCCAGGACCCGCCGAACAGCAGCCAGCGCTGGATGCCGAGATGGCGGCGCAGGGCCTCGATGTCTTCCACCAGGTGGGGAGTGGTGTTCGCCTCGAGCCCGCCCAGCGGGCGTGAGCGGCCGGCCCCGCGCTGGTCGAAGATGATCGTCCGCCAGTGCGACGGATCGAAGAAGCGGCGGTGGACCGCGCCGGCGCCGGCGCCGGGGCCGCCGTGCAGGAACAGGGCCGGTGTCCCGCGGGGGGATCCGACCTGCTCCCAGTACATGACATGTCCCTCCGAGAGCGGCAGGTAGCCGGTCTCGAAGGGTCCGATTTCAGGAAACAGGTCGCCGCGTGGCATTGGGTGATTATACCGGGCGGGACGGATGGCGGAACAGCCGCCCGCGCAGTAAGCAGGCCTGCGGCGATGAGGATGTGAACGAGACCGGCACCGGCCGGCTGGGGGTCGGACGATGATGACGGGATGGCTTGACAGGGTGTGGATCGTGCTGGGCGCGGTCGTGGGGCTGAGCGGGGTGGCGATGGCGGCGATGGCGGCGCATGGGCTGTCCTGGCTCGACCCGGCGGCGCTGCGCATGGTGGAGCGGGCGGTGCAGATGCAGGGCTGGCATGCCCCGGCGCTGGTGATTGCCGGGATCTGGGCCGAACGCGCCGGGCCGACGGCGCACCTCGCCGGCGCGGCCTTTGCGCTGGGCACGCTGCTGTTTTGCGGCTCGGTCTATTCGCTGGCCTTGCGGGGCGTCTCGTTCGGCCTGCTCGCGCCCACCGGGGGCATCCTGCTGATGACGGGCTGGGCGCTGCTCGGGCTGTCGGCGCTGCGGGCGCGGTGATCGCCGCGGCCTATCTGGCCCCCGAGGGGCTGGAAGCGACCCTCGCCGAGGAACTCGATCGCGCCGGGGTCCAGGTGGCGGCCTGGCATGGCCGGCTGGCGCTGTCTTCCGACCCGCCGGTCGCCTCGGCCTGGGCGCTGGATGTCTGGACCGCGCCGCGGGAGATCGCGGTCCCCTCGGTGAAGGCCGGCGCGGATGCGCTGCGGGCGATCCAGCGCAACTGGGCGCTGTACGCCGTCGCGCACCACCGGCGCAGCGCGCTGATCGAGGAGCGCCTGCCGCCGGTGAAGGCACGCCCCCTGAACTTCCCCGAAGCGGCACCGACCGGGCATCTCGGCGCCTGGACCCTGCTCGCGCCCGACCAGATGCTGGCGAGCCCGACCAAGACCAGCCCCTTCGTCAACGGCGAATGCCGCTTCGAGGAGGACCGCGAAGGACCGCCGAGCCGGGCCTATCTGAAGTTATGGGAAGCCTGCACCCGGCTGGGCGCCTGGCCGCAGCCGGGCGAGCGCTGCATCGATCTCGGCGCTTCCCCCGGCGGCTGGACCTGGGCGATCGCGCGGCTCGGCGCCACCGTCATCGCCATCGACAAGGCGGATCTCGATCCGCGCGTCGCCGCCATGCCGGGGGTGGAGCTGCGGCGGGAAAGCGCCTTCGGCCTGTCGCCCGAGCCGGTGGACTGGCTGTTCAGCGACGTGATCGCCTATCCGGCGCGCCTGCTGGGGTTGGTCAACCGTTGGATCGAGGCCGGGGCGGCGCGGCGCATCGTCTGCACCGTCAAGTTCCAGGGCGCCACCGACCACGAGGCCGCCGCCGCCTTCGCGGCGCTGCCGGGTGGTCGGCTGTTCCACCTGTACCACAACAAGCACGAGCTGACCTTCGCCTGGTCGGCCTGAACTCAGACGTTCGCGCGCACCGCCGCGCAGATCCGCGCCACATCCGCCTCGGTGAGGTCGGGATGGATCGGCAGCGCCAGGATGCGGGTGGCCAGATCCTCCGAAACCGGCAGCGCGGTGCCGTCATGCGCGGCGCGATAGGCGGGCTGCGCATGCAACGGCCGGGGATAGTAGATGGCAGTCGGCACGCCGGCGGCCCGCAAGCCAGCCTGCAGGCGCTCCCGCGCGGCGGTATCGGGCAGCAGCACGGCATAGATCGCCCAGGCACTGGTGCTCCCGGGCACCCGGGCGGGGATGCCGACCACACCGGCGAGGCCTGCGTCATAAGCAGCAGCGATGCGGGCCCTCGCCTGCAGTTCCTCGGCGAAGACCGTCAGCTTGCTCAGCAGCACCGCCGCCTGCAACGTGTCCAGCCGGCCGTTCATGCCGGTGCGCAGGACCTCGTACCGGGTCGTGCCCTCGCCATGCGTGCGCAGGCTGCGATACAGCGCCGCCCGCTCCGCGCTCTCGGTGAACAGCGCGCCACCATCGCCATAGCCGCCGAGCGGCTTGGAGGGGAAGAAACTGGTAGCCGTCGCATCGGCGGCGGTGCCGAGCGGCACACCCCCCAGCGTGGCACCAAAGCTCTGGGCGCAATCGTCCAGGGTGAACAATCCCTCGGCGGCGGCAACGGCCCGCAATGCCGGCCAGTCGGCAGGCTGGCCGAACAAATCAACGCCGATCAACGCCCTGGGGCGCAGGCGGCCCGAACGGCGGGTCTCCGCCACCCGCAGGGCCAGATGCGCGGGGTCGATCTGGAAGGTACGGGGATCGACGTCGACGAAGACCGGCGTGGCCCCCAGCACCAACGGCACCTCGGCCGTCGCGGTGTAGGTGAAGGCGGGAAGGAATACCGCGTCCCCTGCGCCAATCCCCTCGGCCATCAGGGCAATCTGCAGGGCATCAGTCCCGGACGAGACCGACACGCAATGCGCGGCGCCACAGAAGGCCGCCAACCGCTGCTCCAGTTCCACGACCTCCGGGCCGAGGATGAACTGGCAATGCGCCAGCACCGCGTCCAGCCGCTTGCGTAAGTCAACGGCGATGCGGGCCTGCTGCGCCTTGAGATCGAGAAACGGGATGGGGGGGGCTTCGGTCATGACAACGATCCTGCTCACGCCCGGGGCGCTGCCCCGGACCCTGCCAGGAGGCTTCGCCTCCTGGACCTCCACCAAGGGCGAAGCCCTTGGAACCCTTCAGGCTTGCCCTCCGGCCAGGACCTGGCCTTCGGCATTGTGCTCGAATTCCGGGATGACACGGCCCAACACCGCCAGCGCCGTCCGGTGATTGCCGGCCCGACAGGCGGCGGCGATCTCGTCGATGGTCCGGCCAACGATCGCCGGATCGGCGGTGCGCGGCAGCGCCATCAACAGACCCGGGTACCCGGTCTGCGTGGCCGGCTCCTTGCCGTGGAACAACTCCTCGAACAACTTCTCGCCGGGACGCAGGCCGGTGAAACGAATTTCAACATCGACCTCCGGACGGAGCCCGGCGAGGCGAATCATCTGCCGGGCGAGATCGACAATCTTCACCGGCGCCCCCATGTCGAGGACGAAAATTCCGCCATCACGCAGATCGGGCGCCGTGGTGCCGACCACGCTCGCCTGCAGCACCAGCCCTACCGCCTCGCGCACCGTCATGAAGTAACGACGCATGTCGGGATGGGTCACGGTCAGCGGCCCGCCCCGCGCCAACTGGCGCTGGAACAGCGGCACCACACTGCCCGTCGAGCCCAGCACATTGCCGAACCGCACGGTCACGCAGCGCATGCCACCGGCCGGGCCGCGCGCGGCGATGTCGAGCCCCTGGCAGTACATCTCGGCCAGCCGCTTGGACGCCCCCATCACCGAGGACGGATTGACCGCCTTGTCGGTGGAAATCAGCACCATGGCCCGTACGCCGACCGCACGCGCGGCATCGGCGACGTTGCGGGTGCCGGCGGCATTGGTCAGCAACCCTTCCAGCGGATGCGACTCGACCATCGGCACGTGCTTGAGCGCGGCGGCATGGAACACCAGCTCCGGCCGCAACGCCTCCATCAGGCCACGGATGCGGGCCTCGTCGCGAACATCCGCCAGCACGGTGCGCCGCGCCACACCGGGATGGCTCTCGGCCAGCTCGACCTCGATCTGCCAGAGCGCGAACTCGCCATTGTCGAGCAGGATCAGCAGTTCCGGCCCGAGGGCGGCAACCTGGCGGGCCAGCTCCGAACCGATGGTACCGCCGGCCCCGGTCACCAGCACCCGCCGCCCCTGCACCAGCCGCGCCATGCCTTCCCGGTCGAGCGGCACCTGCGGACGGTTCAGCAGGTCCTCGAGCGCCAGCGGACGCAGTTCCAGCCGCTGCGCCCCTGCCCCGGCGGGATCGAGCGCGGTCAGCCGCGGCGCGCGAGCGACCCGCAGCCCCTCGCGGTCGGCGGCTTCCATCAGCCCGGTCAACTCGTCGCCGGTGATGTCGGCCTCGGTGACCACCAGCGTGGTCGGCAGGCGGCCGCCCGCGCGCAGCCGGGCCAGCACGGCCGGCGCATCGGTCAGCGCGCCGAGGATGGGATAGCCGTCGATCCGTCGCCCGGTCTGCGCCTTGCCCAGCGACAGCAGGCCAGTGACGCGGTAGGGCTGGCTGCGGTCGGCGGCGAGCGCACGGATGAACAGGGCGGCACTCTCGCCTGCCCCCACCAGCAGGACCGGCAGGGCCGGCCCCGTGTTGCCGTCCGGGCTTTCGCGCATCAGGCGGTAGCCGACCCGCGGCACGCTGAGCAGCACCATCAGCGTCATGGCGTGCAGCGCGGGGAAAGCCGGGCTCGGGAAGGGCAGCCCCGCCTCGTGCAGGGCGATGGGGTAGATGGCGGCGGCGGCGATCGAGGCGGCCGCCACGCCGAGCAGGTCCCCTGCCCCGGCGAAGCGCCAGTACTGGGTCGGCAGGCGGAACGGCAGCCCGGCCAGCAGCAGGGCCATGGCCCCCCACGGCACCGTCCAGAGCGGCCCGACCTCCCCCGCCAGGGGGTTGGCAAGCCAATGGGCGAGCGGCACGGCGGCACCCGCCAACAAGGCGTCCACCCCGACATTGAGCCCGATGCGAAAGAGGGCGGTGCGCGTGGCCATGGCGGGGCTCATAGCGCATCGCCGGGGGCCGGTCACTGGCGCAGGGCGCAGGGTGGGGTTTCCCGACGCGGGGGTGGGCGGGTAAACGGGCGCCATGACGCTCGTTGCGATCCTGCGCCACCTCGCTTTTGCCGGCGGCCTTGCCCTGGTCTCCGCGGTGGTGGTCCGTGCCATGATCAACGCCCGGGTGATGGACCTGCCGAATGACCGCAGTTCCCACACCGTACCGACGCCCAGGGGCGGCGGCATGGGCATTGTCGTGGCCTTCCTGCTGGGAATCGGCTTCCTGTACGGCTTCGCCTCGTTCGCCCGGCTGGCCGATCCTTACTTCCGCGGCGTGATCATGGCCGCCATCGTCATCGCGGTGGTCGGCTTCATCGACGACCTGCGCGACTGGCCGTTTTCGGTGAAGCTGGCCGCCCAGTTGCTGGCGGCGCTGGCCGCGGTGGGCAGCGGCCTTTTCCTGCAGGTGTTTCGCATCCCCGTGCTCGGCCCGGTCGATATCGGCTGGCTCGCCGGGGCGGCGATCACGGTGGGCTGGATCCTGTTCGCCACCAACGCCATGAACTTCATCGACGGCCTGAACGGGCTGGCCGCCGGCACCACCCTGGTCGCCAGCCTCTGCCTCGCCGCGATCGCCGCCGGCCAGGGCGGCTGGTTCGTCTATTTCGCCAGCGTGCTGCTGGCCGCCGGGGTGGCCGGCTTCCTGCCCTTCAACTTCCCCCGTGCCCGCATCTTCATGGGCGATGTCGGCAGCCAGTTCTGCGGCTTCGTGCTGGCCGTGCTCGGCATCGCCGCCAGCCGGTTCGACAAGGTGGAACTGTCGTTCCTGCTGGTGCCGATGCTGCTCTCGGGCGTGCTGTTCGACGTGGCGTTCACGCTGCTGCGCCGGGCCCTGGCCGGGGAGCGGCTGACCCAGGCGCATCGCGGCCATCTCTATCAGGTGGCACAGCGATCGGGGATGGATGCGCGGCTGGTTGCCGCGACGCATTGGGGATTCGCCGCCCTGGGCGGGCTGGCCTGCCTGGGCTTCATGGCCGCCCCCGGCCCGGTCAAGCCACTGGTGCCGTTGCTGTTGCTGATCCCGCAGATCGCCTGGGCCACCTATGTCGCCGCGCGGGCGCGGCGCGCGGGGCTCGGGCGCTGGTGAGACGGGAGCGGCGCCCCCATATCGGCGCCGGTTTTTCGGAGTACCGGATGATGATCCTGCGCCGTCTCGTGCTGGCCACGCTGCTGATGATCCCCGCTGGCGCCTGGGCCCAGCAATCCCAGAATCCCAATCCGTCCTTCAACCTGGCCAACCGGGCCTCCGGCGCGGTCAAGGAGTTCTTCGCCACCCCGGCGGGGCGCGCCAACTGGGGACGTGACCGGCTGGACGGCAAGGGACTGGCCGCGGGCGCCAGCTTCCCGGTTCGCCTGCCGGCCGACGGGAACTGCATCTACGACCTGCGCGTCGTGTTCGCGGATGGGCGTTCGGAAGAACAGCGCGGCGTCAACGCTTGCAAGATCGAGACCGTTTCCGTCGGCCAGGCGACCGCCGGCGCAACCGCCCCGGCCGGCCGTGGCCTGACGCTGAAGAACGAGAGCACCAGCCCGATCACCGAGGCACTGGTGCGGCCGGTCGGCGGCAACGGGCAGCCGGTCACGAACCTCACCCAGGGCAGCACCATCGCCGCGGGCGCCGAAGGGCGGTTTGAATTGCCCGGCAACGCCTGCGTGTTCGACCTGCGTGTGAAGTTCGCGGACGGCCAGGTTCGCACGAAGAACGGTGCGGATCTTTGCCGCTCGCCCGTGCAGGGCGTCCGCTGACGCAGGCCTTGCCAGCCCTGGCGCGAAGAACCGGCGCCAGGGCTGCGGTTCGGCGCAACCTGCTGCTCTCGACACGAATCGGCACAGCCGGCTGATGCCCCCCTGACGCAACGATGATCCGGCATTTTATTGCGGTGCAGCATGCGCCGCTGCCGCCGCGGCGGCGGCGGCCGGGTCGATCCGGCTGCGCGATGCCGGTCGTGGGCTGACCACCCCGCCACGGGCGGAAAACCTTCATTCACAGTCATCGTAATCAGCAAGCAGGCCGGGGCGCCCAGATTGGCAATAAATGCAATTATTGCGCTTATACACTTTCGCAATGTTACTATATAGTAACAATTGATATGATCTAATAATGCTGCCGGCGACGCCATGGCAAGGTCAGGGGCAGCGCCGGGGTGATCACACCCGCGCAACAGGGCCGCAGGATACGGCTTCACCCGGCATCGCGACAGAGGCCCGCGCCTGTCTTACTCACACGGCCACGCCACATGGGACAGGGAAGCTGAAGGGGCCGAACTCCCGGGACGATCATTGCCACGCCATGCGGCCACGCCATGGGGCCATCCTGGTGGCGACCTGGGATCAGAGGGGCCTGGGGTCAGAGGGGAAAGCGGGGACACAGGCATCCGCGCCGCTGCGCGATGGGTCCGCGACCTTGCTGATGCGGCAGATCATCGCCGGCCAGAGGCCAGCAAAGGGAGCGCCTGCTCGAACCCGGCGCGAGCGCGGTCTTGCGACCGCGCCGTGCAGCTTGACGTCTCAGGACTGACGGCCGTCGGAGCCGTCCGACAGTCAGGCGCTGGCGACCTTCCGCGAAGAAGCAGGCGCTTCGGCGCCGGACTTTTTCGCCGTGTTCGCGGCGTCGGTCATGATCCCGCGCAGGTCACGCAGGAAGGCCGTGCCCTTGAGGGTACGCTGCACCAGCACGCTGCGCCGGTCCATCGGATCGACCTTGCGACGCGCGAGATCCAATTCCCCGAGGCGATCCAGCGCCCGGGTGATCGCCGGCTTCGAGACATTCAGATCGGCCGCGAGCCCACGCACGGTGTGTGCCCCGTCCTGCAGGTAACAGGTCAGGAATACGCCGAGTTGCCGCGCCGACAAATCGGGCCCGTCGCGGCGAACCAAGGCCACGACCGTATCTCTCAGGATGCCGACAAGCTGGTCGGCAGATGGCGAAGTTGCCATGGGTGTCTGTCCTTCTTGTTCCCCGGCGGCATAACCGCCTGTTGTTGTTGTCGCTATGCTGCCGATCGACTTACCGGCCGGCAACTGCGACCAGCCTGGGCGGCTCGAATCATGTGAAGCCTCCTCATCTACAGGCTACGACACCATAAAGGTTGCATGGTAATCTCGATCACGTTACCGTCGTGTTTCTTTCGGCACTCATTACAACGATTCTATTTTCGATCCCGCGATTAATTGCACGGATCGACTGTGCCTCTCCGCCTTCCGGTTTACCGGGGCGCGTGGAATCATTCCACGCATAGAGATCCAGGTGAACCCAGGGCGTACCAGGAGCAAGGAATCGCCGCATGAACAACGCAGCAACGACCGCACCGGCGTAAGGTTTCGCCGAGACGTTGTTAACTTCCGCAGTGCTACTGTCCAACCAGTCGTCGTAACCGTCCCAGAGCGGCAGCCGCCACAGCGGATCATGGTGACGTGAACCAGCCGCCAGCAGCGTCTCCGCCCAGCCGTCATCGGTGGCGAACAGGGCCGGCACATCCGGCCCCAGCGCCACCCGCGCGGCACCGGTCAGCGTGGCACAGTCGAGCAACAGGTCGGGCCGCTCGTCGGAGGCCTCGGCCAGCAGGTCGCACAGCACGAGCCTGCCCTCGGCATCGGTATTGCCGATCTCGACCGTCAGGCCGCGGCGCGTGCGGATCACGTCCAGCGGCCGCATCGCCCGGCCGGACACCGCGTTCTCCACGCAGCCGATGCGCACCGCGAGGCGGATCGGCAGGTCCGCTTCCATCAAAAGACGGGCAAGGCCGAGGACGCTGGCGGCCCCGCCCATATCCTTCTTCATCCGCAGCATGGCGGAGGACGGCTTGATATCGTAGCCGCCGCTGTCGAAACAGACCCCCTTGCCGCACAACGAGACCAGCGGGCTCGCCGCGGTGGCGCCGCTGCCCTGCCAGGTGAACCCGGCGACGACGGGCGAACGATCGGATCCGCGACCAACGGCGGCGATGGCGGGATAGCCGTCTTCCAGCGCCGCCCCGCTCACGTGGATCGGACTGGCCCCGTGGCGTGCGCCGAGGTCGAGCGCCGCCTGCGCCAGTTCTCCCGGACCCAGCAGGTTCGCGGGCGTGTTGACGAGATCGCGCACCATCCAGGTTGCCGCGGCCTCGCGCAGCGCCCGCTCGTGCCCCGTCACCGCAAGCTGCGCCGGCTCCCGCCGCACCGGGCGCAGCCGGTCGTAGCGATAGGCCCCGAGCAGGAAGCCGAGCGTGGCCGCCTCGGGGTCGAAATCACCCGGCTCGATCCGCCACCCGCCCGCGTCGGCCGGCAGCCGGTTGGCCAGGTCGCCGAACGCGAACGGGGAGTGATCGCCGCCCAGGCCGAGCACGGCACCGACAACCCCGCTCTCGCCCGGCAGCAGCACGAGCTCCTGCGCCCGCCCGGTGAAGCCGCATCCCCGCAGCCAGGCCGCTTCGGCGGGCGGACGGGTGGCCAGGAAGGCATCGAGCGTTCCTGGACGCACCGCGTGAACAGGACGGGTCGTCGGATCGACGGTGGTGACGGGCAGAGGCCGGTCGGGCAAGCGCGGTATCCCTCGTGAAGGCGTGCAAACGGTGAACGAAACGATGTGCGTTCACCGGCATTCCCGCAACTCCGCCACAACACCTAGATCATGAAAGATTTTCCGGCTGCCAGGGTGGACAGTGCCGTTTCGCCGGTAACGCGAAGAATTACGACGAAACGGCAATTTTTCCGTGCTTGTCTTCTCTAACGAAGTGTTGTGACCACCTGCCTTATCCGGCCGCGCCGGACAATGCGGCTTCGATCCGCCGGGCGAAGCCGGCGGGATCGCGCGGCAACTCGCCGTCCTGGATGCGCGCCAGATCGAGCAGCAGCTCGCCCGCCCCGGCGACATCGCCCCCGGCGGCCAGCTTTTCCGCCAAAGTCACGATCAGGGGATGCCGCGGATTGATTTCCAGCACCGGCGGCGCCACGAAGCCCGCCCGGCCGGCGCGCCGCAGCAGGCGCTGCATCTGCAGGTCGGGGCCGGCCGTGCCGGCCGCCAGCACCACCGCGCTCTCGACCAGCCGGTCGGTTGCACGCACCTCGCTCACGTCCTTGTCGAGCGCCGTCTTCAGCGCCGCCACCAGCGCGGTGACGTCGGCCGGCTCCCCGGCAGGGGTTTCGCCCGCCGGCAGCTTCGAGAGGTCCGCGGCGCCCTGGGTGATGCTGCGGATCGGCTTGCCATCGAACTCCTCCAGCCGTTCCGGCCAGAAGGCATCGATCGGATCGGCGAGCAGCAGCACCTCGATGCCACGGGCCCGGAAGCCCTCGAGCTGGGCGGACCGGGCGAGCGCGGCCGTATCGTCGCCGGCCAGGATGTAGATCGCCTCCTGCCCGTCCTTCATGCGACCGATGTAGTCCTCGAGCGAAGTCCAGCCCTCCACCGCCGAGGAACGGAAGCGCAGCAGCGGCGCGAGATCCTTGCGGTGCTCGCTGTCCTCCCACACGCCTTCCTTCAGCACGGCGCCGAAATTCTCCCAGAAGCCCGCGTAGGCCTCGGCTTCCTTCGCGCGCGTCCTGAGCTCGGTCAGCACCCGGTTGGTGACGGTGCGACGGATCCGCGCCAGCACCGGGGTCGCCTGCAGCATCTCGCGCGAGACGTTCAGCGGCAGGTCCTCGGTGTCGACCACGCCCTGCACGAAGCGCAGCCAGGAGGGCAGCAACTCGGCCTCGTCGGTGATGAACATGCGCCGCACATGCAGCCGCACCTTGGACGCCCGGTCATGATCCACCGGCTCGAATGGCCGGCTGCCGGGAATGAACAGCAGGGCGGAGAACTCGAGCGCCCCTTCGGCGTGCCAGTGGATGGTCGCCCAGGGGCTGTCGAAGAGATGGCCGAGATGGCGGTAGAATTCCTGGTAGGCGGCCTCCGTGACCTCGCCGCGGGACTTGCGCCACAGCGCCGTGCCTTCGTTGGCCGGCACGTCCTTGCCATCACGCTCGATGGTGATCGGAATGGTGATGTGGTCGGCCCATTTGCGGACGATCGTCTCCAGCCGCAGCGGATCGAGGTACTCCTCGGCATCGGCCTTGATGTGCAGCACCACGTCGGTGCCCGGCTCCTCGCGGCTGGCCGGGGCGATGGTGAACTCGCCCTCGCCGGCGGATGCCCAGGTCCAGGCCTCGTCGCTGCCGACCTTGCGCGAGGTCACCTCGACGCGATCGGCCACCATGAAGGCCGAATAGAAGCCGACGCCGAACTGGCCGATCAGGCTCGGCCGCTCCTCGGGCTTCGCATCGGCGAGCTTCTGGCCGAAGGCGCGGGTGCCGGACCGGGCGATGGTACCCAGATGATCGACCAGCTCCTCGCGCGACATGCCGAGGCCGCAATCGGCGATGGTGAGGGTGCGGTCGGGCTTGTGCGGCAGGATCCGGATCGTCCCCGCCTCGGGCAGCGCCAGGGCGGGATGGGTCAGGCTCTCGAAACGGCGCCGGTCGATCGCATCGGCGGCATTGGCCACCAGCTCGCGCAGGAATATCTCGCGTTCCGAATAGAGCGAATGGACCACCAGGTCGAGCAGTCGCCCGACCTCGGCCCCGAATCCATGCCGTTCGACCTGCGTGGCTGTCTCGGTCATATCGCAACTCCGGTTGTTCGCGGGCGCGCATATGCGGCGCTGCGCAAGGACTTTCAATGCGTTCCTCCGCCGGGCGGCCATTCCGCCCGGAAGCGCCGCCCGGCGCGGCATTCGGCCGCTCCCCCCGCCCGATGACCACCCGCCCCTTGCGTTCCGGGGCATCACACCCAACCATCCGGGCATGTCGGCTTTCGGAATCGGCGACCTTCCCGCCCGCGTGCGGGCCGTGCTCGGCCCGACCAACACGGGCAAGACGCATCTGGCGATCGAGCGTCTGCTGGCCCATGCGTCGGGCATCATCGGCTTCCCGCTGCGTCTGCTGGCGCGGGAGAACTACGACCGGATGGTGGCTCGCAAGGGCGCCCGCCACGTCGCGCTGATCACCGGGGAGGAAAAGATCATTCCCCCCGATGCGCGCTGGTTCTCCTGCACCGTCGAGGCGATGCCGCTCGATCGGCCGGTGGAATTCCTGGCGGTCGACGAGATCCAGCTCTGCGCCGATCCGGACCGGGGCCATGTCTTCACCGACCGCCTGCTGCACGCCCGCGGCCTGGTGGAGACGATGTTCCTCGGCGCCGAGACCATCCGCCCGCTGCTGCAGCGGCTGGTGCCGCAGGCCGAGGTGCAGACGCGGCCGCGGCTGTCGCAGCTCAGCCATGCCGGCCCGGTCAAGCTCACCCGCCTGCCGCCCCGCAGCGCCGTGGTCGCCTTCAGCGCCGCCGAGGTCTACGCCATCGCCGAGCTGATCCGCCGCCGCCGCGGTGGCTGCGCGGTGGTGATGGGACGGCTGAGCCCGCGCACGCGCAACGCCCAGGTGGCGCTCTACCAGGAAAAGGAGGTCGATTTCCTGGTGGCGACCGATGCGATCGGCATGGGCCTGAACATGGACGTCGACCATGTCGCCTTCGCCGGGCTGACCAAGTTCGACGGCCACCGGCCGCGCGGGCTGAGCGCCGCCGAGGTCGCCCAGATCGCCGGGCGCGCCGGGCGGGGCATGCGCGACGGCACTTTCGGCAGCACCGCCGACTGCCCGCCTTTGGAACCCGAACTGGCCGCCCAGGTCGAGGCGCACAGCTTCGAGCCGCTGACCCAGCTCTGCTGGCGCAGCAGCGAGCTCGATTTCACCCATGTCGACGCATTGCTGGACACGTTGCTGGCCCCGCCCCCCGGACCGGGACTGGTGCGCGGCAACGATGCGACCGACCTCGAGACCCTGGCCGCCCTGGCCCGCGAGCCGGAGATGCGCGGCCTCGCCCGTGGACGGGGCCGGGTGCGCCTGCTGTGGGACGCCTGCCAGATCCCCGATTTCCGCAAGCTGGCCGACGATAGCCACATACGTTTGTGCGCACGAGTGTTCACTCACGTCGCCCGTGACGGCCGCATCCCCACCGACTGGATCGCCGGCCAGATCGCGGCGCTGGCGCGCGCGGACGGCGATATCGACACCCTGATGCAACGGCTGGCCGGCGTGCGCGTCTGGACTTATATCGCGGCCCGCCCGGACTGGGTCGCTGACGCGGCGCACTGGCAGGGCCGGGCGCGCGAGGTCGAGGACCTGGTCTCCGACGCGCTGCATGAGCGGCTGATCGCCCGTTTCGTCGACCGCCGGGCGGCGCATCTCATGCGGCGACTGGAAGCGGGCGAACAGGAAGATCTGCTATCGGCGGTCACGCGCCGGGGCGAGGTGGTGGTGGAAGGACATCCGGTCGGCCTGATCGAGGGGTTCGGCTTCGTCCCCGACCCGTCCTGCGAAGGGGACGAGCGGCGCCTGGTGCTGCGCGCGGCCCGGCGCGCGCTGCGCGAGGAGATGCCGCGGCGGGTGCTGCGGCTGGAGGCGGCCGCGGATGCCGCCTTCACCTGGACCGACACCCACCGCCTGATCTGGGAAGGGGCGGCGGTCGGCCGCCTGCGCCGGGGCCCCGCGCCGATGCGGCCGCTGGTGGAGGTGCTCGACAGCGAGTTCCTCGACGGCGCCCAGCGCGAGCGGGTGCGCGCCCGCCTGCAGCATTTCCTGGATACCGAGATCCGCCTCGCGGTGGCGCCCTTGCTGGCGGCGGCGGAGGCGGCGGCAGGGGAAGGCACCCTGCGCGGCCCCCTGCACCGGCTGGTCGAGCGCCTGGGCGTCGTGCCGGGCGCGACCGAAGACGACATCCCCTCCGGCCTGCGCGGACGTCTGAAGCCGCTGGGGGTGCGGGCCGGCCGCTTCGCCCTGTTCCTGCCCGCCCTGCTCAAGCCCCGGGCGACCCAGGTGCGGGCGCGGCTGTGGGCGCTCTGGCACGGCGCCCCCACCCCGGAACTGCCCGCCCCCAGCCTCGTCTGCGTGGCCCCGCCCCAGGACTGGCCCCCCGGCTTCGCCGCCGCCATGGGCTGGGTCGATGTCGGCCCCCTGCTGCTGCGCCTCGACGTCGCCGAGCGGGTCGCAGCGGAGCTGGCCTTCATCGCCCGCACCCACCCCGCCCCCTTGCCCACCGACCTGCTTCCCCGCCTCGGGGTGAAGACCGATGCCGTGCCTTTGGTGATGCGGCGGCTGGGCTTCCGGCTGTTGCCTCCCCCGCCTCTGGCCGAGGGGCAGCTGGGGCCGCCGCTGCCCACCCTGGTGGCGCCGCTGCGCCGCCGGCCCCCGTCCGGGCCTGCCCCCCGGCAGCGGCGCCCCCTGCCGGCCGACGGTCCCTTCGCCGCGCTGGCGGCACTGCGGGTGTGATGGCGGCCGGGCGCCCCGACCCATCGACGGCGGGCGGCACGGAAGACCGCGACTGGCAGCGCCTGGACAAATGGCTGTGGTGCGCGCGCTTCATGAAGGCGCGGTCCGATTGCGCCCGCCTGGTCGGCGAAGGCATGGTGCGCATCAACCGCCAGCCGACCGACAAAGCGCATGCCCGGCTGCGGGTGGGCGACGTGCTGACCTTGCCGTTGCGCGGGCGGGTGCTGGTCGTCGCGGTGCGCGCCCTCGCCATCCGTCGCGGCCCCGCCACGGAAGCGCGGCTGCTATACCACGAAATTGCCCCGGCCGAGGTCGATGCGGCCCCGCCCCACACTTGCGGTAGTGACGAAACGGCGGCATACCCCGCGCCTGACCCTATTCCGACCAGGAGTCCGCAATGACCTACGTGGTCACGGAAAACTGCATCCGCTGCAAGTACATGGACTGCGTGGAAGTCTGCCCTGTGGACTGCTTCTACGTCGGCGAGAATATGTTGGTGATCCATCCGGACGAATGCATTGATTGCGGCGTCTGCGAACCGGAATGCCCGGCCGAGGCGATCGCGCCGGACAGCGACGACCGGGCTGCCGCCTGGGCGGAAACCAACCGCACCTACTCGGCGCTGTGGCCGAACATCACCCGCAAGGGCGAGCCGCCAGCCGACGCCGACGAGTGGAAGACCAAGGAAGACAAGGCCAAGCTGTTCTCGCCCGAACCGGGCGTTCCCTGATCCTGCCGTACTGCCGTCCCTGGGCGTGGTTCGTTACGCCCAGGGACGACGAGGGCCGGGCATTTCGTTGCGCGCCCGGCGCCTCCTGATCTCCCCCGGTGGCCGAACCACCCCACAAAAAATGTGCGGGTTGAGGGGGTTGCGGTCCCTTGCACCGCTTTGATCGGCTCCCCAGATCTGCATATGATATTCTCAGGGAACGGAAGAATCCGCCCTGCGGGGCACCCGATGGTTTGGTGCCCGCGGTGTGGCGGTCACGCCTTCGCTCGTGAAGGAATATCTGCGGCGCCGGTCCGGCGGCCAGGATCCTCGGGTTTGTCGGCGATCCCTCGTGCCGGCCACTCAGCACCGTAATCGGGCAGTGACGTTTCTGGAGCACGAGGTTCGCCATGAAGGCGTCCGCAGCCAGTGAGCGTAGTGCAGTCACCCGGACGGCCAGGGCGCAGCCGCCTCGCGCCGATCTGTCGAAACCGGATCGTCTGGCCGCCTTCCCGCCGGTGGGGCACCCCGGCAACACCGGCGGAAACGCCCCTTCGAAGGCCATGACGCCGCAACATCGGACCAGCGCCCCCTCTCCCGCCCGTCCACTCTCCCCTCGACCTCAGGATGCGAAGAATCCGGACGTGAAAACTGCGGAAGCGAACATTGTCCCCCCCGGCCCTCCGACACCGGCCAGCCATTCGGATCCCGTTCTCCGCCCCCTTGCCAGGGAAGAGAGCTTCGCCGAAGGCGACTACGTGGTCTATCCAACCCACGGCGTCGGCAAGATCGACAAGATCGCCATCGAGGAGATCGCCGGGCACCGCCTGGATCTGATCCACATCACCTTCGAGGAAAATCGCATGACGCTGCGGGTGCCGGTCGCCAAGGCCCGCAGCGCCGGACTGCGCAGGCTCGCCACGCAAACCAAGTTCGACGAGGCGCTCGCCGTGCTGAAAGGCCGGGCCAGGGTCAAGCGGACGATGTGGTCGCGCCGGGCTCAGGAATACGAGGCCAAGATCAATTCCGGCGACCCCATCGCCATCGCCGAGGTGGTGCGCGACCTGCACCGCAACGCCGGCCAACCCGACCAGAGCTTCTCCGAACGCCATATCTATGAATCGGCGATGGATCGCCTGGCCGCCGAGCTGGCGGCGCTGGACCGCACCGACAAGGCCAGTGCCGCGATCAAGCTGGCGAACTTCCTGAAGTCGATCTGACAAAGCAAAGGGGCCCCAGCCCTTCTGGCTGGAGCCCCTCGCCGGAAGCCGTGCCGGCGGCGCGGCGTCAGTCGCTGTTGCGGTTGCCGAGCAGCATCAGCAGCATCTGGAACAGGTTGATGAAGTTCAGATACAGGCCGAGTGCGTCGAACACGCTCCGCTTGGCGGCCTCGTCCGGGCCATAGGCATAGGCGAACTCGACGAAATCCGACTTGATCCGCTGGGTGTCGTAGGCGGTCAGGCCGGTGAACACCAGCACGCCGATGATGCTGATCACGAACTGCAGGCCGGCACTGCCCAGGAAGATATTCACCAGGCTGGCCAGCACGATGCCGAACAGCCCCATGATCAGGAAGCTGCCGAGCTTGGTCAGGTCGCGACGCGTGGCATAGCCGAAGATGCTCATCGCGGCGAAGGTGCCGGCCGTGATGAAGAACACCCGGGCGACGGAAGCGCCGGTGTAGATCAGGAAGATATTCGTCAGGCTCGCGCCCATCGCCAGGCAGAAAGCCCAATAGAGCCCCTGCACCGCGGTGGCGGAAAGCCGGTTCACACCGAAGTTCAGAACCAGGATGAAGGCCAGCGGCGCGAAGATGCTGATCCAGGCAAGGACGCCCGGCGCGTGCACCATCCGGCCGCTCGGGGTCATGGTGAGCGGGTAGAAAACCTCGAGCAGGCTGGTATTGGCGATGGCAAAGGCCACGATGCCGGTGAGCACCAGGCCGGATGCCATCCAGTTGTAGACGCGAAGCATATAGGCGCGCAGGCCTGCGTCCAGTACTGCCGCCGTCTCGGCTGCGCGGGTCGCCCCCGTGTAGGTCCGATAGTCGGGACTGAAAGCCATGGTCTGTGTTTTCCTTATCAGGCGGGATGCCTCTCGGCGATCATTTTGGGTCCGCAGGGCCGCCGATCAAGCGAAATCGACGTAATACGTTCCCTACTCGTTCCGCAACAGCGGAGCGGCCCGCGCGCGCAGCGCGGCGGCCGTTCCGGCATAGCCGAAACCCAGCATCAGCGCCACACAGCCCAGCACGGTCAATCCAAGCCGCTCCGGCAGGAATGACCAGTCCGCCCCCATCACGCCGCGTACCACCGCCCAGCTTGCCAGCGTGCCGACCAGGGCGGCGATCAGGCCCGCGGCAAGGCCAAGGATTCCAAACTCTACCAGCCAGGCCGCACGCACCTGGGACCGCGTGGCACCAAGGCTTTTGAGGATGACCGCCTCCTGGATGCGGCGCCTCTGCCCCGCCGCGACCGCCCCCGCCAGCACCAGCGCACCGGCCACCAACGTCACCGCGCCGGTCACCGAAAGGGCCGCGCCGATCTGTCCGAGCAGCGCGGCGACCGTCGCCAGCACGTCGGCCACCCGGATTCCCGAAACATTGGGCAGGGCGTCCGTCACTCTTTTTAACAACGCCGCCTGCGCCTCCGGGGCGGCGCGGACCGTCGCGATATGCGTGTGCGGCGCGCGTGCCAGCAGGCCGGGGCTCGCCACCAGGGTGAAGTTGATGTCGAGGCTGCGCCAGGCGATGTCGCGCAGGCTGGCCACCTGCAGGTCGATGTCGCGACCGAGCACGTTGACCCGGATGACGTCGCCGAGCCCTATCCCCCAGCCCCGGGCCAGGGCGGCGTCGAAGGAAACCAGCGGCCGGCCATCGTAATCGGCGGGCCACCAGGATCCGGCGACCAGCCGCGTGCCCTCCGGCATCGCCGCCGCATAGGTCAGGCCACGGTCGCCCCGCAGCGCCCAGGTCGTCTCCGGCGTGGCCTGCACCTGCTCGGCCGGCACGCCGTTCACGGCGACGATGCGCGCGCGCAGGCTGGGCACCTCGCGCAGATCCTGCACGCTGGGCATGCCGCCGACGATGCGCCGGAATTCCGGCATCTGGTCGTTCTGGATGTCGATGAAGAAGAAGCTCGGCGCCCGCTCAGGCAGTTGCTCGGCGACCTGCCGGCGCAGATTCCCTTCGATCAGCGCCACCGCCGCCAGCGTGGACAGGCCGATGCCGACGGAGACCAGCATCAGCGGTGTCGGCGCCCCCGGCCGGTGCAGATTGGAAAGCCCCAGCCGCGCCCACGGCCAGGGCGGCGCCGGCAGCCGGCGCGCCAGCCGCATCACCCCCCATGCCCCCGCGCGGAACAGCAACAGCGTCACCAGGGCCGCCAGGCAGAACCACGCCGCGAACAGCCGCTCCTGCGCCGTCGCCACGGTCAGGCCGACCAGGGCCAGCACCAGGCCGAGATTGGCCGCGATCAGCCAGCCCGGCGGACGCACCCGCTCGGGCTGCAGGGCATCGCGGAACAATGCCGCGCCGGAAATGCGCATCGCCCGCGCCAGCGGCCACAAGGCAAAGGTGGCGGCGGTCAGCAGGCCATACCCGGCCGCGAGCGCCAGCGGTTGCAGGAAGGGTCCCGGATCCGGCGCCACCGGCAGCACCCCCGACAGCGCCCACCCGGCCAGCGGCGGCAGCACCGCCCCGACCGCCAGCCCGGCCAGCACGCCAAGCCCGGCCAGCGCCAGCACCTGCACGAGGCAGATCGCGAACACCAGGACCGGCGCCGCCCCCAGGCAGCGCAAGGTCGCGATGCTGCGCGCCCGCGCCTCGATCCAGGCGGAGACCCCGTTGGCCACGCCAATGCCGCCGACCAGCAGGCTGGTCAGCCCGACCAGGGTCATGAACAGGCTGGTGCGGTCGATGAAACGGTTCACCCCCGGCGCGGCCGCCGTCGCGTCCCGGATGCGCCAGCCGGTTCCGGGGAAAGCGGCCCGCAGGTCGGTGATCGTCGTTGCCACATCCGTCCCCGGCGGCAGCACTGCCCGCAGCGCGTGCTCGGCAATGGCCCCGGGCGCCAGCAGGCCGGTCGCCGGCAGGTCGGCAAGCGCGATCAGCACGCGCGGCCCGAACAACGAGGAGGTCGAGACCCGGTCGGGCTCGGCCGTCAGCGCCGCCCGCAGCGGCAGGACCGCAGTCCCCACCCGCACCGGATCACCCGGCTGCAGCCGCAGGCGCTCGATCACCAATGGCTCGGCCCAGAAACCGCCGGCCAACCCGGCACCTTGCGGATCCGAACCGGCCTCGCCGATCAGCGGCCAGGCGGCATCCACCGCCTTCAGCTCGACCAACAGCCGCTCCCCCGAGGGCGCCACCAGCATGGAGCGCATGGTTACTACCTCGGAAACCCGCGCCCCCCTTGCCGCAAGCCAGTCCCGCAGGTCCTGCGGCAACGGGTCGGCCCCGCCCTGGACCGCCAGGTCACCACCGAGCAGGCGCGCCCCGTCACGCGCCAGGCCACGCTCGATCCCTTCCCGCAGCGTTCCGACCGCCGCAATCGCCGCCACACCCAGGGCGAGACAGGCGAGCACGATGCGCAGGCCCCTGACGCCACCGCGCAGGTCGCGGCGCGCGAGGCGAAAGATCAACCACATGGTTTGATGCATCCAATGCGGGGTTTCACCCCGCACCCGACCAGGAGGCTCCGCCTCCTGGACCTCCGCCAAGGGCGAAGCCCTTGGATCCCGGTCCCGATCACGATGCGATCCGGCCGTCGGCCACGTGGACGATGCGGCTGCAACGATGCGCGAGCGCCGGGTCGTGGGTAATCAGCATCAACGTACTGCCCCGCTCCGCCTGCAGGCTGAACAACAGGTCCATCACCGCATCGCCGGTGGCACGATCCAGGTTTCCGGTGGGCTCGTCAGCCAACAGCAGCCGCGGCGCCGCGGCGAAGGCCCTCGCCAGGGCCACACGCTGCTGTTCGCCGCCGGACAACTGGCCCGGGCGATGGGTCAGCCGGTGCCCGAGCCCGACCGCGCGCAGGCTCGCCTCGGCCTGCGCGAACGCCGCGGCCACGCCCGCGAGCTCCAGCGGAATGGCCACGTTCTCCAGCGCCGTCATGGTGGGGATCAGATGGAAGGCCTGGAACACGATGCCGACCGACTGGCGGCGGAACCGGGCCAGCGCATCCTCCGACATCGCAGTGAGATCGTTTCCGTCCACCTGGACACGGCCGCCGGTCGCGCGTTCCAGGCCAGCCAGCACCATCAGCAGACTGGTCTTGCCGGAACCCGACGGACCGACGATCCCGACCGCCTCGCCGGCGGCGACCTGCAGGTCGATGCCCTGCAGGATGTTGACCGGACCGGCGCTGGATTGCACGGTCAGGCGCAGGTCCCGCACCTCGACGAGCGGGGAACTGGCGTTCGGACCCAGGTCCGGGGCGGGGTGGGAAGGGGCGATGGCATCCATGGCACGACGATATGGCTCCCGCCGCCACGTCCTGAAAGCGGTGGCGGCGGCAACGACCCTGGTTTTTGCGCGAACCGCCCGGGCACGCACGCTGCGGCTGCTGGTGCTCGGGGATTCACTCGGCGCGGGCTACGGCCTGGCGCGGGCCGAGGGCTTCCAGGCCCAACTGGCGGCGGCGCTGCAGGCGCGCGGGCACGCGGTGACGATCCTGGACGGCGCCGTCTCCGGCGACACCACCGCGGGCGGACGGGCGCGGCTCGACTGGGCGCTTGCCGACGGCGCCGACGCGGCGCTGGTGGAACTGGGCGGCAATGACGGGCTGCGCGGGATCGACCCGTCGGCGACCGAGGCGAATCTGACGGCGATCCTGGACACGCTGGCAGCGAAACGGATTCCCGTGCTGCTCTGCGGAATGCTGGCGCCCCCCAATCTCGGGCCCGAGTACGGCCAGGCCTTCCATGCGACGTTCGAGCGGCTGGGGGCCCGCAAGGAGGTGATCTATGATCCGTTCTTCCTGCAGGGCGTGGCGCGCGATCCCGCCCTGAACCAGCCGGACGGCATCCATCCCAACCCGGAGGGCGTGCGCCGCATCGTCGCCCGCCTGCTGCCGCAGATCGAACGGCTGCTGGCGGAGGCGCGGGCGTCCTGAATGGTTTCATGCTAGTGGTGCGATCGTGTCAGTTCGATCCGCAGCATCGCGTGAATCGAAACACCATAGTAAAAGGTTCGTGCTGCGGCCGTGACGGCGCGCCCCGCCGTGGTTGCAGCACCAGGTCGCAGGCCATGAGGTTGTTTGTCGGACTCGATTTTCCCTGGGACGTGAAGCAGCAACTTGCGGCATTGGCAGGTGGCGTGCCGGGTGCGCGCTGGGTCCCGGTGGAGAACTATCATCTGACCTTGCGCTTCATCGGCGAGGTGCCCGCGCACCGGGCCGAGGAAATCGACGAGGCCCTGGCCGGGTTGCGGGCGCGCTCCTTTCCCATGAGCCTGGCCGGCATCGGCACCTTCGCCAAGGGCGGGCAGGAAAACGCGCTCTGGGTGGGGGTGGAGAAGAACCCCCAGCTCGAAGCCCTGCGCAGCAAGATCGAGACGGCCCTGCAACGGGCCGGACTGGAACCGGAACGGCGCCGCTTCTCGCCGCACGTCACCCTGGCGCGGCTGCGCGACGCGGCGGAGGCGAAGCTCGCCGGATTTGTGCAGAGCCACAACCTGCTGCGGGTCGGTCCCCTGGAAGTGGACCGCTTCGTGCTGTTCAGCTCCCGCCTGGGCAAGGAAGCATCCGTCTACACGCCGGAGGTGGAATATGGTCTCCACTGACGCGGCCCCCGCGATCGTGGTGCTGACGGGGGCCGGCATCAGCAAGGAATCGGGTCTCGCCACGTTTCGCTGCGAGGGCGGCGCCTGGCAGCAGGTGCGGATCGAGGACGTGGCCACGCCGGAAGGCTTCAGCCGCAATCCGCAACGTGTCCACGATTTCTACAACGCGCGCCGCGCCCAACTGGCCGAGGTCACGCCGAATGCGGCGCACCTGGCGCTGGCGGAGCTGGACCGGCACTGGCCGGGCGATTTCCTGCTGATCACGCAGAATGTCGACGACCTGCATGAACGCGCCGGCAGCCGCCGGCTGGTCAACATGCACGGCTCGCTGCGCCGCGCGCGCTGCCTGGGCTGCGAGGCGGTGTCGCCCTGGGAAGGCAACACGACGCTGGACAGCCGCTGCCCCGCCTGCGGCGAGGTCGGCATCATGCGACCGGACATCGTCTGGTTCGGCGAAATGCCCCAGCAGCTTGAACGGATCTATGCCGCGCTCGGCCAGTGCGAGCTGTTCCTCTCGATCGGCACCTCCGGACATGTCTACCCGGCGGCCGGGTTCGTGGCGGAAGTCCAGGGCCGGGCCCGCACCGTCGAGCTCAATCTCGAGCCGAGCAAGGGCGCCAGCCTCTTCGACGAGGTCCGGCAAGGCCCCGCCACCGAACTGGTGCCGGAATTCGTCGCCGGGCTGCTGGCGCGCTGGCGCTAGCAGTTCAGAATCAGGTTTCCTTTTCGCACCATTCCCCTGCGGGCAAGGCGCCCTCCCCACCCCCGATCCGGCGCATGGATCGGGCGATGGGGAGAGGTGGTCCGGGACCGGTCATCGCCAGATCGGACGGGATGCCTCGAACTGCGCCTGGGCACGGGAAATGCCAAGGTCCTTCAGCATGCGATCGTCAAGTTCCTCCAACTGCCGGCGCGTGACGTAATTGCGCCAGGCGATGGCAAACTTTGACGTCATCCATGACGATACTGCCGCGCCTCGCAGACGTGGCCGGGGCAGCGACCACGACAGCGTGATGATCGACATTGCAGCGTCCTCCGGTGTCTTTCGAATCCTCTGATGACACCAGAATGGGGAACGCCACCGGATAACGGAAATGAATTGTCTGGATGGATTCCATCAGATATCTTGATACCCATGTCGCTCCCCCCCGGGCTGGACCCCGATCTGCTGCGTGCCTTCGCCTTCATCGCGGAGGAAGGCAGCTTCACCCGCGCCGCCGAGCGTGTCGGGCGGACGCAATCGGCGGTGTCGATGCAGGTGCAGCGCCTGGAGGCGCTGCTGGGCCAGAAGCTCCTGCTGCGCGGCAAGGGCGGGGCGGTCACGCTCACGCCGCATGGCCACTACCTGCTCGAGCGCGCGCGTGACTTCCTGGCGGTGAACGACGAGATCTGGGCGGCGTTCCGGGCCCCGCACGTGCAGGGCACGGTGCGGCTGGGCACGCCGGACGATTATGCGTTGCGCTACCTGCCCCAGGTGCTGAAGCGCTTCGCCGACAGCCATCCGGCGGTGGATGTGGAAGTGCTGTGCGCGCCGTCCAACGAACTGGGGGAACGGCTGCGCGCGGGCGAGCTCGACCTGACGCTGTGCACGGAGGGCAATGAACCGAAGGCCTGGAAGGCGGCCGAGCTCTGGCGCGGGCCGCTGCGCTGGGTGACGTCGTCGCGGCATGCGCCGCACCGGCTCGATCCGCTGCCGGTGGCGCTGGCGCGGATGCAGTGCAGTTGGCGGCAGGCCGCCCTGGGATCGCTGGAACGGGCGGGAATTCGTTATCGGGTCGCCTATACCTCGGCAACCCTGGCCGGCACGCATGCCCCGGTGGTGGCCGGGCTCGCCGTCACCGTCTCGGCCATCGACTGGGTGCCGGAAGGGCTGCGCGTCGTGCCCCATGGCGAGCGGCTGCCGGAACTGCCGGAAACGGCGATCCTGTTGCTGAAGGGGCGGGAAGCGCGCCAGCCGGTGACGGATGTGCTGGAGACGCACATCATCGAGACCTTCCGGGCCGAGACGCGCCGCACCGGCAACGGCCTCGCCGCGGCGTGACCGGTGAGCGGCTGGCGGCGGTTGCCGCCGAGGCGCGGGCCTGCACGCGCTGCAACGACCTGCCGCTCGGGCCGCGGCCGGTCTTCCGGGTCTCGCCGACCGCACGGCTGCTGATCATCGGGCAGGCGCCGGGGACGAAGGTGCACGAGACCGGCATTCCCTGGAACGACCACTCCGGTGACCGGCTTCGAAGCTGGCTGGGGATGGACCGCGACACGTTCTACGACGCCGGCCGGATCGCCATCGTGCCGACGGGGCTTTGCTATCCGGGACGGCTGCCCGGCGGGGGCGATGCGCCGCCGAAGCCAATCTGCGCCCCCACCTGGCATGCCCGCCTGCTGCCGCTGATGCCGGCGGTCGGGCTGACGCTGCTGGTGGGCTCCTACGCCCAGGCCCTCGTCGCGGGGCCTGGCGAGGTTACGGGCCGGGTCCGGAATTTCCGCGACTGGCTGCCACGCCATTTCCCCCTGCCCCACCCGTCCTGGCGGACCACCGCATGGGAGCGCCGCAACCCGTGGTTCACCGCCGAAGTGCTGCCGGTGCTGCGCAAGCGCGTCGGCAGGCTGGTCGGGCAGGATCCGGGCGGCGGCGCGGCGGGTTAATCCATCTCCCGTTCCAGTGCCTCGATCTCGGCATCGGAGAAGCCGAAATGGTGCGCCACCTCATGCACCAGTACGTTGCGGACCAGATCATAGAGATCCACGCCGGTTTCGATCCACTCCAGCAGGATCGGCTGGCGATAGAGCAGGATCAGGTCGGGCATGCGGGCGATGTCGTCGACGCTGCGCTGGTGCAGCGGCGTGCCTCGGTAAAGCCCGGTCAGCTCCCAGGCGGATTCCAGTTCGAGCTCATCCAGCGTCTCGTCGTCGGGCAATTCCTCGACGTGGATGCCGACGCCGGCCACGTGGCGGCGCAGCCGGGCGGGAATGGCGGCGAGCGCGCGCTCGGCCAGTGCCACGATATGCCCGGCGTCGGGAGGGGTGGTGAAACCCGGAGCCTGCTCGGCCTGCGTCATGGCAACAGTGCCGCATGCCCGCGGCGGACGGTCAAGAGCGGGATGCGGGCAGCGCGGGGGCGCCGGTCTCCTGTTGCATGCGCTGCAGGAGATCGGCCAGCGTGACGTCGGCAAGTGCCGCCTGGAACGCCTTCTCGGTGGTCGCAAAGGCATGGGAGAGCGTGGCATGGATGCGCCGCCCCTCGGCGTCGCCGCCGCCGGCGTGCATCGGGATCAGCGGCCGCACGCTGCCGGCATCCACCGCATGCCATATGTCGGCGAGCGTGACCGCAGCGGCCGGGCGGGCAAGGCCGGCCCCGCCCGGGCCGCGACGGATGCGCAGCAGCTCGGCGCGGGCCAGTTGGGCCGTGATGCGACGAATGACGACCGGGTTCGTCCGCAGACGTCCGGCCAGACGGAGACTGGTCACGGTTGCACCCTCTCCTGCGAGCGCGAGCAATAGCAGGATGTGCACCGCGACCGCGAAACGAGTAGCGATCATTACCAGCGCGGAAAAATGGAGCCGGCGACACGCTTCCACCGCGCCACCACAATTGCCATTAAGTTCCTGATGACCGGACCCGTTTCAGGGATCACTTTTGCGGAGCGTGCCCAGGCGGTGCGCCGCGCCGCCACGCGGCTTTGCCTGCTGTTGGGCTGGGCGCCGCTGCACGAGGTGCCGTTGCCCAACGGGCGGCGCGCCGACATCCTGGCGTTGCGGCCGGATGGCGGCTTTGCCTGCATCGAGGTCAAATCCGGCAGTCGTGATTTTCTGTCGGACCAGAAATGGCAGGATTATCGGGCGTTTTGCGACGCGCTTTACTTCGCGGTGGACAGCGATTTCCCGCTGGACCTGCTGCCCGCCGACACTGGCCTCGTGGTCGCGGCCGACCTGACCGCGGAGGTGATCCGCGACGCCCCGGCGCATCCCCTGGCCGCGTCCCGTCGCCGCAGCCTGCTGCAGCGCTTTGCCACTCTCGCCGCCTCGCGCCTCGTGCTCTGCGAGGACCCCGGGGCGGCTGTCGCCCTGCGCACGGCGCTGCGGCCTGAATGAATGCCGCGCAGCGCGAATGGGATCCAAGGGCCTTGTGGCCGTCACGCGACCGCGTGCGTGCGCACGACGTGGGTCAAGGGCGAAGCCCTTGCCTTAATCCATCGCCGCGTGTGTCCCGGTGACTTCTTTGGAGCGCCGGACCCGCCGCATCAGCGGGATGAACAGCAGCGGCAGCAGGGTTGCCAGCATCATCAGCCGGTAATCGTCGGTATAGGCAATGATCTGTGCCTGTCGGTTGATCATCGTGTCCAGCAGGCCGGCGCCGGCCGGTGTGGTCGGGTCGAGCCACTGGCTTGCGGCGTCGCCGGCCTGCAGCACCCGGTTGAACGGAGTGATGTGCGCCGCAAGGTCGGCATGTGAGACCTGGGTCAGCTGGGCGAGCGAGAACGAGGTCACGGAGACGCCCACTGCCATGCCGATATTGCGGAACAGGCTGAGCAAGGCGGCGCCATCCCCGCGCAGGGCGGGCGCAAGGGTGGCAAAGGCGAGCACCGAAAGGGGATTGAAGATGATGCCCATCGCGAAGCCCTGGATGACGATGGTGAGGATCAGCCGGCTTTGGGCGATGTCGGGCGTCCACAGGCTCATGTCGTAGAGCGACCAGGACAGCAGCAGCAGGCCCAGCCCCATCAGCTTGCGCTGGTCGACGCGGGCGCCGATGCGTCCGGCGATCATCATGGCCGCCATGGTGCCGATCCCGCGTGGCGCCATCACCAGCCCCGCCTGCTCCACCGGATAATCCGCCAGTTTCTGCAGATAGGGCGCGAGCAGGGCGGAACTGGCCAGCAGCACCAGGCCGATCGCGAACATCATCACCAGCGCCGCGATGAAATTGCGGTCGCGGAACACCCTGGGCGGCAGGAACGGCTTCTCCGCCGTCAGCATGTGCGTGACGAACAGGTAGAGTCCCAGCCCTGCCAGCACGGCCTCGGTGATGATCTCGGGGGAGCCGAACCAGTCCTGGTCCTGGCCGCGGTCGAGCATGAGCTGGAACGCACCGATCCCGAGCGCGAGCACGGCGAAGCCGGTCCAGTCGAAGCGCATCTCCGCGTTCACGCGGTCCTTCGGCATGAACAGCACCAGCCCGGCGATGGCGATCAGGCCGAAGGGCAGGTTCACGTAGAACACCCACCGCCAGTTATAGTACTCGGTGAGGTAGCCGCCGAGCGTCGGGCCAAGGATCGGCCCCACCATCACGCCCATGCCCCACAGCGCCATGGCCGCGGCGCGGCGCTCGGCCGGGTAGATGTCCAGCATGGTCGATTGCGAGAGCGGCACCAGTGCCGCGCCGAACACGCCCTGCAGCAGGCGGAACAGCACCATCTGCCCGAGCGACTGCGCCGCGCCGCACAGCATGGAGGCCAGGGTGAAGCCGGCGAGGCAGATGATGAACAGGTTCTTGCGGCCGAACCGGGCGGCGAGCCAGCCGACCGGCGCGGTCATGATCGCCGCGGCGATCACGTAGGACGTGAGCACCCAGGTGATCTGGTCGCTGGTCGCGGCCAGGCTGCCCTGCATGTAGGGTAGCGCCACGTTGGCGATGGTGGAATCCAGCGCCTGCATCAGCGTGGCCACCATCGTGCAGGCGGTGATCAGGCCACGATGCGGGATGGGATCGTCGGACATGCTGCGGGGGCCGTTGCCCCCTCCCGCGCCGGGAGTGGGGCCTTGATTTTATTACGGAATCAGATCGGCCAGATGGCGCAGGTGGCCGGTGTCGATCGCCACTTCCACGCTCATGCCGGCGCGCAGCGGCGGGTCGCCCGGCCGGCGCTCCACCTGGACGCGCACCGGGATGCGCTGCACCACCTTCACCCAGTTGCCCGAGGCGTTCTGCGCCGGAAGAATGGAGAACTCGGAGCCGCTGTTGGGGGCGATGCTCTCGACCCGCCCCTGCCAGACCCGGCCGGGATAGGTATCGACGGTGACCTGCACGGGATCGCCGGGCTTGACGTGGGTCAGCTCGGTTTCCTTGGGGTTCGCCTCGACCCATAGACGCTCGGTCGACACCAGCCCGAAGGCGGCGGTGGCGGCGGTGAGATACATGCCCGGCTGGACCTGCTCGACCTGGGTCGCAATCGCGGCGAAGGGCGCGCGGACGATGGTGTGATCGAGCTGGCGCCGGGCTTCGTCCACCTGGGAAAGGGCCCTGAGATACTCGGGGGTCCGTTCGACTTCGATATCGGCGGAGCCGCCGAGTTTGGCCAGTTGCACCTGGGCCTGGACCTGCAGGCTCTCCAGCGCGGCCTTGTCGGCGGCGAGGCGGAAGCGCGCATCGTCATACTGGGCCCGGGCCACGGCGGCGGTCTGCACCAGGCTGGCGTACCGATCGAAGCTGGCCTGGTCGGACTGCACCTGGGCCTGCTTCGCGGCGATGTCGCGCAGCATGCGCTGATAATCACGCTTGGCCGCCTCCATTTGCAGGGCGACCTGGGCGAGGTTGGCCTGCGCGCCATCAAGCGCGATCCGGAACTGCCGTGGATCGAGACGGAACAGCACCTCGCCCTCGCGCACGAGGCTGCCTTCCCGGACCGTCACCTCCTGCACCAGCCCGGAGACGTCGGTGGCGACGGCGAGCTTGGCCGCCCGCACATAGGCGTTGTCGACCGAGACGATGCGGCCGCCCTGCAGCCACCAGGTTAGCGATCCCATCGCGACCGCGGCGATGCCGCCCAGCATCAGCAGGGGACGCAGCAGGCGCAGGCGGGCGCGGCGCCGCAACGGGGTATCGAGGACGTCACGACGGGCCTGCGGCACATCGGAGAGGGTGGCGTCCGACATCAGGCGATCTCCTGCGGCGCGAGCACCGGATCACGGGGGCGCAGGCCGGCGACCACGTTGGCCTTCATCCGGACCAGGGCGTCGGCGACGATGGCGAGGGTCTCCGGCGGCAGTCCGCGCGTGAGATTGGCCAGCATGGCGGTGCGTTCGGCATGCAATGCGGCCAGCACCGGGGCGGCCGGCGGCAGCAGGTGCAGGCGCCAGACCCGCCGGTCGCCCGGATCACCGCGGCGTTCGACGAAGCCATGCGCCTCCAGCCGGTCAACCAGGCGTGCGATCGTGATCGGCTCGACCTCGACCAGCTCGGCCAGTTCCTTCTGGGACAGGCCGGGCTGACGGTCGAGCCAGAACAGGATCACCCACTGCGCGCGGGTGAGCCCGTGGCAACCGGCCCGGCGGTCGGCGTCGAGCCGCAACTGCCGGGCGAGGTCATGGATCAGGAACAGGGGGTCGGTCTGATTGGGCACGGGGTATATAATAAGCAGCGTTATCTTAAGGTGAAGAACCACCCCTTCTGCGCGAACCAATGGGCAGTCATGCAACAGAGCATGGAACCAAGCTCGGTGCCGGCCGGGCGTGACATCGCCGGCGGTGTGGCCGGGCTCAGTTGCGGAACATGTTACCGCTCGGGCAATCTTTGCGGAGGCAAGGTTGTTGTGTGTGCCATGGCAGTGAAATGCGCCCCGCAATGAAGTCACGATTCACTTGAATGACCCGGCCCAGATCACACATCCTTGTCGTGATCACGCTTTCGCGCGGCCGGTCCGCCCGTATACGCTGGGCACGAAGGAGATTTGGACAATGCTGAATCTGTCGCTGACCGTTCTCGCCGTTGCCGCCGCCGCCGCCGCGGTGGCCTGTGCCCCGTCGGCGACTCTGCAGCCCATTCCGGTCCGGGTTCGCCGCGGCAAGTAAACGCCCTCGCCGCCTGGGTCGCGGGAAAGCGATCGAGGCCACGGCTCAGCGGCGCAGGTTTTCCCTCGCGCTGGTCGCAAGCTGGTCGGCGCGTTCGTTCATCGGGTCGCCGGCATGGCCGCGCACCCAGCGCCATTCCACCTGATGGCGCTTCTCGGCCGCCAGCAGGCGTTGCCACAGGTCGACGTTGGCAACGGGGTCGCCGGCGGCATTGCGCCAGTTGCGCCGGACCCAGCCGGTATGCCACCGGGTCACGCCGTTGCGCACGTATTCGCTGTCGGTGTGCAGCACCACCCGGCACGGTCGGGTCAGCGCTTCCAGCGCCATGGCCGCCGCCGTCAGTTCCATCCGGTTGTTGGTGGTGGCCGGTTCCGCGCCCGATAATTCACGCTCGCGACCCCGATAGCACAGGATCGCCCCCCAGCCCCCTGGCCCCGGATTGGGCTTGCAGCCGCCATCGGTCCAGATCCTGACCGGTTCTTCCCCGGCCTCCGCCGGCGCGGGCGGGTCAGAGTCCATAGGCATGCTCGTCGCGGGCGGCGAGATGGAAGCGCAGGCGACGGATGTATTCGACCGGGTCCTTGCGCGTGACCAGCGCCCCGGGCGGGGTGTTGATCCAGTCATAGAGGCGGGTGAGCGCGAAGCGGATCGCCGCCCCCTGGCACAACACCGGCAGCGCCGCCCGCTCGGCCGCCGACAATTCCCGCACCGCCGCGTAGGCATGGCCCATGGCACGGGCCTTGGTGACATTGAACGACAGGTCCGGCTCGAAGCACCAGGCGTTCAGGCACACCGCCAGATCGTAGGCAAGGATGTCGGTCGCGGCGAAATAGAAGTCGATCAGCCCGGAGAGCCGCTGGTCGAGAAAGAAGACGTTGTCGGGGAACAGGTCGGCATGGATATGCCCGACCGGCAGGTTCTGTGGCCACTGCGCCAGGATGCCGTCCAGCGCCTGCCGCAGTTCCGTGCCGAGCCCCGGCTGCACCTCGTCCGCGCCCGGCAGGCTGCGCTCGAGCAGCGGGCTCCAGCCCTGCGGCCCCAGCGCGTTGCGGCGGGTGGGGGCGTAGCCGGCCCCGGCGAGATGCAGCCGCGCCAGCGCCTCCCCCACCGGGCCGCAATGCGCAAGCCGCACGTGCCGCGGCCAGACGCCGGGCAGGAAGGTGGTGATGGCCGCGTGCCGCCCGCAGAGCTGCCGCAGCGCCTGCCCGTCCCTGCCATGCACCGGCAGCGGGCAGGTCAGGCCGTGCGTCGCCAGATGCTCCATCAGGCCGAGGAACCACGGCAGTTCGGCCGGATCGACGCGCTTTTCGTACAAAGTGAGGATGTAATCCCCGCGCGTGGTCCGCAGCGAGAAATTGCTGTTCTCGACGCCTTCGGCGATGCCGCGGAACGCAACCAGTTCCCCGATATCGTAATCGTCCAGGAAGGCGTCGAGCGCCTCGTCGGATACCTCGGTGTAGACGGCCATGGGGAGAAGCTGAGTCCGGGCAGGAAAACCGGCCCGGCCTACCTCACCCCAGGGGCGCAGGCAACCGGAACACCACATCTTCCTCGGTGACGCGCCGCTCCTCCACCGAAAGCGCATAGCGGGTGCCCAGCCGCTCCAGCAGGGCCTCGACCAGTTCCTCAGGCGCGGAGGCGCCGGCACTGACGCCCAGCACCGCGACCCCGTCGAGGTCCGCCCAGTCGAGCATCTCCGGCCGGGGCAGCAGCAGCGCCCGGGCGGCGCCGGCCCGCTCGGCCACTTCGCGCAGGCGCTGCGAGTTGGAGGAATTCGGGCTGCCGATCACCAGCACCAGGTCGGCGCCGGGGGCGATCGCCTTCACCGCCGCCTGCCGGTTGGTGGTGGCGTAGCAGATGTCCTCGCGCTTGGGGCCGCCGATGGTGGGGAAGCGCTGGCGCAGCGTCGCCACGATTTCCGCCGTGTCGTCGACCGAGAGCGTGGTCTGGGTGATGAAGGCCAGGTCGCCTTCCGGCGGGGACACCGTGCCCGCCTCGTCGGCGCTCTGCACCAGCGTCATCGCCCCGGGCGGGAGCTGCCCCATGGTGCCTTCGACTTCCGGGTGCCCGGCATGCCCGATCATCAGGATGTGGCGGCCCGCGGCGAAATGGCGCTCGGCTTCCCGGTGCACCTTCGAGACCAGCGGGCAGGTGGCGTCCAGGTACAGCAACGAGCGGCGCCGCGCCTCGGCCGGCACCGCCTTGGGCACGCCATGGGCGGAGAAGACGACATGCCCGCCATCGGGCACCGCATCGAGCTCGTCGACGAAGACCGCGCCCTTGGCCTCGAGCTGCTCAACCACCGTGCGGTTGTGAACGATTTCGTGACGCACGTAGACAGGCGCGCCGTACTGGCGCAGCGCTTCCTCGACTACGCGGATCGCACGGTCCACGCCCGCGCAGAAGCCGCGGGGGGCGGCGAGCAGGATGCGCAGAGGGGGCCGGGTAGAAGAAATTTCCGGCATGTTGTCCCCGGCGCTGGGGCGGCTCACTATGGCCACGGTCGATTCACTGGACAAATGCTCGGCCCTCGTTCTCGGAGTTGCGGATGCCCTTGACCACGCCTGCCGGTCTGCGATCGCGGAACATCATTATGGTTATGCCAGAGAGAGTGAAAACGCGCACCAGCCAGACAGAGATGAGCCGGCACCGGCCCGCAATCCCGTTCCTGTGCACGGCTGCGCTGCTGCTGCTGGCGGCCGGCGGCCTGGCCGGATGCACACGGCCGGACGCGTTCGCGCCGGCCTGCCCGCAACTGACGCTGTTGCCGGAAGGCGCGGACCTGACCCGCTTCCGCGGCACCGGGCGGGACGTGACCGACCTGGTGATCGACGCGCACCTGACCGCGGTGCCGGCCAACTGCCACAATGCCGACAAGGCCGGCAGGAAGGTGGAGGCGAAGCTCAAGGTCGCCATGTCGGTGGCCCGCGGGCCGGCGATGCAGGGCCGGGACGTCACGGTGCCCTATTTCATCGCCGTCACCGAGAACGGCCGGGTGCTCGACCGGCAGGAATACGCGATGCGCGCGCAATTCCCGCCCAACACCGACCGGATGGACCAGGTCAGCCCGGAGGTCTCGCTGATCTTCCCGGTCTCGGCCGAGAAATCGGCGGCCGCCTACCAGATCTGGGTGAGCTTCCAGCTCACGCCGGAGGAACTCGCCTATAACCGCCGCAGCCGGTAACCCCGACCGGGGCCGGACCGTCGCCGAAGCGTGCGCGGGGGGCCCACCCCCCGCAGTCATGCTTGCTTGAACTCGCGCGGGCGATCCGCCATGGTGACCGGACTCGGATCTCCCTGCGGGAGAGAGCGATTCGCCAGAGCCTTGCGGCGCCGGCAATCGTCGCCGAAGGCGCAACCGGCCCCCGGAAACGCTCAGGCAGAAGGACCGCAGGATAATACGGGTCTCTGGAAAGCCGGGCGGCGCCATGCCGATCCGCACCGACGGAGTAAGGACGCGCCGGCAACTTCCGGGCGCCCGAATCTCTCAGGTTCCGCGACAGAGGGGGGTCGGAGGGTGGCAACCGGGCAAATCCGGAGCAGCCCGACCTCCGGCATCGGGCCGGAGGGACGACCCGAGAGCGGAGCCATGCCGTGCCCATCGAAATCGGACCGGAAGGGGCTGAACCAGCCCCGTTGAAGACCACGCCCCTGGATTCGCTGCATCGCACGCTGGGCGCCCGCATGGTGCCCTTCGCGGGCTATTCCATGCCGGTGCAATACCCCGCCGGGGTGCTGGCCGAGCACCTGCATTGCCGCGCCGAGGGCGGGGCGGCGCTGTTCGACGTCTCCCACATGGGCCAGGGCAGCCTGCACGGGGCGCTCGCGCCCACGCTGCTGGAATCGCTGGTGCCCGGCGACATCGCCGGGCTGAAGCCCGGGCGGCAGCGCTACACGCTGCTGACCAACGAGGCCGGCGGCATCATCGACGACCTGATGGTCGCCAATCTCGGCGGCGAGCGGCTGTTCCTGGTGGTCAATGCCAGCCGCAAGGAAGTCGATTTCGGCCATATCGCCGCCCACCTGCCCGAGGGCGTGCGGCTTGAGCGGCATGACGACCGCGCCCTGCTGGCGCTGCAGGGCCCGGCGGCCGCCACCGTGCTGGGACGGCTGGCGCCGGAAACCGCCACCCTGCCCTTCATGGGCGTCGCCGCCGTGCGCATCGACGGCCTGCCCTGCCTGGTCTCCCGCTCGGGCTATACGGGGGAAGACGGCTTCGAGATCTCGGTGCCGGCCGAGGCGGCGGAGGCGCTGGCGCGCCGGCTGCTCGACGCGCCGGAGGTGAAGCCGGCGGGCCTGGGCGCGCGCGACAGCCTGCGGCTGGAAGCGGGGCTGCCGCTCTATGGCAACGACATCGACGAGCTCACCACCCCGGTGGAGGCCGGGCTTGCCTGGGCGATCGGCAAGCGCCGGCGCGCCGACTGGCGCTTCCCCGGCGGCGAGGCGATCTGCGACCAGCTCGCGCATGGCTGCACCCGGCTGCGGGTGGGCCTGCGCCCGGACGGGCGCGCCCCGGCGCGCGCCGGCACCAACGTGGTCGCCCCCGACGGCACGGCAGGCGGCAGCGTCACCTCCGGCGGCTTCGGCCCCAGCCTCGGGGCGCCGGTCGCCATGGGCTATGTGCGCCGCGACCTCGCCGCCCCGGGCACCCCGATCCAGTTGCTGGTGCGCGGCAGGCCCCTGCCCGCCCAGGTCGTGCCCCTGCCTTTCGTTTCCCATCGTTATGTCCGCTGAAGGACCGCTGCCCATGTCCGAGACCCGCTTCACCAAGGACCATGAATGGATCCGGCTGGAGGACGGCATCGCCGTCGTCGGCATCACCGACCATGCGCAGGAAGCGCTCGGCGACGTGGTGTTCGTGGAGCTGCCCGAGCCCGGCCGCGAGGTCGGCGAGGGCGAGGCCTGCGCGGTGGTGGAGAGCGTCAAGGCGGCGTCGGATGTCTATTCGCCGCTCGCCGGGCGCGTCACCGAGAGCAACCAGGCGATCGTCGATGATCCGGCCCTGGTGAACCGCGAACCGACCGGCGGCGGCTGGTTCTTCAAGCTGGCGCTCGCCGACACGGCGGCCTTCGACGCGCTGCTGAGCGAGGCCGACTACCAGGCCTTCCTGGAGACCGAATGATGGACGTGCTGGCCGAGCTGGCCGCGCTGGAAGCCGAGGATTCGTTCATCGGTCGGCATATCGGGCCCTCCGCGGACGAGATCGCGGCGATGCTGCGCATGGTGGGCGCGGCCACGCTTGAGGAGATGGCGGCACGGACCGTGCCGCAGGCGATCCGCACGCAGCAGGCCATGGACCTGCCGCCGCCCGTCGACGAGGCGGCGGCGCTGGCCGAGCTGCGCGCGCTGGCCGCCCGCAACGGCACGCGGAAATCGCTGATCGGCCTTGGCTACCACGGCACCCACACCCCGCCGGTGATCCTGCGCAACGTGCTGGAGAACCCTGGCTGGTACACCGCCTACACTCCGTACCAGGCCGAGATCGCGCAGGGACGGCTGGAAGCGCTGCTGACCTTCCAGACCATGGTCTGCGAGCTGACGGCGATGGAGATCGCCAACGCCTCGCTGCTGGACGAGGCCACCGCGGCGGCCGAGGCGGTGTCGATGGCGCATGCCATTGCCCGCGCGAAAAGCAACGTCGTCGCCGTCGCCACCGACCTGCACCCGCAGACCCGCGCGGTGGTGGCGACGCGGGCGAAGCCGCTGGGCTTCACCCTGGTGGATGTCGCGCTGGGCGACGTGGCGGCGATCCGGGCGGCGAAGCCCTTCGCGCTGCTGCTGCAGTATCCCGGCAGCACCGGCGCGGTGCGCGACCTCTCGGCCGAGATCGCCGCGGCGCACGAGGTGTCGGCGCTGGCGGTGGTGGCGGCCGACCTGCTCGGCCTAGCCCTGCTCACCCCGCCCGGCGAGATGGGCGCGGACGTGGTGGTCGGCTCGGCGCAGCGCTTCGGCGTGCCGATGGGCTTCGGCGGGCCGCATGCCGGCTACATGGCCACGCGCGACGCCTTCAAGCGGCACATGCCCGGGCGGCTGGTGGGCGTCAGCCAGGACGCCGCCGGCACGCCGGCCATGCGGCTGGCGCTGCAGACGCGCGAGCAGCACATCCGCCGCGAGAAAGCCACGTCCAATATCTGCACCGCGCAGGTGCTGCTGGCGGTGATCGCCGGGCTGTACGCGGTCTGGCACGGCCCGGAGGGGCTGACCCGGATCGCGCGCCGGGTGAACCTGCAGGCGCGGCTGCTGGCCGACTGCGCCCGGCGCCGGGGCCACACGCTGCGCCACGACGCCTTCTTCGACACCATCGCCATCGACGTGGGGCCGGACCCGGCGCGCGCCGAGGCGATCATGCAGGCCGCCCTCGCCGCCGGCTTCAACCTGCGCCGCCTCGATGCCACCGGCATCGGCATCGCCCTCGACGAGACCGTCACCCGCGCCGAGCTGGTGCGGCTGGCCGAGGTACTCGGCGCCGGGCTCGGGGCCGCGCCCGGCTCGATCCCGCCCGCGCTCGCGCGGCGCTCGCGCTTCCTCGGCCAGGCGGTGTTCTCCGCCCATCACGCCGAGCACGAGATGCTGCGCTACCTGCGGCGGCTCGAGGACAAGGACATCGCGCTGAACCGCAGCATGATCCCGCTCGGTTCCTGCACGATGAAGCTGAACGCGACGGCGGAGATGATCCCGATCACCCTGCCGGGCTTCGCCGACCTGCACCCCTTCGCCCCCGCCGACCAGACCGAGGGCTTCAAGGCGCTGATCGACCGCCTCGCGGGCTGGCTCGCCCAGGCGACCGGCTTCGCCGGCGTGTCGCTGCAGCCCAATGCCGGCAGCCAGGGCGAATATGCCGGGCTGCTGGCGATCCGGGCCTACCATGAGGCGAACGGGCAGGCGCATCGGGACATCTGCCTGATCCCCTCCAGCGCGCATGGCACCAACCCGGCCTCGGCCGCGATGGCCGGGCTGCGCGTGGTGGTGGTGGGCTGCGACCGCGAGGGCAATGTCGATCTCGCCGACCTCGCGGCCAAGGCGCGGCAGCACGAGGACCGGCTGGCCTGCCTGATGATCACCTATCCCAGCACGCATGGCGTGTTCGAGGAGCAGGTGATGGAGATCTGCCGGATCGTGCATGCGCATGGCGGGCAGGTCTACATGGACGGCGCCAACATGAACGCGCAGGTCGGGCTGACCAGCCCGGGGCGCATCGGCGCGGATGTGTGCCACCTGAACCTGCACAAGACCTTCTGCATCCCGCACGGCGGCGGCGGCCCCGGCGTGGGGCCGATCGGCGTGGCGGCGCATCTGCTCCCGCATTTGCCCAACCATCCGCTGCGCCCGGATGCCGGCCCCGCCACCGGCTACGGCCCGGTGGCGGCCGCGCCCTTCGGCAGCGCGCTGATCCTGCCGATCTCGTACGCCTATATCCGCATGATGGGGCCGCGGGGCCTGACCCGGGCCACCGAGGTCGCGATCCTGAACGCCAACTACGTCGCCGCCCGGCTGCGGCCGCATTTTCCGGTGCTCTACACCGGCCGGAACGGCATGGTGGCGCATGAATGCATCATCGACTGCCGCGCCTTCCAGGCCGAGGCCGGCGTGATGGTGGAGGACATCGCCAAGCGGCTGCAGGATTTCGGCTTCCATGCGCCGACCATGTCCTGGCCGGTGCCGGGCACGCTGATGATCGAGCCGACCGAAAGCGAGTCGCAGGCCGAGCTCGATCGATTCTGCGACGCGATGATCGCGATCCGCCACGAGATCGCCGACATCGCCGCCGGCCGGCTCGATCGCGCCGACAATCCGCTCAAGCACGCGCCGCATACCGCCGCCGAAGTGATGGCCGAGGCGTGGCCGCATGCGTATCCGCGGCAACAGGCGGCCTTCCCGCTGCCCTGGGTGGCGGCGGCGAAATACTGGCCCCCGGTCAAGCGGGTCGACAACGTCTACGGCGATCGCAACCTGGTCTGCACCTGCGCGCCGCTGGACGCCTACGCCCGGGCCGCGGAATAGTCCTGCCGGACCGGCATTGACGTTCCGGTCATGACGAAGGCTGCGTCCCCGTCACGATCGGAACGTCCCGTTTTCCTTGCCCGACGTCAGCAAACCGCCAGCAGGACAGGCCGGGCCCGACCGCCCGCCCAGCCGCGGCGCAGCCATTGCGGCAGTTGGTCCCACCGCTCGCCCGCGACTTCCTCGGCAAGGACCCGTGCGTCCACGTCGGGAAACGCAACGGGAACCGGAAAGGGAGGTGCCATGTCGCGCGCGACGGCAGCGGATCCATCCTGCATGGCCATTCGTTTTTTCCCTGGGCATTGACGCTGCCCCGTCATCAGCCGGAGCTGCCGCTCCCGGCCGGTCCATCACGATCAAGGCGTCGAGTCTCGCATGCCGTCATGAATGCAGCGTGACTTCACCGTGCACGGGGCATGCCCGGTCATCACTCACGGAGGGTCATCACTCACAAAGGAAGCCAGACCTCGAGCGTGCCGGGGGCAGCACCGCTCTGCATGCCGGTGCCATCCTGCACCCAGAACTCGGTACCGGCGCCCCGCAACAGATTGGCCAGGCGCTGGGCCGCATCGGCGTCGGCGCGATGGAAGAAGCGGATGGCCGCAACGATCGGTCCCGAGGATGCGACCCGGGTTTCGGCATAGGCAAAATCGGAGAACAGCAGGCGTCGCGCCAGGTCGCTCGCGTTCTCCTGCCCGTGCGGCGAGCCGGTTCGATAGTAGAAGATCACTTTCGGCCGAACGGTCGCGACGGCGACCGTCTCCGGCTTCGCCGCCGGCGTGGAAGCGGGCTCCGGCTTCGCCGCAGGCGCGGGAACGGGTTCCGGTTTCGCCACAGGGGCGGGAGCGGGTTCCGGCTTCGCCGCAGGGGCAGGAGTGGGTTCCGGCTTCGCCGGCTGGGGCGGCTCCGGCCTGGCCGCGGGCACCGCCAGTTGACCCAGGAATCCGGGTGGAGGGCTGCGCTGCGCCGACGCCGCACTCTCTTCCTCGGCACCGGGCTGTGGCGGCTGACGCAACCGATTCAACACCCGGCTGAGTGCGGCAGTCGACGGGGGCGGCACCGGACGCGGCGCCTCCGCGGCAGCCGGTTCAGCGGACGATGAGGCCGCCGGACGGGACGGCGCCGGCCGCGCCGTTTCCGGCCTGACCACGAGCGCCCGCGATTCCTCCTGTTGCTGGCGCTGCTGGCCGGCAATCTCGCCACGGACCACCTCCAGGCGATGCTGCACATCGGCCAGCGCGGCGCGGGCTGCCTGTTGCTGATCCTGCAGGTCCACAAGTTCCCGGCGCGTCTGATCAGTCTGTTCCCGCAACGCCGCCAGCACCGAGGTTTCCACCTGCACCTGCGTGTTCAAGGCACGCAGCCGTGCATCCGACATCCCGGCCGGCGGCGTCCATTCGGGCGCGGGCACGCCCGGCCGGTCCGGCACCGGAGCAGCCGGCGCCAGCAGGGCAGCCTCGGGCGAGGGCGATCGCGGCGGCGTGGACCGGGGCCGGGCCATCAACGCGATGCTCATCAACACGGCCGCCGCGCCAACCAGCCCGAGCATGCCGTAAGCAAGCCACCGCAGGATCCGATACCACCACTCGCTGCGGTCCCGGAAACCAGGGGGGCGTGGGCGAGGCACTGCGGAAAAACCGGGATGCCGTCCGCTCAGCTTCACATCCTTTCGGATCGTCCAAGCCGCATGAAAGATATGCAGCGCGATTTGCCAACACCGAATCAGCCGGTCAGGCGATCTTGATTCAGCTTTCGCTTGGAAGTCCATGTGAGCTGCTTTACCAGTAAACTTATTGGGGAATAATTTCTGCTAAGAAAATATTATAGTCTGCTTTGATTATTTGAGCGTAATGCTGATTCGTTCAGGTATGTCACGACGCTGGCGGGGCGTTGCCCCGCACCCCACCAGGGCTTCGCCCTGGACCGACCAAGGGCTTCGCCCTTGGAACCCGTTATTTTTCTGTGCCGCGCAGCGAGACCGGGATCCAAGGGCCTTGTGGCCGTCACGCGACCGCGTGCGTGCGCATGACGGCAGGTCCAGGGCGGAGCCCTGGTCTTTCCTGACGCCCTATTACGGGGCAGCGCCCTGGCCGTTTTGACAAACAGAAAGGGCAGCCTTGCGGCTGCCCTTTCCTGCATTCCCAGCCTGATGGAAGGCTCAGGCGGCGCGGCGGCCCAGGGCCGTCGGCAGGCCCGCGATCGCCCGGTCGACCAGCTTTGCATCGGCGTCGACGGTGACTTCCTCACGGATCACCGCTTCGGCCGCAGTGGAAGCAACATCGGCGGCTGCACGCCGGACCTCATCGAGCGCCGCCTTTTCGGCAGCGGTGATGCGATCCAGCGCCATGCGCTCCCGCCGGTTGGCAGCGCTCTTCGCCTCGGCCTCGGCGGCGACGGCCAGGCGGGCCGCCTCTGCCTTGGCGCCTTCGAGCAGGGCCTTGGCCTCGGCCACGGCCTCGTCGCGGCGCGCACTCGCGTCGCGCAGCAAGGCTTCTGCCTCGCTGCGCAGGCGCTGCGCCTCGGCGAGCTCGGCACGGATCGCCGCGGCGCGCTTGTCCAGCAAGGACGCCAGCGCCGCCCAGATCTTGCCCCCGAACAGGACGAAGAAGATGACGAAGGCGACCGCGATCCAGCTACGTGGGTCAGAGAAGAAGCTTTCTCCGTGCATGCGGGTCTCCTTCAGGCCTGGCCGCGTGCGGCAAGCGCGGTGCCGACCGCCGTATCGACCAACGCATCCTTGGGCGTACGGCCGGTCAGGCGGGTGACCACCACCTTGGTCGTCTCGGTCGCCACCTGGCGCAGCGCGCCCATGGCGGCGGTGCGGGCCGCATCGATGCGCTGCTCGGCGGCGGCAAGCTGGGCATCCAGCCGCTCGTTCAGCGCAGCAGCCTGGGCGGCGGCGGCCTTCTTCGCGGCATCGACGGCACCGGCGATCTCGGCCTGGGCGGCGGCATGCGCCTTCTGCGTCGCCTGGGTGAGATCAGCCACCGCCGCATCGGCCTCCACCTTGGCCTGGCGAGCGGCTTCGAGATCGCGGCTGATGATGGCAGCCCGATTCTCCAGCACCTCGGCGACCTGCGGCAGAGCCCAACCCGAGAGCAGCCGGTACAGGACGTAGAAGATGACCGCCAGCCAGACGATCTGGCTGATGGTCAGCGGATTGCCGAAATCGAGCTGCGGCATGCCTTCCTTTTGCTCGGCCGCGAAGGCGGCCGAGGACAGGAGGCAGATCCCTGCCGCAGCGAACGGAGCGAGGCGACGCACCGCGGCGTCTCCGTCTCTTATGTGAAGAGGATCAGGAACGCGATCAGCAGGGCGAACAGCGCCACCGCTTCCGTGAGCGCGAAGCCCAGGATGCCGATGCCGAACACCTGGTCGCGCGAAGACGGGTTGCGGGCGATGCTGTTCACCAGCGAGGAGAAGATGTTGCCGATGCCAACGCCGACGCCGGCCAGCGCAATCACGGCGATACCGGCTCCGAGAGCCTTCGCGGCGACAGGATCCATGATGGTCAGTCCCTTTTCGTTCAGGTTGGGGCAGGCCTGCCCCGGGGGGGAGGCAGAGAGGGCGACGGTCAGTGCAGGTGCACCGCGTCGTGCAGGTAGATGCAGGTCAGGATGGCGAACACATAGGCCTGCAGCACGGCCACCAGCAGTTCGAAGCCCATCAGCGCCACGTTCAGCACCAGCGGCCCGACCGCACCGACGTAACCGAAGATCCCGGCGGCCGCCATCATCAGCATGAAGCTGGCGAACACCTCGAACATCACGTGGCCGGCGACCATGTTGGCGAAAAGTCGGATCGACAGGCTGACCGGCCGCGAGAGGTAGGAGATGATCTCGATCGGGATGATGATCGGCGCGAGCCACTTCGGCGCCCCGGAGGGGAAGAAGTAGCTGAAGAAGTGCAGCCCGTGGATGCGCAGCGCCACCACCGTGACCAGCACGATGACCGTCAGGGCCAGGGTCGCGGTGACCGCGATATGGCTGGTGTAGGTGAAGCTGAACGGCAGCAGGCCGAGCAGATTGCCGAACAGGATGAAGAAGAACAGCGTGAAGACGAAGGGAAAGAAGCGACGCCCTTCCTCACCGATCTGGTCGGTGCACATGCTGTGGATGAAGTCGTAGGCCAGCTCGGCCGCAGCCTGCAGCCGTCCCGGAACCACCGCCTTCGGTCGCGCACCGAAATAAAGCAGGGCCAGGATCAGCGCCCCGGCCACCAGCATCATCAGGTTCGACTGGGTGAAGTTGACGGAGGAGCCGAATACCGAACCTACGGTGTGGAGCTTGAACTGCCCCAGGGCGTCGATCGAGTGTCCTTCGGCAGCCACTGTTTCGTCCTCGTCCCATATGGACCGCCAAGGCGGTCAGGTCAGTTTCATGTCCCCCCGGGCGGCTGCCGTCCGGGGCCGATCAGGCGCCAGACATTGGCCACACCGGCCGCACCCCCCAGCAGGACGAAAACTGCGAGCAGGATCGGACGCGTCCCCAGCCAGCGGTCCAACCACCAGCCGATGACGACCGACACCACCATCGCCGACACCAGCTCCACGCCGACGCGCAGGCCAATGCCGAGGGCTGTTGGTGCCCCCTTCGCCGGCCCACCGGTTTGACCCGGCGGCGGGGCATCCATCCCCTGCCTGCGCCGCGCAGCCTGCAGCCGTTCCTCGAAGGATTTGCCGCCGCCGTCGGTTCCGCTCATTTCGTCCGCCCCTGCGCAAGTCGCCTTGCCGGAAGGCGACGGCTTGCTAGCGGTGGGGGCGAAGGGTGTCAAGAACGGTTGCCGTGTGACAATTCCCCCATCGCACCACAGCGCCCGCCGAAACGAATGGCTGCCGCCCTGGCGTCCCGTCCCCCTCGCCCGCGTCCCCTGCCGCGACTCGGCGCGGGAACGAAGCCGGGCGACCCGGCACGAAGAGACAACGAGCTGGCAGGCAGGCCGATTGGGGGATGTGACAAATTGATGTATGTCTGCACCGGAAGCACTTGAATAATGGGAACGTCGATGGCGCCGCCGGCTCTGCAGGATGCGACCCTGGCCATGGAAGGCCGGGTTGCCATGCTGACACTGAACCGCCCGGAGGTCCGCAACGAGCTGACCGGCACCAGGCTCGCCGCCGAAATCACCGAAGTCGCGGAGTGGTGCAGCCGCGACGAGCGGGTCTCCGTCCTGGTGATCACCGCCGATGGCCCGGCCTTTTCGGCCGGTGGCAACGTCAAGCACATGCTGGAGCGCGACCAGGGCAGCTTCGGCGGCGACGTCTACGAGGTGCAGGCGAAGTACCGGCGCGGCATCCAGCGGATGGCCGTGGCGATGCACGGGCTGGAGGTGCCCGCCATCGCGGCGGTGAATGGCCCGGCAATCGGCGCGGGCTTTGACCTCGCCCTGATGTGCGATGTGCGGATCGCCTCCACCCGGGCCCGGTTCGCCGAGAGCTTCCTTAACTTAGGATTGATCCCGGGCGATGGCGGCGGCTGGCTGCTGCAGCGCCTCGTCGGCTACCAGCGTGCCGCGGAATTGAGCTTCTCGGGACGGATGGTGGAGGCCGGGGAAGCCCGTGATCTGGGGATCGTGCTCGAGGTGGTCGAGCCCGACGACCTGCACGCCCGCGCCCGCGAACTCGCCGCGAGCTTCGCCGCCAAGCCACCGCAGGCGGTGCGGTTGACCAAGCGACTGCTGCGCCAGGCCCAGCGCCTGGAGTTCCGCGACCATCTGGAACTCTGCGCCGTGGTGCAGGGCATGTGCCACAACACCGCCGACCATCTCGAGGCGGTCAGCGCCTTCCTGGAAAAGCGCCCCCCGACCTTCCTGGGACGGTGACGCGTCCCCTGCCCGGCCGGCCTCGACGCTGAAGGCGCCGGGGTGAACCGGCTGCTGCCAGGGTGCGTTCACTGCACGGCCTGGTGGACGTGACCAGACGGACCGCAACCGCAATGGCCTGATGCCGATGCCTCGCCTCCGGCCTCGACTGCCCCCACCCGGTCGCGGCCACCTGCGCCGAAGCATCAAAAAAACGAGGAAACAAGCCATGAAGGTCAGCGAGAAGATGACCCGCACCGTGCGCATCGCCAGTCCCGACGACACCATCCAGCACGCGGCCAGCGCGATGGCCGAAAGCGATGCCGGCGCGCTTCCGGTGGGCAAGGACGACCGGCTGGTCGGCATGGTGACCGATCGCGACATCGCGGTGCGCGCGGTGGCGCAGGGCAAAGGGGTCGACACCCGCGTCAGCGAGGTGATGACCCAGGACATCAAGTATTGTTTCGAGGACGACGATCTCGATCAGGTCGCCAGCAACATGGGACAACAGCAGGTGCGGCGCCTGCCGGTGATGAACCGCGAGAAGCGGCTCGTTGGGATTCTCTCGCTCGGCGACATTGCCTTCGGCGAGGGGCCGCAGCCCGCGGGCGAGGCACTGTCGGGCGTGTCGCGTCCAGGCGGGGCGCGCTCGCAGACCGGGGGAACCGGCTCCGCCCATAGCAGGTAGGGAAACAGGCCGACCGCCAGGACCATGGTGTCCTGGCGGTCGCGCCGCCTGGCCCGATGAAAAGCCATGGAGCCATCGCGATGACCCAGCCCGAGCCCCCTTTGGATCCGGAGATCCCCGAACCGCGCCCGCCGGTCCCGCCCGATCCATGGCCGGACGTGCAGGTGCCGCCCGGACAGACACCGCCCCCAATGCCAGGACCGGACCTGCCGCCGCTTTCGCCCCCCCGGACCTGAGCGCCCGTTGTCTCAAAGCGGCCGGATCACCCCGCGATAGGCATGCCAGGTGGCATGCCCGATCAACGGCAGCGTCACGCATAGCCCCAGATACCAGGATGCAAGGCCGGCCGCGGTGAACAGCAGGATCAGGCCGGCCCAGACCGCCATGGCGCGCGGGTTCAGCACCACCGCGGTGGCGCTGGTCACCAGCGCCTCCAGCAGCCCGATCCGGCGATCCAGCATCAAGGGCAGCGAAAAGGCCCCGGCGACGAAGGCGAAGGTGGCCATCACCCCCCCGACCGCGGTGCCGAGCAGCAGGAATGTCAACCCGTTGGCGGTGAACAGCGTGGCCGTCACCGCCCTCTCCCAGTCGAAGCCGACATCGGGGAAGGACAGGGCGAACACCAGGGCGGCGAAGCGCAGCCAGACCACCAGGAAGACGACCAGCGCCAGCCCCATGGCGAATAACGGCCCGGGATTGTCCAGCCAGGCGGAGAAGGCGCGCGACAGGGACGGCTCGCGGCCGGCCTCCAGGTCACGGCTGATGGCGTAGAAACCGACGGTCAGCGCCGGGCCCACCAGCATGAAACCGGTCGTGAGCGGCGCGATCAGGTAGTCCAGGTCCGCCATCACCAGTCCCGCCGTCAGCACGAAGCCGCCGACGACGAAGACCAGGCTGTAGGCGGCACTGATGCCGCGGCCGTGGCGGAAATCGGACCACCCGGCCGCCAGCCAGCGGAATGGTGCATCGGTGTGCACCAGACGGACTCGTTCGGCGAACGGCAACAGGGATGCCGGCGCCTTCGTCTCGTTCTCGGACATGCGCTCCCCCCAGAGGCGCGGATTGTGGGGGGAGCCTAGCCGAGTCAGACCCGCCGGTGCCACTGCGCCGATGACCCACCCGGCGCAGTGGCGCCGATTACCCGAACGCCCCGACCTCGTGGGTCACGGCGGTCGCGATTTCCCGGATCAGGTCGAACAGCCGGCGCATCGGCGCGAACACCTCCGCATGCTCGCGACCATAGGCCTGCCAGGCGCGTGGCCCTGGCGGCTCGGCATAGTCGCTCTCGGCCGAGGCATCGGGGGCTTCGGGAAAGATCTCGGCCAGCAGCGACACCGCCGCCGGGATCTCCAGCCGCAGGATCGCCGCCTCCATGTCGCGGCGGGTGAAGCCGTGGCGCGGCGAGAATTCGGGGATATGCGTCGCCAGCAACCAGATCCGGCCGATCACCGCCAGCCGCAGCGCGTGCAGCAGCATCTCGCGCGGCGCCATCGACGGCGCGTCCGGCCAGGCGGCACGCAGCGCCAGATGGTCGGCCTGCACGCGACGGAACATCGACTGCGCCACCGCCCACAGGTCCAGTCGCTCCAGCGCCTGCGCCACCGCCATCAATTCCTCGCGCCGCCCCGGCCTGGTGGTATGGGCGGCACGGTCGAGCCAGGAACCGGGATCGAGCGATCCGACCACCGCCCGCAGCACGTCCAGATCGGAATGCGCCAGCGCATGCGACGCCAGATCCAGGGCGCGGCGGAAGCGGCGGCTGCTGCGTCGCAGCTCCGGGAAGGTCTCCGGGTGGCGCGAGGCGGCACTGCCCAGGCCCTGCAGCGTGTTCGCCATCCAGCCGAGCTGCTGGAGGATGGCGTTGTTCAGGATCGCCCGCAGCTCGCGCGGGTGGCGGATGCGGGTGGCGGTGCCCATGCCGTCGCTCTGGCGTGCCGGCGGGCGGGATCCGGTGCGGTCCAGCAAGGAAGGACCGAAGGCGCCGAGCAGCGCGCCATAGCCGGCATCCTCGACCAGCCCCTCCATGCCGGCGCGGACGGTGGCGAAGAAATCGGCGGAGAAGTCGGGATCGGCATAGACCGGATCCTCGACCGGGCCGGCGCCGGGATGGAAGGCGTGCTCGGCGATGCGGGCGATGCTGGCCAGCGCCAGGTCGTCGGTGCCGAACAGCAGGTAGCCGTCGCCGCCCTGGAAGGCGCTTTCCTCGCGCACCGGCAGGTTGTCGTGGCTGAGGGCATGGCGGCTGACGGTCGGCGAGAGATAGCGCAGCCGGTCGGCCAGCGAGCCGGGATGGGCACCGCGGCCGACGCTCTCGCCATGGGTGTCGAACAGGATCACCTCGACACCGGTGACGCCGTGCTTGGCCAGCGTCGCCGCGATCTTCAGGCGCAGCCGCTCGATCAGGTAGGTGGCGGCGATCTGGCCGACATAGCGGCCGGAATCGGAATAACCGAACTGCAGCGCCAGCCGCCCGGTGCGCTGCAGGTAGGTGCGGTAATGCGGACTGCGCAGCGCCTCGTCCAGCACCTCGGCGCCGCGGCCGAGCGCCTCGGCGGTCTCGAACAGCGGGCTGATCTCCACCTGGTCGGCGATGCCGAACAGCCGGGCCAGCCAGAGCGCCGCGAGCAGGGTGTAGCCGGTCTCGGTCTCGGCGATCAGGAAGCGCACCGGCACCGAGCCGTCGATGTGCTTGACCATCTGCGCGACCGTCATCATCAGCCGCGCCGCCGAGGCCTGGTCGGCGAGCAGCGCGCCGAAATCCACCGGCACCGGCTGCACCGCATCGAGGGCGGCGTTGATGGCGGCGAGCAGCGCCCGCCGCCGCGCCGGATCTTCCGGCGGATCGGCGATGTCGAGCCGCTGGCGCACCACGTTGTGGATCTGCGCCGCGTTCAGCCGGACATGGGTGTGGGCCAGCGACAGCCCGTGCGTCACCAGCCCGGCCCGGGCGATGCAGAGCTGCAGCTTGTCCTCGCCCTCGGCCGCGGCGATCGCCGTGGCGAACAGGTCGAGCAGCGGCGTGGGCGTGCGCAGGGCGGTATCGGCATGGTCCACCAGGGCGTGGGCGAAGGTGGCGACGGCCCTGGGCTGCGGCTGGATCGGGCAGGACTCGATCTGCTTCGTGACCGCCGCCACCGCCTCGGCGATGCGGGCGGACAGGGCGTCGGCATGCTCCAGGCCCTCGACCTGTTTGGCCAGGCGCTCGAGCTGCAGGCGCTTCATGCGCAGGCGCAGGCGCAGCGTATCCCACCAGCCGATATCAGTGCGCCCGTCGGTGTCGTAGCCGACCCAGGAAGACAGCACGATCGGCCGCGGCATCAGCTCGGTCCAGCGATCCGGCCAGGTATCGCGGGCCGCCCGCAGCAGCGCGGCGCAGAGCGCATCCAGCGCCGTGCGGCCGCGCAGGATCGCCGCGCGGGCCTGGGTGAATTCGTCTTCGAGCGAGATCGAGCGCGGACGATGCGATTCAAAGCTGACCAGCGGGCCGCCGCAGGCCATCTCGGCCAGGGCCTGGGCGACCTCGGCCGGCATCGCGAAGGTCGGATGCGCGGTGAACACCGCGGCATAGCGGGTGCGCTCCACCTGGGCACGGAAGCGCGCCCAGGGCACCGGGCTGTCGGCGGGGTCGGGGCGCAGCACATGGCCCGCCGCCTTGACCAGGGCCGCCTCGTTGGTGGCGCGGTCGGTGCCGCCGACATAATCGGCCAGCCGCCGGGCCCGGTCGGCGAAGGCGGCGTCGCGCAGATGCCGCACCAGCGCCCAGAGCGAAGCCTCGTCGAGCCGGCCGTCATCCACCTGCCGGGCAATCGACAGCGCCACCGAAAGCACCGGGTTGCCGAACGGATCCTGGACGGTCCCCGCCTGGGCGCGGACCAGCAGCCTCAGCAGATCCTCCGCCGTGGCACCGATGCCTTGTTCCGCCGGCGGGGGCATGTCCGCCACGCTCGTGCCGTCGTCGTTCATGTGCGCTCCGCCTTCTCACCGCCATGCGGCGGCCAGCGCGATGCAAGCCGCGGTCCAGGGGCCGATGTTTCTCGCGCCATCCGGCCCCGCATGACAAGCACGGCCACGCAGGGCAGGCGCGCGGCAGGCCAGGGCGGCGGCCCGGCGGGCATGGCCAGCGAGCGGGCTGCCATGGCATGACGCAGCCCTGATGCCGTCGCGCGGCGGCGAGAAGGCGGAACGCAGATGACCGACGAGGATGACGAGGAAGAAGGCCCGAGGCTGCCGCCCGGGACCAAGAACTACATGACGCCCGCGGGCAACGCCCGGCTGCGGGCGGAACTGCAGACGTTGCTGCGGGTCGAGCGGCCCAAGGTGGTGGAAATCGTCTCCTGGGCGGCCGGCAACGGCGACCGTTCGGAAAACGGCGATTACCTGTACGGCAAGAAGCGACTGCGGGAAATCGACCGTCGCGTGCGCTGGCTGACCAAGCGGCTGGACATCGCCGAGGTGGTGGACCCCGCCTGCCAGCCCCAGCGCGACCGGATCTTCTTCGGCGCCACCGTGACCTACGCCACCGAGGATGACACCGAACGCACCGTCACCATCCTGGGGGCCGACGAGGCCGACATCACCCGCGGTGAGGTCAGCCTGTATTCCCCGATCGCCCGTGCCCTGCTGCGCGCGCGCGTGGGCGATGTGGTGAAGATGCACACGCCACGGGGCGTGGAGGACGTCGAGGTACTGGCGATCCGCTATCCGACCCCGTCCTGATGCCCATGGATGCGCCACCTGCCTGCTGTTCACGCAGGCAGGGAGCGGGTCAGCCTGCCTCGCCGGCGCGCAGGCGCCAGATCAGGCGGATATCGCCCCGGCTTGCCTGCATCCGCTCCGGCAGGCCGAGCCCGGGCGCGTCAGGGGCGAGGCAGCCATCGCGCGGCTGCAGCATCTGCGTGGGCAGCAGCTCGTGCAGATGGTCGTGGAAGCCGTGCACCTCGACCGCGGCCACCGCGCCGCGCGCGGCGCCGATCTGCAGGCAGGCCGCCAGCAGCACCGCCGTCGAATGATTCTGCAGGCAGACCGGCACGTCATGCGCCTCGGCCAGTGCCGCGAGCTTCAGCGTCTGGGTGATGCCGCCGCACAGCCCGGGATTGAGCTGCAGCACGCCGACCGCGCCGGCGCGCAGCAATTCCCGGAATCGGGCGACTCGCCACTCGCTCTCCCCCACCAGCACGCGCAGCCGGCCGGTGCGGTTGAGCATCAGCAGGCCCGGCACGTCGGTGACCGGCAACGGCGCCTGGATCGCGGTGACCCCCAGCTCGGCGAGGCGGCGGATCATGGCCGGGGCCTCGCCGGTGGTCAGGCACTCCCCGGCATCGACCAGGATCTCGACCTGCGGCCCCACCGCCTCGCGCACCGCGGCGACGCGGGCGAGGTCGGCATCGCGCTCCATGCGACCGATCTTCAGCTTGACGGCATAGAAGCCGCGCTCGACCAGGCCCTGCATCTCGGCGGCGAGTTCAGCCGGCCCCTTGCCGTTGGCGTACAGCCCGCCGCTCGCATAGACCGGCACCGCGTCGCGCTGCGGGCCGAGCAATTCGTGCACGCTGGCCCCGAATCCACGGGCGCGCAGGTCCCAGAGGGCGATATCGACCGCGCTGGTGACAGCGGGGGGAATCCAGTCCGGCGTCTCCGCGGACTGCAGCGACCATGCGGTCTGCCAGTGCTGCTCGATCAGCCGCGCATCCCCTCCGAGCAGATAGGGGGCCAGGGACCGCAACTGGTCGAAGAACAGGCTGATCGCCTCCTGCTCGCACCAGCCTTCGCCCATGCCGGTCTGACCGTCGCGCGTGGTGATGCGTACGATCGGAATCCGCCGCTCGGTCCAGCGGGCGTTCGGTCCAAAATGTCGTCCGTCGAGCGTGCGGCGGAACTCATAGGCGGCGACCTCAGCGATCTCCAAGCGATACCCTCCTGGAGCGACCATGGCTGTGACCGTCTCATATGACAAGGGCGAGGCAGCATCGGGCAGATGCGCGCGTAACATGCTACCACCCCACCGTCATGGTTGATTTTTGGCCAGATCATTCCCGTTCGACGCGATCGGGCGGAGCCCGGCCCCGGTTCAGCCACCGCGGTCGATATGCACCATCGTCATCCGGATCGTCATTCGGCCCCCCCCTGCCTGCAGTGACAATGCGCAGCGCCGGGGCCGGATGTGAGAGGCCGGGGGTCACAACCCGGCGACAACGGACCGGGGGACGATCGATGCGGGAGAACGCACAGATATTGGACGAATGACAAATTCCATCATTCGTCATATCACCAGGGATCATGGACATGACCCGCTCTCCCCCGCCCGTCCCCAGGGCAGAGGCAACCCGGACCGCGATCGTCGAGACGGCCGAGCGGCTGTTCCGCTCGCTTGGCTACCAGAAGACGACGGTGGCCGACATCGCCCGTGAATTGCGGATGTCCCCGGCCAATGTCTACCGCTTCTTCCCGAGCAAGGCGGCGATCAACGAGGCGATCTGCGCGCGCATCCTCGACGGCTTCGATCGCCTGGCCTGGTCGATCGCCCGTGGCCCGGAACCGGCGCCCGACCGCCTGCGCCTGCTGTTCCGGACCATGCAGCGGCAGACCATGACCTTGTTTTTCCACGACAAGCGGATGCACGACATGGTCGCCGCCGCCATGGAGGAGCACTGGGGCGTCATCCGCGCCTATGTCGAGAGCTTCGACAAGGCGCTGCGCCACATCCTCATGGACGGCATCGCCGCGGGCGTGTTCGCCCCCTGCGACGCCGACCGCACGTCGCGGCTGATGCATTGCACCATGATCGGCTTCGTCCATCCGACCCTGGTGCAGGAATGGATCGACGACGACCTGCCCGGTCTGGCGGCCGACATGGCGGAGCTGGTGCTGCGGTCCCTGCGTCCGGAGAACTGATGAATATTGACATTCGTCAGTCGAGCTGACAGCTTCCCGGCCCGAAGCCGGGACCCCAGGCCATGACCGATCACGTTCGTCGTGCCCTTTGCATGCTCGCCCTGCCGATCGTGCTCGGCGCCTGTCGCGAACGCGCGACACCAGCGGTGGAAACCACCACACGCCCGGTCCAGGCCGTGCGCGTGGCGCTGCGCCCGGCCGAGGACATCCGCAGCTTCACCGGCACCATCCGCGCCCGCCGCGAAGCCGATCTCGGGTTCCGCGCCGGCGGCCGCATCGTCGCGCGCGAGGTCGATCTCGGCGCGCGGGTGCAGGCGGGACAGGTGCTGGCCCGGCTCGACCCCACCGACCTCGCTTTGGCGCTGCGCTCGGCCGAGGCCGATCTCGCCGCCGCCGAGGCCCAGGCGGCACAGGCCCGCGCCGACGGTTCCCGCAGCACCCGGCTGCTCGCCGGCGGCTGGATCCCGGCGGCCACCGACGACGCCCGGCAGGCCGCCGCGCGCACCACGCGCGAACGCGTCGTCGCCGCCCGCGCCGCCGTGCAACTGGCACGCAACCGCCGCGACTATGCCGAGCTGCGCGCCCCGGCTTCCGGGGTAGTGACCGCGATCCTCGCCGATCCCGGCACGGTGGTCGCCGAGGGCACCCCGGTGCTGCGCCTCGCCGAGGCCGGGACGCTGGAAGTCGAGGTGGCCCTGCCCGAAGCGGCCCTCGCCGCCGCCGGCGAGGCGCCGGCCCGGGTGACGCTCTGGGCACGCCCGCAGGAGACGTTGGCGGCGCGGCTGCGCGAGCTTGCCCCCACCGCCGACCCGAAGCTGCGCACCTTCACCGCCCGCTACGCCATCGCCGAACCGCCTGACTGGCTCGCCTACGGCATGACCGCGACCGTGCGCCTCGCGCAGGAAGCCGGCCCGCCGCTGGCGGTGGTCCCCGCCGCCGCCCTGGCCGATCGCGGCGCCGGCCCGATCGTCTGGGTGGTCGATGTGGCGAACGGCCGGCTCGATCCCCGCCCGGTCACGTTGCGCCGCCTCGGCAGCGACCGGGCGCTGGTGGGCGGGCTGCGGGACGGCGAGCTGGTGGTCGGGCTCGGTGTGCAGAAGCTCGATCCAGATGCACGCGTACGCGTGGCCGAGATCCGGCGGGCACCGGAGTAGACCGCGGTGGAACGCTTCAACCTCTCTGCCTGGGCGGTCGCGCATCGCGCCCTGGTCGGTTTCCTGATCGTCCTGCTGTTCGCCGCCGGCGCCCGCTCCTACACGAAGCTGGGCCGAGCCGAGGACCCCTCCTTCACCGTCAAGCTGGCGGTGGTCACCGCGCAGTGGCCTGGGGCGACCGCGCAGGAGATGCAGGAGCAGGTGGCCGAGCGGATCGAGCGCAAGCTGCAGGACCTCGCCTGGCTCGATCATCTCGACACCTTCGTCCGGCCCGGCGTCTCGGCGACGCTGGTCAGCTTCCGCGACAACACCCCGCCCGCGCAGGTGCCGGACCTGTTCTATCAGACCCGCAAGAAGCTCGAGGACCTGCGCCCGTCGCTGCCCGCCGGCCTGCGCGGGCCTTTCGTCAACGACGAATACGCCGACGTCTACGGCGCGGTGTTCGCCCTCTTTGGCACCGAGGCGGAAGGTACCGCCGGCCCCGACAACACCGAGCTGATCCGCCAGGCCGAGTCCATCCGTGACCGGCTGCGCCGGCTGCCGGGCGCGGAGAAGGTCACCATCCTCGGCGAGATCCAGCGCACCCTGTTCGTCGAGTTCAGCCATGCCCGCCTGGCCACGCTCGGGGTCACCGTGGGCGACGTGGCCGATGCGATCGCGCGCCAGAACGGGCTGGCCCCGGCAGGGCTGGTCGAGACCGGCACCACGCGCATCCCGGTCCGGGTGGACGGCGCGGTGGACGGCGCCACGGCACTCGCCGCCGTGCCGGTCGCCGCCGGCGGCCGCTCGGTGCGGCTGTCCGACCTCGCCACCATCACCCCCGGCCATGCCGACCCGCCCGATTTCAGCGTCCGCCACAATGGTCGGCCCGCCGTGGTGATCGCGGTGTCGTCGCAGAAAGGCACCGACGGCCAGGTCTTCGGCGCGACGCTGCGGGCGGAAGCCGACCGCATCCGCGCCGGGCTGCCGCTCGGCTTCGCCCTGCAGCAGGCCGCCGACCAGCCTGCCGTGATCGCCGAGGCGGTCGGCGAATTCCTGTTGAAGTTCGTCGCCGCCCTGGGCGTGGTGCTGGTGGTCTCCTTCCTCTCGCTCGGCTGGCGCTCGGGGATCGTGGTGGCGCTGGCAGTGCCGCTGACCCTGTCGATCGTGTTCATCGTCATGGACGAGCTGGGCATCGAGTTGCAGCGCATCTCGCTCGGCGCGCTGATCCTCTCGCTCGGCCTGCTGGTGGACGACGCCATCATCTCCATCGAGACCATGGTGGTGAAGCTGGAGGAAGGCTGGGACCGCGTGCGCGCCGCCAGCTTCGCCTGGACCTCCACCGCCTTCCCGATGCTGACCGGGACGCTGGTGACGGCGGCCGGCTTCCTGCCGGTGGGTATCGCGCAATCCACCACCGGGGAATATGCCGGCGGCATCTTCTGGGTGGTCGGGCTGGCACTGCTGGCAAGCTGGGTGGTCGCCGTGCTGTTCACGCCCTTCCTGGGCGTGCTGCTGCTGCCCTCGCCCCGGCCCGGCGCGCACCACGATCACGCCGCGCTTTATGACACCCGTGCCTATCGGCTGTTGCGCCGGGCGGTGCGGCTGGCCGTGCGGCACCGCGGCTGGATGGTGACCGGCACCGTCCTGCTGCTGCTGGTCGCGGGCGGCGGCATGTCATTGGTCAAGAAGCAATTCTTCCCGAACTCCGCGCGCACCGAGCTGCTGATCGACGTGAAGCTGCGCCAGGGCGCCTCGCACGCCGCGACCGAGGCAACAGTACACCAGGTGGAACAGGCCCTGGCGGCCGATGACGATGTCCTCTGGTACACCAGCTATATCGGCGCCGGTCCGCCCCGCTTCTTCCTGGCCTACAATCCGGCCCTGCCGAACGACGCCCTCGCCACCATCGTGCTGACCACCCGTGACCCCACCGCCCGCGAGCGCGTGCGCGCCCGCCTGCAGGCCTTGGCGGCGCGCGAGGAGGTGCCGTCGGCCCGGTTGCGGGTCTCGCGGCTCGAACTCGGCCCCCCGGTCGGGTTCCCGGTGCAGTTCCGGGTGGTCGGCACCGATCTCGATGCCGTGCGGAAAAGCGCCGATGCGGTGATGGCAGCCCTGCGCGCCACCCCCGGCACCCGCGACGTGCAGCTTGCCTGGGGCGAACGCGCCCCCTCGGTCCGGCTGGAACTCGACCAGGCCCGCGTGCGCGAACTCGGCCTCGCCCCCGCCGAAATCGCGCGGGCCCTGTCCACCCTGCTTTCCGGCCTCAACGCGACCCAGTTGCGCGACGGCACCAAACTGGTGGACGTGGTGCTGCGGGCGGTGCCGGGCGAGCGGCTCGACCTCGACCACCTGCCCGACTTCATGCTGCCGACCTCCGCCGGGCCGGTGGCGCTGTCGCAGGTGGCGCGGCTGGTGCCGACCACCGAGGATCCGATCCTGTGGCGGCGCGACCGCGAGCCCTACCTGACCGTGCAGGCCGACATCCAGGACGGGCTACAGGCCCCGGACGTCACCGCCGCCGCGCTGCCGCGCCTCGCGGCGGTCCCGCTGCCGCCGGGCGTGCGCATCGAAACTGGCGGCGCCACCGAGGAAGCCACCAAGGCCAACGGCGCGCTCTACGCCGTCTTCCCGCTGATGGTCGGCGCGATGGTGCTGCTGCTGATGATCCAGTTGCAGGACCTCCGCCGCGTGCTGCTGGTGCTGGCGACGGCGCCGCTGGGTATCATCGGCGCCGTCGCGGCGTTGCTGCTGGCCGATGCGCCCTTTGGGTTCGTCGCCTTGCTCGGGCTGATCTCGCTCAGCGGCATGGTGATGCGCAACTCCGTCATCCTGGTGGACCAGGTGCGGCAGGACCTGGAAGCCGGGGCGAGCCTGGCGGACGCTATCGTCGAGAGCACGGTGCGACGCACCCGGCCGGTGGTGCTGACGGCCCTGGCATCCGCCCTGGCCTTCGTGCCACTGACACTGAACGTGTTCTGGGGGCCGATGGCGCTGGCAATGATCGGCGGACTCATCGGTGCGACCGTGCTGACGTTGCTTTATCTGCCTGCGCTGACCGCGATGCTGGTGCGGTCGGCACCGATCCGGGGCGCTGCCCCGGCCCCGCCAGGAGGCTTCGCCTCCTGGACCTCCACCAAGGGCCCAGGGCCCTTGGATCCCATGTTTCCGGGGCGCGGATAAGTCCGGGGCAACGCCCCGGCGCGTCACGCCCCGCAGCTTGCGTTCATGGGAAGGAACGCCTCGGCCGCGGGAATGCTGCGGATGGATTCATAATAATCCCAGGCGACATCGCTCTCGCCCGGCTTGCGGACCCGAAACAGGGTCAGGTCGAACAACACCCGCCCGTCCTGGCGAATGCTGCCGGGGCGCCCGAAATAGGCCACCGGCAGGGCCTTCATCGCCCGGTTGACCGCGACCGGGTCGGCGGTGCCGGCTTCCTTCATGCCTTTCAGGAAGTGCAGCGTGCTGGTGTAGACCAGCGCCTGGTTCTTGGTCGGCATGGCGCGGCGCTCGGCGAAGAAGCGCCGCGCCCAGGCCCGGGACTCGTCGTTCTGGTTCCAGTAAAAGCTGGCCGGGAAGGTCAGGCCCTGGGCCGTTGGCAGACCGAGCGCGTGGATCTCGGTGATGTAGGTCAGGAACGTGGCCAGGGTCTGCCCGGTCTTGCGGGCCAGCCCGAATTCGTGCGCCTGCTTGACGGCGTTCACCAGGTCGGTGCCCACCGAGGCGAAGCCGACCACCTTCGCCCCCGAATTCTGCGCCTGCAGCAGCAGCGAGCCGTAGTCGGTCTCGCCGATCGGGTGGCGCACCGCGCCCAGCACCCGCCCGCCGGCGGCGGTGATGGTGTGGGTGGCCTCCTCCTGCAGGGCGCGGCCGAAGGTGTGGTCCACGGTGATGAAGAACCAGCTCGTGCCGCCGCCTTCGATGACCGCCCGTGCCGTGCCCGCGGCCAGGGCATGGGTGTCGTCGGCCCAGTGGGTGCTGGTGGGGAAGCAGGATCGGGTGGTGAGGTCGGCGGTGGCGGCAGCGGTGATCATCACCGTCCTGCCGCGCTCACGCGCCGCCTGCTGGACCGCGAAGGCGATGGCGGTGACCGGAAGGTCGACGATCGCGTCGACCCCGTCATACTCGTACCAGCGGCGTGCGATGGTACCAGCAACGTCCGGTTTGTTCTGGTGATCGGCGTGCAGGACCTGCACGGGCCGGCCCAGCACGCTGCCGCCGAAATCGGCGACCGCCATCTGCGCCGCCAGCACCGAGCCGGGGCCACCGCTGTCCTGGTATGGCCCGGTTTCGTCGGTCAGCACGCCGATCCGTACCGGCGCCTCGGCCCGCGCGCGCCCGATCACCGGGGCCGCGGCAGCGACCCCCAGCAGCACACGCCGGCCCAGGCCGTTCGTCGTCATCGCCACCTGTGTCCCTCCCTGTTTATTTCTAGGGCGTCGAGACCACGGTGCCGCGGCACTCCCCGAAGCCAAGTGACGCAAACCCGTCCCGGACGGCCCTTGCCCGGAATATGATCTCGTCGCCGTCCTCAAGGAAGCGGCGTGTCTCGCCGGAGGCGAGATGGATGGGATTGCGCCCGCCCTCGGTGATCTCCAGCAGCGAGCCCCAGCCTTCGATCCCGGGGGCGGAAATCGTGCCCGAGCCGAACAGGTCGCCGGGGCGGAGATTGCAGCCATTGCTGGTGTGGTGCGCGATCATCTGCGCGAAGGTCCAGTAGAGATGGCGGGTGCTGCTGACCGAAAGCACATGCGGGTCCATGCCGCGCGCGCGCGTCACCCTGGTGGTCAGCAGCACCTCGAGCTCGATCGCCAGCGCCCCGTGGGTCTGGTCGAACTCGCACCACAGGTGGTGCAGCGGCGCCGGATCGCCTTCCGGCCGCGGCTTCTGCGGCACCCGGAACGGCCGCAGCGCTTCCGCCGTCACGATCCAGGGCGAGATCGTGGTCAGGAAGTTCTTCGACAACAGCGGGCCGAGCGGCTGGTATTCCCAGCCCTGCAGGTCACGGGCCGACCAGTCGTTGAGCAGGCAGAATCCCGCGGCATGGGCATGCGCCGCGGCGATCGGGATCGGCTCGCCCAGCTTGTTGCCCGGGCCGATCCAGATACCCAGTTCGATCTCGTAGTCGAGGCTGCGCGAGGGGCCGAAGCTCGGCACCGTCTCGCTGCCTGGCTTGCGCTGGCCCTCCGGCCGGTGCACCGGGGTGCCCGAGGGCTGGATCGACGAGGCGCGCCCGTGATAGGCGATCGGCACGTATTTGTAATTGGGCGACAGCGGCGTGTCCGGCCGCAACAGGCGCCCGACATTGTTGGCGTGATGAATGCCGGCATAGAAATCGGTGTAGTCGCCGATCTGCGCCGGCACATGCAGGGTGCAGTCGGCGGCGCGATGCAGCAGCCGGGGTTCGAGCGCGCGCACCGAGGCGGTGGCCTCGTCGCTGAGGATCTCGAACAGGCGGTCGCGCAACGCTTCCCGCCCGCCGGCATCGAAGTTAAGCAGCCGGTTGAGCTGCGGCTCCGCCGCTGCCGCGGCGACGTCCTGCACCACGCCGCCGAACAGCCCGACCTCCAGCGCCGCCGGCAGGTCGAGGATGCTGTCGCCGATCGCGACCCCACCGCGCGGCATCTCCCCATGCGGACTAAACACGCCGAAGGGCAGGTTCTGCACGGGGAAATCGGGATGGCCGTTGGCGGAGGCAACCCAGCTCCGCCGCCGCACGTCATGGGTATGATTGGTCATTGGATGTTTCCAGCGCTCGAATGCTTCTGCGGTACGTTCGCGCCAATACCGGCCCCGGCTGCCTGCCGCGGACCGTCCGATGCGCTCAGGCCCGACCGGGCCCGCGCGTCGTCAGGAAAAGCAGCCCAGTCTCAGGTCGGCCAGTCTCAGGCCGGAGCGAGAAAGTAACAGGCTTTCTCGCGGCGCGCGCATGGCGCGACCTGATGGGCTGCGAAGGCAAAGTCCCGAAATGGGGACGGTCCAGACGGCTGCTTTCATTTTCGTTCCTCCTGCTCCCCAGTGGAGATGATTTTGGAGGAAACGCTACAACACTGATCAGTCTGCCGCTACCGGCACGCTGAGCCAGCCGCGGAAGCGTGCGCGCCCGCCATGCAGCCTGGGCCCGGCCGCCCGGTAGCGGGGGAAGCGCTGCAGGAACCGCCCGATGGCGATGCGCCCCTCCAGCCGCGCCAGCGACAGTCCCGCACAGAGATGGGTGCCGAATCCGAACGCGAGATGCCGGTTCGGCCAGCGCCCGAGATCGAGCCGGTCCGGATCCTCGAAGGCCGCCGGATCGCGGTTGGCGGCCCCGATGCAGAGCGTGATCGGCGTGCCCCGCTCGAAGGCCACGCCGCCGATCTGCCCGGCGGCGGTGCTGATGCGGTTGCCGAGCTGGGTGCTGCTCTCGAAGCGCAGGAGTTCCTCGATCCCCATCCGGATCAGCTCGGGATCGGCGAGCAGCCGCTCGCGCTGGTCGGGCCAGTCCAGCAGGCAGACCAGCGCGTTGCCGATCAGGTTCGTGGTCGTCTCGTGGCCGGCATTGAGCAGGAAAGTGCAGTTCTCGATCAGTTCGTCCTCGCTCAACCGGTCGGCGCCCTCCCCCACGATCAGCCGGGTCAGCACGTCGCGCCAGGGATCGCGCGGCGCCGCCCGGCGCTCGGTGATCAGCTCCTGCAGGAAGGGACGAAAGGCCAGCAGCGCCTCGGTGCCGCGCCGCTCGCGCTCCGGCGTCAGCACCGGCTCCAGCGCGCCCAGGATCGCGAGCGACCATTCCCGCAACGGCCCGCGCCGCTCCGGCGGCACGCCGAGCAGGTTGCCGATCACCTCGACCGGGATCAGCGCGGCGAAATCCTCGATCAGGTCGAACCGGCCCATGGCCCCGGCCCGGTCGAGCAGGCGGTCGACCAGGGCGACGATGTCCGGTTCGGTGTCGTTGAGCGCCCGTTGCGACAAGGCCCCGGTGAGCAACCGGCGCACGCGTGTATGCAAAGGTGGATCGTTGAACACCAGCGACCCGGTGTGGTGACGATAGAGCGGCGAGCCGACCCCGAATTTCCGTCCGAACTCGACCTTCTTGTCGCTGCTGTACAGTCGGGGGTCGCGGTAGACCGTGACCATGTCGGCATAGCGGGTCAGGAACAGCGAGCCGTCCGGCATGCGCCGCACCGGATCGAAATTCCGCAGCGCATGGTAGGTCGGATAGGGATTTTCGATGAAGGCGGGGGGCAGCGACTGCAGGTCGAAACCACGCGCCAGATCCTCGGGTGTCGCGTCCGTTCTCATCCGCCCCTCCCGGCGTCGTTGCGCGGGAGGCTAGGTGCGCCCCGGGGGGGCGTCAATGTCAGGGGGCGCGATGCAGCGTTGGGTCGATGGCATCGCGCAACGCTTCGCCGGCAAGGGTGAAGCCCAGCGTCGCCAGCACCAGCATGGTGGCCGCGCCCAGCAGCGGCCAGACCGATTGGTCCAGGTGCACATAGCCGTCGTACAGCAGCGCCCCCCAGGACGCCGAGGGCGGCGGCACGCCCACACCCATGAAGGAAAGGCCCGCCTCGATGGCGATCACGGTGGGGATGTCCATGCTGGCCAGCACCAGCAGGGTGCCGGCGATATTGGGCAGGACATGCCGTGCCCACAGCCGCGCGGGACCGACGCCGATGGCCCTGGCGGCTTCGAGATAGGTGGCCGAGGACAACGCCAGCACCTGCGCCCGCGCCACCCGCCCGAACCCCGGCGCCAGCGTCAGCGCCACCAGGATCACCAGCCGCTCCAGGCCCGGACCGAGCAACGCCACCGCCGCCAGCGCGAACAGCAGGCTGGGGAAGGCCGCAACCACATCGAACAGCACCAGCACCGAGGAGGCGACCACCGGCCGGGCCCGTGCCGCCAGCATGCCGAGGGGAACGCCGATCGCCAGCGCCAGCACGATCGCCGCGAGTGACACCCCCAGCGCGATCCGCCCCCCCGCTGCCAACCGGGCGAGCATGTCGCGCCCGAGCGAATCCGTGCCCGCCCAATGCGCCCAGCCGGGGGAGGCGAAACGGTCCGGGATGTGCAACGCCGCCGGATCGGCGAGCAAGGGCGGTCCCAGCACCGCGAAACCGACCACCAGGACCACCAGGATCATCCCCGGCCGGCCGGTCGGGCTGGCCCAGATGCCGCGCAATGCCCTCATGCGGCGGGGCGTTGCCCCGCACCCGACCAAGAGGCTTCGCCTCCTGGACCTCCACCAAGGGCTTCGCCCTTGGAACCCGATTTTCTGTGCCGCGCAGCGAGAATGGGATCCAAGGGCCTTGTGGCCCTTGGTGGGTCAAGGGCGAAGCCCTTGCCTTTCCGAACGCTCATGCGGCGATCCGCGGATCGAGCCGGAGCAGCAGCAGATCTACCACAAGGTTGGCAAGGGCGAACAGCGTGACCGCCACGAACACGCTGCCCTGCACGACGGGATAGTTGCGGCTGCCGATGGCGTCGAACACCAGGGTGCCGAGGCCCGGCCGGGCGAACACGATCTCCACCAGGATGGCGCCCCCGAGCAACCGGCCGATGCCCAGCCCGAGCACCGCGACCACCGGGATCGCCGCCAGCCGCAGCGCGTAGCGCCCCACCACCCGCCGTCCGGGCACGCCATAGGCCCGCAAGGTCCGCACATGCCCCGCCGCCAGCACCTCCAGCAGGGAACTGCGCAGCAGCCGGGCGATGTAACCCACCCAGCCGAGCGCCAGCGCCACCGCCGGCAGCACCAGGGCCAACGGGTCATCCCCCTGCCCCGTCACCGGCAGCCAGCCGAGCCAGGTGGAGAACACCAGCAGCAGCAGGACCGCCACCACGAAATTCGGGATGGCGATGCAGGACACGCTCGCCACTGCCAGCACCCGGTCGGGAAGGCTGCCCGGCCGCGTGGCCGCGAGACAGCCGAGCGGCACGCCGAGCAGGAGCGCCAGCCCCATCGCCGCGGCGGTCAGGGTCAGCGTGTACGGCAGCACGTCCAGCACCATGGCCAGCACGCTGCGGCCGCTGATCACGTCGGTGCCGAGATCGCCGCGCAGCAGGTGCAGCAGGAAGGTGCCGAGCCGCACCGGCAATGGCCGGTCGAGCCCCATCGCTGCGGAGAAGGCCGCCACCGCCTCCGGGGTAGCGCGCGGACCAAGCAGCACCTGCGCCGGATTGCCGGGGATCGCGAGCGTCAGGGCGAACAGCAGCAGGGCCGCCCCCAGCAGCACCACCCCGGTCGCCCCGATGCGCAGCAGCACCATCCGGGGCATCGGGGCGCCGCCCTCAGGCCCGGGCGAAACGGTCGAAGGACATGTCGTCGCCGTTCGGCAGCACGGCGGGGACCAACCAGTCGCGGTAGCCGAAGGCGTGCACTTCGTGGGTCAGCCAGATGAAGGCGGCGGACTCGTCCATGCGCTGCTGCGCGGCGATGTACTGCTTCGTCCGCACCGCCGCATCGTCGGTCCGCGCGGCGTCCGCGACGAGGCGGTCGAATTCGGGATCACGCCAGCGCTGCCAGTTCCATTCGCCGACCTGCGCGGCGGTGAACCATTGCAGGTTGAAGGCGGGGTCGGCCTTGCCGGCGAAGCGCTGCAGCACCAGTTCCAGCGACTTTCCCGCCTCGCCGCTGCCGGCCGACCAGAAGGCGCCGCCGTCGCGCACGTCGAGGTCGATGGTGATGCCGGCCTCGGCGAGCAGCGCCTGCAGCACCACCCCGGCATTCTGATACGTGGGCTGGTTGAGCAGGGTCAGGCGCAATCGCAGGCGCTGCGCCCCCGCCTCCGCCAGCATCCGCCGCGCCGCGGCCAGGTCGCGCCCGCGCCGCGGCGCCGCTTCCCAATGCCCGAGCAGGCCGGGCGCGATCGGCGCGTGGGCCACCGAGGCCGCTCCGCCCCAGCCACCCTCGACCACCGATGGCACGTCGATCGCGGCGCGGATCGCCTGGCGCACCCGCGGATCATCGAGTGGCGGACGCTCCACGTTCAGGCCGAGCCAGACCATGTTGATGCCGTCCTGCTTCATCACCCGGGTCCGGGCGACGCGGCCGATGGTGGCGACGTTCTGCGGATCGATCGCGGCGAACTGCAGTTCGTCGCCGCGCAAGGCCAGTTCGGCGGTGCGGGCGTCGCGCATCGGCCGCAGGGTGATGCGGGCGAAAGCCGGCTTCGGGCCCGGCCAGGACGGATCGGCCCGCAGCACCACGGCCCGGTTCGGCTCCCATTGCGCGAAAGTATACGGGCCGGCGCCGATCACGCGGACCGGCTGGCGATCGGTGCGATAGGCTCCCTGGGCGAAGGCGCGGCGGGAGATGATGCAGCCGGAGGCGTCCGGCAGCACCGTGCTCCAGAGCATCGGCGCCGGCGTGCGCAGCAGGATGCGGCCGGCATGCGGCCCGGTGACCTCGACATGATCGAGCGCCTCCCAGTCCGCGGCGTAGCTGGGCGGCTTGCCGTCCGGGCCGGGCTCGCGGAACCGCTCGAAGGAGAATTTCACGTCCTCCGCCGTGACCTCGCCGAAGCCGTCCTGGAAGTGCCGCCCCGGATGCAGCTCGAAGGAGATCACCGTCGGGCTGTCCTGGCGAATGGCGCGCGCCAGCGCCGGTTCCCAGGCGAAGCTGCCCGGGCGGAACGCGATCAGCCCCGGGCAGACCGCCCGCAGGATGTTCGCCTCGAGCGAGGAAAGCCGGGTCGCCGGATCGAGCGCGCCCTGGATGTCGCGGGCAATCGCGAGCGTGATCTCGTCGCGCGACTGCGCCAACACCGGGGCGGACAGGAATGCGGCCATGCCGCTGCCCAGCAGCGTCCTGCGATGCAGTCGCATGCGCGTCCCTCCTCCGGCCCCACATGGTCCGAACGCCATCCAACCACGACCGTTCCGCCGCGTCACGCGATCGGAACCGGCTCAGGCGGAGGGCAGCAGGCCCCAGAAACGGGCGATCTCCTCGACCGCCGGCAGGCCGATATCGATCACGAAGCGGTCCGAGGCGGGCCCGGCCGCCGGGAAGCCATGCGACATTCCCGCGACCGTCCAGACCTCGACCGCCTCGTGCCAGACCCGCCGTCGCAGCCCCGGCCGGGGCGAGAGATCCAGCGTCGGCGCCCCCCCCGTGCCGTGCAGCGCCGTCCATTGCTTCGCCAGGTTGGCCGCGTTCGCCGGATCGACCGTCAGGTCGGCCTCGCCGTGCCAGATCGACAGGCGCGGCCACGCCCCGCCATAGCCGGCCGGCGCAAGCGCCCGCGCCCGCGCCTCCCAGCTCGGGCCGTCGCTGTCATCCCCGGCCCGGGACATGCGCGTCATCGCCTGGGACATGTCCCGCGCGCAGCCGGCCGGCAGGGCCGCCGCCACCGCGCCGGCCGCGAACACCTCGGGATAGGCGGCCAGCGCCCCCACCGCCAAGGCGCCCCCGGCGGACAGCCCGGCCACGAAGACCCGGCCGGGATCACAGCTGAACGCCGCCACCACCGCCCCGACCATCTGGCGGATGGAGGCCGCCTCGCCCCGCTCGCGCGCGATGTCCTCGGGCTCGAACCAGTTGAAGCAGCGGCCGCCATTGTTGGACGGGCTCTGCTCGGGCAGCAGCAGCGGCGCGCCCAGCCGGTCGGCGAGCGCGATCCAGCCGGCCTCGCGGGCGAAGCGGCCGGGCGCCTGGCCACAGCCATGCAGCAGCACCAGCAAGGGAGCCCCCTGGCGCGGCCCCGCCGCGGGCAGGTGCACCCGCGCCCCGAGCCCGCCGGGATTGGACCCGAACCCGCTGAGCGTCTCGCTGCGTCCACTGCCCCCCTGGTCCGGGCGGTCGGCGTCGAGGTCCGGCATCAGGCCGACCGCATCCAGGACCTGGCGCAGGCCAGGGACCTGGCCGAGCAGCGCATCAAGCATTTCAGGTCACGCAGTGTCCGGTTGCGCGGCTGGCGCTGCCGCGACGAAGGAAGGACATGCCGTCGCGGCCGCCTCGGCCCGCGGCGAGGGGGGGAACCGCCGGTGCCCGGCGGCCGGGGAACGAAACCGGGTGGAGAGCGTCATGACCTCGCCGGCGCCGAGCGGAGTGCCTCGGCGATCGCCTGCCGCACCACGCCGACATCGCCGATGTGGTTGGCGAGAATGAGCACCAGCCTGGCATCGAGCCGACGGGAGGCGCTGGTGTCCAGGCCACGATGCGCCTCCGCCAGGGCCTCGAACAGCCCGTCGGGATCGTCGAGCCGGGGAGAGAGATCGAGTGTGCTCATGCCGGGATGCGTTGCCTTTCCTCGCTGGTGATGCCCAGCGCCCGGCGTCGCGCCGCCGCGACCAGGGCGGGATCGAAACGCCGCCAGCGTGCCGCCACGTGCTGATCGGGACGGATCAGCACGGCGGTCCCCGGCTGCGCGTCGTAGCGCGACGCCGCGACACCGTCATGGTCCCACAGCACGCCGTCCGCTTCGACCGGACTGACGAACACGGTCCGAACCGGCCAGTTCCCGTGCCGGCCGCGGCCGGCCGGGCCGGGCAGGGCCGCCGCCGGCACCTCGTCGGGGCTGCCGAACAGCAGCAAGGTGAAGGCCTCCCCGCCCAGACGGCGCAGCAGCCAGTCGGGGTGGCCGTCGCGCAGCACCGGTGCGTCGGCCGCCACGGCCCCGGGCGGCAGGCCACCGTTCCAGATATCGGAATCCGGCGTGCTCAGGGGGCTCTCGTGCAGCACCGCCGCGCAGGACAGCCGCCCCGAATTGACCAGCGGCCGGGCAAAGGCGTGATGCTCGGCCAGATCGAGCACCGCATCACGGTAGGCGCGCGACGCATCGTCGCGCGGCGTGATGAAATCGGTGCTGCGGGTCGAATGCAGGATGTTCTCGTCGGCCGCCGGGATGCGCTCGGCCTCGTAGCTGTCGAGCAGGCTCTCCGGCGAATCCCCGCGCAGCACCGCCACCAGCTTCCAGGCAAGATTATCGACGTCCTGCACGCCGGCATTGCCGCCACGCGCCCCGAACGGGCTCACCTGGTGGGCGGAATCGCCCAGGAACAGGATCCGGCCATGGCGGAAGCGCTGCAGCCGGCGGCAATGGAAGGTGTAGATGCTGACCCAGTCCAGTTCGAAGGTGACGGCCGGCCCCAGCATCGCGCCAACCCGGGCCCGCACCCTCTCCGGGCTGCACTCCAGTTCCGGATCGGCATCCCAGCCAAGCTGGAAGTCGATGCGCCAGACATTGTCGGCCTGGCGCTGCAGCAGCACCGAGCCGTCGGGATGGAAGGGCGGATCGAACCAGAACAACCGCTCGTCCGGGAAGCCCGCCTGCATCACCACGTCGGCGACCAGGAAATGATCGCGGAAGGTCTGGCCGACGAAGGGCAATCCCAGGCTGTCGCGCAGGAAGCTGCGGGCGCCGTCACAGGCCAGCACCCAGTCTGCGGTCAGTTCGTACGAGCCGTCCGGCGTCTCGACCGTGAGAACGACCTCCTGCGGCGCGTTCATGACGCTGACGATCCGGCTCTTCCAGCGCAGATCCACCAGCCCGGAGGCCTGGCAGGCCTCGACCAGCCATTCTTCCAGATAATATTGCTGAAGGTTGACGAAGGCCGGGTGCTGGTTGCCGGCCTCTTCCAGCAGATCGAAGGCGTAGACTTCCCGCTGGCCGCGAAACACCCGCCCGGCATGCCAGGTGACGCCCTTGGCCACCATCCGCTCGGCCAGCCCGAGCCGGGCGTAGATCTCCAGCGTGCGCTTGGCGAAGCAGATCGCGCGCGAGCCGACGCTGACCGTGTCGTCGTCATCGAGCAGCACCACGCGCTGTCCGCGCGTGGCCAGGTCGAGCGCCGCGGTCAGCCCGACGACGCCGCCGCCGACGATCACCACCGGATGACGGGCACCGGGATCGGTCGCCGGATGGTAGTCATAGCGCGGATAGACATGGGTGTTCTGCATGCGGTACCCCCCGGTCCCCACCGTGAGGTCTCTCGTCTACTCCATCTTGCGGGATTGTGCGCCCTCCTGTTCCGCCATCACCCGCATGCGCCGCCCGCCGGTTCGCACCGAATCCGTCCCGCCGGGGCGCGCGATCGGAGACCATGGCAGAGCTCGCATCGGCCATGTTCCAGATTGTTACGCGCAACCCGGCTATTTCCTTTCAACCGATTCGGCAGGATATGCTAAAAGAATCGGACTGATGGGTGATTGCACATGAAAACAACCGGGGACACCCAAATCGACGCGGCTTCGGAACTGTCCGGGGCCGACGTCTCTCGCAGCCGAGAGGTCTTCCTCCTCGAGGAATTCCTCCCATACGAACTATCCGTGACGGCAAGTCGCACGTCACGATTGTTCGCGCGGCGCTACGAGGCCGCGTTCGGCCTCAGCATCGCCGAATGGCGCGTGCTGGCCGTGGTCGGCCGCTTCGGCACCATCACGCCCAGCGCGGTGGCGGAGCGAACCGACATGGACAAGGTGAAGGTCAGCCGTGCCACCGCGAGCCTCGTCGCCGCCAACCTGCTCGAGCAGGGACCGGCACCGCATGACGGGCGCGCCCGTCTGTTGCGGCTGACGCGCAAGGGACGAGCGGTGCATGACGGCATCATTCCGCTGGCCATGTCGCTCGAGGCACAGATCGCCGCGGGACTGACCGAGCAGGAATGGGCCATGCTGCGAACCTGCCTGCGGCGGCTGCAGGACCATATCCGCACGCTTGAATCGAACGAGTTGCCGCAGTCGCCGCAGCGGCGCGTGCCGGGCATGGGACGAGCCCCGGACGCCTGACGCCTCAGAGACCACATCCCGCCCCTGGCCGGCGTGGCAGCGCCACGCCGCCAAAGCGGAAGAGGTGCGTGATCGCCATTCCGGGTTTGCCATGCCGCTCCGCCCGTCCCCTCGCCATAGGGTTGGTGGCGCTGGGCCTCAGTGCCGCCCCGGCCGCGGGCGGCAGCCCCCTGGCCCGCGACACGGCCTGCCGGGCCGAGACACGGGCAGAGTTGCCGGTGACGGTGCAGCGCAACTTCCTGCTGGTCCCGGCCGCGCTGGACGGGGGACGGACGCTGATGCTGGTGGACACCGGCGCCGAGGCCAGCACGGTGACCCCCGAGGCGGCCCGCACGCTCGGGCTGGCCTGGCAGCGCACCGGCCGCACCATCGTGGGCGTCGGCGGCACCGTGCAGGGCGGTTCGGTCCGGGTGCGGCACATGGACCTGGGGCCCCTGCGACACGTCGCGCTCACCCTTGATGTCGGCTCCCTCCCCTCGCTGGGCGGCCGCGGCAGGCCGGTCGCCGGGTTGCTCGGGGCGGACGTGCTCGACGCCTACGATATCGAGATCGATGTTCCCGGCCAGGCAATGCGCCTGCATGCGGTGTCGCCTTGTCCGGGGTTCATCCCCCCGGGGTACCGCTCCGGTAACGGACACCCGCTGTCCCGCACCCGCAGCGGATTGCTGTTCCTTTCGGTGGAGGTCGAGGGCAGGCGGATGCGGGCCCTGCTGGACACGGGGGCGCGCGGCAGCCTGATCACGCCGCGCGCGGCGTCGCAGGCCGGGGTCACGGAGGCCGCGCTGGCGCGGGATCCGGTGGTAACTGGCCGCGGCCTGGGCGGGGCCCGGCTGGCGTTCCGGCAGCACCGCTTCAACGAGGTCCGGGTGGGCGCCAGCGTCGCGCGCGACATGGTCATGAGCATCGCCCCCTTGCCACTCGAGGGCGTCGACATGCTGCTGGGGGCAGACTGGCTGGCCGGGCGCCGCATCTGGATCAGCCGCGCGGCAAACCGGCTGTTTCAAGAGCGCGGCGACACCCCACGCTAAGGCAGGGCACCGGCCGCCGCCGGCCCGGCCCCTGATCAGGGATGCGCCGGGAGAGAGCCGGCATATTTTTCCCCGCGCACCACCTCGACCGTGGTCAGCCAGGCGACCAGGGCGTAGTGCGGGAACCAGTCCCGTACCAGCATGTCCAGGAGATGCGCCGCCAGATCTTCGGTGGCCAGCACCTCGATCTGCACGTTGTCACCACCGATCGAACTGGAACGCTGGTTCCGCGAGCCACACCCCTTGGCCGGCGTGACAGTATAGCCGGTGGCCCCGGCGGCCTTGATGGCACGCGTGAGCCGCTCGGCCAGCACCGATTCAGTGACGACGGTGAGCAATTTGATGGAGGTGGTCTGCATTGCCGCAACCTCGCAAAACGGTCCTTCAGGTCGGCGCCGGAGGGGCAACGGCTGACCCGGAGACAGATTGGACCGAAACGGGATGGCGAGCGAGACCTGTCGACATCTCCCTTGCGATCCGCGCCCGGCAGCCGGGCTGCCATGCGCCCAATGTCAAGCTGACTTGACGTAAATCTTTTCTGACAGATGCGGGACATCGATCCGGCGCCGACCATCCCGGTCGATCTGAAGCAAAGCAGAAATATGCACAATAATTTCGCATAATGTTGCTGATTTCGATAAAAAATAAGCAAAATTGCATAAATTTTCTCCTATTTTATAGTATTAGTGTAATATAATAATGATGTTTATTAATTTATATTTTAGATAATACTTTATTATGTATTTATAATTCTATATTTGAATACGTTTATATGAAGTTTTCATTTGATTTTGTGGAAAGCCAGGCACGGATGACATGATCTTGCCATATCGTTTCATTTTGAAACTGATACATTTTTGAGTCACGGGGTTTGATCTCGATCAAAGCGTAGCTCGGGCTGAGTGTTGCAATGTCGGTGTCGTTGAGTGATGTGCAGTTCGCCAAAGCAAGCACTAAAGAAAGGAAGATTGCGGGACAGGAAGTGGCGCTGGCCAACTGCGGGCGAATGACGCAAATACGTTGCAAAAGAGGCCGGCAACAACAATCCGGTTCAAAGGGGATCAGAAATAGGTTTTTCCTGACAGCAACCCCCGACAAATAGAGAAAGTGGCAGCTTTGAGCGCCCTGTTTTGTCCGGGTCAGGCATGACGGCCACCGACTGAGAAATGGCAGTATCCGTATTGCCTCCTCGGTCCGAGCAGTGGATGTGGCTGTAAGCCGTGCCTGTCAGGTTGTCCCGTGTTGGCTTTGTTGCCACGCGGGATGGGTTTCCCCCAGGCGATCCCCCGGCATTCGTGCCGGCAAGGAACGCCCAACTGAGCCTCACCACGTGTGGGCGCGGCCTGGCGAGAAATCGCCGGGCCGTTTTTATTTGCCCCGTGACCATCGGGCCGGGGTACACGACCCCCGGCACCGATCTCCGGATCAAAGTGCCCGGGCAGCCGCCATGACGTCCTTCGCGTGCCCCTCTACCTTCACCTTGCGCCAGACCCTGGCGATCTTGCCGGCTCCGTCGATCAGGAAAGTGGACCGCTCGATGCCCATGTATTTCCGGCCGTACATGGATTTTTCCACCCACACGCCATAGGCCTGCGCCACCTCGGTGGACTGATCGGAAGCGAGCGGGAAAACCAGGTTGTACTTCAGCGCGAACTTCTCGATCCGTGGCAGCGGATCCGGCGACACCCCGATCACCTCGATGCCGATCTTCACGAATTGCGTCAGCGCTTCCTGGAAGGCACAGGCTTCCTTGGTGCAACCGGAGGTATCTGCCTTCGGGTAGAAATAGAGGATGTAGGGACGCCCTTTCAGCTTCGCCGTGCTGACCTCCCTGCCCGCGCTCGCGGGCATGGAAAACGCGGGCGCGGGATCGCCCTCCTGAACGCTCATGTCTCGGTCTCTCCCCCGATGGGGCCAATGTGGCGCAAGAATGCCGCCCGCACCTGATGCGCAAGCGTATCCAAGGTGGCGCGCAGCCCGGCCAAGTCAACCGGCGCCGGATCGAGCCCCGCCGCCGTGGTCGCCGCCAGCAGTGCCGCCGCGGTCGCCTCCGCCAGCTTCGCGCCGGGTGCCCGCCCGTAGGAAATGCGCAACAGCCCCTGCACGCTCCGCCAGACCCGGTCGGCGCGGATCAGCACCCCGGCATCCTCCGCCGGTAGCAACCCGGCATCGCAGAGCCGCGCCAGCGCCACCCGCGTCGTCGGATGCGCCAGCGCGGGATGAGCGGCGGCGTGGACGAGCTGCAGGGCCTGGGCGATGAACTCCACCTCGATCTGCCCGCCGGGCCGGAGCTTCACGTCCCAGGCGCCGCCGCCCGGCAGTTCGCGCAGCATGCGGGCCCGCATCGCCGCGGCATCCGCGCGGATGCGCTCGGCCGGGCCGGCATTGCTGATCGCCGTGCGGATCGCCGCCTCGACGCGGGCCCGCAACCCCGGCGGCCCTGCCACCACCCGCGCCCGGGTCATCGCCATCCGCTCCCAGGTCCAGGCGCCGTTATGCTCGAGCCCGGCCGCGTGGTAGCGCTCGAAGGCACCCAGCGACACCGCCACCGGCCCCTTGTTGCCCGAAGGACGCAGCCGCATGTCGACGGCGAACATCGGCCCCACCGCATCCGGGGCGGTCAGCGCGGCGACATAGGCATGCACGGCGCGGATGAACCACTGGCTCGCCGCCAGCACGCGGGGGCCATCGCTCTCGCTGGCCTGCTCGGGATGGTCGTAGACGAACAGCAGGTCGAGATCCGAGCCGGCCATCATCTCCCGCGAACCGGCCTTGCCCAGCACGACCACCGCCATCTCCCCGCCGCGGACGCGGCCGAAGCGGATGGCAAAATCATCCAGCACCAGGGGCAGCAGCACCTGCAGCACCGCATCCACCATGCCCGACCGCGCCTCCCCGGCCCGGTCGGCGTCGATGCGCCCCTCCATGGTGGCGACCGAGATGGAGAAATCCTCGGCCCGCACGGTCGAGCGGATGATGCCGATCGCCTCTTCCAGCCCTCGTGCATCCGCCAGCCGGGTGCGCAGCGTGCGGGCGACGTCGCCGCCCTCGGCCGGCGAGAGCAGGCCCTCCAGCGCGCCGGGCGTGCGGGCGATGTAGTCGGCCAGCGACGGCGCGGCGCCGAGCATCGCCGCCACCCGGTCGAGCAAAGCCGGGTTGTGCTGGAACAGCGAGAGCAGTTGCACCCCCGCCGGCAGATGGCCGAGGAAGGCGTCGAAGCGGTTGAAGGCGGCGTCGGGCTGCGGCTGGCGCGCCAGGGCCTGCAGCAGCCCCGGCAACACCGTGCGCATCAGCTCCCGCGCCCGCTGCGAGCGCAGCGCCCGCAGCCGGCCCGCGAGCCAACTGCGCACCGCCTCGACGATCCGATCGGTCTCGGTGTACCCCATCGCCTTCAACGCGGCCGCGGTGGCGGGCGGCGCCTCGCCGGTGCCGCTGAAATCGAGCGACTCCGCGCCCCTGCCTTCGGTCGGATCGGGCACGGCGGCGAACACCTCCAGATAGCGCGACTGCACCCGCTCCAGGTGACGCAGCAGCGCGCCGGCAAAGGCGGCGGCGTCGGGGAAGCCCATGAAGACGGCGAAGGCGTCCAACTGCTCCGGCTTCTCGGGCAGCGAATGGGTCTGCCGGTCCTGCACCATCTGCAGCCGGTGCTCGACCCGGCGCAGGAAGCGATAGGCGGCCCCCAGCTCGCCGGTGGTGCGCGCAGAGATGTGGCCGGCACGGGCCAGCAGCGCCAGCGCGGTCAGCGTGCGGGATTGCCGCAGCTCCGGGTTGCGCCCGCCCCAGACCAGTTGCAGCGTCTGCGCCACGAACTCGATCTCGCGGATGCCGCCTTCGCCGAGCTTCACGTTGTGCCCGGCGATCCGCGCCACCGGATCCGGCTGCGCGCCCAGGCCGGTGCCCTTGTGCGCGTCGATTCGCCGCTTCATGGCATGGATGTCGGCCAGCGCCGCGAAATCGAGATGGCGGCGCCAGACGAAGGGCCGGATCGCCTCGAGGAAGGCGGCGCCGCAGGCGAGGTCCCCGGCGACCGGGCGGGCCTTCAGCATGGCCGCCCGTTCCCAGTTCTGGCCCATGCTCTCGTAATAGGCGATGGCCGCCGGCAGGGCGATGCAGGGCGGGGTGGCGGCCGGGTCGGGCCGCAGCCGCAGGTCGGTGCGGAACACGTAGCCGTTCGCATCCCGCGCTTCCATCAGGGACACGAGGCCGCGTGCCAGACGGGTGTAGAAGGCACCTGCCGCATCGCCGTGGTAAATACCGGAGTCGGGATCCTGCAGAAGGACGAGGTCGACATCGCTGGAATAGTTCAGCTCGCGCGCGCCGAGCTTGCCCATGCCGAGCACCACGAAGCCGCTGCCCAGCTCAGGCTGTTCCGGATCGGGCAGGCGCAGGTCCCCGCTGGCATGGCCGGCCCGCAGCAGATGGGCGACCGAGGCCCGCAGCGCGGCCTCGGCCAGATCGGAGAGGGCGGCGGTGACCCGATCGAGATCCCAGATGCCACCGATATCGGCGACGGCGGTGGTCAGCGCGACCGCACGCTTGGCCGCCCGCAGCGTCGCCGCGAGCTGCGCCCGCGGGGCATCCGGCGCCATCGCGGCGATCGCTGCCATGGCGCGCCGCACCGGCTCCTCCGGCCCGGCCTGCACCAGCAGGCCGAGCGCGAGGGCCTCGCGCACCGCCAGGTCAGCCAGATACGGGCTGTTGCCGCCAAGCGCGCGCAGCATCCCGGCCACTGGAGGGTGACCGGCGAGCGCCGCCTCGGCCTCGCCGAGGGCGGAGAAACGTTCGATCAGGCGGTCCGCGGCGGCTGCATCGGCCGGCGCGGGCCAGTGCGCGGGCAGCGCGAAGCCGCCGGGACCACATGTCGGGGAGGGCGTCGTATTCATCAGCGCGCAGGCTGGGCGTGAGCAAGCCTCTCGGTCAAGCCGCCCGCAGCACCGGCCGACAGGTGCACCGGTTCCTGCAGATCGCGCTGGCCCTGGTGATCCTGCTCACCGCTTCCGCCGGCGTGCTGGCCTGGCGCCTGGCGCAGGGCCCGATCGAACTCGGCTGGCTCGCGCGGCGCATCGAAGCCGCCGCCAATCCCGAAGGCAGCCCGATCCGCGTCAGCCTCGACAGTGCCGGGCTGGCCTGGGAAGGCTTCAGCCAGGGCGTCGACATGCCCCTGGATATCCGGCTCACCGGCATCGTCGCCACCGATGCGGCGGGAAACCGCGTCGCCGAGGTACCGGAAGCGGACGTGTCGCTCTCGGCGGCCTCGCTGCTGGCCGGGCGCATCGTGCCGCGGGCGCTGGACATCGAAGGTATACGCCTGCGTGCGCGTCGGAGCGAGGACGGTAGCGTCGCCGTCGATCTCGGCCCCTCCGGCGAAGCCGGGCAGACGGGCGCCGGCGAAGCCGGCCGGGCGGGCGATGCGGCCTCGGGTGATGCGCCCCCTGCGACGCAACCACAGGACTCCCGGGCGCGGGGGCAGGACTTCGTCGCCGATCTGGTGCGCGATCTCGCGCGGCCGGCGACCTCGGATGCCGGGGTGCTCGGCTCGCGCTGGTCACAGTTGCGCCGGGTCCGCGTCCGCGACGCGGCGCTGACGGTGGAGGATCGCCAGCTCGGCACCACCTGGCGGGCCTCGGAGGTGATGCTCGACATCCGGCGGCGCCCGGAAGGCGGGGCCATCGGCAAGGCGGAACTGGCGCTCGGGCTCGGTGACCAGGTCGTGCGCGCCTCCGCCGAGGCGATCCTGCAGGCCGGCAGCCAGACGACGACGGTGGCGCTGCAGCTCAGCCCGGTCAACCCGGCCCGCCTGGCCAAACTCGCCCCCGCCCTGGCCCCGCTCGCCGCCCTCGACGCGACGGTGACGCTGGGGGGAACGGCGGAGCTGAGCGACGATTTTGCCCCCCAGCGCTTCAGCCTGCGCACCCGTATCGGCGCCGGCCGCATCTTCCTGGGCGAAGGCAGCGCGCCGCTGCTCGGCGCCACGGCCGAATTCGACGGCACCCCCTCGCAGGCCGAGCTGCGCCTGACCCGGCTCGAGCTGGCCCCCCGGCCGGAGGGTCCGCGCAGCGTGATCCAGGCCAGCGCGGCGCTGCGCCGGGCGCATGGGCGCCTGAGCGCCGACATCACCGTGGCACTCGACCAGGTGGCCTTCGCCGACCTGCCCGCGCTCTGGCCCGCCGGCGTGGGCGGGCCGGGCACGCGGCCCTGGATCACCCGCAACATCACCGCCGGCAGCGCCCGCAACGCCCGCATCGCGCTGACCCTGATGGCCGCCGAGGATTTCTCGGACGCCGATGTCACCGCGCTGTCCGGCGGCCTGGACGGCGAGGACCTGACGCTGCACTGGCTGCGGCCGGTGCCGCCGCTCGAACATGGCAATGCCCGCCTCAGCTTCGTCTCGCGCGACGAGATCGAGATCGCGGTCACCTCGGGGCGGCAGGCCGGCGGCACGCAAGGCGGCATCGCCGTGCAATCGGGGCGGGTGACCATCCTGGGCATCGCCGGCCATGACCAGTTCCTGAGCCTGGAGACCGACCTCGCCGGCCCGGTCCCCGACCTGCTCGCGGTGCTGAAGCATCCCCGGCTGCGCCTGCTCGACCGGCGCCCGATCCCGATCCAGGATGCCGCGGGGACCATCGCCGGCAAGCTCACCCTGACGCGGCTGCCGCTCAAGGACGATCTCCCGGTCGAGGACATCCGCATCCAGTCGGTCGGCAAGCTGACGAAGCTGCATCTCGGCGGCATTGCCGCCGGCCACGACCTCGATCGCGGCACGCTGGATTTCGAGGCCGGGACCGAAGGGCTGAAGCTGCGCGGCTCGGCGACGCTCGCCGAGATCCCGACACAGTTGCAGGTCGAGATGGATTTCCGCTCCGGCCCGCCCACGCAGGTCCTGCAGAAGATCACGGTCTCCGGCAATGCCGAAGCGCGCCAGCTCGCCGCCGCCGGGCTGGACAGCGCCGGGCTGCTGGATGGCACCACCGGATTGCAGGCGACCTGGCAAACCCGCCGCAACGGTCGCGGCGAGGTCAGCCTGCGCGCCGATCTCGGCCGGACGGTGCTGCAGTTGCCGCAACTCAATTTCCGCAAGCCGGCCGGACGGCCCGCGACCGGAGAGGCGCATGTCCTGCTCGAGCGCGACCAGGTGACGAGCATCGATCGCCTGCGCATCGATGGTGAGGGCGTGCTCCTGGCCGGCCGGGTCGGCTTCGCCGGCGGGCGCGCGCAACGCCTGCAATTCGACCGGGTGATGCTCGGCCCGGCCACCGATGCCAGCGGCGAACTGCGCATCCCCCAGGCGCCAGGCGAGCCTTGGGTGGCGACGCTGTCCGGTCCGAGCCTCGATGCCTCCGCCGAGTTCGGCCGCGACAGCACCTCGAAGCGCGAGAAGCGCGACGACGCCGACCGGCCAGGTCCCCCCTGGAAGGTGGACATGCGCTTCGAGCGCGTCGTGCTCGGCCCGGAAGGCCGGCTGATGCGCAGCGTCATGGCACGCGCGGAAAACGATGGGGAAGTGATCCGGCGCGGCCTGCTGGAAGGCCGCACCTCCACCAACAAGGGCTTCCGCATCGAAATCACGCCGCAGCCGGGCGGACGGACGCTGAACGGCAGTGCCGAGGATGCCGGCGGGTTGTTGCGGGCGCTCGACGTGGTGGACGACATGCAGGGCGGGCACATGACGGTGACTGGCCGTTATGACGACAGCCGGGCCGGCCACCCGCTTTCGGGCACGGCGGAGATCGTCGATTTCCGCATGCGCAACACCCCGAGCCTCGCCAAGCTGCTGCAGGTGATGACGCTGTACGGGCTGGTCGAGGCGCTGCAGGGGCCGGGGCTGGGCTTTGACCGGCTGATCGCCCCGTTCCGGTTGACCGGGGACGAGCTGGAACTGACCGATGCACGGGTGTTCAACGCCTCGCTCGGCATGACCGCGAAGGGACGGATCGATCTCGCCCGGCGGACGGCCGCGGTGGAAGGCACCATCGTGCCGGCCTATTTCTTCAACACGCTGCTCGGCAAGGTGCCGCTGGTGGGCCGGCTGTTCAGTCCCGAGCGCGGCGGCGGCCTGTTCGCCGCCACCTATGCGGTGCGCGGGAAGCTCGATGATCCCACGGTCACGATCAACGCCCTGGCCGCGCTGACGCCGGGCTTCCTGCGCGGGCTGTTCGGGCTGTTCGACCTGCCGAACGGGGGCGGGCCGCAGAACTGACCAGCGGCCCCAGGCGCCTGGCCACGTTGGCGGGGTTTCACCCCGCACCCGACCAGGGCGCTGCCCTGGACCTGCCAAGGGCTTCGCCCTTGGAACCCATTCTTTGCCGCGTCCGGCCCTCGCCTTTCATGACCGTCCAAAGAAAATGACGAAACCAACGTAAAGGGCCGTTGACACATTACAGCGCGGCAATTTATTCTCCATCCGTGTTCACGAGCTGGGTGGCAGCCACTGCCATCAGGTGATGACTTTGTCGGGCAACACGTTCCGATGACGACCCTGCCGCGGGGCATCGCGGAGAAACGTGTCAATCCTCCTAGTTGGAGAGTTAGTCATGGCGAACAGCCTGTCGGGCCTGACCGACGACGAAGCCCAGGAATTCCACAACCAGTTCAAGACCACCTTCTCGGCCTTCCTCGGCGTCGCCGCGGTCGCGCACCTGCTGGTGTGGATCTGGAAGCCCTGGTTCTAAGCTGAGCTGAGGAGGATAATCTCATGGCTAACCCGCAGGACGATTGGAAGATCTGGCTGGTTCTGAACCCGAAGACCTGGCTGCCGGTGATCTGGATCGCCGCGCTCGTGGTCGCGATCGCGGTTCACCTCGCCGTCGTGTCCCAGCCGAAGTTCAACTGGATCGGTGGCCCGGCGCCGGTTGCGGCGACGAAGTAAAATAAGCGATTTATCGCTTCATTTTATTGGCGTGATAGCGGACAGGGCCGGATGGCTCTGTCCGTTATTTTATTGTTACGGGCCTTCCGCCGTTAACCCGGTTCCGCGGGGCGGCGCCATTCCGCGACGGTGAAGCCCACCAGCAGCCAGAACCCACCGACCAGGAAGCCGCTGGCAACATCGGTCGTGTGGTGCACGCTGAGGAAAATCCGGCTGAAGCCGACCAGGATGATGGCAACCCCGGTCCAGTAGGCGATATCGAAACGCCGCCGCGGGTTGGGCAGGTCGCGCAGGATCGCATAGGCGACGAAGCCGAAGGTCGCCATGGCCCCCGTGGCATGGGCGCTCGGGAAGGACGGCGAGAGCGCCGTCGCCACGCCGTCCAGGAATTCCGGCCGGGGCCGGGCGATGGCGAACTTGCCGATCCAGGTCGTCATCTGCGCGCCGACCAGGGTGAGCCAGAGCGGCATGATCAGCCAGAACCGGCGGCTCGCCCAGAGGAAGCCGGTCGCGGTCACCGCGACCGCCCCGAGCGCTGCGCTTTCGCCGAGCGTGGTCACCCAGACGAAACCACGCAGCAGCCAGGGGGCACGATAGGGTGCGAGCGCGGCATTGATGCGATCATCGAAGGGGGCGGTCGCCTCGCCGCTGACCACCACTTCGGCCAGTCCGCCGAACAACGCCGCCGCGTACAAGGCGGCAAGGATCAGCAGCAGCGCCGGCAGGCCGGAGAAGCGCCGCGGCGTGAGCCTCGCCGCCAGGGCCGCGTGCAGGCGGGGATACCTGGCCTCCAGCCAGGCCCGCAACGGCCGGGTGCGGACCCAGGCCCCCGACCGGCGCAGCCGCACCGCCCAGCGTGGCGCCAACGCCAGCGCCTGCCCCAGCGCCAGCCAGGCCAGCCGCCGGACCAGCAGCAGCGCGGCAACGACAAGCAGGATGATCGCCAGCAGCAGCACGGTCCCTGCCCCTTCCGCGCCCGCGCCCACCTCCGGGGTCATGGCACGAAGACCCCGATGGCACGGCGGCGCACGCGAAACCGCGCCGGGGTCTTGGTGGTGATCTCCCCGTCCGTGTTCACCGAGCGGGGACGGCGGGTGCGGATCTCGATCTGCTCGCCTTCCAGGGTGCGGATCTCCGACCAGGTGTCGAGGCGGCCGCTGCGCAGCGCCGGCAACAGGCGCAGCAGGCGCCAGAAGCTGGAGATCTCCAGGCTGTAGATGTGCAGTTGCCCGTCATCGATGCGCGCATGCTCCGAGACGGTCATGCCGCCGCCGTAGTGGCGGCCGTTGCCGACCGCCACATGCACCGTGCGCGAAACCTCGACAGTGGGACCATGGATGATTTCCGCATGGAACGGGCGCAGCCGCGAGAGCACGCGCGCGCCGGCAATGGCATAGCCGAGCGGACCGAAGCGGCGCTTGGCGTCGCGACTCAGCGCCCGGGTCAGGTCCACGCCGAAGCCGATGCTGGCGACGTTGAAGAACGGATGCCCGTTGACCTCGCCGAGGTCGATGCGATGCACCTTGCCGGCGGCGATGATCCGCGCCGCCGCCTCCGGGTCGGCCGGGATCCCGAGCGTGCGGGCGAGGTCGTTGGCGGTGCCGAGCGGGATGATGCCGAGCGGCAGCCCGGTGTCCAGCAGCCCGGGGGCGGCGGCATTCATCGTGCCGTCGCCGCCGCCGATGATCACGCGATCGACCTCGCCGGCCAGGCCGCGGATCAGATCCGACAGATCCCCGGCCCGCTGGCAGTCGCGGCAGAGCACTTCCTCCCCCGCCTGCTGCAGCACGCGGGTGACCGTGTCCCGCGCCCCGGCCCCGCTGCGGCTGTGCGGGTTGACGATCAGCAGCGCCGGGCGCCGCGTCATGCGCCGCCCCCCTCGGGCCGGGCCAGGCGGCGGCGCCGGCGGCCGGCCATTTGGTTCAGCGTCTCGACCAGGGCAGAGAAGCCGATCGCGGCGTAGATGTAGCCCTTCGGCACATGCGCGCCGAAGCCATCGGCGACCAGGGTCATGCCGATCAGCAGCAGGAACGAGAGCGCCAGCATCTTCACCGTCGGATGGCGATCGACAAAGCCCGCGACCGGACCGGCGGCGAGCATCATGATCGCGATCGAAATGCACACCGCCGTGACCATCACCCACAGCTCGTTGGCCATGCCCACCGCAGTGATGACGCTGTCGAGCGAGAACACCAGGTCTAGCGCCGCGATCTGGACGATGGCGGAAGCGAAGCCGATCCTTGCCGTGCCGGCGGTGCCGTGCTCGCCCTCGCCCTCGATGCGGGCGTGGATCTCCACGGTGCCCTTGTAGACCAGGAACAACCCGCCGCCGATCAGGATCAGGTCACGCCAGGAAAAACTGTTTCCCGCCACCGCGAACACCGGCGCGGTCAGGTGCATGATCCAACTGATCGTGGCCAGCAGCGCGAGTCGCAGCCCGAGCGCCAGGGTCAGGCCGATCCGTCGCCCGGCAGCCTGCTGCGCCGGTGGCAGGCGGCCAGCGATGATGCTCAGGAAAATCAGGTTGTCGATGCCAAGGACGATCTCGAGCGCCGTCAGGGTCAGCAGGCTCGCCCAGATCTGTGGGTCGGTCAGCCAGTCCATCACATCCCCCGGCCTGGTACGGCGAAACATGGCCGGCCCAGGGGCCGCCACCGGGTAGGGACGGAAAAGACGATCATCGCGTGATGCTCCATCGGGTCATGGTGGAGAACACGCGCGACACGGCGATCGGATCCGCAACGGCACCGGCTTCGCCGCGAAGCGCGCGGTGATCCGACATCGCAGGGTTGGCCGGCGCAAGCCGACGTCCCTGCCAGAGGGGCCCGGACCGTGTTTGCAGGCCAACAGATCGTACGCCGGTGGGTTCGCGCAACCCGGAGACTGCCCGGACACGTGATCCTCCACCACGGCCCGGTCGGCATCGCCACGCCTACCGACAAGGGAAAAGGTCGCGGTATCTTCGCTGGACAGCCGGACCGGAGGTCCTTATCGGCTGCCCACGTCGTTTCGCCCTCCTTCATCGGTTTTGCCGGGAGCAGCCCGTGGCCCCACGCCGTCCTGTCGTCGTCTTCGATCTCGGCGGCGTGCTGATCGACTGGAACCCACGCCATCTCTATCGCAAGCTTTTCGCGGGCGATGAGGCGGGCATGGAGCGCTTCCTCGCGCAGGTGTGTTCGCCGGCCTGGAACCTGACGCTGGATGCCGGGCGCGACTGGGCAGAGGCGATCGCCGAGCTGGTGGCGCAGCACCCGGAACAGGCGGCGTTGATCACGGCCTACCACCAGCGCTGGCCCGAGATGCTGGGTGGGCCGATCGCCGGCAGCGTCGCCATCCTCGACGAATTGCGGCAATCCGGGACGCCCCTGTACGCGCTCACCAACTGGTCCGACGAAACCTTCGCGATCGCGCTTCGGCTTTACGACTTCCTCGGCTGGTTCGAAGGCATCGTGGTTTCCGGACGGGAACGTCTGGTCAAGCCGGACCCGCGGCTCTTCCGGATCCTGCTGGACCGCCATGGGCTCGCCGCCGGGGATGTTGTCTATATCGACGACAACCCTGCCAATGCCGAGGCGGCGGGCCGGCTCGGCATGCACCCCATCCACTTCACCACCGCGCCGGCGCTGCGTGCAAATCTTGGAGAGCTGGGGCTGCTGGCCGGGCATTAAGAAGCGCCGGCGGCCTGGCACCGATCCCCTGATGGCGGGGCGGCTTCGCGGCGGTCGCGGGGCTGCAGGGGCGGACCAATGGGGAATGATTTTGCAGCCGCTTTCAATGAGCTACGGCAGAATTGCCCACGGTCGATTCCTGACTTGCATCGCTTGAATGATCCGTGCTTGGTCGGTGGCACAGGAACGCCCAGAGCCGTTCGGCAACATCTCTTTACTCTTCGGGCTTTCACCAGCACCGGGTGGAAGTTTCCTGCGCAACTGGTTCTAATTTGTAATCAGATGTGGTGAATATTTCGTTCTGAAACCGGTTTCAAAATTTCCATTCGGATTGACCCAGGTCAAACCTTCGCTTCCCTCAGTTGAATTATTTGTGCATCTGCGAACTTCGCTCCGGCATGTCGCCGGTCACCAGACCAAGGAGATGGCGCATGATCCTCTCGCCCTTGGCGGCTGCCGCAGGGATGCCGGACGGCATCGGCGCACGGCGGCAGAACGTGGCCCGCGACAAGGCATAAGCCGGACGCATCGCGATGCGTGCTTCTCTGCTGCTCACCTTTTTGCGGAAAACGGGCGCGGGCGCACCGTGGCAACCGGGCCCGGGAGCGATTGCTCCCGCTTGGCAACGGCCCTTGGATACGTTACCTGCTGATACCAAGCTGGGCTGGTGCCGGGGAGGACATCACCTGGCCGGCGGAGCTCGCCGTATCGGCTGGTCCAAGGGCCGACGCGTCGGGATCCCGCCCTCTGCCAGGTCGCACTCAACCGGGCGGCCCTGGGCCCTGACTGCTTTCTTGCCGCCCCGCCACCCGACACCGACCTGGTCGCTGCCGTGCAGGCGCGGTACGCCGCGCGCGGCCGGACGGATATATGAAATCGCCGGTCAAACGTGCCGGCGAGGAGGAGACCGCCGTGAGCACTGAAACCTCCCTGATCCTGGTCCTGAACAGCGGGTCGTCCTCGCTCAAATTCGCCGTCCACGAGACCGGCGCGCGGACAGCCCTGTTGTCCGGCCTTGCCGAGCGCCTCGGCGCCGCACAGCCGACCATCACCTTCAAGGAAGCCGACCGGAAGGCGACGCACGCGCTGCCGGCCGCCACCCATACCGCGGCGCTGGACGCGGTGCTGGCCGAGCTCACCCGCCATGGCTGGCTGGATCGCCTGACCGCGATCGGCCACCGCGTGGTGCATGGCGGCGAGCGCTTCGCCGCCTCGGTGGTCATCACCCCGCAGGTCATCGCCGACATCGAGTCCTGCAGCCATCTGGCACCGCTACACAACCCGCCGGCGCTGCTGGGCATACGCGTCGCGATCGAGCGGCTGCCGACGATCCCGCATGTCGCCGTGCTCGACACCGCCTTCCACCAGACGATGCCGCCCCGGGCCTACATGTACGCGCTGCCGATGTGGGTCTATCGCGACCATGGCGTGCGCCGCTACGGCTTCCACGGCACCAGCCACCGCTTCGTGGCGCAGGAAGCCGTGCAGATGCTCGACCTCGATCCCGCCGACCATGGCCTGGTCATCGCCCATCTGGGCAACGGCTCCTCGGCAACGGCGGTGCAGGACGGGCGCAGCGTCGATACCACGATGGGCATGACCCCGCTGGAAGGCCTGGTGATGGGCACCCGCCCAGGCGATGTGGATCCCGGCGCCCTGATCTACCTGATGCGCCGCACCGGCTGGACCGTCGACGAGATGGACGCGATGCTGAACAAGCAATGCGGCCTGCTCGGGCTGTCCGAGCTGTCGAATGACTGCCGCGAACTGGGCAACGCCGCCGCCGAAGGCCACGAGGGCGCCAACCTGGCGCTCGATGTGTTCGTGCACCGGCTGGCACGGCATATCGGCGGGCTGGCGATGTCGCTGCGACGCCTGGATGCGGTGGTGTTCACCGGCGGCATCGGCGAGAACGCCGCGCGCATCCGCGAAATGACGCTGCAACGCCTCGCGCCGCTCGGGATCGAGCTGGATGCCGAGGCGAACCGCCGCTGTGTCGGTGGCACCCCCGGCCTGATCAGCACCGGCAACAAGCCGGCGGCGCTGGTGGTGAACACCAACGAGGAATGGATGATTGCCTGCGACACAGCCGCCCTGGCCCGTGCCGGCGCGGAAGAGCAGGATTCGCTGAAGGAGATCGCCTGACATGGACCGGCCGCGCCAGACATTCTTTCTGGCTCCCGTCTCGGATGACGTGGGACTGACTTCGATGGCGCTCGGCCTGGTGCAGGCGCTGCGCCGCGACCATGTCGCGGTCGGTTTCATCAAGCCGATCCTGCAGCCAGACACACGGGGCGTCGCCGACCTCGCCCCCTACTTCGCCCGCAACGTCCTGCATCTGGAAACACCGGAGCCGATCGCGTACGCGCAGGCCGAGGCCAGCGTGCGCAACGGCGGCCTGGACGCGCTGATGGAAGACCTGGTGGCGATGGTGGAGGCGGCCGGGGCCGGCTGCGACGCCGTCGTGATCCAGGGCCTGATCCCCTTTGCCGACCTGCAGGTCGCGAGCCAGCTCAACGCCGCCATGGCGCGCAGCTTCGCCGCCAGCCTGGTGCCGGTGCTCTCCGGGACCGGCCAGAACGCCGAGGCGCTCGGCGCCGTGGTCGACCTGACTGTCCGCCAGTTCGCCGACGGCGAGGAACCGCCGCCGGTCGCCGGCGTGCTGGTCAACCGGCTGAAGGCGGGCCCGATGGCCGGCGCGCTCGGCGAGTACCTGCCCGGCAGCGGTGGCCGCGTGCCGGTGCTGGGCGACGTGCCGTTCGAGCCGAAGCTGACCGCGCCGCGGCTGCAGGACGTGGTCGAGGCGCTCAGCCTCGGCATCGAGCAGGAAGGCAATCTCGCGCGGGCGCGGGTGCAGCATTTCGTCACCGCCGGGCGCGGCGTCGATGGCGTGATCGACCGGCTGCGGCCGGGCACGCTGGTGGTGGCGGCGGGCGAGCGCAGCGACATCATCCTGGCGACGGCGCTTGCGCACATGCAGGGCATGCCGCTCGCCGGCCTGCTGCTGACCTGCGGCACGCGGCTGTCGCCGCAGGTGGCTTCCATGCTGCGGGCGCCGCAGCTCGCCGGGCTGCCGATCCTGACCACGCATGAGGACACCTTCGCCTCTGGTGCGCTGCTCGCCGGGCTGTCGCGGCATGTGCGCCGCGACGACACCGAGCGGATGGAGCAGTCGATCGCGCACACGGCCGAGCACATCGACACCGGCTCGCTGCGCTCCCAGCTCGGGCGGCCCGGGCGGCTGCGCATGCCCCCGCCGGCGTTCCGCCACCGCCTGGTGCAGGCGGCGCGCGAGGCGGCGAAGCGGATCGTGCTGCCCGAGGGTGACGAGCCGCGCACGCTGCAGGCAGCGGCGATCTGCCAGCGCAAGGGCATCGCGCAATGCGTGCTGCTCGGCAACCCCGACCACATCCGCCAGGTGGCCGAGACGCAGGGCGTGGTGCTGCCGCCCGACATCGAGATCATCGATCCGATGGCGGTGCGCGGCCAGTACGTGGCGCCGATGTGCGAGCTGCGCCGCAGCAAGGGCCTGACCGCCGTGCAGGCGGAGCACCAGCTTGAGGACACCGTGGTGCTGGGCACCATGATGCTGGCGCAGGACGACGTGGACGGGCTGGTGTCCGGCGCGGTGCACACCACCGCCAACACGATCCGGCCGGCGCTGCAGTTGATCCGCACCGCCCCGGGATCCTCGATCGTCTCCAGCGTGTTCTTCATGCTGATGCCGAACGAGGTACTGGTGTACGGCGACTGCGCGGTCAATCCCGACCCGACCGCCGAGGAACTGGCCGACATCGCCATCCAGTCGGCGGATTCGGCCGTTGCCTTCGGCATCGACCCGCGGGTGGCGATGATCTCCTACTCGACCGGCAGCTCGGGCAGCGGCGCGGATGTGGACAAGGTGCGGCGCGCGCTTGAAATCGCGCGCGGCAAGCGCCCGGACCTGCTGATCGACGGGCCGCTGCAGTACGACGCGGCGAGCGTCGCCAGCGTCGGCCGGCAGAAGGCCCCGGACAGCGTGGTCGCCGGCCGCGCCAACGTGTTCGTCTTCCCCGACCTGAACACCGGCAACACCACCTACAAGGCGGTGCAGCGCTCGGCCCACGTGGTCAGCATCGGCCCGATGCTGCAGGGCCTGCGCAAGCCGGTGAACGACCTCTCGCGCGGGGCGCTGGTGGACGACATCGTCTACACCATCGCGCTGACAGCCATCCAGGCGCAGCAGGCCAACGCCAAGCGGGCCGCGGCGGCGGCGCAGCAGGCGGCGCTCACGGCGGCGGCGGACTAGACGCGGCCGAGAAGGCTGACGGAAAGAGCCGGGCCGGGTTCATCGGCCCGGCTCTTTTTGTTTGTTGATGTCGTCGGCGGCGGGCCGACGGTAGACCCACCCCGCCCCCTTTGGGGCGCATCGTGGCGGCCCCCCGGAACCGGACCAGACGAGCGTGCCCTCGCTGAACGTCAACAGCCGGCACGCCCCTCCTTCATGCATCGAACGCCAACATCACCGGATGGCGCCGGCCCCACGTGCGATTCCTAGAAACCACCGCTCCGGGGCGCCAGAAGCCTGGCAAGATAGAGACGCTGCGCCTCGGCAACGGCCGCCTTGTGGAGATCCACCGTCTGTTTCGCGGCCAGGATTTCGGTCGCCCATTGCGGGGCCACTCCACCAATGATCCGGGCAACGATGTCTGCATGGCGGGCGAATGCCAGGGTCGCCAGTTCCAGTTCTTCTTCAAGATTCAGGCTGACGATATTCCGGTTGACGATATCGCAAGCAAGCTTGGCCCGATCCAATGCGCGCTGAAAATGGCCGTCGGCCGCGCTGATATAGACCAGGCGAAGCATGTTGGTGGCCATCGCCCGCTCATTCGCATCCAGGACCAGGAAATCCACCAGCCCAAGGTACCGAAGCCGCCGTTCTGCCTCGGTGGCATCCCGGACGAGCCAGGCCGCCTCGCGAATGGCCTCTGCCAGATCCCCATCCGGACATTCGGGAACACCAGGGGCACCTGGTTGCACCGGAGACGCAAACCCCACCAGATCCCAGGTCGGTTCAGCCTCCGCCGAGGCCTCGGCAGCACCAGCAGCGGCCGGCGCCACAGCCGGCTCAGCCACCGCCGACACCTCGGCATCATCAGCACCGGCCGGCTCCACAGCCGGTTCAACCACCGCCGACACCTCGGCAGCACCAGCGTCGACCGGCTCCACGACCGGTTCAGCCACCGCCGACACCTCGGCATCACCAGTATCGACCGGCTCCACAGCCGGTTCAGCCACCGCCGACACCTCGACAGCACCAGCGTCGACCGGCTCCACGATCGGCTCAGCCACCGCTGAGACCTCGGCATCACCGGCATCGACCGGCTCCACAGCCGGTTCAGTCGCCGCCGACACCTCGGCAGCACCAGCGTCGACCGGTTCCACGACCGGTTCAGCCACCGCCGACACCTCGGCATCACCAGTGTCGACCGGCTCCACGACCGGTTCAGTCGCTGCCAACGCCTCGGCATCACCAGTATCGACCGGCTCCACAGCCGGTTCAGCCACCGCCGACACCTCGGCAGCACCAGCGTCGACCGGCTCCACAGCCGGTTCAGTCGCCGCCGACACCTCGGCAGCACCAGCGTCGACCGGCTCCACAGCCGGTTCAGTCGACGCCAACGCCTCGGCATCACCAGCGTCGGCCGGTTCCACGACCGGTTCAGCCGCCGCCGACACCTCGGCATCACCACCAGCGTCGACCGACTCCACAGCCGGTTCAGTCGACGCCAACGCCTCGGCATCACCACCAGCGTCGACCGACTCCACGACCGGTTCAGCCGCCGCCGACACCTCGGCATCACCACCAGCGTCGACCGACTCCACGACCGGTTCAACCACCGCCGACACCTCGGCATCACCGGCATCGACCGGCTCCACAGCCGGTTCAGTCGCCGCCGACACCTCGGCATCACCAGTGTCGACCGGCTCCACAGCCGGTTCAGTCGCCGCCGACACCTCGGCATCACCAGCGTCGGCCGGCTCCACGACCGGCTCAGCCGCCGCCAACACCTCGGCATCACCAGTGTCGACCGGCTCCACAGCCGGTTCAGTCGCCGCCGACACCTCGGCATCACCAGCGTCGGCCGGCTCCACGGCCGGTTCAGCCACCGCCGACACCTCGGCAGCACCAGCGTCGATCGGCTCCACGGCCGGTTCAGCCACCGCCGACACCTCGACATCACCAGCCTCGGCCGGCTCCACGGCCGGTTCAGCCACCGCCGACACCTCGGCGGCACCAGCGTCGACCGGCTCCACGGCCGGTTCAGCCACCGCCGACACCTCGGCGGCACCAGCGTCGACCGGCTCCACGGCCGGTTCAGCCACCGCCGACACCTCGGCAGCACCAGCGTCGACCGGCTCCACGGCCGGCTCAGCCACCGCCGACACCTCGGCAGCACCAGCCTCGACCGGCTCCACAGCCGGTTCAGCCACCGCCGACACCTCGGCAGCACCAGCGTCGACCGGCTCCACAGCCGGTTCAGCCACCGCCGACACCTCGGCAGCACCAGCGTCGACCGGCTCCACAGCCGGTTCAGCCACCGCCGACACCTCGGCAGCACCAGCCTCGGCCGACTCCACAGCCGGTTCAGCCACCACCGCTACCTCGGCATCACCAGCGTCGACCGGCTCCACAGCCGGTTCAGCCACCGCCGACACCTCGGCAGCACCAGCGTCGACCGGCTCCACAGCCGGTTCAGCCACCGCCGACACCTCGGCAGCACCAGCCTCGGCCGGCTCCACGGCCGGTTCAGCCACCGCCGCTACCTCGGCATCACCAGCCTCGGCCGGCTCCACGACCGGTTCAGCCACCGCCGCTACCTCGGCAGCACCAGCCTCGGCCGGCTCCACGACCGGTTCAGCCACCGCCGCTACCTCGGCATCACCAGCCTCGGCCGGCTCCACAGCTGGTTCAGCCACTGCCGACACCTCAGCAGCACCAGCGTCGACCGGCTCCGCGACCGGTTCAGCCACCGCCGACACCTCGGCAGCAGCAGCGTCGACCGGCTCCACGACCGGTTCAGCCACCGCCGCTACCTCGACATCACCAGCGTCGACCGGCTCCACAGCCGGTTCAGCCACCGCCGACACCTCGGCATCACCAGCGTCGACCGGCTCCACAGCCGGTTCAGCCACCGCCGCTACCTCGGCATCACCGGCCTCGGCCGACTCCACAGCCGGTTCAGCCACCGCTGACACCTCGGCAGCACCAGCGTCGGCCGGCTCCACGACCGGCTCAGCCACCGCTGCTACCTGGGCAGCACCAACGTCGGCCGGCTCCATGACCGCCTTTGATGCGTCTGAAGCCTTGCGCAAGGGTTCTCCGGCCAAACGCCTGCCATGGGTGGAATCGCCCTTGCTGACACCAAGCCGCGCATCAAGGATCGCAGTCGCCCATGCCGGAACCGGGGCATCGAAAGCAACAGCCGTCGTTTCGGCATGAAGTGCGAACTCCAGCGCAATTCCGCTGAGACAATTCTCGGCAAGCTGCCCCTTATAACCAAGCGCACGAAGTTCCGCCTGAGCGGCTGCCAGATAGCTATCTCCCCCCTTCAGGAAAACATCGCGCAGCACATCCGCAACGACGGCACGGCTACTTTCGGTATAGATACCATTTGGGGCCGCCACACTGGCACCACGACGCTTGCCTTGGCGGGGGGCGACATTGTCCACCAGCCAGAACGCACAGGTAATGGCGTCCCGGAGCTTTCGGGGCGGGACCGGAGCAACTCCGCAGCCTGGCACAACCTCCTTATCGTCGGTGTCCATGAGCTGGCTGGAGCACCGTTCGTCCATGACATGTCCCTGCATCGTCCTAAGGACCCTCCGGTCGTCCACGGTCTCGCCGGTCTCCATGTCACTCGCTCCGTTGCGCCGCCCGCACGTCGCATGAAAAACAGCCCGCGGATCAGTCCTTGATCCGATAACAAAAAGAATTCCATCAATGCAAGTACATTACAAGTTCACGGGCACCTTTAAGAATAAATCAGAAATTCGAGTATCAATTCTTATAAGAATTCGATATTATTCCGTGATCGATTTTTCATTTGCGTATAATTTATACATCGCGCAGGCAACACGTGGATTCGCGCTGGCCACACCTCAGGCTGGCTTGTCGGGGACGGTTTCAGACAGACCGCCGGCAGGTCGGACCGGCAGGCCAGGTCGCGTGCGGACGCCCGGACAGCCGCGCAGCCTGCATGGCAGGCATCGGCGAAAAGCGGCCCGCAAAGGCAACATCATGGCAATGAGACGGTTGGGAGACCGACAATCGCCACCCTGGGAAATAGTCGGTCAGGCGGGCTCACGGCGAAGCCCGGCATGAAGCCGCGTCAGCAGGCGGCTTTTGGCGTCCCGTAGGGGATTCGAACCCCTGTTACCGCCGTGAAAGGGCGGTGTCCTAGGCCTCTAGACGAACGGGACGAGGCGCCTGCGCTGGGTAGCGAACCAGACGGTCATGGTCAAGGGACCACCGACGCCGCATCGGTAATGACGAAGCCCGCATTCACCATGCCGTTCCATTCCTCGGCCCGAAGATGGCCCGCGATGTGCAGCGGCTCGCCGCCACGGCTCAGCAAGGCATCGGCCAAGGCCCCCTCGCGGGCACGAAACAGCACCGTGCGCAGGCGCCCCCCACCCCCCTCGCCTTCCACGAAGGCCCGGATGGTGTTGCCCTCGCGACCGACGCGATCGGCGCGCATGACGCGAACCCGCGGCAGGATCAGCACCGGCTCCTCGTTGCCGTTGCCGAACGGCGCCAGCCGCCCGAGATGGCGTGCAAGTTCCGTGGTGCAGCCCGGCACCGCCACCGCCCCTTCCACCGGCAGATCCGCCGCCGAGGGCAAGGTCGCCGCCGCGGCCAGACGCTCGTCCAGCAGGGCATGGAAGGCCGCCAGCCGGTCCTCGGGCAGCGAGAACCCCGCCGCCATGGCATGACCGCCCCCGGTCACCAGGATGCCGGACTGGCGCGCCGCGATCACCGCCGCCCCCAGGTCGAGCCCGGCCACCGACCGCCCGCTGCCCTTGGCCATGCCGTCGGCCAGCGCCGCCACGCAGGCCGGGCGGTTGAACCGCTCCTTGATCCGCCCGGCGACGATGCCCACCACGCCCGGATGCCATTCCTGGCCCGAGACCAGCAAGGTGGCATGCCCCGCCGCGATCTGCGCCTCGGCCGCCGCCATCGCAGCGTCCAGCATGCTGGCCTCGACCACCTGGCGCTGCCGGTTCACCGCGTCCAGCGTGGCGGCCAGGGTACGGGCCTCGACCGGATCCTCGCAGAGCAAGAGACGCAGGCCCAGGTCGGATTCGCTGATCCGGCCGGCGGCGTTGATGCGCGGCCCCAACGCGAAGCCCAGCGTCGCCGCGCTGGGCCGGTCCTTGACCTGCGCCACTTCCAGCAGCGCCGCGATCCCGGGCCGGGCCCGCCGTGCCATCACCTTCAGCCCCTGCGTGACCAGGGCGCGGTTGAGCCCGGTCAGCGGCATCACGTCGCACACCGTCGCCAGCGCCACGATGTCCAGCAGGGACAGCAGATCCGGTTCGGGACGTTGGGCGAAAAACCCGCCGCGACGCAGTTCCCGCACGGTGCCGACCGCGGTCAGGAAGGCGATCGCCGCCGCGCACAGCGTCCCCAGCCCCGAGCCGCAATCGACCCGGTTCGGGTTCACCGTCGCCACCACCCCGGCCGGCAGGACCTCCGATTTATGGTGGTCCAGCACGATCACGTCGGCCTGTCCCTGCAAGGAGGCAAGCGTCTCGCCCGCGGCAGTGCCGCAATCGACGCAGACCAGCAGCGTCGCACCCCGCCCAGCCAGCCCCTGCAGCGCCGGCACGTTCGGCCCGTAGCCCTCGGTCATGCGGTCGGGCACGTACGGCATGACGGTGCAGCCGAGCGAACGCAGGAAGGTGACCATCAGCGCGCCGCTGCAGGCTCCGTCCACGTCGTAGTCGCCGAAGACGCCGACCGTCTCGCCCCGGCACACCGCCGCGGCCAGGCGGGCCACCGCTGCGTCCATGTCGCGCAGGACCGAGGGATCGGGCAGCAGGGCCCGCAGCGTCGGCTCCAGGAAGGTCGCCGCCGCTTCCAGCCCGACACCACGGGCCGCGAGCAACCGCCCTACGACTTCAGGCACCCCCAACCGCTGGGCAATCCCCAGGCCGACGCGGTCCTCGCCCTGGCGCCAGACCCAGCGGCGGTTGGTCAGGCTGCGGGTGACGCCCAGGACGGGCGCCACGCCGCCGGCAGTTTCGGTCAATTCGATGCCCAGGGCTTCGTCGCGTAGTTGTGGTGGGCCTCGATGTACCGCATCGTCCCCGACTTGCTGCGCATCACCAGCGAGTGCGTCGACGCACCATGGCCGAAGCGGCGCACGCCACGCAGCATCGCCCCGCCGGTCACGCCGGTCGCCGCGAACATCACGTCGCCCCGCGCCATCTCCAGGATGTCGAACTTGTGGTTCGGATCGGTGATGCCCATCTGCCGGGCCCGCGCGATCTGCTCGTCGTTCTCGAAGATCAGCCGCCCCTGCATCTGCCCGTCGGCACAACGCAGCGCCGCGGCCGAGAGCACCCCCTCGGGCGCGCCGCCGATGCCGAGATAGATGTCAACGCCGCTCTCGGGCTGGACAGTGGCGATCACGCCGGCGACGTCGCCGTCGCTGATCAGCATGATGCGCGCCCCGGCGGCGCGGGTGCGGCCGATGATCTCGGCGTGGCGCTCACGGTCCAGGATGCAGGCCACCAGGTCAGAGACCGCGCATTTCTTGGCCCGCGCGAGGTTGCGCAGGTTCTCCTCCACCGGGGCGTCCAGATCCACCACGTCCGCCGGCAGGTGGCCGCCCACCGCGATCTTGTCCATGTAGATGTCGGGGGCGTGCAGGAAATTGCCGCGCTCGGCCAGCGCGATCACCGCCATCGCGTTCGGGCCGCCCTTGGCGCACAGGTTGGTGCCCTCCAGCGGGTCCACCGCGATGTCCATCGCCGGGCCGCCGGCCCCCACCTTCTCGCCGATGTAGAGCATCGGCGCCTCGTCCATCTCGCCCTCGCCGATCACGACGGTGCCGGCGATCTGCACCACGTCGAAGGCCTTGCGCATCGCCGTCACCGCGGCGCCGTCGGCCTCGTTCTTCTTGCCGAGCCCCATCCAGCGGCTCGCCGCCAGCGCGGCTGACTCAGTGACGCGCACCAGATCCAGCGCCAGGTTGCGGTCGCTGGTATGTGCCGATTGGAACTGATCGTCCTTCAGCATCGCGTCACTCCTCTGCTCTGTCATTATTCTTTCGTCCTGACGGGAAAGTCCGATCGCCGATGCACCGCGCTTATGCGGGCTCGATGCGGATCAGCGTCGGCGCTTCCAACACGGCGTCCAGGCCGGCGATGCGATCCAGCGCCGCCCGCATGGCGGATTCGCGGGTCTCGTGCGTCACCAGCACCACCGGCACCGCCTCGCCCGGACTGCGGCCACGCTGCAGCATGCTCTCGAGCGAGATGCCCTGGTCGCGCAGCACCGCCGTCACGTCGGCGATCACGCCGGGACGGTCCACCACCATCAGGCGCAGGTAGTAGCAGCCGACATGCGCCCCGATCGGCACCGAGGGCGCATCGGAGAGATGGCCCGAGGCCGCGCCCCAGACCGGGGTCGACCGCCCGCGGGCAATGTCGATCAGGTCGGCAACCACCGCCGAGGCGGTCGGGCCGGCGCCGGCGCCGCGGCCCTCCAGCATGATCCGCCCGACGAAATCGCCTTCCGCCACCACCGCGTTGAACACGCCGTCCACCCGCGCGATCGGCGCGGCTTCGGGCACCATGCAGGGATGCACGCGCGCGGCGATCCCGGCCTCGGTGCGCCGCGCCAGGCCGAGCAGCTTGATGCGGTAGCCCAGTTCGCGGGCGAAGGCGATGTCGAGCGCCGAGACATGGCGGATGCCCTCGACATGCACCTCGTCGAAGGCCACCGGCCGGCCGAAGGCCAGCGCCGCGAGGATCGCCAGCTTGTGCGCGGCGTCGACGCCGTCGATGTCGAAGGACGGGTCGGCCTCGGCGTAGCCGAGCTTCTGCGCCTCGGCGAGCACTTCGGCGAATTCCCGCCCGCGCTCGCGCATCACCGTCAGGATGTAGTTGCAGGTGCCGTTCAGGATGCCGGCGACCTTGCTGATGCGGTTGCCGGCCAGCCCCTCGCGCAGGGCCTTGATCACCGGGATGCCGCCCGCGACCGCTGCCTCGAAGGCCAGGGTCACGCCGGCCTGTTCGGCCTGGGCCCCCAGGGCGGCGCCGTGCACGGCCAGCAGCGCCTTGTTGGCGGTGACCACCGGCTTGCCGGCGGCCAGCCCCGCCTGCACCAGTTGCCGCGCCGGGCCGTTGGCACCGCCGATCAGCTCGACGATCACATCCACGCCCGGATCCGCGGCCAGCGCCACGGCATCCTCGTACCAGCGCAGCCCGCCGAGATCGACGCCACGGTCGCGCGTGCGGTCACGCGCCGAGACGGCGGTGACCGCGATCGGCCGCCCGGCCCGGGCGGTGACGATCCCGGCGTTCTCGCGCAGCAGCTTCAGCACGCCCGCGCCGACCGTACCCAGGCCGGCGACGCCGACCGAAAGCGGCCGGCTCATGCCGCGTGGCCGCTGGGAACGGCCTCCCGCGGCGCCTCGTTGCTCTCGCTCTGCAGGAAGCTGCGGATGTTGCGCAGCGCCTGGCGCAGGCGATGGGTGTTCTCGACCAGGGCGATGCGGACATGGGTGTCGCCGTGCTCGCCGAAGCCGATGCCCGGCGCCACCGCCACCTTCGCCCGCGCCAGCAGCAACTTGCTGAACTCCAGACTGCCGAGATGCGCATAGCGCGGCGGGATCGGCGCCCAGGCGAACATCGAGCCGTCCGGGCTCGGCACGTCCCAGCCGGCCGCGTGCAGGCCGCGGATCAGCACGTCGCGCCGCTCGCGATAGAGGTCGCGCATCTCCTGCACGCAGTCCTGCGGCCCGGTGAGCGCCGCGGCCGCCGCCACCTGGACCGGCGTGAAGGCGCCGTAGTCCAGATACGACTTCATGCGGGTCAGGGCATTGATCAGCTTCTGGTTGCCGGCGGCGAAGCCCATCCGCCAGCCCGCCATCGAGTAGGTCTTGGACATGCTGGTGAACTCGACGGCGATGTCCTTGGCCCCTGGTACCTGCAGGATCGAGGGCGGCACCTTTTCGCCGAAATAGATCTCGGCATACGCAAGGTCCGACATGATCCAGATGTCGTGCTGGCGGCAGAAGCTCACCACCTCACGGTAGAAATCCAGGTCGGCCAGATAGGCGGTCGGGTTGGACGGGAAATTGACGATCAGCGCCGTCGGCTTGGGCACCGAATGCTTCACCGCCCGATCGAGCGCGCGCAGCATCTCCTCGTCCGGGGAGGCCGGGATGCTGCGCACGCCGGCGCCGGCGATGATGAAGCCGAACTGGTGGATCGGATAGGAGGGGTTGGGCACCAGGATGGTGTCGCCCGGGCTGGTGATCGCCGAGGCCAGGTTGGCCAGGCCTTCCTTCGAGCCGAGCGTCGCGACCACTTCGGTTTCGGGATCGAGATCGACATCGAAGCGGCGGCGGTAATAGCCAGCCAGCGCCCGGCGCAGACCAGGGATGCCCTTGCTGACGGAATACCGGTGCGTGCGGGGATCCTGCACCGCCTCGACCAGCTTGGCGACGATGTGCGGCGGAGTCGGGCTGTCGGGATTGCCCATGCCGAGGTCGATGATGTCCTCGCCGGCGGCTCGCGCCGCCGCCTTGGCCTTGTTGACCTCGGCGAAGACGTAGGGCGGCAGACGGCGGATGCGGTGGAACTCATCGGTCATGGCGGCAATCCGAAACCTGGGGTCAGTGGGGCTTTGGTGGGACAGGCCGGAATGCCCCGCCCACCAAGTCTGGAGCAAGTGAAGAAGGTCGAGACGTGCTGGTCGCGCAGGCCGGCGGGACCGTGCCGGCCCGGAGGGGCGGCATGATCCCGGCGGGATCCGGGGGCAACACCTATTCTTTCACAATCCTTCAGTTGGCGATACGGGCGGCGCCACCGCGCCCCTCCGCCCGCGCAGTCAGCCGCAGGTGCGATGCAGGCACGCCGGCAGCCATCATCACCGCCGCGACCGCGCGGGCGCGGGCCAGGGCCAGTGGCAGGGACGCAGCCTGGGCGTCGGGATCGCTGCCCAGCGCCTCGCCATAGCCGGTCACGACGATGGCGGCCGTGCCGCGCCTGGCCGCGAGCGCCCGCAGCGCCGTTTCCGTCTCCGGGGCGATCGCCGTTCCACCGGTGCTGAACGGCACCAGCACGGTGCCGGCCGGCGCGGGCGGGGGCGCCGGCGCGGGTGGGGGTGGTGCGACCGGCGGCGGCGTCGGGGCAGTCACGGCGGGCACCGGCACCCCCGGGATGCGCGGCGCCGGCGGCGGCGCCGCCGGGATGGCCGGCAGTTCCGCCATGGCGGCACCGGCCGGGGCGGAAGGGGCCGACGCGGCAGGGGCCGCCGGATCGGCGGTCACCGGGGCTGCGGGCGCTTCCTGCGGCGGCGGCGCCGGCCGGGCGGCCGGAGCAGGCGCCGGCGGCGCGCTCGCCGCCTGCAACGAGGCGGAAGGAGCGTCCTGGGAAGCGGCCGCGGCCGGGGGCACCCTGGGCGGCTGATAGGGTTCGGCCGGGGAAGAGATCGCGTATTCCGCGTTCCGCCGCTCCTCCGTGAGCCCGCTGGCAATCCGGCCACGGGTGGCATGGTCGGTCACCACCGGCCGCGCCGGCACCGTGCCCAGGCTGGGATAGGGCGCGTCCGCATTGGGCGGCGGCGGCCGCTGCTCGGCGATGCGCCCGCCCTCCAGCGAATGCCACCAATCCACCGGACTGACCGAGCCAGAGGCACAGCCTGCCAGCAACCCGGCCGTCAAGAGAACGACAGCACACCTCGCTGGATTTTGGCTGGTATGCAAGCCCTGCGCCGGTCGCACTTGAACGGTCAGGGAGCGCACTCTATCAAGTTCGTACACACGTCCATCTGACATAAAAGGGTCGGAGTGCTCCAGACTGCTGCCGCATTTCCGGCACACGAGATGTAGCGCGCGAGCCGACCTACGGAAAGGATAGCCGCATGGCCGAGCCGACCAAGCCGGAAGCCGGCGCCTTCAAGCTGCCCGACCCCACCGAATTCGGACGCTCCATGGCCGACATCGCCGAGCGTTCGCAGCGCATTGTGGCGGAATGGCTGCGCCGGCAGACCGAAAGCGGGCTGCAGAGCCCCGACCCCCTGAACATCGGGGGCGCCTTCATGGAAATGACGGCGAAGCTGATGTCCAATCCCACCAAGCTGATGCAGGCGCAGCTCGGCTTCTGGCAGGACTACATGTCGCTCTGGCAGAACACCGCGCGCCGGCTGCTCGGCATGGACGGCGCGCCGGTGATCGAGGGCGACCCGAAGGACCGTCGCTTCAAGGACGACGCCTGGAAAGAAAACGAGGTCTTCGACTTCATCCGGCAGTCCTACCTGCTCTCGGCCCGCTTCATCCAGGATGTGGTCAAGCAGGCCGATGGCCTCGAGCCCCACACCGCCCAGAAGGTGGATTTCTACGCGCGGCAGTTCGTCGACGCGATGAGCCCTTCCAACTTCCTGCTCACCAACCCCGAGGTTCTGCGCAAGACCGTCGAGACCGGCGGCGAGAACCTGCTGAAAGGGTTGAAGAACCTGCTCGGTGACCTGGAGCGCGGCAAGGGCGAGCTGCGCATCAAGATGACCGACATGGACGCCTTCCGGATCGGCGAGAACATCGCCGTCACCCCGGGCAAGGTGGTGTACCAGAACGAGCTGATGCAGCTCATCCAGTACACGCCGACCACCGAGAAGGCGCTCAAGCGGCCGCTGCTGATCGTGCCGCCCTGGATCAACAAGTTCTACATCCTGGACCTGCGCCCGAAGAACAGCTTCGTCCGCTGGGCGGTCGCCCAGGGACATACGGTGTTCATCATCTCCTGGGTGAACCCCGACGAGCGGCTCGCCCAGAAGGGCTTCGAGGACTACATGAAAGAAGGCATCCTCGAGGCCTTGAGCGCGATCGAGGCGGCCACCGGCGAGGACGGCGTCAACGCGATCGGCTACTGCCTCGGCGGCACGCTGCTCGCCTCCAGCCAGGCCTGGATGACCGCCCATGGCGACCAGCGCATCAAAAGCGCCACCTTCTTCGTCACCCTGATGGATTTCCGCGAGTGCGGCGAGCTCGGCGTCTTCATCGACGAAGAACAGCTCAAGATGCTCGAGGACAAGATGAACCGCCGCGGCTATCTCGATGGCAGCGAGATGGCGACCACCTTCAACATGTTGCGCGCCAACGACCTGATCTGGTCGTTCGTGGTGAACAATTACCTGCTCGGCAACGACCCGTTCCCGTTCGACCTGCTCTACTGGAACAGCGATTCCACCCGCATGCCGGCGCGGATGCACAGCTTCTACCTGCGCAACATGTACCAGGAGAACCGGCTGCGCGAACCCGGCGGCATCTCCCTGGCCGATACCCCGATCGACCTGCGCCAGGTCAAGGTGCCCGCCTACTTCATCTCCACCCGCGAGGACCACATCGCGCCGTGGCGCAGCACCTATTACGGCACCCACCTGCTGCAGGGCGAAAACCGCTTCGTACTGGCGGCCTCCGGCCATATCGCCGGCGTGGTCAACCCGCCGGAAGGCGGCAAATACAGCCACTGGATCAACACGGATCTGCCGGAGCAGCCCGAGGACTGGTTCAAGGGCGCCACCGAGATCGCCGGATCGTGGTGGCCGGACTGGCAGCGCTGGGTGACCGCCCTCGACAAGCGGCAGGTGAAGGCCCGGGTTCCCGGTGACGGCAAGCTGCCCGTGCTGGAAGACGCGCCCGGCAGCTACGTGAAGGTGCTGCTGACCTGAGGCGGGGCTTCGCCCCGCACCCGACGTCGTGCGAAGGCACGCCTTCGCGTGACGAGGCTTCGCCTCCTGGACCTCCACCAAGGGCTTCGCCCTTGGAACCCGATATTCTGTGCCGCGCAGCGCTTATGGGGTGCAGGGGCCTTGTGGCCCCTGCCAGGTCCAGGGCAGAGCCCTGGCCTTCAATTCAGCACCCCCAGCACCGGCCCCCGCCCGGCTGCAGGTCGAACTGCGCCCGCTGGGTCGCCACATTGGCCTGTGGCAGCGGCGGCAGGTTGGCGAGGATCTGCAGCGTGGCCTGCGGCCCGAAGCCGAACAGCGGCGGCTGCAGCGCCATCGTCGCCGCCGCCAGATCGCCCGTGAACAGCCCGTTCTGGACCCTGATCATGGCATCCACCACCGCCTGTGACGGCGCGTCCGGCGGCACGCCGAGCGTCCGCCGCACCTCCTGCCGTCCTGCCAGCAATTGCTGCTGCACCAGCGGGGAGACGTTCGGATAAGGGGCGGAGCCGGACAGCAGTCCGGACAGGTATTCCATCGCGATCACCGCCCGCGCCGCCTCGACGGGGCGGCCGCGCGTGTTGGCCGGGCTGGCGAAGGCCCAGCCGGCGATGCCCGCCGCCGCTTGGTCGGCGTCGAGATTGGTGCCGAGCGCCGCGGGCGGCACGAAAGGCGTATCGACCGTGCCGGACGTGACCGCCCCGCAGGCCGTGAGCAGCAGCCCCGCCGCCAACGCGACGACCCGGCGCGGCAGCAACCGCGCCGGGCCCGGATCAGGCATCGGCGCGTTCCTGCCGCGCCGCCTCGTCCAGTCCCAGCATCAGGCGGATGTTCCGCAGCGCCGCGCCCGAGGCCCCCTTGCCCAGATTGTCGAGCCGCGCCACCAGCACCGCCTGCCGCCGCGCCTCGTTGGCGAAAACGCGCAGTTCCAGGCGGTTGGTATCGTTCAGCGCCTCCGGCTCCAGCTTGCCATCGGCGGTGGGCGGCGGGACCGACACGTCCGGGGAGCCGCGGTAATACGCTTCCAGCACCGCCTGCAGATCGGCCCCCTGCAGCGTGCCGGGCAGCACATCCAGGTGCAGCGGCACGGACACCAGCATGCCCTGCCGGTAATGCCCGACCGACGGCACGAACAACGGCCGGCGGGTCAGGCCAGCATAAAGCTGCAGCTCGGGCACGTGCTTGTGCTCGAGGCCGAGGCCGTACAGCTCGAAAGCCGGGCCGCCATCCGCCTCATGCGCCTCGATCAGCCCCTTGCCGCCACCGGAGTAACCCGACACCGCGTTGATGGTGACAGGAAAATCCGCCGGCAGCAGGCCGGCATCGACCAGTGGGCGCAGCAGGGCGATGGCACCGGTCGGATAGCAGCCCGGATTGGTGACCTTGTGCGCCTGCGCCACCACCTGTGCCTGCCCCGGTTGCAGTTCGGGGAAGCCATAGACCCAGCCCGGAGCGACCCGGTGGGCACTGCTGGCATCCAGCAGCTTCGGCGCCGCTGCGCCGAGATCTTCCGCCAGGGCGACGGATTCCCTGGCTGCGGCATCCGGCAGGCAAAGCACCACGAGATCGGCCGCTTCCATGGCCTCGCGTCGCGCCGCCGGATCCTTGCGATGCTCGGGGGCCAGGCTGAGCAGTTCCACCGTGGCCTCGTCGCGCAGTCGCTCGCGGATGCCCAGGCCCGTGGTGCCGGCCTCGCCATCGATGAAGATCCTGGCCTTCGCCATGTGCCGTCTCCTTGTCGACGGTATCGTCGTCTTGCGGTCGCCGAAAAAGTAAGGGGGGCTGGCCCGCCGGGCCAGCCCCCCTGTCGCATCGTGAAAGCGGGAGCGGCTCAGCGCTTGCTGAACTGGAAGCTGCGGCGGGCCTTGGCGCGGCCGTACTTCTTGCGCTCGACGACGCGCGGGTCGCGGGTGAGGAAGCCGGCCATCTTCAGGATCGGGCGCAGCTCCGGCTCGTAATGGGTCAGCGCGCGGCTGATGCCATGGCGCACCGCGCCGGCCTGGCCGGAAAGGCCACCGCCGGTGACCGTGCAGTACACGTCGAACTGGTTGTAGCGATCGGCCACCAGGAAGGGCTGGGTGATCAGCATGCGCAGCACCGGCCGGGCGAAATACTGGCCGACGCGCTTGCCGTTCACCTGGATCTCGCCCTTGCCGGGCTTGATCCACACGCGCGCCACCGCGTCCTTGCGGCGGCCGGTCGCGTAGCTGCGGCCGAGCGCGTCGCGCTTGGGCTCACGCTTGGGCTGGTCCGCCTCGGTGGCGGCGGCGACCGCCAGATCCTTCAGATCGGCGAGGGTACGGGTGGGCTGGGTGCCGGACATCGTCTCAGACCCCCTTGTTCTTGCGGTTGAGAGCGGCGATGTCGAGCGGGCGGGGCTGCTGGCCCTCGTGCGGATGGCTGGTCCCGCCGTAGACGTACAGGTGCTTCATCTGCTTGCGCTGCAGCGGGCCGCGCGTGATCATGCGCTCGACCGCCTTTTCCAGCACGCGCTCGGGATGGGCGCTGTCGAGGCGCTGGCGCATGGTGCGGCCCTTGACGCCGCCGGGATAGCCGGTGTGCCAGTAGAACACCGACTGGTCGAGCTTGTGGCCGGTGACCTTCACCTTGGCCGCATTGATGACGACGACATTGTCACCGCAATCGACATGCGGGGTGAACTGCGCCTTGTGCTTGCCGCGAAGCCGGTTGGCGATGATCGCGGCGAGACGGCCCAGCACCAGGCCCTCAGCATCGATCAGCACCCAGTCCTTCTTCACCTCCGCGGGCTTCAGCGAGAGGGTAGTCTTCATGGGTCCGGTGTCCTCAGGGGAATTCGAGGCGCGGCTTATGCCGGCGAACCCAGGCTGCGTCAAGGTTTCGCGCTTGTGGTATTATAATACCACAGATTGCGGGCCGGCATCGCGGCCCGTTAGAGAAGGCCCATGTCCAGTCCGGTCCATGTCATCGGCGCCTCCGGCCGTTCCGGCCTGGCGCTGTGCCGCGCCCTCGCCGCCGCGAACGTGACCGCCGTGCCGGTGGTGCGCGACGCGGCGAAATGGCGCGCCGGCGGCGGAACGGCGCCCGCGCGCGTGGCCGACCTGACCGATTCCGTTGCGCTCAGGGCGGCGCTCGGCGATGCCGCGCGCATCGTCTCATGCGCCCATGCACGACATACCCCGGCAATCCTGGAGGCGGCGCCCCGGCCGGCGCGGCTGGTCCTGCTCGGCAGCACGCGCCGCTTCACCCGCTGGCCCGACGCGCACGGGCTGGGCGTGCAGGCCGGCGAGGCGGCGCTGCTCGCCTCCGGCCGCGACGGGGTGATGCTGCATCCGACCATGATCTACGGCGCACAGGGCGAGGACAACGTGCAGCGCCTCGCCGCCCTGCTCCGCCGCCTGCCCCTGGTGCCGCTGCCGGGCGGCGGGCAGGCGCTGGTGCAGCCGATCCATCAGGACGACGTGACGCGCTGCGTGATGGCGGCGCTGGCAGTGGCATGGGGCACGCCACGGGCGCTGGTGATCGCGGGGCCCGCGGCGATGCCCTACGCCGATTTCGTCCGGGCGGTCGCCCGGGCCGCCGGCCTCGCCGCGCCGCGCATCGTGCCGGTGCCGGCCTGGGCGCTGATCGCCGCCTCGCCGCTGACCGCCCTGCCCTTCCTGCCGCGCATCCGGGCCGATGAAATCCGCCGCCTGCTGGAAGACAAGGCGTTCCGCATCGATGACATGCAAGGGACGCTCGGGGTCATGCCGGTGCCGCTCGAGGCCGGCCTGCAACGAACCTTTCCGGCCGCATAAGGACACACCGCGCATCCCCGGCTCCTCATGATGGAGCGGGGGACCTGCCATGAGCGGGCCGGCGCATCACCACACTTCCCGAGCGCCAGGTGGATGGGCAGGCTTGGATTTTCACCCTGTCACCGGAAAGCGCGTTCATGCCCCTGATCAACCGCGTCGCCGAATTCCATGCCGAGATGATGGAATGGCGGCAGGATCTGCATCGTCACCCGGAACTCTCCCTGCAGGAAGTGCGGACCAGCGCCCTGGTGCAGGAAAAGCTGCGCAGCTTCGGGGTGGACGAGGTCATCACCGGCCTCGCGCGGACCGGCGTGATCGGGGTGATCCGGGGCCGCGGCCCGGGCGGTGCGATCGGGCTGCGCGCCGACATGGATGCCCTGCCGATCCACGAACAGACCGGCAAGCCCTATGCGAGCGTCACTCCGGGCGTGATGCATGCCTGCGGCCATGACGGCCACACCGCCATGCTGCTGGGTGCGGCGAAATACCTCGCCGAGACCCGGAATTTCGACGGCACCGTCTACGTGATCTTCCAGCCGGCCGAGGAGAACCTGGCCGGCGGCGAGCTGATGGTGAAGGAAGGCCTGTTCGAGCGCTGCCCGATGGACCTGGTCTTCGGCATGCACAACTGGCCGGCCGCCCCGGCAGGCACCTTCCTGTGGCGCAAGGGGCCGATGATGGCGGCGGTCGCCAATATCGAGATCACCATCACCGGCCGTGGCGCCCATGGCGCCCATCCGCATCGCAGCATCGACCCGATCGTGGTGGCGGCGCAGATCGTCAGCGCGCTGCAGACCATCGTGGCGCGCTCGATCGAGCCGGTGGAGAGCGGCGTGGTCACCATCGGCCATATCAGCGGCGGCCATATCTACAACGTCATTCCCGAATCGGTGCGCATGCTCGGCACCGCCCGCTGGTTCGCCCCGCATATCGGCGACCGGCTGGAAGACGGGGTGCGGCGGCTCGCCACCGGCATCGCCGAAAGCTTCGGCGCTCAGGCGGACGTGGTGTTCGACCGCGCCTACCCCCCCACCGTGAACGACGCGGACGCCACCGACCTGACCATCCGCGCCGCCGAGGCAGTGGCCGGCCCGGCACGCGTCAGCGAAATGGCCAAGCCGACCATGGGCGGCGAGGATTTCGCCTTCATGCTGAACGCCAAGCAGGGCAGCTACATCATGCTCGGCGCGGGAGAAGGCGACTGTCCCATGCCGCACCATCCGCAATACGACTTCAATGACGAGGTGCTGGCGGTTGGGGCGAGCTACTGGGTGACCCTGGCCGAGCAACTGCTGCCGCGCAAGGATCGCGGCTGAGGCATCCCCGGCCGGGCAGGCGACAGCCCGGCCGGATCCGCTGAGGGGGCGTGCTCACGCCTCTTCGTCGCGCCCGTCCTCGTCGCGCCCGCCACGATCGAGCACCGCCAGCAGGCGGCGCGCGCCCATGCGATCCGGCGGATCCAGTTCCGCGACCTTCATGAGCACCTCCCGGCTTTCGTCCTGCCGATCGAGCCGGGCCAGCAGGTAGCCACAGGCGAACAGCGCGAACAGCACCAGCCGCGGAGCAGGTTCGAAGCTTCCGAACGCCGCCTGGTCCGGCCTCAGATCGCGCCAGTCGGCCGGCAGGTTGGTCCGGCGCAGCGCGCCGGCCAGGCAGGCCTCGGCCAGCGGCAGGGCTTCGGCCAGACGATGGCGATAGAGAAAGAACTTGTAGGCGCCGATCTGCACGGCGAGATGCCCCGGCGCGAGCGCAAGCGCGTCCCGGACATGGCGTTCGGCCGTCGCCTCGTCATCCCAGGCCGCGCCGGCCGCGCGCAGGGCCTGCGCGGCGGCAGCGGGAAGGTCACCAGGATCGTCGCCCGGATCGGGCCATGGCTCCGGCGGCAACCGTCGCGGTCCAGGGTGCATCCGGTGATGCTAGCCCGGTGTGGGCCGGGGACCAAACCCACGGCCGGGAAGCCGGTCAAGAGGGGCCAGTTCGTTGCTTTTGCTTCACGAAATACGGTTGCCTGCCCTCAAGAGGGGCACGCGTACCATCGTGGGGAATTCCCGTTACAGGATATCCACGGCTTCTGTGGAAAACTCTGTGGGGAACTCTTGGACACTGCGTTCGCAACCAATGTCTTCAAGCACATGATCGAATTGCCCGAAAAGACGGCAATCGCCTAGAGCACTGTTCCAAACAGTCTCTTTTCCGTGACGAGTCCCGGAACCCGAGGGATTCCAGCCAAAATCGCCGCTATGCGACGGTCGATCGCAGCGGGGGACAACTTGCAGGGAATGGGTCCGGACCAGCACCGGACACAGGGCTGAACGCCCCGCGCAGCGCAACCGCTGCGGGCTGGAAAAAAATCGAATGGCCGAAGGAAAATGGCGTCCCGTAGGGGATTCGAACCCCTGTTACCGCCGTGAGAGGGCGGTGTCCTAGGCCTCTAGACGAACGGGACCGCGTCTGGGGCGGCTTCTACGGCCTTCCCGCGCCGACATCAAGCCGTGTTCTGGCCGATCCGGGGTGATGCATGGCTCCCACGCGTGCGCCGGACGGGCCCGCCGGAACCGGCACTGCCGCCCCGCCGGGGACCGGGACCGCCGCTCAGTGCGCCAGCGCGGCCCGGGCGACGACCCGGCCGGTGCGGATGTCGACCATCACCACCCGGTCCGGGCCACCCCCTTGCAATTGCAACGCCAGCCGGTCCGGCAAGGCCGAGACCCCCACGATGCGCGTGCCCGCCGGCTCGTCCAGCACCACCGCGCTGGTGGCCGCCGGCATCTGCGACATCCGCCCCGCGATCACCACCGCGATGGTCAGCACCCCGGCAACGATCAGCACGCCCATCGCCACCACCGCCACCTTCAGCGCGCCCATCGGCAACCCGTTCGCCATCCCATTCCTCTCGTCGCGGCTCCGCATCCGGAGTATCCCGCGGCCATGTCCGACGAAATCGCGCCCGAGGCAATCGGCAACGGCGCCGAGCTGCACAGTGTCGCCGCCCTGCCCGAGCATGCCGGCCAGCGCACCGACCGTTTTCTTGCCGATCACATTCCCGCCCTGTCGCGCTCGCGCGTGAAAGGGTTGATCGAGGCCGGGCAGGTCAGCCGCGACGGCATCCGCCTGCGCGAGCCCGCCGAGCCGGTGCGGCCCGGCGCGGTCTACCGGCTCGACGTGCCGCCGCCCGCCCCCGCGGTGCCGCAGCCCGAGCGGATCCCCTTCCCCATCCTGTACGAGGACCGCGACCTGCTGGTGCTCGACAAGCCGCCCGGCCTGGTTGTCCATCCCGCCCCGGGCAATGAGGAAGGCACCCTGGTCAATGCCCTGCTCGCCCATTGCGGCAATGACCTGCCGGGCATCGGCGGGGAGAAGCGGCCGGGCATCGTGCACCGGCTCGACAAGGACACCTCCGGGGTCATGGTGGTGGCGAAGACCGAGCAGGCCCTGGCCACGCTCTCGGCCGCCTTCGCCAGCCGCGACCTCGACCGTGCCTACCTGGCCCTGTGCTGGGGATTGCCCAACCCGGCCACGGGCGAGATCGAGGGCCCGATCGGCCGCGACCCGCGCGAGCGCAAGCGCATGGCCGTGGTCAGCCGGGGCGGCAAGCCGGCGCTGACCCGGTACCGCACCCTGGGACATCGCGACTCGGCCGTGACGCTGCTGGAGGTGAGGCTCGCCACCGGCCGCACCCACCAGATCCGCGTGCATCTCTCGCATCGCGGCCATCCGGTGGTCGGGGATCCACTTTACCTTCGTCGCATCCCCGCGGCGGCGCGCCTGCTGGACGCGCCGACCCGCGCCGCCTTGCTCGACTTCCCCCGCCAGGCCCTGCACGCGACCCGGCTGGGCTTCCGCCATCCCCGCACCGGGGCGCCGCTCAGCTTCGTGACCCCCCCGCCCGCGGACATGCAGGCCCTGCTCGACCGGCTCGGACTCGTGGCTCTGACGGAAACTTAATCCCGACTTAACCAGTCCGGATTATTGACCGGACCGCTCCTGTCCGGTATAGATTGCCGCACGCGACACGCGGAGGATGTCAGTGTCGTGCGACCGGGTGGTGCGACGCTGCCGCAGAATGGGGCACGCACCGAGGCCGATGAGTCTTCCCGACATCCCCCGGCTTCACCGGAAGTCGGCGTACTTCGCAACCGGCCGACCGCCTGCGCCGTAAAGGGCAGGACGCGAAAGCCGACCGGACGAAAGGAGTCCTGACCGTGGTCTCTGCCGTCACCCCCATCGCCCCCGAGGGCAACCTGTCGCGGTATCTCCAGGAGATCCGCAAATACCCGATGCTGACCCCCGAGGAAGAGCTGGAACTCTCCCGGCGGTGGCGCGACCATGAGGACATGGCGGCGGCACATAAGCTGGTCACATCACATCTTCGTTTAGTTGCCAAGATCGCCATGGGCTACCGCGGCTACGGCCTGCCCCTGGGCGAGCTGATCAGCGAAGGCAACGTCGGCATGATGCAGGCGGTCAAGCGGTTCGACCCGGACCGCGGCTTCCGTCTGGCAACCTATGCCATGTGGTGGATCCGCGCCGCGATCCAGGAATACATCCTGCATTCCTGGTCGCTGGTGAAGATGGGCACCACCGCTGCCCAGAAGAAGCTGTTCTTCAACCTGCGCCGGCTGAAGGGCCAGATGCAGGCGATCGACGACGGCGACCTGCAGCCCGAGCAGGTAGCCAAGATCGCCCGCGTGCTCGACGTGCCCGAGCAGGACGTGATCAGCATGAACCGCCGGCTTTCGGCGCCCGACCACAGCCTGAACTCGCCCGTCCGGGCGGATTCGGAAGGAGAGTGGCAGGACTGGCTGGTGGACGAATCCGAAAGCCAGGAAACCACGATCGCCGAGCACGAGGAGCTGAGCGGCCGCAAGGCACTGCTCTCGGGCGCGTTGAAGACGCTGAACGAGCGCGAGCGTCACATCCTCATCGAGCGCCGCCTGAAGGATAATCCGACGACCCTTGAGGAACTGTCGCAGCAATACGGGATCTCGCGCGAGCGGGTGCGGCAGATCGAGGTGCGGGCGTTCGAGAAGCTGCAGAAGGCGATGCACAACCGCGTCGCCGAGCAGCGCCGCCAGGCTTTGGTCGAACGCGCCGCCTGACCGGTCGGCGACACGCCGGTGCGGTGGGTCCGGGCCTGTCCCGGACATCACCGGCCTCGCCGGCCCGGCCAGGACGGGGATGCCGCCAGAAGTTCAGCGGCGCCCCGTTTTTTTGTACATACCCCCCGCTGCCGCGATGCCACCGGTCCGGTGTCGCAGGCCCGGCCTCTGGCCCGTGCTATTCCGCGGCGGGCACGCCCCACTCCGTCTCGTAGCGCCCCCGCTCGGCCCGCAGCCGTGCCGCCCGCGCCGCCACCGCCGCATCCAGCACCAGACGCACCACGATCGGCAGGATCTGGGCGAACAGCCAGGCACCGGCCTGCGCGGCCCAGCATGCGGCCAGGATCGCCGGGTCCGCTGCCATGCCCAGTGCCGCCCCGACCCCCTGCCCGCTCTGCCAGAGCGTGACCAGCGGGTCGATCACCAGGGCCCCGCCACATAGCAAGACAGTGCGCGCCGGCTTCCGCCCGGCGTCACGATCCAGCAGGATGGCCACCAACCCTGGCGCCAGCAACAACGAGACCAGCACGGCACAGGGCGTGGCCAGGGCCACCACCGCGCCACAGGCCAATCCGCCCAACCAGATCGCCGTGCCCGGGGCTCGCCCCTGGATGTCCGCATGCCCGCTCATGCACGTCCCTTCATGACAGCACCGCCGCGACCAGGGCCACCGTGATCACCATCGTCGCCATTCCCAGGGCCAGCTCCTGCCCCAGCCGCCGCGCGGTTTCGGCACGCGAGGAACTCCCCGCCACCAGCGTCGCGAGCTCCGCATCGATTCGCCGGACCGCGTCTTCCGCGGCCTCCGCCCCACGCTGGTCGGCCAGCCGCGCCGGCCCGTCTTCAAGCATGTCCAGCATCGCCCCGAGCCGTCCGGTCGCCGCCGCGGCGGCCAGGGCCCGGCCGCGCTCCTGCCGGCGCGCACGGTTGCGCCAGGTGTCCAGGGCCGGCCCGAGCCGTTCGGCCAGCCACGCGGCAAGACGCGGCAGGCTGCGTCCCCCCAGCCGCCACTGCAGGTCCGCCAGGACGCGCAGCTCCGCGATGGCGACGCGCGCCGGCGGTCCTTCCGCGAGCTCCGCCAGTTCTCCCTCGATACGCTGGTCCTGACGGGTTGCCAGGAACGCCGCGATGTCACGATCGATCGGTGACTGTCCGCGCGCCTCCGGCCGGGCGGCCACCGTCTCCAGGGCCAGCAGCAGCTCCGTCACCTGGACGACCAGCCGCCCCGCCAGCAAGGGGCTCGCACAGGGCAGCAACGAATTGAGGGCATAGCGCAGCCGCGGCAATCCGCCGCCCCAGCCCCGCAGCCGCAACAGCATGCGGTGCTGCCGTGCCTGCAGTCGCAGCGCGGCACCATCGCAGCGCTCTGCCCGTAGCGCCGCCCAACTGCTCGCGGCCTCGGTGGCGACGATCTCGAGGAGGCGATCGGTGACTTCGGCCGGCGCTTGCGCCGCCAACGCCGGCCCCAGCCCATCCGGCCAGATCGCGATGCCACGCCAGCACAACGGCGCCAGGGGATCCAGCAAGGCCACGGCGCGCATCGCCAGCAAGCCATCCGCATGGGTATCACCGGCCACGGCGTCGGCGGCGCGCAGCCGTACCAAATCATCCATCCGCGCGGCCAGGCCGGAATCACCGAAGCTGCGCCGCAGCCAACGATCCACTGCCCCCCCGCACAACAGCCTGACCCCCGCCTCGGGAGCGGTGGCGATCGCATGCGCGAGGCTCCGCGCATCCCAGATCGCGCCCGCGCCATCCTCGAGCGGACGTTGCGCCCGGCGCGGGGGACGTGCCGCCACCCGCCGGCCGCGTGCCGCCACGGGATCGGTCAGCAGCACCGGAGGCGGCCGGTGCTCGGGATCCTCCGCCAACATGCCCCGCACCAGGTCGGCGATGACCGGGGACAGCTTCTCCTCACCAGTCAGCGCGGCGAAACTGCCAAGCGCCAGCTTGCGCCGCAGGATCGCCGTGTCGTCGAGCCCCTGCAGCGGCACCCGCCCCAAGGCAAGCACCAGCAGCGTGACCCCGAGCGCATAGACATCGTCGGCAATACTGCCCTCACCGCGACCGGCTGCCAGGCACATGGCGGAATAAGGGGGTTCGAACAGGGAAGGCTGCAGGCTGGCCGGCGGCGCCGCCCACCCCGCCCCCAACACCACCGTCTCCCCCGCGCCGGCCCGGAACAGGTTGTCCGGGCAAATCGCCCGATGGGTGACGCGACGGGCTTCCAGCGCAGCCAGCACCGAAGCGACCGGCCGCAGCACGCAGGACAGCAGCTCCGCCTCTGACCAGGGCCGCAATCCCGCCGAAACCGGCAGCCCGGGCGGGGACGAGCAGATCACGAACCAGGCCGGCTGGCCCCCCGGCGTCATGGCCGGCCCATGCGCGAGCGGCGCCAGCAGGCCGCCTTCCGACCACCCGGCCAGCGCCTGCAGCGCATCGGCCCTGGGCGGCGCGCCCGGCGCGACCTGCAGGGCCATCACCTGGCCCGCGCCGCGGCTGCGATCGGTCGCGGCGAAAGCCGGCAAGCCAGCGCCGGCAGCCGCCAGGGGGCGCGCGAAATCCACGGCATAGATGCCGGCGATCAGATCCTGCGCGGGAGCGGTATCGGAAGGGAGTGACTTGACCATGGCGGGACGGCGGGGACCTCCACCGCCAGTCTCGCCCGGGTCTGGTTACCGGAATGCCAACATGGGAACGATTGCGGGGCGCTGCCCCGCCCCCGCCAGGAGGCTCTGCCTCCTGGACCTCCGCCAAGGGCCATAGGCCCTTGGATCCCATTCTTTGCCGCGCAGCGAGAATGGGGTGCAGGGGCCTTGTGGCCCCTGCTGGGTCCAGCGACTGTCTTGCGTGTCAAGCGGCTTGCCACGGTTGCTGGTCCCGGATGATGGCATTGAGGATTGTGAGAAGTTTGCGCATGCAGGCGACGAGGGCGACCATGTGTGCTTTGCCCGCGGCGATCAGACGCTCGTAGACCGACTTGAGGATGGGGTTGCGGCGTGTGGCGACCCAGGCAGCCATGAAGAGGGCGGAGCGCACCACGGTGCGTCCGCCGCGAATGCTGCGTTTGCCGCGATGGGTTCCGCTGTCGTGGTTGAACGGAGCGAGGCCGGCGAGAGCGGAGATATGTCGTCGGTCGAGCGTCCCCAGTTCAGGGAGTTCGGCCAGCAGGGTGCGGGCGGTTGTCTTGCCAACGCCTGGCACCGAGTCGAGCAACGCCTCATTGCGTGACCACACGTCACTCTCGCGAATGGCGCTATCAAGATCCGTATCGATGTCAGTGAGTTCCTGCTGTAACCAGGCGAGGTGGGCGTTGATGCCGCGCTGCAGCTTGCGGGCGGTGGCCTGCTTGAGGCGCATGCTTTCGGCGGAGATCATGTCGATGATCTGGCGGCGCCGCGCGGCGATCTCGCCCAACATCTGGGTTGCGGCATCCGGCAACGGCCGCAACTCTGGACGGATACGTTCGGCGAAGCGGGCGATCACCGCGGCATCGAGCTGATCGGTCTTGGCCAGCCGGCCGCAGGCGCGAGCGAAGTCGCGGATCTGGCGGGGATTGACCGCCAGCACCGGCAGGCCAGCGCCAGCCAGAGTGGCCAGCACCACCTTTTCGTATCCTCCGGTCGCCTCCAGAATGATCAGCGCAGGCGACAAGCCCTGCAGCCGATCGCGTAAATCATCCAGGCCGGCACCGTCCCGATCGACACGAAAACTGGTCGCCGCCGGTAGCACATGCACATCAAGATGCTTCTTGGCAACGTCGATGCCAACAAACATCGATTGCTCTTGAGCCGTCTGGTCCATCACCCGTCCTTGCGTATGCGGGATCGACTTGCGCCGTCCCTGGCGACTGTTCGGGCTTACGGACATAGCCGCGGAAGGGGCACCGTGCTGGACCACGGGCTCGATCACCCCAGGGCAAGGCGGGCTCCCTTCCGCTCCCGAGCGCGTTACCCTACGCGCTCGGGTGCCTGTTGAGATACAAGGGCAAAGCCCTGGCCTTTCTTCAGTCCTCGAAGGGATCCCGCACCAGGATGGTGTCGTCGCGTTCCGGGCTGGTGGAAAGCAGCGTCACCGGCGCCTCGACCAGTTCCTCGATGCGCCGGACATACTTGATGGCGGCAGCCGGCAGGTCCGCCCAGCTACGCGCCCCCGCCGTCGAGGCCGACCAGCCCTCCAGTTCCTCGTAGATCGGCTCGGCCGCCGCCTGGGCGCGCATGCCCGCCGGGAAATGCCGGTAGGTCTCGTCGCCGATGCGGTAGCCGACGCAGACCTTCAGCGTCGGCAGGCCATCCAGCACGTCCAGCTTGGTCAGTGCCAGGCCCTGGATGCCGCCCACCTTCACCGCCTGGCGCACCAGCACCGCATCGAACCAGCCGCAGCGGCGCCGCCGCCCGGTGACGGTGCCGAACTCGTGCCCGCGATCGCCGAGCAGCGTGCCGGTGGCGTCATGCAGCTCCGTCGGGAACGGGCCTGATCCCACCCGCGTGCAGTAAGCCTTGGCGATACCCAGGACGAATCCCACCGACGCCGGGCCGATGCCGGAGCCCGAGGCCGCGGTCGCGGCCACCGTGTTGCTGCTGGTGACGAAGGGATAGGTGCCGTGATCGACGTCCAGCATCACCGCCTGGGCGCCTTCGAACAGGATGCGCCGCCCGGCCCGCCGGGCCTCGTCGAGGCGTTCCCACACCGGCTCCACGAAGGGCAGCAGCTTCGGCGCCAGCGCCAGCAGCCGGTCGAGCAGCGCCTGCTTCTCGAAGGTCTCGGCGCCCAGCCCCGCCAGCAGCGTGTTGTGGTGCAGCAGCAGCTCGTCGAGCTTGCTGGCCAGTGTTTCCGGCTCGGCCAGGTCGCAGGCGCGGATGGCGCGGCGCGCCACCTTGTCCTCGTAGGCCGGGCCGATGCCGCGGCCGGTGGTGCCGATCTTGCGGTCACCGCGCGCGGTTTCGCGGGCACGGTCGAGGGCAGCGTGCAGCGGCAGGATCAGCGCCGCGTTCTCGGCGATGCGCAGGCTGTCCGGCGTGACCTTCAGGCCCTGCGCCTCGACCTTGGCGATTTCGGAGAGCAGCGCCTCCGGGTCGATCACCACGCCGTTGCCGATCACGCCGAGCTTGCCGCGCACCACGCCCGAGGGCAGCAGCGACAGCTTGTAGGTCTGCCCGCCCACCACCAGGGTATGGCCGGCATTGTGGCCGCCCTGGAACCGCACGACGATGTCGGCGCGACTGGCCAGCCAGTCGACCACCTTGCCCTTGCCCTCGTCGCCCCATTGGGCGCCGATCACCGCGACATTGGCCATTTTCTTGTTCTACTCCGCAGCGAGGGCAGTAAGGCCACCCGCGATCAGGACATGGGTGCAGGCAAGCCGCCGCGCCTCCGCGGCCGGATCGGCCACGGCTTCAAGCCCGGCGACGGTGGCGTAGCCCTCGGCGCGCAGCGCGGCCGCACGGGTGGCATCGGCCTCGACGGGCACATAGACGCGCGGCTTGGGCGCGCGCGGCGGGGCGGCGCGCAACACCGCATCGGGATAGAGCGTCAGCCCGGTCGCCGGCTCGGTGTCGCCGCACAGGTAGCGGCCGCCGCGCCCGAGTTCCTCGTGCCGGCCGGGCGCATACACGGTCAGCGTCACGCCGGTATGGTAGCGGAAGCCTCGGAATTCGACGGGGTCGATGGTCAGCCGCAGCCCGGGCGCGCGGGCACGGATGGCGGCGACGGTCGCGGCCAGGCGCTTGGCCAGGGCCCGCGCGCCCGGCGGCAGCGCCGCCGCCTCCAGCGCGGCCAGGGCCCGCTCGGCCGGCCCGGCGGCCAGCAGCAGATCGGTCAGCGTGCCCGCGAGCGAACCGCCCAGCTCGGTGACGGCAGCAGCATCCTTGCGGTCGAGCGCCCGGCCGAGGCTCGCGCCCGCCTCAGCGGTGAAGCCGGCCTCGTCCAGCAGGGTCGGCACGAAAGGCGGCAGGGTCAGGTCGAACGACACCCGGGTCAGCCCGACGGCGGCGAGCGCCTCGGCGCCGACCGCGGCGATCTCGGCATCCGCATCGGGGCTGTCGGGGCCGATCAGCTCGATCCCGGCCTGCGCCACCTGCCGCTCGGTGGCCAGCCCGGCGCTGCGCACCCGCAGGCACTGCCCGGCATAGGACAGGCGCAGCGGACGCGGGGCATGCGACAGGCGCGTGGTGGCGATGCGCGCCACCTGCGGCGTCATGTCCGCCCGCACCCCCATCATGTGGTGGCTGTCGGGGTCCATCAGCCGGAAGGTCTGGTCGGCCACGGCCGCGCCGGCGGCGCCGAGCAGGCTTTCCTCGAATTCGAGCAGCGGCGGCTTGACCCGCTGGTAACCATGTGCGGCAAAGGCGTCCATGATCGCTTCCACCGAGGTGGCCTCGGTTTCGGCCTCGGGCGGCAACAGGTCGCGCAACCCGGCGGGAAGCAGGGCGGGATTGAGGGGGCGATCGTCGGTCATGCTGGGCCCGTTCTAGCACCCGCATCCCCGACACGAAAGCAATCCGGCTCCGCTCAGGCGGGGCTGAAGCTGCCGTCGGGCTGCAACAGGGCGAGCACGCCGGTGCGGATGTCGAAATGCGCGCCGTGCAGGCGCAGCCGCCCCGCTTCCACCGCATCGCGGATCCAGGGGAAGGTCATGAGGTTTTCCAGCGAAAGCTGCACCGTCGCATGCTCGCAGGCCAGTTGCCGGTCGGCCGGATCGCAGGCCAGCACGCGGTCGCGGGCACGCCCGGCAAGATTGATCCAGGGGCCGACGAAATCACCGAGCGGAGCCGGCACCCCTTCGAGCAGGGCGCGGACGCCCCCGCACATGCCGTGGCCCAGCACGATCAGGTGGCGCACCTGCAGGGCCAGCACCCCGAACTCGAGGGCGGCGCTGGTGCCGTGATAGGTGCCGTCCGGCTGGAACGGCGGCACCAGGTTGGCGACGTTGCGCACGACGAAGATCTGGCCGGGACCGGCATCGAAGATCATAGCCGGATCGACGCGGCTGTCGGAGCACGCGATCACCATGGTCTGCGGGCGCTGGCCACGGTCGGCCAGTTGTTCGAACACCTTCTTCCGCTCCGGCCAGGCGGATTCGCGGAAGCGCTGGTAGCCGTCGATGAGATCCTGCATGCGGTGCGTGTAGCGCAAGGCAGATGGGCGAGGAAAGCACCTCGCCCACCGGTCGGGACAGACTGTCCCCCAAAAAGAACCAGGGGCCATACGGCCCCTGGTGGATCGGTCCGCGGCGCGGACCGGTGGGCAAAGCCTGCCCATTCCGGTTGGTCAGAAGCTCAGCGGCGCCGCCTGCACCACCAGCGGCAGGGCGCGGACTGCCTTCAACACCTCCTCGGAAGGTTCCTCGTCGATGCTGACCAGGCAGATCGCATCCCCGCCCGCCTCGGCGCGGCCGAGATGGAAGGTGGCGATGTTGATGCCCGCCTCGGACAGCACCGCACCGAACCGGCCGATGAAGCCCGGCTTGTCCTGGTTGGTGACATAGAGCATGTGCCGGGCGAAATCGGCCTCGACCGGGATGCCCTTGATCTCGACGATGCGCGGACGGCTGCCGGCGAACAGCGTGCCGGCCACGCCGCGGGTCTGCGTGTCCGTGACCACGCTGATGCGCACCAGGGTCTGGTACTCGCTCGGGCGGTCATGGATGGTTTCGCTGACCTCGATGCCGCGATCATGCGCGAGCACCGGGGCGTTGACCATGTTGGCGCCTTCCATCATCGGCCCCATCAGCCCGGCGAGCGCGGCCGCGGTCAGCGGCTTGGTGTTCAGCCCGGCGGCGGCCCCCTCGTACTCGATGGTGACGGCCTTGATGGCGGAGTGCTGGGCCGTGGTGAGCTGCCCGGCGAAGGCGCCGAGCGAGCGGCACAGTTCCATGTAGGGCTTCAGGCGCGGCGCGTCCTCGGCCGAGACCGACGGCATGTTGATCGCGTTCGACACCGCGCCGGTCAGCAGGAAATCGCTCATCTGCTCGGCGATCTGCAGCGCCACGTTCTCCTGCGCTTCCGTGGTGGAGGCGCCGAGATGCGGGGTGCAGACCACGTTCTCCAGCGCGAAGAGCGGGCTTTCCTTGGCGGGCTCTACCTCGAACACGTCCAGCGCGGCACCGGCGACATGGCCCGACTTCAGCGCCTCGGCCAGCGCCGCCTCGTCGACCAGTCCGCCGCGGGCGCAGTTGATGATGCGCACGCCCTTCTTGGCGCGCGCCAGCGCGTCACGCGAGATGATGTTGCGGGTCTGGTCGGTCAGCGGCGTGTGCAGCGTGATGATGTCGGCGCGCGCGATCAGGTCGGCGAGTTCGATCTTCTCCACGCCGATGTCGCGGGCGCGCTTGTCGGTCAGGTACGGGTCGTAGGCGACCACCCGCATCTTCAGGCCGATGGCGCGGTCGGCGACGATCGAGCCGATATTGCCGCAACCGATCACGCCGAGCACCTTGCCGGTCAGCTCGACGCCCATGAAGCGGTTCTTTTCCCACTTGCCGGCCTTGGTCGAGGCCGAGGCCTCGGGGATCTGGCGGGCCAGCGCGAACATCATGGCGATGGCGTGCTCGGCGGTGGTGATGGCATTGCCGTTCGGCGTGTTCATCACCACCACGCCGCGCGCGGTGGCCGACTTGATATCGACGTTGTCGACGCCGATGCCGGCGCGGCCAACCACCTTGAGGTTGGTGGCCGTCTCGAGCACTTCCTTCGTCACCTTGGTGGCGGAGCGGATGGCCAAACCGTCATATTCGCCGATGATGGCCCGCAGATCGGCGGCGGAAAGGCCGGTCTTGACGTCAACCTCGACGCCGCGCGCGCGGAAGATCTCGACGGCGGCCGGGGAGAGCTTGTCGGAAATGAGAACCTTCGGCATCGGGACTACTCCGCGGCCTGGGTGGTGTAGGAAGCGGCGACCTGGGCATAGGCCCAGTCGAGCCACGGCAACAGGGCGGCGACATCCGCGGTCTCGACCGTGGCGCCGGCCCAGATGCGCAGGCCCGGCGGCGCGTCGCGATAGCTGCCGATGTCGTAGGCGACACCTTCCTTCTCGAGCAACGAGGCGAGCTTCTTCGCTGCTTCCGCCTGCGCTTCCGGCGCCAGGGCGGTGAACCAGGGCGCGGTGATCTTCAGGCAGATCGAGGTGCAGGAGCGCGTCGCCGGAGCCTCGGCCAGGAAGTCGGCCCAATCGGTCTTGGCGACCCAGGCGGCGATGGCGGCCAGGCTCGCCTCGCTGCGGCCGATCAGCGCCTTCAGGCCGCCGATCCCTTCCGCCCAGCGCAGGCCATCAACCGCGTCCTCGACGCAGAGCATGCTCGGGGTGTTGATGGTTTCGCCTTTGAAAACACCCTCGGTCAGCTTGCCGCCGCTGGTCAGGCGGAAGATCTTCGGCAGCGGCCAGGCCGGCTTGTAGGTGGTCAGGCGCTCGACCGCGCGGGGCGAGAGCGCCAGCATGCCGTGCGCCGCCTCGCCGCCCAGCACTTTCTGCCAGGACCAGGTGACGACATCGAGCTTGTCCCAGGGCAGGTCCATGGCGAAGGCGGCCGAAGTCGCGTCCGCGATCACCAGCCCCTCGCGCTGCGCGGGGATCCAGTCGCCATTGGGAATGCGCACACCCGAGGTGGTGCCGTTCCAGGCCAGCACGACGTCATGGGTGAAATCGACATCGGCGAGGTTCGGCAGCTTGCCATACGGCGCGGTCAGCACGCGCGCATCGGCCAGCTTGAGCTGCTTGACGATATCGGTCGCCCAGGTCTGGGAGAAACTCTCGAAGGCCAGCACGTCCACCGGGCGGGCACCGAGCAGCGACCAGAGCGCCATCTCCACCGCGCCGGTATCGGAGGCCGGCACGATGCCGAGCCGCCAGTCGGCGGGAATGCCGAGAATGGCGCGAGAGCGGTCGATCACTTCGGCGAGGCGGGCCTTGGGGTTCTTGGCGCGGTGGCTGCGGCCGAGCAGCGCGCTTTCGAGCGCGGCGACCGTCCAACCAGGACGCTTCGCGCAAGGACCGGATGAAAACTGCGGATTGGCCGGACGTGTGTCCGGCTTGGCGGCGGCGAGTGCCATTGCGGCTCTCCCTTCCAGAAGAGAAGCGTCCCGGTGGGGGGACGTGACCCGGCCGCGTTCCTAGCGCAGCTGCTTGCGAGGTGCAACGATCCGATTGTCGTTACGGGTCGGCACCGGCCCCCGAAGCTGCCGCATCCATTGCAATGCTGCCGTGCAGGAACGTGATGGGCGTTCCCGCACGGCTGACGGCCACCTGTTGTCTTTCTGCCCGGGCCGCCCTTGCCAGGACCTTTTCGTCAGAGTCCCACTTTTTCAACCATGACTATTTTTTACTGGCGGAAAACTTCGCCCCTCCGGCACGGCAGCGGCTGTTTTCGTCTCGCTCGTCACCACGCAGTCGCCGCCATCGGCCCACGCTGGCAAGGCACCGAAGCCCAGCGCCAACACGACGGGAAGGACATAGAACCAACGGGATCGAACGGGACATGCCGCAACCAGGCGAAGGGTGAAAAGACCAGCCCCTGATGCAAAGCGGGTGATAATGCCATCGCCTCGCCGCTGTCGGTCCAGGCTGTTTGCGCCAGATGGGTGATCTCGCATCGCGCCACACCGATATCCTTCAGCGTTGCGTCGCTGAGTTCCTCCAGGGTTCGCGCCATGCGGTGGCGCCGCAGGCTCAGGTGCAATCGGTCCAGGAAAAGAATGCCCCTCATCCCAATCCCATCGCCGTCGATAATCCCATTTGCATGAGTCTCGTCCTCCTTGCGTTCTCTCGGAGCGGGACGATGCGGTGGGCACATGTGAACGATCGTGTGTACAGCCGTGGAAACGTGGCGAGGTGAGATGTGGCCGGTTATCTTTCCGCCGGCAACAGACCGCCGTTGGCCTGCGGGCCTGCGACAAGATGGGGAAACGCGACCGGACCGGCGCTGCCCGTTCGGCGAGGTTACGACATGCTGACTGTCAAATTGCTCGGCGAGATGCAGGTGTTGCGCGACACGGCGCCACTCGCGCTGCCGCAGCCGTGGAAGACGCGGGCCCTGCTTGGGTATCTCGTCGTGACCGGACGATCGCCTCGGCGGGAACGACTCTGCACGCTGCTGTGGGACGTGCCCGATGATCCGCACGGGGCCCTGCGCTGGAGCCTGAGCAAGTTGCGTATGCTGGTCGACGAACCCTCCCGGGCTGCCGCGTCCGGGCGAAATCGCCGATCCGGCATGGCGACAGGAAATCCGCTTCTGCAACACCGCTGATGCCGTGCGGATCGCCTATGCCACCGTCGGGCACGGACCATCCTTGCTGCGCCCGGCGACGTGGATGACGCATCTGGAACATGATTGGGAAAGTCCGGTCTGGCGCCACTGGATCCGCAGTCTGTCACGCGACTTCTGCCTGATCCGCCATGACGAGCGAGCCAATGGCCTGTCCGATTGGGAGGTGGACGACGTTTCCTTCGAGGCACTGGCCCGTGACCTCGATGCCGTGGTCGCGGCGACCGGATTGCGGCACTTCCCGCTGCTCGGGATCTCGCAGGGCTGCGCGGTCGCCTATACGGTGCGCCATCCGGACCGCGTCAGCCATCTCGTGCTGTGCGGCAGCTACGCGGCGGGCTGGGCCACGGGCGGCACGCCGGAGGAGGCGAGCAAGCGAACGGCGCTCGCGACCCTGACCCGGCATGGCCGGGGCCAGGACAATCCGGCTTTCCGGCAGGTCTTCACCTCGCTGTTCATTCCCGACGCGAGGCCGGAGCAGATGCAGTGGTTCAACGACCTGCAGGGCGTGACCGTCTCACCCGAAAACGCGTTCCGGCTGCAGCATGTGTTCAGCGGCATCGAGATCCGCCCGCTGCTCGCAGAGGTGCAGGCCCCGACCCTGGTGCTGCACAGCCGCCACGACTGCGTCGTGCCGTTCGAGCAGGAGCGCTTGCTGGCTTCTGGAATCCCGGGGCGCGCTTCGTCCCGCTTGAAAGCCGCAATCATCTTCCGCTGGAAGAAGAACCCGCCTGGCTGCGATTTCTGAGCGAGGTGCGCGGTTTTCTCGACGCCGATGCCCGCTGAACGAGGGCCGCGAGCGATCGACGACGCAGCGGTGCAGTGGGTGCGCAGCATGATCAACGGGGACGCGGCTCGTCGTCGGCGAGCTTCGCCCAACGTTCGTGATCCCGCCACAACCCGGCGATGCGCAGGTAACGCGGCGAATAGCCCTCCAGCCGGAAGCCGAGGCGCTTCACCAGCGCACGCGAGCGCAGATTGTCCGGCTGTATGTTCACCTCGATGCGATGCAAGCCGATTTCATTGAAGCCATGCAGCACCGCCAGTTCCACCGCGCGCGTCATCAGCCCCCGCCCCTGCATCCCGGCCATGGCGTAGTAGCCGAGATAGGCACTGCAGAAGCTGTCCATGACGATCTCGCTGAAGGTCACCACCCCGGCGATGTCCCCATCGCGCTCGGCGAGCAGGGCAACCTTTCGCCCCGTGAGCGTACCGGCAAACCACCGATGAAACCCCTCGCGATCGGTGAAAGGCTCCACCCAGTGCATGTGCAGGCCACGGCTGGCGCGATTGCCGCGGACCAGCGCGTCAACATCGGTCTCCGTCACGTGGCGGATCGTTACAAGATCAGGCATGGCTTGCCCCACATGCGGGCATGCACTGTCCGCGCGATCATCATGCACGGCAAGAGAGATCACCCCACGGGACCGGCCCGGTTCCCCACCTCACGGCTCGCCCGTCGATCCTGGCAGGCAAATACGGCGCCGCAGATCAGGAACTCACGGATGCAGAAACAGCCCGGGTGCAATCAGCCCAGTTGGCGCAGTAGCACAGACAACCACAAGCTGTGGCAATCGCGCCTTGTATAGACAAAAACTGTCCGCACATCGTTCAGTTTCAAAAACAACCAACATCCACACACTATTAGTCGCGGAATCGTGTTGGACGTCTTCTGGACTGTCAACCGGCACTGACAGAATATGTTAAAAAGCAATTAATCTGGATGATTGACCAAATGTCATCTTCCTATTGCCGCCGCCATCGGGTTTCCGATTTCCTGGCCAAGGCGGAACGGTTGCGCAGGATGGCAGGCAATGCCGGGGATCCCTTCGTACATGAGGCTTTGCTCGATACGGCGCATGCCTACGAGGAAGCCGCCCGCGAAGAGCAGGAACGGCACATCAGGCCGCTCGTCGCAGTGACCCGCACGTCTGCGGCGCACATGCATCCCCGGAATGAGGCATCACCCCATTCGGGGCTGGAAAGCAGCGCCCCTCGGTGCACGTAGCAGGAATCGGGACCGGGCCAACACGACAGTCCAGCCGCGCAAGCAGCCGCGCGGTGGTCGGTGGATTCCCATTTTCGGAGGCATTCACCAGTCGGAATGGTGCTGTTGGAGAGGATTGAACTCTCGACCTCCCCCTTACCAAGGGGGTGCTCTACCACTGAGCTACAACAGCGCCGGGCCGGTGGGCGGGCGCCTTCCTAGACGCTCGGAGGCGAGCGTGCAACCCCTTCACCGCACCGGAACGCAAATCCTCCCCCGCTTGACCTGGACCACGCCCGCGCCACTCTCCCGCCCATGAGCGAACCCACTCCGTCCCGCCCACCGGCCCGCCCCACCTGCCTGCCCGCCACGCAGGCCGAACAGGAAGCCCGCCGCGCCCGCCAGGCAGCCGCGCTCCGCGCCAATCTGCAGCGGCGCAAGCAACAGACGCGCGCCCGCGCCGAGGCCGACCAACCCACTCCCCCGCCCCCCAGGTCCTGACACATCCCCGGCCGGCACCTCCCGGTCGTTCCGACCGCGCCCACAACGCGCCGAAGCAGACCGGCCCGGCGCGTCCTGCGTTTGCCCCCGCCGGGCCAGCCGGGCTAGATCCCCGCCTTTCGCCCCCCTCTGGAGCAGCCGCGCTATGCCCGTGATGTCCGACCGCTGGATCCGCCAGATGGCCACCGAGCACGGCATGATCGAGCCCTTCGTCGAAACCCAGAAACGCGATGGCGTGATCAGCTACGGCCTGTCCAGCTACGGCTACGACGCCCGCGTCTCCGAAGACTTCAAGGTCTTCACCAATGTCGACTCCGCCGTGGTCGATCCCAAGGACTTCAACCCGTCCTCCTTCGTCGACCGCCACGGCCCGGTCTGCATCATCCCGCCCAACAGTTTCGCGCTGGCCCACACCGTCGAATACTTCCGCATCCCGCGCGACGTCCTGGTGATCTGCCTCGGCAAGTCCACCTATGCCCGCTGCGGCATCATCGTGAACGTCACCCCGCTGGAACCGGAATGGGAAGGCCAGGTCACCATCGAGATCAGCAACACCACCCCGCTCCCGGCCAAGATCTACGCCAACGAGGGCATCTGCCAGTTCCTCTTCATCCAGGGCAACGAGCCCTGTGAAACCAGCTACGCAGACAAGTCCGGCAAGTATATGCGCCAGCGCGGGGTTTCCCTTCCCCGGCTCGGCTGAGCTCCGCTAGATCCCGGCCATGGACAGGATTCGTATCCGCGGCGGCCGGCCGCTCTCCGGCGAGATCGCCATCGGCGGCGCCAAGAACGCGGCCCTGCCGCTCATGGCGGCGGGGCTGCTCACCGACGAGCGCCTGGTGCTGACCAACGTGCCGCAGCTCGCGGACATCGCCACCATGACCCAGTTGCTGGCCCAGCACGGGATCGCGGTGGACCGCGCCACGCCGGACGGGCGGTCGCTGTCGATCGGCGGCGCCATCACCAGCACCGAGGCCCCCTACGACATCGTGCGCAAGATGCGCGCCTCGGTCCTGGTGCTCGGGCCGCTGGTCGCCCGCGCCGGCGAGGCCCGGGTGTCGCTGCCGGGCGGCTGCGCCATCGGCACGCGCCCGGTCGACCTGCACCTCAAGGGCCTGGAGCAGATGGGCGCCGAGATCCGGCTGGACGGCGGCTACGTCCACGCCGCCGCCCCGCGCGGCCTGCACGGCGCCACCTTCGTCTTCCCCTTCGTCTCGGTCGGCGCCACCGAGAACCTGCTGATGGCGGCCTCCCTCGCCGAAGGCCGCACCGTGCTGGTCAATGCCGCCCGCGAGCCGGAAATCACCGACCTGGTGGACTGCCTGACCGCGATGGGCGCCCGCATCGAGGGCCGCGGCACCGACCGCCTGACCATCGACGGGGTCCGCTCCCTGCACGGCGCCACCCACGCCATCATCCCCGACCGGATCGAAACCGGCTCCTATGCCTGCGCCGCCGCCATCACCGGCGGGTCGCTGCACCTGCGCCATGCCCGCGCTGACCATCTCGGCGCCGTCATCCGCATCCTCGGCGAGGCCGGGGTGGAGGTCATCGCCCAGGATGGCGGCCTGACCGTCCGGCGCCTCAACGGGCTGCACGGCGTCGATGTCATGACCGAGCCCTATCCGGGCTTCCCGACCGACATGCAGGCCCAGTTCGTGGCGCTGATGTGCGTCTCCGACGGGGCGGCCATGGTCACCGAAAGCATCTTCGAGAACCGCTTCATGCACGTGCCGGAACTGGTCCGCATGGGCGCGCGCATCAACGTGCACGGCGCCAGCGCCATCGTGCGCGGCGTGCCGGCGCTCTCCGGCGCCCCGGTGATGGCGACCGACCTGCGCGCCTCGCTCAGCCTGGTGCTGGCCGGCCTCGCCGCGCGCGGGGAAACCGTGATCAACCGCGTCTACCACCTCGATCGCGGCTATGAATCGGTCGAGCAGAAGCTCGGGGCCTGCGGCGCCGACATTGAACGGTTACGCGACTGAGGCTTCCGGCAGGGGCCGGGGCAGTGTAGGAGGCGCGGGCATGACAGCTGAATTCCCGTCCGTCGCCCTCGAACCGGAAGCCGCCGGGCCCATCATCCTGGCCCTGCCCAAGGGACGCATCCTTGAAGAATGCGTCCCGCTGCTGGAACGCGCGGGCATCCATCCACGCCCGGACTACGCCGACGAGAGCAGCCGTTCCCTGCGCTTCCCCACCGATGACCCGAACCTGGACGTGGTGCGGGTGCGCAGCTTCGACGTGGCGACCTTCGTCGCCCTCGGCGCCGCCCAGATCGGCATCTGCGGCGCCGACGTGCTGATGGAATTCGACTATCCGGAAATCTACGCCCCGCTCGATCTTGGCATCGGCGCCTGCCGCGTCTCGATCGCCGAGCCCAAGGCCACCGCCGGCACCGACGACCCGCGCACCTGGAGCCGGGTGCGGGTGGCAACCAAGTATCCCAACATCGCCCGCCGCCACTACGCCGCCCGCGGCATCAACGCCGACGTGGTGCATCTCAACGGCGCCATGGAACTGGCCCCCGGCCTCGGGCTGACCCGGCTGATCCTGGACCTGGTCGCCACCGGCTCCACCCTGCGCGCCAACGGCCTGGTGGAAACCGAGGTGATCGCCCACGTCACCAGCCGCCTGATCGTCAACCGCACCGCGCTCAAGACCCGTCCCGAGGAGATCGGCACCTGGATCGCCCGGTTCCGCGCGGCGCTGGCAGCCGCAGGCACGGACGCGCCATGATCCGCCTCTCCACCGCCGCCCCCGATTTCGAGCCCGCCTTCCAGGCGCTGCTGCACCAGGCCCGCGAGACCACCGAACAGGTGGACGACGCGGTCGCCGCCATCATCGCCGCGGTGCGCGCACGCGGCGATGCAGCCCTGTGCGAATTCACCGCGCGCTTCGACCGCATGGACGTCACCCCCGGGCAGTTGCGCATCGCTCCGGAAGAAATCGACGCCGCGGTCGCCGCCGTGCCGGCCGCGCTGCACGAGGCCCTCGACCTCGCCGCCCGCCGCATCGAGGCGTTCCACACCGCCCAGCTTCCCACCGACCTGAAGCTGACCGACGCCGAGGGGCTGACGCTCGGCATGCGCTGGACCCCGCTGGACGCGGTCGGGATCTACGTGCCCGGCGGCAAGGCGGCCTATCCCTCCTCTGTATTAATGAACGCCATCCCCGCCCGCGCGGCCGGGGTCGGCCGGATCGCCATGTGCGTGCCCACCCCCGGCGGGGTGCTCAACCCGCTGGTGCTGGCCGCCGCCCGCCGCGCCGGCGTGACCGAGATCTATCGCGTCGGCGGCGCCCAGGCCGTCGCCGCCCTGGCCTGGGGCACCGCCAGCATCGCTCCGGTCGACCGCATCGTCGGGCCCGGCAACGCCTACGTCGCCGCGGCCAAGCGACAGGTGTTCGGCCGCGTCGGCATCGATTCCATCGCCGGCCCGTCCGAGGTCGTCGTGGTCGCCGGCGCCGCCAACGACCCGCGCCGCGTCGCCATCGACCTGCTCGCCCAGGCCGAACACGACGAAGCCGCCCAGTCGATCCTGATCACCGACGACGCCGGCTTCGCCGATGCGGTGGCAGAAGCCGTCACCGCCGAGATCCCCACTTTGCCCCGCGCGGCCATCGCGGGAGCGTCCTGGGACCACCATGGGGCCATCATCCTGGTGCGCAACTGGGACGAAGCAGCCTCCCTCACCGACCGGCTTGCCCCCGAGCACCTGGAAGTCCTCACCCCGGACCCCGCCGCGTTCTTCGCGCAGGTCCGCCATGCGGGGGCCGCGTTTCTGGGCCCCTTCTGCCCGGAAGCCGTGGGCGATTACGTCGCCGGGCCGAACCACGTGCTGCCCACCGGACGCACCGCACGCTTCGCCTCCGGGCTGTCGGTGTTCGACTTCCTCAAGCGTACCACCTGGATCGCCGCCGACCAGGCCGCCCTGGAACGCGTCGGGCCGGCCGCCGTGGCACTGGCCGAGGCGGAAGGGCTTCAGGCACACGGACGCAGCATCGCCGTGCGATTGGGGAACGGACCGGCAGACTGACGCGGGGCGTTGCCCCGCACCCACCAGGGCTTCGCCCTGGACCCAGCAGGGGCCAGAAGGCCCCTGCACCCCATTTTGGCGGCACCGGCCCTGTCGGCCCTCGCCTTGACCCAGGGGGGCGCCATGCGCATGGTGCGCCCCGCTTTGCAACCATGCTGAAGGCAACGCATGTCAAAAGAAGACATGATCGAGTTCAGCGGAACGGTGACGGAACTGCTTCCGAACGCCATGTTCCGGGTGAAACTCGACAACGACCACGTCATTCTCGCCCATACCAGCGGCAAAATGCGCAAGAACCGCATCCGCGTCCTGGCCGGCGACCGCGTCAACGTCGAGATGACGCCGTACGACCTGACCAAGGGCCGCATCACCTTCCGATTCAAGTGATCAGGCCGGGTCCACGCCCCTGCCCACGCTGATTCTCGCCTCGGCGAGCCCCCGACGGCTCGCCCTGTTGGCCCAGATCGGTGTCACCCCCGACACCATCGCGCCCACCGACATCGACGAAACCCCCCGCCCGCGCGAATTGCCCCGCGCGGTCGCGCAACGCCTTGCCCACGCCAAGGCCGACGCCGCCGCAACCCCGGACACCTACGTCCTGGCCGCCGACACGGTGGTGGCCTGCGGCCGGCGCGTGCTGCCGAAACCGGAAACCGAGGCCGAGGCCCGCGCCTGCCTCGACCTGCTCTCCGGCCGCCGCCACCGGGTGATCACCGGCGTGGTGCTGCTCGGCCCCGACGGGCGCCGCGGCGAAAGGCTGGTGACCAGCATCGTCGCCTTCGCCCGCCTGACCGACCCGCAGAAACGCGCCTATCTCGACAGCGGCGAATGGCAGGGCAAGGCCGGCGGCTACGCCATCCAGGGCCGCGCCGCCGCCCATATCAGCTTTCTCTCGGGCAGCCATTCGAACGTGGTGGGCCTGCCGCTGTTCGAAACGGCACAATTGCTGCGCGGGCTCGGCTATCCGCTGCCGTGAAGCTGCTCGCTGCCTGCAGCCCAGGCGAGGTGCGGGTCGCGGCCCATGACGGCACCGGCCTCGTCGATTTCGCGCTCTGGCGACCGGGCGCGCCGGATGGCGTCGGCGACCTGCATCGCGGGCGCATCGCCGCCCGCGTGCCGGCCATGGCCGGCGCCTTCGTCCGACTCGACTCCGGCACCGACGGTTTCCTGCCCGACAGCGAAGGCGGCGCCGGCCTGCCGGAAGGCAGCGGGCTCGGCGTCCGCATCTCCCGCGCGGCCCAGGGCGGCAAGGGACCGCGCCTGACCGCCCGACTGTCCGATGCCGAACGCGACCTGATCGGCACCGGCAAGCCCGCTTTGCTGCGCCGCGGCCCGGGCACGGTGGAACGGCTGGCCGCGCTGCACCCCGAGGCACCGGTCCTGCTCGACGATCCGGGCATGGCCGCCCGGCTGCGCCCGGCGCTCGGCGATCGCATCGCCCTGGTGGCGGCCGCCTTCGACGATGCCGTCGCCGCCGAGGTGGCGGCACTGGCCGAACCGGTCGTCGACCTGCCCGGCGGCGCACGGTTGTCGGTGCATCCCACCCCTGCCCTGACCGCGATCGATGTCGATCTCGGATCGGCCAGCGCAGCGCAGGCGGCGAAGGGGCGCGCGCAGATGGCCGCCAACCGGGGCCTGTTGCCGGCACTGGCCCGGCAGATCCGGCTGCGCAACCTCTCGGGCGCGATCCTGGTCGATCTCGGCGGAATGGCGGCCGCGCGCCGGGCCAAACTCGCGCCCGATCTCGCGGCCGCGCTCGCCGCCGATCCGGCGCGACCACGCCTGCTCGGCTTCACCGCCCTGGGCCTGGCCGAGATCCTGCGCCCACGGGTGCACCCTCCGCTGCACGAATTGCTGGCCGGCCCGCACGCCGCCGGACTTGCGGCCCTGCGCACGGCCCTGGAAGCGTTGCTTGCCCATCCCGGGCAACGGGCCCCCGCGCTGCGGTGCACGCCGGCGATCGCTGGCGCCCTGCAGGCCGACGGCGTCGCATTGGACGACTGGCGCCGCCGCGCGGGCGCCCCCATCTCCCTGCGTCCCGACCCGTCACTGCCCGCGCTGGCCTGGGTTCTCGAGGAATCGCCATGACCGAGCCACCGTTTTCCCGCTCCTCCGTCGGTCCGGCCCAGGGCGTGGCATCGCCCTGCCCCCTCTGCGGCAAACCCGCCCAGCCGAAGTTCCGGCCGTTCTGCAGCGCCCGCTGCGCCGATATCGACCTCGGCCGCTGGTTCAACGAGAGCTATCGCATCCCCGCGCAGGAGCCATCCGAAGAGCGTGACGAAAGTAGCGATTTGCCGGGTTGATCATGGCGCGAGGCTGGGCTATTTCCCCGGCCTCCAACGGCTCCGGCCTGCCCAGGTAGCTCAGTTGGTAGAGCATGCGACTGAAAATCGCAGTGTCGGTGGTTCGATTCCGCCCCTGGGCACCATCTTGCAGCCGCTCCGGCATCAGCCGGTGACCTGTCCCCATTTCCCGCCTTCGCAGGACTGATCCGCAACGCCGCAACGGACCGGGACACCCGCGTCCTGATCCGGCGGCATGAGGCGAGGCCCCAGGCGGGCCGGGATGGAGCAATGCGATCCCTGACGGAATCGCCCCTCCCGGCCAGCGCCCTGCCTCAGCCGGCCCGTACCTTGCTCGCGAACGCCTGGATCTCGCTCTGCAACTCCGCTGCGTTGCGCGCGAGCTGGCCGGCGGCCCCCAGCACCTCGTTCGCCGAGGCACCGGTATCCTTGGTCGCCCGGCTGACATCGGCGATGCTGCTGGTGACGTCCTGGGTGCGCCGGGCCGTCTGGCTCACGCTCCGGGCGATCTCCGCCGTCGCGGAACCCTGCTCTTCCACCGCGGCGGCGATCGCGGAGGAAATGCCGCTCACCTCCTCGATGGTGGCCTTGATGGCGCTGATGGCACTGACCGCCCGCTCGGTCGCCTCCTGGATCTGCGAGATCTGCGCCGCGATCTCGCCGGTCGCCCTGGTGGTCTGCTGCGCCAGGCTCTTCACTTCGGAAGCCACCACGGCAAAGCCCTTCCCGGCCTCGCCGGCACGGGCTGCCTCGATGGTGGCATTGAGGGCGAGCAGATTGGTCTGGCCGGCGATGCTGCTGATCAGCTCGACCACCTGACCGATCTTGCCAGCCGCCTCCGCAAGGGCCCGCACGGTCGCATCGGTCCGCTGCGCGTCCTCGACCGCACGGCCGGCCACGCTGGTGGATTGCGCGACCTGGCGGCTGATCTCGTTGATGGAACTCGACAGCTCCTCGGAAACGGCGGCGATGGCCTGCACGCCGGAACTCGCCTCGGAGGCGGCCGTGGCCACGCTTTCGGCCTGCTGGCCGGACCGCGTCGCATTGGTCGACATCGATCGCGCGGTCGCCTCCAACTGCGCCGACGCGGCCGAAAGCGGCGCCGTCAGCGCGGTCGCGCGGTCCTGGAAGCTACGCACGAACCCTTCCAGTTGCCGCGCCTTCTCCTGACGCGCCGCCTGCTCCGTGGATTGCGCCGTCGCCAGCCGCTCGCCGTCCGCCATGCGGTCGCGGAACACCACCAGCGCCGCGGCCATCTGCCCGACCTCGTCGGTGCGGTCCGTGCCGGTGACCGATACGGTGAAATCCTTCTCGGCCATCCGGCGCATGGCCTCGGTCATCGCACGCAGTGGCGTCGCGATGCCGCGCACCAGCACCCATCCCACGAGCAGGGCCGCCAGCACCCCCAACACCATGCCGCCGATCACCAGGACACGGCCAAAGGCATAATCCGTATCGGCGGTTTCACCCCAGCGATTGCCCTCACGGATATTGTATTCGATGTCGCGACGCAGCGCGGCCGTCAGCGGCCGCGTGATCGGCACCGATTCGCGCCGATAGGTTTCCCGGCCAGTCTCTGTCTCACCTGCCGCAAGCTGGCCGGCAACCCGGTCCGCCATGGCAAAGAAGGCCGTCCCGAGCGGCTTGATCTCTCCATAGATGCGCCGCTCCTCGTCGGTCGTGACCGTGGGTTCGTACTTGGCCGCCGTGGCGTCGTACTGGCGGCGCAGATGCTCAACCTGCTCACGGATCGGCCCCCGGCCCGCCTTGTCCGACGGATCGATGATGCCCCAGAGCAACGCGATGCGTGTGGCGGCAATGGATGATTGCAATTCCGAAACATACCCGATACCAAGCATGTAGTTATCGGTAATTTCGTTGACGGTATCATTAAAACGCGAGAAAGTATGCAATGATAGAAACCCTATCAGACCGACAATAAAAAGCATGGCGGCGAACGCTGCTGCAATCTTTCGGCTAATAGACATGGTGTCCACACGCATCCATTATGTTTTCGACAGATCTATCCCATAAATAGTCATGACTAACGCTGAAATTCAACGATATTCACATTTCCAAATAGATATGGATTTTGTGGAAGAAATTATAAATTGACACACAAACCGGCACCACACCAAGAACGTCTTCTTGGCAGGCAACGACTCTACTTTAATTAAACAACCCTCTTTCCGAAGGTCTTGTTTCTTGCTCATTTGAGTGAAATCAGGAGCTATTCTGGCCGTTACCACGGAACCGATTACCGCGCGGGTCGGTCATTCTGTCGAGGCCTCGCCCGGGGACGCCCTGCGCCCTTCTCCTTGCCGCGAGCATGCAAGCGATCGCAGCAATCAATCTCATTGTGGTGATGTGACGTCACAAGCACGTGCGATCACATCTGATCACATTATGGCACTACCCTGAAAAGTTGATAGTAGTAATTTGATATGTATCAGTGATTGTATCGCTGATGCTCACAAAATGTTTTGCCTCGGCACCATCGCATTACGCGATCCAAATGCTAGGCTATGCGTATCGAATATGGCCCCGACGGGCCAGACCACGCCGCTGGAAGATGAGGCGTGGTTTCACTATCAGCTATTGGATCCGCGGGATGACCGAAAAGCGACCGATCCTGATTGCCGAGGATGACGCCGACCTGCTTGCCATGCTTATCGATGCTTTCGCCCAAACTGACGAATTCACGGCGATCGGCGTCAGCACCTGTGCCGCCGTCGCCCAGGCCGCCACCGCCCCCGACCGCCGCATCGATGCCATCATCCTCGATCGCAAGCTGCCCGACGGCGACGGTTGCGATCTCTGCCTGCGCCTGCGCCGGTCGCTCGTCTACCTGCCCATCATCATGCTGACCGGCGCGGGGGAACTCGACGACGTGGTCAGTGGCCTGGATGCCGGCGCCAATGACTACATCACCAAGCCCGTCAGGCTGCCCGTGCTGCTGGCCCGCCTGCGCGCCCAACTCCGCCTGGCCGACAACTCGGAAACCGCGGTGCTGCCACTGGGTCCGTACACCTTCAAGCCAGCCGACAAGCTGCTGGTGGACAGCACGACCAACCGCCGCATCCGCCTGACCCGCAAGGAAGTGGCATTGCTGAAATACCTGTGCCGCACCAACAACGTCACCGACCGCGAGACCTTGCTGCACGAAGTTTGGGGATATGGCGCGGACGTCGACACCCATACCCTGGAGACGCATATCTATCGCCTGCGCCAGAAGATCGAGCCCGAGCCCGGCCGGGCCCGGCTGCTGATCACCGAAAGTGGTGGCTATCGTCTCGACATCGGCGTCTCGGCCGCCGCCTGACCGTCAGCCTGCGGCGCGCCGGTCGTCGAACTGCAAGGCGGCAAGGCGCGCGTACAGCCCGTTCGCCTGCACCAGCATCTCGTGCGTGCCGGTGGCCACCACCTGCCCGTCCTGCAGTACGACGATCCGGTCGGCCCGTCGCACCGTCGCGAGACGATGGGCAATGACGAGGGTGGTGCGCCCGTTCGACAGCCGCGCCAGCGCCTGCTGCACCGCCTGTTCCGATGCCGCGTCGAGGGCGCTGGTGGCCTCGTCCAGCAACAGGATCGCCGGATCGCGCAGGATCGCCCGGGCAATGGCGATGCGCTGACGCTGGCCACCGGAGAGGCGTACGCCCTTCTCTCCGAGATGGGTGTCGTAGCCCTCCGGCAGGTCGTCGAGGAAATCGGCGGCGGCGGCCCGGGCGGCGGCACGCACCTCGGCATCGGTGGCGTCGGGCCGGCCATAGCGGATATTGGTCCAGGCATCGGCCGAGAAGATCACCGGCTCCTGCGCCACCAGGCCGATGCGTCCGCGCAACTCGGCCGGATCGGTGGTGGCAATGTCGATGTCATCGACGCGCACGCATCCGGCCTGCGGATCGTAGAAGCGCAGCAGCAACTGAAAGACGGTGGTCTTGCCACTGCCGGACGGCCCCACCAGCGCCACCGTCTCCCCCTGCGCGACCTCGAGCCCGAAGTCACGCAAGGCCGGCCGGTCGGGGCGAGCGGGATAGAAGAAGGTCACGCCTTGAAAGGCGACATGGCCACGCGCCGGACGCGGCAGGGCAACCGGCCGGGCCGGCGCGGCGATCGCGGGGCGCTCGGCCAGCAGTTCCATCAGTCGTTCGGCAGCACCGGCGGCCCGCTGCAGCTCGCCCCACAGCTCGCTGACCCCCGACAACGAGGTCGCCAACAAGACCGCGTAGAACACGAAAGCGGACAACTCGCCGCCGGTCATGCGGCCGGCGACGACCTCCCGGCCGCCGAGCCAGAGGCTGAGGGTGATCGCACCGAAACCCAGCAGAATCACCACCAGGATCAGCAAGGCCCGGGTGCGCACCCGCCGCAACGCCGCGGCGACCGAGCGCTGCACGCGGGCCGCGAAGCCGGCGCGATCGAGCGGCTCGTGCACGAAGGCCTGCACGGTGCGCAACGCGTTCAGCGTCTCCTCGGCGAAGGCACCGAGATCGGCGACGCGGTCCTGCGAGATGCGTGACTGCCGCTTCTCGCGCCGCCCGAACAGGATCAACGGCACCACGACCAGCGGCACCACGGCCAGCACCACGGCGGTCAGCGACGGGCTGGTCGCCAGCAGCATGGCGAAGGCACCCAGCAGCATCAGCAGGCCCCGCAGCCATTGCGAGATCGCCGAGCCCACCAGGGCCTGGATCAGCGAGGTGTCGGCGGTCAGGCGCGACAGCAGATCGCCGGTACGCGCGGTTTCGAAGAAAGCGGGCGAGAGCGAGATCAGGCGATCGAACACCGCCCGGCGCAGGTCGCCGGCGACACGCTCGCCAAGCCAGGAAACCAGGTAGAAGCGCCCGGCGGTCGCCACCGCCAATGCGCCGATCACCAGGGCCATGACCGCGGCGGCACGGTTCAGGCGCGCCATGGCCAGCGCCGGGGACGCGGCGGTGGCGAAACCGTCATCGATCAGGTGGCGCAGTCCCTGGCCAAGCAGCAGCACCAGACCGGCGGCCAGCAGCAATGCCACCACCGCCGCGAGCACGCGCCCGCGATAGGGCCACAGGAAGGGCACCAGCATGCGCAGCGCGGCAATGTCAGGAAACGCCAAACAAGATGCTCCCGTGGTTGGCGGGGCGTTGCCCCGCGCCCCACCAGGGCTTCGCCCTGGACCGACCAAGGGCTTCGCCCTTGGAACCCGATTTTCTGTGCCGCGCAGCGCGAATGGGATCCAAGGGCCTTGTGGCCGTCACGCGAATGCGTGCCTGCGCACGACGGCAGGTCCAGGGCAGAGCCCTGGCCTTCCCTGACGTTCAGTAGACCATGGTGCTCATGGTGATTTCGTCCCAGATCTGGCTGACCGTGCGCACCATCTGCACCTTGCGGTCGGTATAGTAGGTGTGCAGCAGGTGGTGTGCCTTCTCCGAATACGGGTGCTCCAGATAATCCCGGTACAACGCCTGAACCTGCGCATTGTTGTGCGACTGCCGGGCCTTGCGGGTGCGGTCGATGCCGAACAGCGTCTCGCGCCGCTTCAGCGCGTCGCGCAGGTAGGTCTTCTTGGACCGCAACGTGCCGCCGCCGTCCACGCAGCCGCCGGGGCAGGCCATGACCTCGATGAAATCGAATTCAGCCGTGCCGGCACGCACCGCCTCCACGATCTGGCGCGTCGGCTTCAGGCCGTGGCACATCGCCACCCTCACCGAGCCGATGGCCCCGCCCAGCTCGACCTGTGCGGTGCGCACCCCTTCGAAGCCGCGCAGTTGCTGCAATTCGATGGTTTCCAGTTCGCGCCCGTTCACCACGTAGAACATGGTGCGCACCGCCGCTTCCATCACCCCGCCGGTGGTGCCGAAGATGGCGCCCGCGCCGGAATATTCGCTCATGTAGGGATTGTCGAAGGCGGACGGGGCGAGCGCGCGCAGGTCGATGCCCTCGCGCTTGAGCAGGCGGGCGAATTCGCGCGTGGTCAGCACCACGTCGACCTCGGGCACGCCGTCGTGGATGAACTGCGGCCGCACTGCCTCGTCCTTCTTGGCCGTGCAGGGCATGAGCGAGATCACGCGGATGCGGGCGGGATCGATGCCCATGCGCTCGGGCAGGTAGGTCTTGGCGATGGTACCGAGCACCTGCTGCGGCGATTTGGTGGAAGAGAGCAGCGGCAGGATGTCCGGATAGTGTTCCTCGGCGAAATTGATCCAGGCCGGGCAGCAGGAGGTGAAGGTGGGCCGTCGCGCTTCACTCAGGCGCCGCAGCAGCTCGGTGCCCTCCTCCATGATCACCACGTCGGCGGCGAAATTGGTGTCGAGCACGATGTCGGCGCGCAGCCGGCGCAACGCGGCGATGATCTGGCCCTCGACATTGGTGCCGGACGGCAGGCCGAATTCCTCGCCGAAGCCCACGCGCAGCGCCGGGGCGAACTGGAAGACGGTGATCACCTCGGGATCGTTCAGGTAATCGATCACCCGCTCGGTCTCGTCGCGCTCGCCGAGCGCGCCGGTGGGGCAGACCAGCACGCATTGGCCACAGGTGACACAGGTGGATTCCGCCTGCGACAGGCCGTAGCGCAGGCCGACCGAGGTTTCCTGCCCGGTGCCCGCGACCACCAGCGCGTCCACCCCCTGCCCGTCCCGGCAGATGGCGATGCAGCGCTGGCAGCGCACGCATTTGGTCATGTCGCGGATCAGCGCCGGCGAGGAAAAATCGATCGGGCGGGCGGCGACGCGGTCATGGTCGAAGAAGCGGTTGCTGCGCAGGCCGACGAACTGGGCGACGTCCTGCAACTCGCAATTGCCGTGGCGCGTGCAGGTCGCACAATCCTGGTCATGGTCGGCGAGCAGCAGCTCGACCTGCAGGCGCTGCATCTCGCGCACCTGCTTGCTGCGCGTCATCACCTCGATCCCTTCCTGCATCGGCGTGGTGCAGGCGGTGACGATCTGGGTCCGCTCCTGGCCGGGCATGCGGATCTCGACCAGGCAGACGCGGCAGGTGCCGGGCGTGTGGTCGATGTCGTGCAGCTCGCACAGGGTGGGGATGTGCACGCCGTGGCGGCGGGCGCAGGTCAGGATGGTCTCGTCGGCTCCGGCGATGACGGCGGCACCGTCGAGCGTCGCCCGCAGGCTGGTCGGCGCGGCGGCGGGGGCTTGGGGGTCCGGCTGCATGGTCACGCCGCTCCTTCGGGAATCGGCAGGTCGGTGATGACGGAATAGATGCGATAGCAGCGCAGGCAGCGCTTCGCCTCGCGATAGGCGTCGGCCTGGCTGATGGTCTGCTCGACCTCCTCGAACATCTGGCGCCGCAGCTCGGGATCGAGTTCGGGGTGGTGCACCCGGTAGAGGTGCTTGACCGGGAACTCGACGCTGTCGACGGCGAGCAGGTGGTGGTCGGCCAGCAGGTGGCGCATGCGCGAGCGCGGCGCGAAGCGGACATGGCCGAGCCGGATCCAGTCGTCGATGTTGCGCGCAGCCTTCAGCCCGTTGGACATGGCATGCACCAGCGTCGACGGGCCGGACGCGCAGTCCCCCCCCGCGAACACACCGGGACGGGAGGTGGCGAGCGAGGAGGAATTGACCTTCACGCAGTTCCAGCGGTCGAACGCGATGCCGTCCTCGGGCCGCAGCGAGGTCTGGCTCACCTGCTGGCCGATGGCCGCGATCAGGGTGTTGCAGCGGAGCGTCCAGCCACTGTCCGGCACCGCCACCACATTGCGCCGGCCCTTCGCGTCGGGCTCGCCCTGGCGCATCCCGGTCAGCTCGATGCCGGCGACCCGGCCGTTTTCGGCCAGGACGCGCGTCGGGTTGGTCAGGTAGTGGAAGATCACGCCCTCGGCCTCGGCGGCCTCGATTTCCTCGCGGTCGGCGGGCATGTCCTCGCGGGTGCGGCGATAGACCAGATGCACCTTCTCCGCCCCCATGCGCAGGGCGGAGCGCACGCAGTCCATGGCGACGTTGCCGCCGCCGACCACCACGACCTCCCCGGACAGCGGCATGGGCTGCAGCCCGGCAACGTGGTCGTGCACCTTCAGCAGGAAGCCGATGCCGGTCTCGTAGCCCAGCATCTCCGGGTCCTCGCCCTCGACGCCCAGCACCGAGCCCTGCTGGCAGCCGATGGAAAGGAACACCGCGCGGTAACCGCGCTCGAACAGCTCGTCGATCGAGAAATCGCGGCCCAGCGCCTGGCCGAACAGCAGGTGCCCGCCGAGGGCAGTGATGATGTCGGTTTCCTTGTGCAGCACGTCCTTGGGCAGGCGGTAGCTGGGGATGCCGATCGCGGCCATGCCGCCGGCCTCGTCCATCGCCTCCAGGATATCCACGTGATAGCCGTGCAGCAGCAGGTGATAGGCGCAGGAAATGCCGGCCGGCCCGGCGCCGATCACGGCGACCCGCATGTCCGGGCCGAGCGGCTCGGCGATCATGTCGCGGGTGAACATCAGCGCGTTCGCGCCCTGCTGCTGGTCGGCGACATAGCGCTTGAGCGTCTTGATGCCGACCGCCTCGTCCACCAGGTTGCGCCGGCACGCCATCTCGCAGAAGCGCACGCAGACCCGACCGCAGGTGGCGGCCATCGGGTATTTCTGCAGGATCACGCCGAGCGAATGCGCCGGCTTGCCGTCGCGGATGTAGTCGATGTAGCGCGGCACGTTGACCTTGGACGGGCAGGCCTCGATGCAGGGCGCGGTCATGTAGGTCATGCCGTACTGGTCGGGCAGCGGCGCCGCGGCGATTTCCGCCTCGATCTGGTCGCGGAAATGCGCGAGCGCCGCCAGCAGGGCCTTGGCGCAGGTCTGGCCCAGGCCGCAGAGCGAGGTGGTGTCCATCTGCGCCGCCAGGGCAGTGATGTCGTCCAGGCCGAGGCCACCCGGCACGCCGCGGCGCATGCCGTCGAGCGCATCGCGCACAAGTTGCGTGCCCATGCGGCAGGGCGTGCACTTGCCGCAGGACTGCTCTGCGGCCTTGTCCATGTAGCGCCACAGCGCATCGATCAGGCTGACATGGGGATCGAAGACGAAGAACCCGCGATCGCCGAGGAAGGCGCGAATGGCGTTGCCTTCATTGAAGGCATCGAAATCGCGCAGTTCGGCAAGGTCGCCGGTTTCCGGTGTTCCGCCCTGTCGGTGGTCATGGACCACACCATTCCAGACGCCGTAATGGACTCGTGCCATGGGCGTTTCGCCTCCTGCCGGTTGTCGCAGCCGCCTCCCAGGAACACCGTCCGGTGAGCCGCGATGGTCGACACGAAGGCGACGAGACGGGCGGTCCGGCGGGGGGGCACGACCAGGTGCGCGAAACCCGCGCAGCCCGGCTACTTATGTTGGTGCAACAACAATATAGACGGTTGCCGGAGGCATGTCCATCACGGCGGAGGCTTTGCCGCGCAGCGAGACTGGGGTGCAGGGGTCCCCTGACCCCTGCCGGGTCGAGGGCGGAGCCCTCGCCTTCCTGTCCTTTACTGCGGCGGATCGTCGAACAGGATCCGGTTGGCAGCCCCCTCGAGGTCCTCGTACTGGCCGGTGCGCAGGCACCAGAGGAAGAACACCAGGCCGACCCCGCCCATCACCAGGCTGACCCCGAGCAGGTAGAGCATGATGGTCATGTGGCCCCTCCCTTCACACGCACGCGAAAGCTGTTGGCCATCACCAGCAGCGACGAGCTCGACATCGCCACCGCCGCGAGCCAGGGCGTGACGAAGCCCGTGGCGGCCAGCGGCAGCATGAACACATTATAGACCAGCGACAGCCCGAGGTTCTCCTGCATCACCGCGCGCGCGCGGCGGGCGGTGCGCAGCACCGTCACCACCGGGGCGAGGTGGTGGCCCTGGAACACCACGTCGGCCACGGTCTGGCTGATATCGGCCGCCGTGGAGGGCGACATCGACACGCTCGCGGCCGCCAGCGACGGGCCGTCGTTGAGGCCGTCGCCGACCATCAGCACATGCCGCCCTTCGGCGCGCAGGGCTTCGACCAGCGCCACCTTGTCGACCGGCGTCACCTCGGCGCGCCACTGCGCGATGCCGAGTGCCTCGGCCACGCGTGCCACGGCGCCGGCGCGATCGCCGGAGGCGAGCCGCACGGTCAGGCCCGCGCGGTGCAGCCAGGCGATGGTTTCGGCGGCATCGGGGCGCAGTTGCTCGTGGAAGCGGAAGGCGACCGGGGCCTGACCGGGGCGTGCGAGCCACAGCTCGGGGCCATCGCCCGGCGGAGCCGCGGGATCGCCGGCGAAGCTCCGACTGCCCAGGCGGATGTCACCATCCGGGGTGGAAGCACGCAATCCTTCGCCCGGGATCTCCTCGACCGCGGCCGCGGCCGGAACGCTACCCGCGGCGGCGAGCAGGGACCGCGCCAGCGGATGGCGGCTGACCGCGGCCAGCGACGCGGCCTCGCGCAGGGCGGCGGGATCACGGGTGGGATCCTCGGTGAGGGCCAGCACGGGCTCGGTCAGCGTGCCGGTCTTGTCGAACACGACGGTGTCGACCCTGGCCAGGCGCTCCAGCGCCGTCGCCGATTTCAGCAGCATGCCGGCCCGGAACAGCGTGCCGGTGGCAATCACCTGCACCGCCGGCACCGCCAGCGCCAGGGCACAGGGGCAGGTGATGATCAGCACCGCGCAGGCGATCAGCAGCGCTTCCGCCGCCGCCATGCCGCCGAGCAGCCACCAGCCAAGAAAGGTGGCGGCGGCGCAGAGATGCACCACCGGCGTGTAGAGCCGCGCGACCCGGTCGGCGAGCACGACGAACCGGCCGCGCCGCGCCTCCGCCGCCTCGATCAGCCGCACGCATTCGGCGAGCAGCGTCGCCTGTCCGGTGGCGGTGGCCCGCACCACCAGCCGCCCGCCCAGGTTCAGCGTGCCGGCGAAGACGGCGGTGCCGGGGCTGGCGGCGACCGGCAGGCTCTCGCCGGTGACCAGACTGGCATCGAGCGGGGCGCTGCCCTCGGCGATCACGCCGTCCACGCCGATGCGCTCGCCCATGCCGACCAGCACGCGCTCGCCCGGCGCGATGCTCTCCTGCGCCCGGCGGACGATGCTGCCGTCGCCGGCCAGCACCGCGACGTCGGTGGCGCGCAGGGCCAGCAACTGCTCGGCGGTGGCCCGCGCCTGGCCCCGGGCGCGATGGTCGAGCACGCGGCCGATCAGCAGGAAGAACAGCAGCGAGACGGCGGAATCGAAATAGGTATGCAGCCCGCCCCGCAGGGTTTCGGACAGACTCAGGGCGGTGACCAGCAGCACGCCGAGGCTGATCGGCACGTCCATGTTGGTCCGCCCCGCCCGCAGCGCCGCGAAGGCGGAGCGGAAGAACGGCATGCCGGCATAGAGCACCGCCGGCATGGCGATCAGCGCCGACACCCAGTAGAGCAGGCTGCGGGTGGCCGGTCCCATGCCCTCGTCGAAGCCCGACCAGACCGCGAGCGAGTTGGTCATCACGTTGAGCGAGGCGAAGGCCGCCACCCCCAACGCGCGGATCAGCATCCGCCCGGTGCGGTCATCGGCGGCGGCGAGGTAGGCCATGTTGAACGGGACCAGCCGGTAGCCCAGCTTCTCGACCGCGGCGACGAAACGCTCGGCCTGTTCCGGCGCCCCCTGCCAGGCGAGGCGCAGGCGCCGCGTGGTCATGTTCACCCGGCCCTGGCGCAGGCCGGGCTGGCGGGCGAGCACCGATTCGATCAGCCAGACACAGGCGCCGCATTGCAGCCCGTCCACCGCGAGCGTCAGCGTGTGCCCGCCATCCGGTTCGGTGACGATGTGGCGCGCGAGGTCCCAGCGTTCGCCGGCCTCGGGGCGCGGGGCGCGGCCGGCGGGATCGAGCACGCGCTGCTGGTAATAACGGCCCAGGCCAAGCCCCTGGATGGTCTCGAAGGCCGCGGCGCAGCCGGGGCAGCAGAAACGCCGCCCCGACGGCACCGCCTGTCCGCAATGGACACAGGCCGCATCCGCTGTCGTCGCCGGCGCGGGGGAATCGACCGCCGCGACCGTGGCGCTCACTTCACGACCAGGCGGCGGATGGAATGGAACTGCCCGCCCTCCGCCGAGATCACCAGGTCGATGTCCCACTTGCCGAAAGCGAGCGGCGCCGCTGCCTCGTAGCGGCCCGGCGCGGTGGCGCGCAGGGACAGTTCGGCGCGCTCGGGCGGGCCGACGGGGCGCTGCACCACCGCGGTGATCTGCGCCCCCTGCAGCGGCGCGCCGTCGGGCCCGGCGAGGGTGAGCACCGGCCGGGCCCCGTCGAGCCCGGTCTCCACATTCCAGCCGAGCGCCGCCTGCCGTTCGGCCGCCGCGATCACCCGGTCATAGCCGTTGCTGCGGGAGAAGGCGTGGGTCACCGCCAGCCCGGGAAAGCTCTGCACGGCGAGATAGGTCATGGTGCCGTTGACCGCGGTCACCACCCCGAAGGCGGCCACGACGAACCACGGGAAGAACCGCCAGGCGCTGCGCCGCGCCGGCTGGCGCATGGGTTCGATGCTGCCGATGAAGTTCATTGTCCGATCCCCCTGGTTTGCCTCAGCGGCCGGCGCCGCGGGGCCCCATAAATGCCGACGTGTAGCTGGTCGCCTCCCCGGTGGCGTTGTTGCGCAACAGGAAGTCGATCTTCTGCGAACCGTCCTCGAGCTGCCGCGGCCGCCCGAACACCAGCACGCGGAAGGTGCCGATGCTGTCCGGCGCGACCGTCAGCGTCACCGTGGGGATGCGTTCCTCGCTTTCCTCGGCGATGGTCATCAGCGCGCCGGGCAGACGGTCGAGCGTCAGGGTGAACGCGGCCTCGTCCTGGGTCTTGTTGGACACCTTGAGGGTGTAGCCGTTGCGGATGTTGCCGTCGCGGACCAGAACGAACAGCGGGGCCCGGTCGCGCTGCACCGAAAGCCCGATATGCGGCCGCGTCGCCAGCGCCACGCCCATCACGCCGATGGCGACCACCAGGGCGGCGAGGTAGATCAGCGTGCGCGGCCGCAGCAGATGGAATTTCTCGTGCCGGCCGGCGACCTTCGCCTTCTGGCCGGCCAGCGTGTCCCAGGTGACCAGCCATTTCGGCTGGCCGGTCTTCACCATCATCTCGTTGCAGGCATCCACGCACAGCCCGCAATTGATGCATTCGAGCTGCACGCCGTCGCGGATGTCGATCCCGGTCGGGCAGGCATGCACGCAGGCCTGGCAATCGATGCAGCTTCCCAGCCCGGCGACGGCGGCACCGCCGTCACGCTTGCCATGGCCGCGCGGCTCGCCGCGCCAGGCCTGGTAGGTGACGATCAGGCTCTGCTCGTCCAGCATGGCGGCCTGGAAGCGCGGCCACGGGCACATATAGGTGCAGACCTGCTCGCGTGCCCAGCCGGCCAGCAGATAGGTGGTGGCGGTGAACAGGAAGATGAAGAAATAGGCTTCGGCGGCGGCCTGCCCGGTCCAGAACTGGACGGTCAGCGTCGGCGCGTCGACGAAGTACATGATCCAGGCGCCGCCGGTCCAGAAGGCGATGCCAAGCCAGATCGCATGGGTCAGGGCCTTGCGCCGGATCCTGTCGGCCGTGTTGGGCCCCTGGTCGAGGCGCATGCGGGCGTTGCGGTCGCCCTGCACCAACCGTTCGATCCACATGAACAGGTCGGTCCAGACGGTCTGCGGGCAGGCGTAGCCGCACCAGACGCGGCCGGCCAGGCTGGTCACCAGGAACAGCCCGACCGCCCCCAGGATCATCAGGCCGGTGAGGTAGTAGATGTCCTCCGACCAGAACACGAGGTCGAAGAAATAGAAGCGGCGGTTCGGCAGGTCGAGCAGAACCGCCTGGGAGACCCGCCCCGGGCCGCGATCCCAGCGGACCCAGGGCAGCAGGTAGTAGACAGAGAGGCAGAACGCCAGGATGCCCCATTTCACCGCGCGGGCCGGACCCGTGACGGCCTTCGGATAGACCTTGGTGTGGCCCGCGTAGAGACCAGTCGGCGACAGCTTGGGCTCGTCGGCCCGTCTGGCCTTGTCAATGGATGTCATTTGCGCGTTCTTTCCCCTTCCCCTGGGCTTGGCGCCCTCCGGGCTTGCCGCCCTTCTTACTCTCCTCCGCCAAGCGCGTGGACGTAGATCGCAACGCTTTTGATAGTGGCCTCGTCGAGACGGGTATTCCAGTTCGGCATGACGCCCATCTTCGGGCTGGTCACCTGCGCCACCACCGCCTCGCGCGTGCCGGCGAAGAGATGCACCGCGGATTTCAGCGGCGGCGCGCCCATCATCCGGCTGCCCTCGCCGTTGGCGCCATGGCAGACGGCACAGTTCTCGGCATAGAGCGCCTTGCCCTTGGCGATCTCGCCGCCTTCTCCGGCGCCGAAGAATTCGCTGGCAACGAAATCGGCGATCGCGCCGATCTGGTCCGGCTTCAGCATGCTGCCGAAGGCCGGCATGACGCTGTTGCGCGCATTCTCGTCACCGCTGCGGATGCCGTGGGTGATGGTCTGCTGGATGTCGGCAAGCTTGCCGCCCCACAGCCAGGTGTCGTCGGCAAGCGAGGGATAGCCGACCTGGCCTTCGCCGCCCGCCCCGTGGCAGGGCTGGCAATTGGTGGCGAAGGTGATACGGCCGGCGGTGGTGGCCACCGCGAGCAGTTGCGGGTCGTTCTTCACCTGCTCGATCGGCAGCGAGCGGATCTTGTCCATGAACACCGCGCGCTGTTCCGTCATCGCGGCGACGTCCTCCGCCACCCGGTCGCGGGAAGATGCGCCGAGCAGGCCGCGGAAATAGCCGGGGCCGTACGGAATGGAAGGCAGCAGCGCGAACATGATGAAGGCGACGATGCAGCAGACGAAGAAGGTGTAGAGCCACCACTTCGGCAGCGGCGTGTTCAGTTCCTTCAGCCCGTCCCACTCATGCCCGGTCGTCTCGCGACCGGTGAGCGCGTCCTTTTCGATCTTGGTAGGCACTTCAGGGGCTCCTTATCGGTCGTCGGCCAGCGGGATACGGGCGTTGTGCTCCATCTCCTGCCTGCGGCTGGGGAGGTAGGCGGACACCACCACCAGCACGAAGACAACGAGAGCGGGCACGACCCAGTGATGCTGCATCCACTGCAGCAAAGAGAGGACATCCATGGGGTGGCCTCCCTTTATTGCTGCAGCTTCTCGACGCCGAGATCGGCGAAGTCCACCATGGTGCCGAGCACCTGGAGATAGGCCACCAGCGCGTCCAGCTCGGTGACCCGGCCGTGACCGGAGGCGGCGACCGCCTTCGGGTAGCGCTTCTGCACCGCTTCCAGCCCTTCCGATTGCGGGCTCGCCTGCGCCACCAGGTCGGCCTTGGCGTTGGCGATCTGCTCGTCGGTATAGGGCACGCCGAGGACGCGGTTGGTGCGCATGTGCTCGGCGATCAGGTCGTAGTTGAGCGGCGCGTCGGCGAGGAAGGCGTAGCGCGGCATCAGGCTTTCCGGCACCAGCGCCTGCGGGTTCTTCAGGTGCCCGTAGTGCCAGTCGTTGGAGTATTTGCCGCCGACGCGGGCGAGGTCGGGGCCGATGCGCTTGCTGCCCCACTGGAACGGCCGATCATACATGCTCTCGGCGGCGAGGCTGTAATGGCCGTAGCGCTCGACCTCGTCCTTGAGGGTGCGGATCTGCTGGCTATGGCAGACGTAGCAGCCCTCGCGGACATAGATGTTGCGGCCGGCGAGTTCCAGCGGCGAGTACGGCCGCACGCCTTTCACGTGCTCGACCGTGGTTTCGATGGTGAAGAGCGGCACGATCTCGACGATGCCGCCAATGGCGACCACGATGACCGTGAGCACCAGCAACAGGAAAGTATTCTTCTCGATCAGCGCGTGCGGGATCAGGAAGCGACGGAGGCCGGATGTTGCCATGGTGGCTCACTCCCCTGCCACGGCGAGGCCGGCCGGCAGGACCGCCCCACGGGGTTCGGTGGACGGGCTGCGCACGGTCTTGATCAGGTTGTAGCACATGATCAGGCCGCCGATCAGGAACATCAGGCCGCCGAGCATGCGGATCACGTAGTAGGGGTGCACGGCGTTGACCGATTCCGAGAACGAGTACTGCAGGAAGCCGAACCGGTCATAGGCGCGCCACATCAGGCCCTGCATGATGCCCGCCACCCACATCGCGCTGATGTAGAAGACGATGCCCAGGGTCGCGACCCAGTAGTGCCAGGCCACCAGCTTGGTGGAATAGAGGCTGCTGCGCTTCCACAGCGCCGGCACCAGATAATAGATGGCACCGAAGCTGATGAACGCCACCCAGCCGAGCGCGCCGGAATGCACGTGGCCGACGGTCCAGTCGGTGTAGTGGCTGAGCGAGTTGACCTCGCGGATCGACATCAGCGGGCCTTCGAAGGTGGACATGCCGTAGAAGCCGACCGCGGTCACCGAGAAGCGCAAAGCGGGGTCGGTGCGCAGCTTGTCCCAGGCGCCCGAGAGCGTCATCAGGCCGTTGATCATGCCGCCCCAGGAGGGCATCCACAGCATGACGGAGAACGCCATGCCGAGCGTCTGCGTCCAGTCGGGCAGCGAGGTGTAGTGCAGGTGGTGCGGACCCGCCCACATGTACAGGAAGATCAGCGACCAGAAATGCACGATGGAGAGCCGGTAGGAATAGACCGGCCGGTTGGCCTGCTTCGGAATGAAGTAGTACATCATGCCGAGGAAGGCGGCGGTCAGGAAGAAGCCGACCGCGTTGTGGCCGTACCACCATTGCACCATGGCGTTCTGCACGCCGGAATAGGCGACATAGCCCTTGGCGGCGAAGAACGAGACCGGCAGCGCGGCGTTGTTGACCAGCACCAGGATCGCCACGGTCAGGATGAATGCCAGGTAGAACCAGTTGGCGACGTAGATGTGCGGTTCCTGCCGCTTCAGCAGGGTGCCGATGTAGACGGCGGCGTAGAGCACCCAGACCAGCACCAGGAAGAGCGTAATGTGCCATTCGGGCTCGGAGTATTCCTGGCCGCGCGAATAGCCCATGACGTAGCTGAGGGCCGCCATCACGATGAAGAACTGGTAGCCCCAGAAGATGAAATCGTGCAGCGCATCGGGGCCGACCAGCCGGGCCCGGCAGGTGCGCTGGACCACGTAAAGAGAGGTCGCGAACAGCGCATTGCCGCCGAAGGCAAAAATGGCCGCAGACGTGTGCACCGGCCGCAGCCGGCCAAAATTGAGGAAGGACAGACCCAGATTGAAACCGGGCCAGCACAGTTCGGTGGCAATGTAGACGCCGGCCAGGAATGCCACCACCGCCCAGAACATGGAGGCAATGGTGAACTTCTTGATGACATCCTCGTTGTAAACCACCGGGCGGACCGCCACGTCCGCAAGTGCCGTGTCAGCCATGGACACCCGCCTTGGCCGCCGCCTCTTTCAGGTCGAAATACTTCTTGATCAGGCCGAAATCGAATAAAACCGCAAAGCCGAACAGCGACAATCCGAAAACATACATTCCCGAGTCAAGCGCACCCGAAACCAGCAACAGGCCAAGGAGCCCCAGCAACGCCACGGATACACCCACAACGATATCGCCGAAACTCATTACATACCCCACATTGTGTTTGACCGTGCGATTGTAACGCACCGTTTAGGGCGCGGCCATGGACAGCCGACCCCATGGCAAGCTGCGCCCCGCCCATACAAGTGGCATTGACACAGATCAACAGCAAGCAGACATAAACGGATCAGTCTGATCGTATTGCAAAATACAGTTGGCCGATAAAATAGTTTCAGAAGAAATATAGCATTGAAACAATATATACTTGCGCTCGTCACACTCTGCAGCGCCGACGGCAGCGTCGGCACCGGGACAGCCTTGTTGCTTGGCCTGCTGACGGCAGGCGCGGCCGGCAGTGTCATGCACTGCGCGCCGATGTGCGGGCCCTTCGTGCTCGGACAGGTGTCCGACCGGCTCGCACGCATTCCGGCGGCAAGATTATGCGAATCCGCACGGCTGTCGAGCGCCTTGCTGCTGCCCTACCATCTGGGACGCCTGAGCACCTATGCCGCCCTGGGAATGCTGGCGGCGACCTCCGGCGACATCCTCGCCAGCGCGGCGCCGCTCGGCATGCTGCCCGCGCTGCTGCTGCTGCTCGGGGCGCTGCTGTTCCTCGGCCATGCCGCCGGCCGCCTTGTTCCCCGGCTGCGGCCGCTGATCCCGGCAAGCGACCGGGCCCCGGCGGCCTGGGTGCGCGGCATCGCCCGCCTGACATCAGGCATCGACCGGACCCGGCCACTCGGAGGCTACCTGCTGGGCGTGGCGCTCGGCTTCCTGCCCTGCGGCTTCCTGTACGCAGCCCTCGCGGCGGCGGCGGCGGCGGGCAATGCCGCGGGCGGCGCGCTGGCCATGCTGGCCTTCGGAGTCGGCACCGTTCCGAGTCTGCTGGCCGTCGGCATCGCCGGCCAGGCGGCGGGATATGCCTGGCGCCGCGGCATCACCGCCGCAGCCCCGGTGGTGATGTTGCTCAACGCCATCATCCTCGGCGTGCTGGCCTGGCAACGCTTCGCCGCCCTGGCCTGACCCGGCCGCCGCCCCGCACCCCGGAATTGCGGTGATTACGTATCGTTCCCGATCCCATCCCATATCAGTCGAGTTGCGTAGTCGCAGAATCGCATCGATTGAAAAATCACGATTTTTCGACACCCCCCTCTCCCGGGCACATGAAAACATGAAACCGGTATCTGGACAGGTGCACCGGCCTGCGCTTCAAGGGCGCCACCGGGCCGTCCCCGGATCAGATTGTTGCAACCGCTCGACAAATCATGACGAAACAGCGCGTGACTTGCGGCGCACGACGCGCACGCTGACTCCGGAGCCGTCCGGGTATCGCACCGAATGCGATCCCCTCCTCCGCTCCATTTTGCCGAACCTGGCGTCGGCAGGGCTCGCCCCAAGTGGCGGCAGGGGCCCTGCGATCGCCGCTTTGCCGAACGAAAGGACATGCCGCCCCATGGCCCAAAAACTCTCCCCCGACCTTGCCGTGGGAATCCTTCGCGAGATCATCGTCGCGCTGGTCCGCAAGGACGGACCGGCGCTCTCGACGCACCAACTGGGCGTCTACCTGACCTGCTACCTGAAGGATGGGGACCATACCGTCCGCGGCCTCGCGGCGGAGTTGAACGTCTCCAAATCCGTCATCACGCGGGCGCTCGACAAGCTCGGTGAACTGGACCTGGCCAAGCGGCGGCCCGATCCGACCGACCGTCGCAGCGTGCTGGTGGACAGCACGCCGGCCGGCATCGCCCTGATGAACGAGCTGAAGTCGATCAGCCAGATCGCGATGAAGAACTCCGCGGGCTCTTCCGAGCAGGCCGCCTGAGCCCACACGGCTGCCGGAACCAGGCGTTCCGGACAAGATAGCTGCCCCTTCCGCGGCGCTGTTGCAGCCCCGCGGAAGGCCAGGGCTCCGCCCTGGACCTGCCAAGGGCCACAAGGCCCCTTGGTCCGCTGCGCGGCCCAAGCCCATTCGCGCTGCGCGGTACAGAAAATCATGGGTTCCAAGGGCGAAGCCCTTGGTCGGTCCAGGGCGAAGCCCTGGTCGGGTGCGGGGCGAAGCCCCGCCAAAAGGCTTATCCGAACGCCTGTGGAGGCTTCGCCCCCTCGCCCTGCCGGGACCACGCGGGCTGGCAACCGTCGGCGGTGATGCCATCGTCATCACCGCCGTTCCCCCGGATCAATCGTCGCGGTGCACCCGTTCCATGCGCTCGTGCCGTTCCTGCGCCTCGATCGACAGGGTGGCGATCGGCCGCGCCTCGAGCCGCTTGAGGCCGATCGGCTCGCCGGTTTCCTCGCAGAAGCCATAGCTTCCGTTCTCGACGCGGGCGAGTGCCTGGTCGATCTTGGCGATCAGCTTGCGGGCACGATCGCGGGTGCGCAGCTCCAGCGCACGGTCCGTTTCGACACTGGCACGATCGGTGATGTCGGCTTCGTGGATCCCACCCTGGGAGAGGCTGGCCAGCGTGCCATCGGCCTCGCGCAGCAGGTCTGCCCGCCATCTCAATAATTTCTGGCGGAAATACTCGACCTGCAGAGGATTCATGAACTCCTCGTCATCCGACGGGCGGTAGTCAGGAGGCAGGGTGACCATCATCGGCGCAGGTTCCTGGGGCGTTTCTCGGCCTCCGGGTCGCGCTCAAGGCGGAAGCGCAACCTCGGCGTGAGTCGGGCGGCTTATAACCACGCGGGTCAGGACCGCCAAGAGGACATGCCGATGCGTCCGTGATAACGATGTCAGGCGCTAATGACGTTGGCGTGACGACGGGCCAGCTCCACGCGCGCCCGCAGCGTCACTGCGGCCACGATGTCACGCAGCGCGGGATCGGCCGCCAGCGGCACCTGGCCGGCCAGCGCCGCGAGTCGCCGCAGGGCGCCGGGATCGGGCCCGCCGCCCTGGCCGGCCCCGAGCAGGCCCCGTTGCAGCGCGGCCAGTTCCGCCAGGATGTCCTGGGCGTGGCGCCTGGCCTGCCGGTCCCGGCTCGCCGCGCCCTCGGCCTCCTGCAACGCCAGCATGGTTTCGAGGGCGATCCCGGCGGTGCCGCCGAGATCGGCCGCCGGCTCCGCCAGGCCGCCGGCAATGCGGAACCCCTCCCGGCGGGAAGAGGATCGCGCCGCCGGGCGCACGGGGGCAGCCGTACCGATGCCTTCGATTGATACCATCTGCAGTTCCTTGCCTCACCAGACCGGGCCGCGCCGCCACCGGCAGGACCTGCCGGGGGGTTCCCCCGCGTCCCACGCCGCGGCGCAAGGGAACGGGACCAACCATCCGGGGAGCCGGCAGTCATTCCTTTACATCTTCCGCGTAAACCGACCCTTGCCGGTCCGAGGGAATGTACCTTGCCTGAAACCTCCTCCGTCTCCCTGCTGCGCCTTCTCATCCTGGCTGCCAGCCTGCTGTCCCTGGCCACCGCCCCGGCGGCGGCGCAGGTGCGCATCAAGGACATCGCCGATGTCGAGGGCGTGCGCGAGAACCAGTTGGTCGGCTACGGCCTGGTGGTCGGGCTGAACGGCACCGGCGACCGGCTCGATGCCGCGGTGTTCACCCGGCAATCGCTGATCGGCATGCTGGAACGGCTGGGTGTCAACACGCGCGACCAGGAAGCGCGGCTGCGCACCAAGAATGTTGCCGCGGTGATGGTCACCGCCGCCCTGCCCGCCTTTGCCCGGCCTGGAAGCCGGATCGATGTCGCGGTCTCGGCGCTCGGCGATGCCAAGGACCTGACCGGCGGAACGCTGCTGGTCACGCCGCTGCTCGCCGCCGACGGCGAGGTCTACGCGGTCGCGCAGGGCGCCCTCGCCACCGGCGCCATTGCGGCGCGCGGCATCGCCGCCTCGGTGACACGGGGCGTGCCGACCGCCGGCCGCATCGCCAACGGCGCCAGCGTCGAACGGGAAATCGGCTATCGCCTGGGCAGCCGGCCGGAATTGCGGCTGGGCCTGCGCAACCCCGATCTCACCACGGCACGCCGCATCGCCGATGCGATCAACCGGGCGCTGGGCGGCGGCATCGCCCGCGCAACCGATCCGCGCAGCGTGGCCCTCAGCCTCGGCGGCCGGGACGTGGTGGATGCGCTGGGCCGCATCGAAGACCTGCGGGTGGAGCCGGACAGTCCGGCCATCGTCGTCATCGACGAGGCCAGCGGCACGATCGTGATGGGGGCCAATGTCCGCGTCAGCACCGTCGCCATCGCGCAGGGCAACCTGACCATCCGCGTGACGGAGACGCCGGAAGTCAGCCAGCCCGGCCCACTTTCGGGCGGCAGCACGGTGGTGGTGCCGCGCACCACCATCCAGGCCGATGACGGCCAGGACAAGCGCCTTGGCATCCTGCCCGCCAACATCACCCTGCGCGACCTGGTTGGCGGGCTGAACGCGCTCGGCATGGGGCCGCGCGACATGATCACCATCCTGCAGGCGATCAAGGCGGCCGGTGCCCTGCAGGCGGAATTGCAGGTGCGCTGATGAGCTCCTTTCCTACCCTCGGCGCGCCCGGCGCGACCGATCTCGCCACCCCGCAGGCGGCGCGCGCCTGGCGTGCGGCCCAGGACTTCGAGGCGATGGCGATCGCACGCCTGATCGAGCCGATGTTCGACACGGTGGACACCGCGAACGGCATGTTCGGTGGCGGCGTCGGCGAAACCGCCTGGAAGCCGTTCCTGATCGAGGGGATCGCGCAGCGCATGGCAAGCTCGGGTGGGTTCGGCCTCGCCGTCCCGATCTGGCGCCAGATGCTGCACCTGCAGGAGAACCTGCAATCACCCGACAGCCAGGAGGACCCGGCATGATCCGCAATCTGATCGAGGCGGCGACCGCTCTTGCCGGAACGCTGGAACGCGAGAACCAGGCGCTGATGCTGCTTGATCTGGCACGGGCCGCGGCGCTGCTGCCGGAGAAACGTCGGGCCATCACCGCCTTCAACGCGGCCCAGGCCTGCGCCCGACAGGACACCGACCTGCCGCCGGAGTTGCGCAGGACCATCGCCGACCTCACGACCCGGCTGCGGGGGCTTGCCATCGAAAACCGCCGGCTGCTCGGGCGTGGCATCACCGCACAGGCGCGGGTGATCGAGGTGGTCGCACAGGCCGCACGGATCCAGCACGCCACCACGGGCAGCTATCGTGCATCGGGCATCGTTGCCGGCGCACGCACGGCAGCACCGCTGGCCATCTCGGCCGCGGTCTAGGCCCGGGGTAAAGGCAGGACGACATCCGTTCAGCCGTCGCGATCGTGCCGGCGCATCGTCGCCGGCCGCACGACGGAACTGCAGGCCCGCGCAAGCAGGTCAGGCAGGGTCCGGACCACGCCGCAGGACGGCCAAGGGACCGCGATCGCCGGGATCGGTCGGATCATCCCGGAATTCGAGGACATCGAATCCCGCCCCACGACACAGCCGTGCGATCTCGTCCTTGCCCAGCGGCTCGACACAGCGCCAGTCGGGATGGCTCGTCCGCATCTGCGACTTCGGCCGGGGCGCAGCAGATATCTCCGGTGGCACCGGGACCGGCGCCGCACTGTCCCGCAGCACCGCGAAGCGGATCAGGCCATATCCATCGGCGACGAGAACCCGTGCCAGATCGCGGAGATTTGCCTGGATCGCCACCAATGACGGCATGTGCCGGAATGCCTGGTCCGAAAACAGGAAATGCACGCACCCGTTCACGGCCGGGACCGATGCGCCGTCAGCCGCGACGAAGCCGGCATTCCCGATCGTGCGATTCAGATGTCGCGCCTGCGCAATCAGCCCCGGGGAGACATCTATCCCGACCACCTCATCGAACCGCCGGGCCAGGGCACGCGTGAGGCAGCCATGTCCGCAGCCATGATCGAGGGCAAGGCACTGCCGCGCCGCAATGTCATAGGCCTCGAGCACGGGATCGATCACCATCCGGGCGCGTTGCTCGCCCTGCGCGAAAAGCCATGCCTCTTCGCCATCCCGGTTGCCGGCATCAGCGTCGACGAACGCCGGCTGCCGGGCGCGTTCATTCCATGCCAGTTCCATATATCCGGCCGCTGATGTATTCAAAGCTGGATCTTGTAGCAAACAATCCATTATCTTCAATATTCTACCGATATTCTTTCAGGCGAATCAACAGGATAATGCCATATCAATATTATATTTATTCTGCAATATATAGCAGTATCAAAAATTTGTGTTTTTACAGGCATTCCCGGCAAGCCACGACAAGAAGACAATCAAAGCCGCAGCAAATACTCATCTGCCAGGCCGATGCAGGCGAACATGCCGCTCGTGGCATGGGGCGGCCGATGGCGAGATCCCCCGGCGTCCCGGTCATGGTTCCGCAGTGCCTTGCGTGGAATGCCATCACCAGCCATGGACAGGATCCGCATGACGAACGCCTGGCCTGTTGACGAATGCCCCCCATGACGCACTTCTGGAGTCACAGACACGATTCAAAAGGGCCTTCCGGCGGACCGCGATGTCATCACCTTCCAGAACCCCAGCCGCGGGAATGCCGCATCGCAAGCCCGACCGGGCGTACCCCGTCATGATCACCTGCGGCCTCACCGCTGCCGCGTCCGGCCGACGCGTTGCCGATGCGGGGCCGATCGCATGATGCGCCTTGCCATGCTGCTTCCCGGCGCCTTGCAGACCGCATCGGGCGGTCATGCCTATGACCGTGCCATCATCGCCGGACTGCGCGCGCTCGGCCACGACGTGCAGGTGATCGAGCTGGCCGGTTGCCACCCCTTGCCCGATGCCGCCGCCATCGCCTCGGCCATGGCGGCCTGGGATGGGCTGGCCGCGGACGTGCTGCCGGTGATCGATGGGCGCTGCCTCCCCGCCTTCCATGCCCGCGCCGAGGCGCTGCCCGGGCGCCACGCCGTGGCGCTGCTCCATCATCCCACCGCGCCTCCGGCCGAAGACGACACCGCGACACGGGCGCGACTGCAGGACGCCGCGCGCGACCTGCTGCCCCGCTTCGCCCGCGTGGTCGTCACCAGCGAGGCCATCGCCGATCGTCTGCCCGCCGGGTTCGGGATCGATGCGGCGCGGCTGCACGTGGTGGTGCCCGGCACGCCCGACGCCGCCCGCAGCACCGGCTCCGGCGGGCCAGGCTGCGAGATCCTCTCGGTGGGCGCCCTGGTTCCGCGCAAGGGCCATGATGTGCTGCTGCGCGCGCTGTCCCGTCTGCCTGACCTGGAGTGGCGCCTGACCATCGTCGGCGCCACCGGGCAGGACCCGGCCCATGCACGCGCGCTGGCGGCACTCGCCGAACAGCTTGGCATCGCCGCACGGGTCAGCTTCGCCGGCGAGCCCGGCGCCGAGGCCCTGGAAGCGCTGTGGCAGGGGGCGGATCTGTTCGCGCTGGCGACGCGCCGCGACGGCCATGGCATGGCGATCGCCGAAGCCCTGCGCCGCGGCCTGCCCGTTGCCATCACCGCGGGCGGGGCTGCTGGCCAGCGGGTGACGCCGCAGAGCGGCGTGGTGTGCGCCGTGGAAGACGAGGCCACGTTGTCGAAGTCGCTGCGCCGCCTGATCTTCGATGTCCGGCTCCGCCACACCGTCGCCGCCACCGCCTGGGAGGTAGGCCGCGCCCTGCCCGACTGGACCGCGCAGAGCCGCGCCTTCGCCACCGCCATCGCCCCGTGAGGCAATGACTGCGCACTTCACTCCGGAATGGCTCGCCTTGCGGGAGCCGCTGGATGCGGCGGCACGAAGTCCGCTGCTGGCGGCACGGCTGGCGGCCTCGTTGCCGGCACGGCCACGTCTGCTGGACCTCGGCGCGGGCACGGGCGCCCTGTTCCGCTGGCTCGCGCCGATGCTCGGGCGGGCCCAGGCATGGACGCTCGTGGACGACGAGGCGGATCGCATCGAGGCCGCCTTCGACGCGATCGAGGCCTGGGCGGACGCGCGCGAATGGACCGTCACCCGGCCCGGGCGGGCGCTGCTGGTGCACACGCCACGCGGTGCCTGGCGGGTGGAAGCGTTGATCGGTGATCTTGCCGACCTGCCGGCCCTTCCGTTCACCCGCGTGGATGCCGTGGTCTGCAGCGCGCTGCTCGATCGGGCGTCGCGCGGCTGGATCGAACGCCTCGCCAGCCTCCTGCGCACACCGTTGCTGGCGTGCCTGATGGCGCGGGGACCGATGTCGTTCCTGCCGCTTCATCCCGCGGATGCCGTGCTGCGGGCCGGGCTGTGGCGCGCGCAGGCCCAGGACAGCGGACTGGGACCGGCCCTCGGCGCACGGGCCGGCATGACGCTGTGGCGGGTGCTGTCGGCACGCGGCTTTGCCGTGACATCGGCACCGACCGACTGGCATGTCCCGCGCACCGCGCCCGCGACGCTGCGGGCCGTGGTGGAAGCCTGTGCCGAGGATGCCGCGGCCTGGCAGCCGATACGGTCCGACGCGATCGAAGCATGGCGGCGTGCACGCATCCGTCAGGCGCTCGCGGCGCGTCTTGCCATTTGCAGCGGCCACCGCGACAGTCTTGCCCTGCCGCCGCGCTGATCCGACCTGTCGGCGCACCGGCGCGGGAGGACACCGATCATGCCCTTGCTCGGCTGCATCGCCGACGACTTCACCGGAGCGACCGACCTCGCCTCCATGCTCGTGCGCAACGGCATGCGCACGGTCCAGCTCATCGGCGTGCCGGCAGAGGGCAGCACGGTCCCCGATGCGGATGCGATCGTCGTCGCGCTGAAGTCGCGCACGGCCCCGGTGGAACAGGCGGTCGCCGACAGCCTGGCGGCACTGGCATGGCTGCGCCACGCCGGTTGCCGGCAGTTCTTCTTCAAGTACTGCTCGACCTTCGACAGCACCGAGGACGGCAATATCGGGCCGGTGGGCGATGCGCTGATCGACGCCCTGGGCAGCGGCTTCGCGCTGGCCTGCCCGGCCTTCCCCACCAACGGCCGCACCGTCTACCAGGGGCATCTGTTCGTCGGCACGGCCCTGCTGAACGAGAGCGGCATGGAGAAGCATCCGCTCACGCCGATGACGGATGCCAACCTGGTGCGCGTGCTCGGCCGGCAGTCGCGCGGGACGGTCGGGCTGGTACCCTTCGCGATCGTCGAGCAAGGGGCGGCGGCGATCCGGCGCGCCATGACGGCGCTGAAGGAACAAGGACGGCGTTGGGCAATCGTCGATGCCGTGACCGATGCGCATCTGCGCGCAATCGGCGAAGCGGCGGCGGCGCATGCCCTTGTCACCGGCGGCTCCGGCGTGGCCCTCGGCCTGCCGGAGACCTTCCGCGCCCGCGGCCTGCTGGCGGCGATCGCCGATCCCGCTGCCCTGCCCACAGCCGACGGCGCGGCGGCGGTGGTCGCGGGATCCTGCTCGCGCACGACGCTGCTGCAGATCGGCATGGCGCGCGGGCAGGTGCCGACGCTTGAGCTTGATCCCCTGGCCACCCCGGACGCGGCCGCGCTGGTGCGGCAGGCCATGGACTGGGCGGCGACGAAACTGGGGGACCGGCCGGTGGTGATCGCCGCCTCCGCCCCGCCCGAGCGCGTGGCGGCGCTGCAGGCACGGCTTGGCCGCGATGCCGCCGGCGCGCTGGTCGAGCACGCGATCGCCGGCATCGCCCAGGGCCTGGTGGAGCGGGGCGTGCGCCGGCTGGTGGTAGCAGGCGGCGAGACCGCGGGCGCCGTGGTGACGCGGCTCGGTCTGCGGTCCCTGCGCATCGGGCCGGAGATCGACCCCGGCGTGCCCTGGACCTATGCCGAAGGCGGCGCGGTTCCCCTGCGGCTCGCCCTCAAGAGCGGCAATTTCGGTGCGCCCGATTTCTTCCTGAAGGCCTTCGCCCCGGCCGGGGAGCAGCCGGCATGAACGCGGAGGAAACCAGCGCGCTGCTGGTCGAGCTCGCCGCTTCGTTGTTCCGCCGCGGCTATTCGGTGGGCAGCGCCGGCAACATCAGTGCGCGCATCGACGACGGCTACCTGATCACCCCGACCAATTCCTCGCTCGGGCGGCTGCAGCCGGAGCGGATCGCGCGGCTGGATGCCGCCTTCCGGCATGTCGGGGGGGACAGGCCATCGAAGGAAGTGTTCATGCACCGCGCCTTCTACGAGGCGCGCGGAGCGGCCTGCGGGGCCGTGGTGCACCTGCACTCCACCATGGCCACCGCGGTGGCCTGCCTGCCCGACCTGGACGCCGCCACGGCCATTCCGCCGCTCACCCCCTACTTCGTCATGCGGGTCGGACGATCGCTGCCGCTGCTGCCGTATTACCGGCCCGGGGATGCGGCGATGGCGCCGGCCATCCGCGACGCTGCCCGCGCCGCGCCGGCGGTGCTGCTGGCCAACCATGGACCGGTGGTGTCCGGCAGGACGTTGCTGGACGCCGTGCATGCCGCGGAGGAACTGGAAGAAGCCGCCAGGCTGTTCCTGCTGCTGCGCGGCGCCTCGCCACGCCTGCTGACGCCGGCACAGGTGGACGAGTTGCTCGCCACCTTCGGCTGACGCCGCCCCACAGGGACGCAGGCGGCACGGCCCGGGCAGGCGGAAACAAAAGCAGGCAGAGACAAGAAAAGGCGCCCCGGGGCCGGGGCGCCTTTCATTCGCGTCATCCGCCGAGGGTCAGGAATTGGTGTCGGAGGGCGCCGGGCTTTCGACGGGCGGCGGGGCCGCGGCTTCGGCCTTCTTGCGGCGCGGCGCGCTGGCGCGCTTGGCGGCGGCCTTCTTCGGGGCTGCCTTCTTCGGCGCGGCTGCGCGGGTCGTGGCCTTCTTGGCCACCGCCTTCTTCGGCGCCGCCTTCTTCGGCGCGACCTTCTTCGGCGCCGCCTTCTTCGGGGCCGCCTTCTTCGGCGCGGCCGCGCGGGTCGTGGTCTTCTTGGCCACAGCCTTCTTCGCGACGGCCTTCTTCGGGGCGGTCTTGGTCGCCGACTTGGCGGCGGCCGCCTTCGTGGTGGCCTTCTTCGGCGCAGCCTTCTTCACCGCCTTCTTCGGGGCGGCCTTCTTGGCCGCGGCCTTCTTGGTGGCGGCCCGCACCGCCAGCGCCATTGCGCTCGGGCGGGTTTCTTTGACGTCGATGGTCACCTCGAGGAACTCCTTCATTGCCGTGGTGGGGGACGCCGGCGACCCGAACGACCGCTTGCGCAGCCGGTTCCGAACGCCCAGGCGCCGCTTGGCAGGACGGCGACGGACCGGAATATCCGCAAGTGCCCGGCATCCACGCTGCGACGCGATTGCGTCCGCCGCATGGCGACCTTGCATACGCCCCGGTGTACCGCCGGCTTCGATGCGCCCCCTTCGGTCGCGAGCACTGCCCATGCGGATGGCGTGCGCATCGATGCCTCCGGTACGTTCAGGGCACGTTTCTCTCCGGCATTGCGGCGCGTTCGGCTGCGCTCTGCACGGACTAGTCGACGGCCCATCGCCCGTACCTTCCCTGTCGCACGTGCCTGCCGAGTCTTGCTTGTCGGTTCGCGAATCGGTCAAGCGCGCGCTGATTCCGCTATCCGCGTCTCGCGCGCGCATGTCAATGAAAACCGACCGTTACTTGGCGCCACTGCTGAAAAAAAACATGCGCCACGACATCACTGCCGTGGCGCACGCAAGGAGAGCGCCTGCGCTATGCGTCTCAGCGCTGGGCGAGCGGCACGAACGGCACGTGATCCGGTCCCACATAATTCGCAGTCGGGCGGATGATCTTGCCGTCGAGGCGCTGCTCGATCACGTGCGCGCACCAGCCGGTGGTGCGCGAGATCACGAACAGCGGGGTGAACATCGCCGTCGGCACGCCAAGCTCGTGATAGGAGACCGCGCTGTACCAGTCGAGATTCGGGAACATGCGCTTCGCCTGCATCATCACCTGCTCGATGCGCTCGGCGACGGCGAACATCTTCACCGACCCGGAGGCTTCGGACAGGCGCCTGGCCACGCCCTTGATCACCTGGTTGCGCGGATCGGCGATCGTGTAGACGGGATGGCCGAAGCCGATGATGACCTCCTTCGCCTCCATGCGCCGGAGGATGTCCGCCTCGGCCTCGTCGGGAGAGGCGTAGCGCTTCTGGATTTCGAAGGAGAACTCGTTGGCGCCACCATGCTTGGGCCCGCGCAGCGCGCTGATGCCGCCGCAGACCGCCGAGTAGAGGTCGCTGCCCGTGCCCGCCACCACCCGGCAGGTAAAGGTGGAGGCGTTGAACTCATGCTCGGCATAGAGGTTCAGCGAGGTGTGCATCGCCCGCACCCAATCGGCCTGGGGCGGTGCCCCGTGCAGCAGGTGCAGGAAATGCCCGCCGATGCTGTCGTCGTCGGTCTCGACGTCGATCTCCCGGCCGTTGTGCGACCAGTGATACCAGTAGAGCAACATCGAGCCGAGGCAGGCGATCAGCCGGTCGGCGATGTCGCGGGAGCCCGGGACGTTGTGGTCCTCCTTCTCGGGCAGCACGCAGCCCAGCACGGAGACGCCGGTGCGCATCACATCCATCGGATGCGCCGAGGCGGGCAGCGTCCGCAGCGCGTCCTGCACCGCGGCCGGCAGGCCCCGCGCGGCCTTCAGCTTCTTCTTGTAGGCCCGCAGCTCGGCCACGTTGGGCAGCCAGCCATGGATCAGCAGATGGGCGATCTCCTCGAACTCGCACACCTCGGCGATATCGAGGATGTCGTAGCCACGGTAGCTCAGGTCGTTCCCGGTGCGCCCGACAGTGCACAACGCCGTGTTGCCGGCGGGCACGCCGGACAGCGCCACGGACTTCTTCGGCTTGGGGCCGGTGGTGATTGCCGTCTCGTTCATGCGTCTCCCTCCTTGGTCAGAAGATGCCCGGCTTGCCGGCATCGAGCGTGCCGGCCGGCAGGGCCACGTTCAGCAGATGCAGGTCACCCGCACCCAGCCGCGGCAGGTCTTGCACCACCTCGATGAAGCGGTTCGCCTCACGTGCGGAGATGATGCCATCGGTCAGGATGCGGAACTTGCGGATGTAGTCCTCGCGCCCGAACGGCCGGGCCCCGAGCGGGTGGGCGTTGGCCACGGCCAGCTCGTCCACCAGCCGGGTGCCGTCCTTCAGGAACACCTCCACACGACCGCCGAAGGCCAGTTCGTTGGGGTCCCTGGAGTGGTAACGGCGCGTCCACTCCGGGTCTTCCTTGGTCTCGATCCTGTGCCAGAGCTCGACCGTGTCCTTGCGGGCGGCCCGCTTCGGCGCGTAGCTGTCGACGTGGTGCCACCTGCCGTCCTGCAGCGCCACCGCAAAAATGTACATGATGGAGTGGTCCAGCGTCTCGCGGCTGGCCTTGGGATCCATCTTCTGCGGGTCGTTGGCACCGCTGCCGATCACGTAGTGGGTGTGGTGGCTGGTGTGCAGGACGATCTTCTCGATCATGCCCAGGTCCGGGATCTGCTCGCGCATCCGGAACGCCAGGTCGATCAGCGCCTGGCTCTGGTACTCGCCGCTGTGCTCCTTGGTGTAGCTGTCCAGGATGGCGCGCCTGGGTTCGCCCGGCTCGGGCAGCGGCACGGTGTAGACCGCCTCCGCCAGCCCCTTGTCGCGGGCGGTGCGCCCCGAGAGGATCCAGGCGATGACGGAATCCTCACCCTCGTAGATCGGGCTCGGCGCACCCTCGCCGCGCATCGCGCGATCGACCGCCTCGACGGCGAGCTTGCCGGCATGGGCGGGGGCGTAGGCCTTCCAGGAGCTGATCTCGCCCTTGCGCGACTGGCGGGTGGTGATGCTGACATGCAGCGCCTGCTGCACCGCCTGGTAGATCACCTCCTGCTTCAGGCCGAGCAGCGCGCCGATGCCGGCGGCCTGGGCGGGGCAAAGATGCGCGATGTGGTCGATCTTGTGCTCGTGCAGGCAGATCGCGCGCACCAGGTCGATGTGAATCTCGTAGCCGGTGGCGATGCCGCGCACCAGGTCCCTGCCCGACCGTCCCATCGCCTGGGCCACCGCCAGGATCGGCGGGATGTTGTCGGCCGGATGCGAATAGTCGGCGGCAAGGAAAGTGTCGTGCATGTCGAGCTCGCGCACCGCGGTGCCGTTCGCCCAGGCCGCCCATTCCGGGCTCACGCGCTTGCCTGAAGCCACGCCGAACACCGTGGCGCCATCCTTGCGAGGATGCCCCAGCGCCATGTCCCGGGCAGAGACGACGGGTCGGCGGTTGATGGCCGCGATCGCGACCGCGGCGTTGTCGATGACGCGGTTGATGATCATCTCGGCCACGTCCTTCTGGACCGCGACCTTGTCCACGGCGACGCCGGCGATCTTCCAGGCCAGCTGATCCTGACGCGCCAGCCTGTCCCTGGACGGGTACACCTTCACGTCGTGCAGCTTCATGCGTCACTCCTGTCGGGCAGCGCGGCGGGGAGACGCAGGGGCAAAGGCGTTCCGGTGCGCGCGGTCTAACGTGGGTTCCCGGGTGTCTCCGCGGGACGCGGCCCTTCGTAGTGTCCCGAGGTTGCAACGGCAAGCCGGCCGCGAATGCGTGCACGCAGGAATCTTTCGGCGGGCGCACACTATATAGATGTCGACAGCACCCCAACCCGCTTTACCGGGCAATGTCGTGATCCTGCGAGTCAGGGCCGTGCAACCATGCCCGGCAACACGGGACGGGCGACGGCCGTTTCCGTCCACCTCGCCACCTGGACGGCGTGACGATGACGATGCCGCCGGCAACCTGCGCGAAGCGGCGACACCCGCAAGATGATCGCTGCCTGCGCCAACCTTGCCGGACCCTGCCCGCGGCAAGCCGCAGCACGACGCACCGACCGCCGGAATGTCGCAGGCAACAGCCGGAGGACGTCATTGCACGGCGGATGTCGCCCCCTCGCTGGCGCACGCGAAGACGCAGCACGGGAGAAGTTCGGATTCGCCCTCTCCGGAAAAGCGAAGTTGCGCCGCGATGCCATGCTGGCGTCCCGCCGGAACCGATCGGAGAATCGCGTCGGCTGCGCAGGACCGGCGTTCACTCCTGCGCGAGAACGGCAGCGGAATATCGTCATGGTGTTGCGCCGACCGGACTGCACAGGCTGTGTCTGTGGCGTTCCCGCCGCATGACGGGCGGGAACGCCAGCCAGCCGGAGAGCGAACAGATGCATCGTGGATCGCGTGGTCCTGCGCGCGCCGGCATGCCGCGGCCCACAGGGTCGCTTCATCAGCAACAAGAACCGTGGCGTTTTCAGGATTCCGCATGACCGCATCATCCGATACGCACCGATACCGGACCACCGGAGGCGCGCCATCCGATGCAGCGACGGCCTGCATCGGTGACGATGGTCGTCGCGCCGCAATGCTCATGAAACCGATACAAGCCGCGCGGAAGCACCAGCTGCGCCGGCTGCTTCCCGGCCTCGTCCTGGCCCTGACAAGTTGCGCAGGCACCGCCGGCGACATCACCGATCTGCCCGAATCCGACAATCACCAGCTCACCGAGCCCGCCTCGCCGCTGCGCGGCGGCTCCGATGCCGCCAGCCGCGCGGCGCTGGACCGTGCCGCCACGTTCTGCCGCACGCGCGGACTTGCGCTGACGCCGGTTGGCGTGGTGGCAAACGGCTCGGCGATCCAGCAGGCGATCACCGGTCCCACCGCCATCACGCTGCGCTTCCGCTGCGAGCCGCAACAGTCCATGCAGATGAACATCGCCCACCCCGCCGCGCCCGCGGGTGCCGACCCGGCGGAAAAATAAGCCCGCCCCCCTGGGCGGCAGACGTGCCGATCGGTGCACATGATCATCATTTCCCGCGGGCGCCGGATGCGCGGCCGGCCCGGTCGTAATCCGTTACGCAGGCAGGCAGCCCCGCCCGTGGGAAAACCGTCGCATCGCCGCGCAAAGATGCGCCGTTGCGTCCGCGGACAGCGCCCCCGATGCCCCTCCGGTCAAGGCAGGAGCAACCTTGGCGCACTCTGTTTCGGGTTTCGGCCACCCTGGCGCCGGACGCCGCCGGCGCCAGGGTGGCCGCCCGGACCGATGCCGCACTGATCGCCCAGCGAACCGTTACCCTCGGAAGCGCCACATCCCGATCGCGGTGCCGCCGGCTCTTGCTGGCCGCCCCGTTCCCGATCAGGATACGCGACCTGTGGCAATGCTTGATCGCGTGCGCACGGGCGACCAAGTTAGCCGCAGTGAAGCAGGAAAGCCCCCCTGTTCGTGACGCCCCTCTCATGCCCACTGCCAGACGGCCTCCGAAACCCCCGTCCCCTGCCGATGCCCCCAAGCCCGAGCGCCGCCGTGCGCCCGCTGCCGGACGGGCGGTAGGCATGGCCCAGACCGCGCAGGCCCGGATCCCCCCCGCGGCACCCCGGCTGGTTCGCGTCACCCTCGACGGAGAGGCGCTCACCCGGCTCTCGCCGATCCTGGAAGCCGACCGCGCCCAGGCGGTGGCCGACCTGGAGGCCGAGAACCGCTTCGCCCCCAAGGGTGGCCAGGCGGCCCGCGATCCCGGGCCCTACGCCCTGCGCCTGTCGATCCAGGAAGGGCGGCTGGTCTTCGACATCCGCCGGACCGACGACAGCCCGCTGACCGCCATCGTGCTGGCGCTCGGCCCCTTCCGCAGCCTGATCAAGGATTACCAGCTGCTCGTCGACAGCCACATCATGGCCATCGAAGAAGGCCGCGAGGCCCGCATCCAGGCCATCGACATGGGACGCCGCGGATTGCACAACGAGGGCGCGCAGCTCATGGTCGAGCGGCTCGCGGGCAAGGTGGAGATGGATTTCGCCACCGCCCGGCGGCTGTTCACCCTGCTCTGCGTGCTGCACCAGCGCATCTGAAGGCACGAGAGACCCATGAAGATCGACGGCACCCCGTACCGCAGTGTCTGGGTGGACCCCGAGGACGGCTGGTCCGTCCGCATCTTCGACCAGACCAGGCTCCCCTGGCGGCTGGAGGTGCTTCGCCTCACCACGGTGGACGAGGCCGCCCACGCCATCCGCTCCATGCAGGTGCGCGGCGCCCCCCTGATCGGGGCTGTCGCCGCCTACGGCGTCTGCCTTGCCCTGCGCGCGGACGCCTCGACCGAGGCCATGGAACGCGACTGCGCCATGCTCGGGGAGACACGGCCAACCGCCATCAACCTGCGCTGGGCGATCGCGCGGATGCTGGCCCGGCTGCGCGACACCGCCCCCGCCGACCGGGTGGCCGCCGCCTACGCGGAAGCCGGCCGCATCGCCGACGAGGACGCCGCCCAGTGCGAGGCGATCGGGCGGCACGGCGTCGAGCTGATCGCGGCGAAGGCCGGCCAGGGCCGCCGCGTGAACGTGCTGACCCATTGCAACGCCGGCTGGCTCGCCACCGTCGACTGGGGCACCGCGCTGGCCCCCATCTATATGGCGCATGAACGCGGCATCGACCTGCATGTCTGGGTGGACGAGACCCGCCCGCGCAACCAGGGCGCGGCGCTCACCGCATGGGAGCTGCGCAGCCACGGCGTGCCGCACACCGTCGTCGCCGATAACGCCGGCGGCCACCTGATGCAGCACGGCGAGGTGGACCTGGTCATCGTCGGCACCGACCGGGTCACGCGCCAGGGCGACGTCGCCAACAAGATCGGCACCTATCTGAAGGCGCTGGCGGCACGCGACAACGACGTGCCGTTCTGGGTCGCCTGCCCGTCCTCGACGATCGACTGGACCGTCGCCGACGGCCTCGCGGAAATCCCGATCGAGGAACGCAGCGGCGCCGAAGTCACCGATGTCACCGGCCGCATGGCCGACGGCACCATCGCCACCGTCCGGGTCACGCCATCCGAGGCAGCCAACCCGGCTTTCGACGTGACCCCGGCCCGCCTGGTCACCGGGCTGATCACCGAACGGGGATGCTGCCCGGCAACCACCGATGGCTTGCTGTCGCTGTTTCCGGAACGGACGTAAGCAGGAAAAGGAAGGCGAGGGCTCCGCCCTCGACCCGGCAGGGGCCACATGGCCCCTGCACCCCATAAGCGCTGCGCGGCAGGAAAAGCCGGCGGCTACAGCACCTTCTTCACCACCTCCGCAAGCCGCTCGTAATCGGCGGAGTCGTTGTAGGCCTGGGCTGACAGGCGTAGCCACACAGCATCGCCGAGCACATGCACCGGCGCGTCAGTGCCGGCATCCAACAATGCCTCACGCAAGGCTGCGGCCCGCGCCATGCTGGCTTCGACGGGCAATCGCACCACCCCCATGGCCGCCATGAAGCCATCCCCGGCACCACGGGCCGCGCCGAACCGGGCCGCAAGCAACTCGGTCGCCTCGCAGGCAAGCGCGGCATTGCGCGCCATCAGCGCCTCGCCACCAAGCGCCGCATGGAAATCGATACCATCCGGCACGGCAAGCGCAGCACTGGGATCGCGCGTGCCCGTCCAGTCGAACTCGGCCAGGAAGCCCTGGCCATACCCATGCGAGATGGCGAGCGGATGCAGGCCCGCCTGGCGCCCGGACGCCGCCCAGAGAAACGCGGCGCCTTTCGGGGCGAACAGCCATTTGTGGCAATTGCCGGTGTACCAGTCCGCACCGAGCGCCGTCAGATCAAGCGGGACCTGGCCGGGAGCATGGGCGCCGTCCACCAGGACCGGCACCCCGTGGGCGTGGCACAGCGACACCATGGCCGCGACCGGCAATACCAGCGCACTGGCCGAGGTGATGTGATCGAGCACGGCCAGCCGCGTGCGCCCCGTCAGCGCCGCCGCCAGGGCCGCGAGCACCCCGGCTTCGGTCGGATCGGGAAATGGCAGTCGCGCCCTGACGACGCGCGCGCCGGCCGTGCGCGCAACATGATCGACCGCCTTGCCCACCGCGCCATAGACATGGTCGAGGACCACGATCTCGTCCATCGGCCGCAGCGGCACGGAACGCAACACCGCGTTGACGGCGGTGGTGGCGTTCTCGGTGAAGACGATGTCATCCGCCCGTGCCCCGAGGAAGCCGGCGAGACGGGCGGCGGCGTGGCGCAGCGCCCCCGGCAGGACCCGCGACATGAAGCGGGTCGGCTGTGCCTCCATGCGGGCGCGCCAATGATCCTGGGCGGCCAGCACCGCGCGCGGCGTGGCGCCGAAGGAACCGTGATTGACCGTGAGGAATCCGGGATCGAGCGCGAACGCCTCCCGGCACGCCGAACCGGGCGCAGGCGCGGTCATGTCAGATCCAGCGGCGCACGGCGCTGCGGTAGTCGCGATAGGCGTCGCCGAAGATCCGTTCCAGGTAGGCTTCCTCACGGGCAATCACGCCGAAGCGCAGGACCAGCACGGCGGGAATCAGCAGCAGCACGCCCCAGGCCAGGTCGAGCAGCACCGCGATCCCGAGGCTCAGCAGGATCAGGGCGAGGTAGATCGGATTGCGGCTGACAGCGAACGGCCCGCTGCGCACCAGGGCGGTGCTCGGGTGATACGGGTCGACATGGGTGCCGGCACGACGCATCGTCAGCACCGCCGCGCCGGCAAGGGCGAAGGCCAGCAGGATGGCGCCGCTCCCGATCCAGCCGGCCAGCGGCCGCGGCAGCGAGGGCACCGGCAGGACCAGGCCCAGCAGCCAGCCGCCCAGCAGCGCGGCGGCCATGATAAGAGGGGGCGGCGCGATGACGCCGGCCGTATCGGCACGCGAGGACATGGGTTTCTCCTGCCCGGGGTTTCCTGGCGATCCCGGCCGGACCGCTCACCAGGCGTCGAGCATCTCACGCGTCTCCTGCACGGCGATGCGCCAGATCGCCAGCATCTCCTCGTCGGCGCGCTGGGTGCGGCCACCGAAGCTGCCGTCCTCGAGCAGGGTGCGGACCTCGAAGGGCGGCAGCGTCCCCAGCCGGTCGAAATCGACCGTATCCTTGGCCTCGTCGGCGGGCGTGCTGTCCAGGCGGGTCCAGGGGAAGTTCTCGGCCCAGCTGCCATGGCTGCCGACGGGGTCGGTGGCCTGCAACTGGGCCAGGGTGCGCGGAGCCCGGCGCCAGTCGTGGAAGCGCACGCGACAGTCGGGATTGTCCATCATCCATTCCTGCGCCAGGCAGGACGCGGCGGCGTTGCCGATATGGCCGCTGACGATCAGGATGCGGCGGAAACCGGAGCGCTTGAGGCTGTCGAGCACGTCGCGCACCACCGCGCACAGCGTCTCCACCCGCAGCGTGATGCTGCCGGGGAAGGCCTGGAAATGCGGCGCGACCCCGAACGGCACCACCGGAAACACCGGCACGCCGAGCGGATCGGCCGCTTCGAAGGCAAGACGCTCGGACAGGATCGCATCCGTCAGCAGCGACAGGCCGGCATGCTGCTCGGTGCTGCCGAGGGGCAGGACGGCACGGTCGTCCTGCCGCACCCAGTCGTCGATCATCCGCCAGTCCATGTTGGCGACGCGCATTGGTGACCCCCCGTAAAGGCACCGTCACGCTGCCACAGAGCATCGGCTGCAGGGAAGGCCGCAGCCGCGCCGTCACCTCTCCCCGGTCAGCATGAGGTCGCAATTGGCCCGGCCGGCGATCAGGCAGTCCTCGATGGCGGCCTTGGTGGCGAGGCGCTGCACCACGAGCAGGCTGACCACCACGATGAGCAGGGCCACGGCCAGACCCGCGAGGCTGCTGGTCTGCCGGTCGGCTTCCTGCTGCTCCTCGTCCCGGTTGAACCCGAGTCGATCCGTGCCGGGCATTGCTGCCGTCCTGCTGTCCCCAACAGGGTTTTAGCGCGGGTCAGGGGGGACGAGGCAAGCCAGGGAGGCGCGAAATCGGACTGGTGCGGGTGCCGTTCGGGTGAGAGGCTGTCGGCATGCGCGCGGCCACCCAGCACCTGCGTTCCTGTGATCCGGCCATGGCCGGGCTGATCGAGCGCGTCGGGCGATGCCGCCTGACCGTGCAGAGGCGCCAGGAGCCCTACGAGGCGCTGGTCCGGGCGATCGCCTTCCAGCAGTTGCACGGCATGGCGGCGCGCAGCATCCTCGCCCGCTTCGTGGCGCTGTATCCCGACATGCCCTTCCCGACCCCGGCGATGGTGCTGGCCACCAGCGAGGCGACGCTGCGGGGCGTCGGCTTTTCCGCGGCGAAGATCGCCGCGATCCGTGACATCGCGGCCAAGGCCGAAGCGGGTGTCGTGCCGAACCGGCGCAGTGCCGTCCGGCTGAGCGACGCCGCGCTGATCGAACGCCTGACCACGATCCGCGGCGTCGGGCGCTGGACCGTGGAGATGCTGCTGATCTTCACGCTCGGGCGGCCGGATGTGCTGCCGGTGGACGATTACGGCGTGCGCGACGGCTACCGCGTGCTGCACGGGCTGGCGGAGGCGCCGAAGCCGAAGGCGCTGGCGGCGATCGGGGAAAGCTGGGCACCGTTCCGCAGCTTTGCCGCCTGGTACCTGTGGCGGGCCTCGGACGCGGCGAAGGGCCGGCCGGTCACGACGTGAGCGGGACGGTGGACGCCGGCGGAATGTTGCCGCCCTCCGTGCTGCTGGCGGTGCTGCTCGGCGGCGCGCTGCACGCGGCCTGGAACGTGGGCGTGCGGGCCGCGCGCGACCGGCGGCAGGAAACCGCCCTCGTGGTCGCGGGGGCGGCGGTGCTGTCCGCCGCCATGCTGCCGTTCCTGCCCCTGCCACAGGCGGGCGCATGGCCGTTCCTGGCGGTGTCGGCGGTCCTGAATGTCGGGTATTTCGCCCTGGTCGCGGCGGCGTACGATCGCGCAAGCGTGACCCTGGCCTATCCGCTGATGCGCGGGGCTGCGCCGGCGCTGACGGCACTGGCGGCATGGCTGCTGCTGGGCGAGGCGCTGCCACCGCTGGGATGGATTGGGGTGCTGGCGGTCTCCGCGGGCGTGCTGCTGATGGCCCGGGGGGCCGCCGCCGTCACCGAACACGCGGCGGTACGGCTCGCTTTGGCGAACGCGGCCATCATCGCCGCCTACACCCTGGCCGACGGCATGGGCGTCCGGCGCTCGGGCCATGCGCTGGCCTATACCTTGTGGCTGTTCCTGCTCGCCGCCGGCCCGAGCCTGGTGATGCTGCTGGGGCCGGTCGGCCTGCTGCGCTGGCGCCCCTCGCCGCGGGCGATGCTGCGGGCGCTCGGCGGCGGGGGCTGCACGATCGGCAGCTACGGCCTGGCGCTGTGGGCGATGACGCGGGCACCGATGGCCCCGGTAGCGGCGCTGCGGGAGACGGCGATGCTGTTCGGCCTGGTGCTGGCCCGGCTGGTGCTGGGCGAGCGGCCGGGCCGGCGGCGCTGGCTGGCCGCGGGCACGATCGCCGCCGGCGCGGCGTTGCTGCGTCTGGCCTGACACGCCCGAGCACCGGATGCCGGCCGCAGGCAAGGGAGGCGGTGGGCACGGCTGCCTTGCACCGAAGCCCGGTCGCGATGCCGATTTCGGGTTGCACGGACGGCCGCGAAACCCTAGGAAATGCGGACATCCACCGGATGGCGCGTCATCGTGCCGGCGTTTTCCTCGGAAGCGCGATCACGGTGGGCGTTGCGGGACGGGCTTGCCGCCGGGCCGTTCCTGTCCTACACGGCGGTCGCGGATGGGCGATTAGCTCAGCGGGAGAGCGCCCCCCTGACACGGGGGAGGTCAGTGGTTCAATCCCACTATCGCCCACCATCCTTCCCCTTCCCTCCTCCGACGCCTCGGTCACTGCAGCGCGCCCCAGCGTGGCACCGCAGGTTCCGCCAGCGCCCATTTCCAGCCCTGCTCCTGGCGACAGATCGTGGTGCTGAACCATGTCGGCGGCGTCGACGGGTCCGCGGCCGCCGCGAAGACGATTTCCCGGCAGGCCGCCAGCGGCGTCATGATCGCGCGTACCACCCGCACCTCGCCGTGCGCGCCGGCGAAGGGGATGCCCTGGTGTACTTGCCAGGGGCCGCTGCCTCCCTCCGGCAGGTCGGCGGCAGCCTGCGCGATCGCGTCCTGCTCGTCCCGGTGCCAGCGTCGGGAGCCGTATTTCAGCCCCACCCCCAGCGCCGCCCGGGTAGAGATGCCGACGATATAGCCCACCGCCGGATTGGCCGTCGCCGCCCCCGCCGCGCCGCCGCCGACCAGGGCCGAGATATCGGCAACCGTGTTGCAGCCGGCCAGCAGGAGCAGCAGGGCAGCCGGCCCGGCCAGCCTCACTGCAAGGCGCCCCAGCGCTCGGTCGCTGGTTCGGCGGTGGCCCAGCGCCAGGTCTCGCCGTCACGGCAGACCGTCGCCGTATAGAAAGCGCGGCTCGGCTTCGCCGCCGTGCCGCCATCGACCGAGAAGACGATCTCGCGGCAGGCGAAGCCGGGTCCGCCGAAATCCCGGGCGACCGTGACCTGGCCGCGTTCATCGTCCTCGATCGGGATATCGTGCGCGATCGACCAGACGCCGACATCCCCCGGCTTCAGGGCCCCCGCCGCCGTGGCAATCCGCTGCTGCGCGGCGGCATGCACCTTGCGCTGGACATATCCCAGGCCCGCATCGGCCACCGAGCGGACCCCCAGGCCGATCGCCGCGCCGAGCGTCGCGTCATCGGTCACCGCCCCGGCAATGCCCGCGCCGGCGATGCCCGCGGCATCCGCGGTACCTTCGGTCAGCAGCGCGCGACACCCCGGCAGGGCCATGCAGGCCAGCAACAGCAGGATGATCCCGCCCCGCATCATGCCGGAATGACGCGGGGCCGGCGCATCGGTTCCGGAGCTATTGCAGGAACGGGTTGCCGCGGCGTTCTTCCCCGAAGGTCGAGCCCTGGCCGTGGCCGCTGATGAAGGAAATGTCGTCGCCAAGCGGGAGCAGCTTTTCCCGGATCGAGGCGATCAGCGTCGCATGATCGCCATACGGGAAATCGGTGCGCCCGATCGAGCCGCGGAACAGCACATCGCCGACCAGGGCGACGCGCGCGGTCTTCTCGACATAGACCACGCTGCCGGGCGAGTGGCCGGGACAGTGCAGGACGTCGAAGCGCAGCGACCCGAATTCCACCACGTCCCCATCGGCCAGCCACCGGTCGGGCGTGACGTTGGCCATGCCGGTGAGGCCGAACATCTGCTGCTGCGTCTCGATCGATTCGAGCAGGGGGCGATCCGCCTCGTGCGGCCCCCAAATCTCGACGGGCGGCTTCTCGTCGGCACCCGGCTGCGCGGCCAGCGCACCCTTGAGCGCGGCCGCGCCACCGGCGTGGTCGAGATGGCCGTGGGTGAGCAGGATGCGCTCGACCTGCAGGCCTTGACCGGACAGCAGATCCAGGATGCGGCCGGGCTCCCCGCCCGGATCGAACACCACGGCGCGCCGCGACGCTTCCTCGAACAAAACGGTGCAGTTCTGCTGGAAGGCGGTGACCGGGACGATGGCGATGCGGAAGCCGGGCATGGGGGGATCCTTCGCTTGCGATCCCCCCTCTCCTAGCCGGCCGGCCTTGCTCTAGCCAGCGTCAAGCAAGTCCGCCACGGCATGCGCCATCACCTGGCAGCCGAGCACGATATCGGGCTCGGCCGTGTCCTCGGACCAGTGATGGCTGATGCCGCCGATCGAGGGAACGAACAGCATCCCCGCCGGCATCACCCGGGCGAGTTGCTGCGCGTCGTGCCCGGCGCCGCTCGGCATGCGCTGGTGCAGGGCGGGTGCCAGCCGCGTGGCCGCGCCTTCCAGCGCGTCCTGGAAGCGCGGCTCCATCACCTTGGGGATCGAGCGCGAGATCGTGTGCAGGACGGCGCGGCAGGGACCGGCATTGGCGTCGGCGACCAGCTCCTGCAGCCGGCGTTCCAACCGGGCCAGCACCTCGGGATCGGCGTCGCGGAACTGGAACAGCATCTCCGCGCCGCCGGGAATGATGCTGGCCGCCCCCGGATCGAGCGTGATGCGCCCGACCGTCCAGACCGAGCGGGGATCGCAGATCCCGGGAAAGTCACGCTCGATCGCGGCGGCCAGCCGCACCAGCGCCGCCCCGGCATCGCGACGGATCGCCATGCGGGTGGTGCCGGCATGGTTCTGCTGGCCTTCGAAGGTGACGCGGTATTGCCAGATGCCGACGATGCTGGTGACCACGCCGATGCGCAGTCCCTTCGCTTCCAGCTCGTCGCCCTGCTCGATATGCGCCTCGAGATAGCCGAGGTACCGTCCGGGTTCGACGGCAGCACGGGGACGGCCGGCAAGCCCGGCGGCGGCCAGCGCCTCGCGCAGCGGGATGCCGTCGTAGCGATTGCGCGCGGCATCGATGTCGGCCTCGGTGACGTCGCCGATGAAAGACCGGCTGCCGAGGAAGCTGCCGTAATGGCCTTCCTCGTCGGCCCAGGCGGCGACATCGACACCGCCGCCGAGGGCACGGGCGATCTCGAGGCCGATGATGACGCCGAGCGCGCCATCGAGCCAGCCGGCCTGCGGCTGCGTCTCGATATGGCTGCCGAGCAGCAGGCGTGGCCCGTCGCCGGACGCGCGGCCGATGACGTTGCCGATGCCGTCGATCTCCACGGCCAGTCCGGCTTCGCGCATCCGCCCGGCCAGCCAGTGCCGGGCTTCCATGTCCACGGGCGAGAAGGTCGGACGGTGCACGCCCGTGCGGTACGCCCCGAACGCCCGCAACCGGTGCAGATCCGCAAGCAGGCGGGCGCCGTCGATGGCTGGGGGAGAAAGGGGCATGGGGTCGCTCCGGAGAAATCAGGAGTGCGATGCTGCCCGCTCCCAGGTCACGCGTCGAGCCGGAGAAGCGGGGCGTTGCCCCGCGCCCCACCAGGGCTTCGCCCTGGACCGACCAAGGGCTTCGCCCTTGGAACCCGATACTCTGTGCCGCGCAGCGAGACTGGGATCCAAGGGCCTTGTGGCCCTTGGCGGGTCAAGGGCGGAGCCCTTGCCTTAAACGATCGTCGCCTCCACCGCGGCCCGCAGTTCCGGCGAGATCTCCGGTGCCACGCCGAACCATACCTCGAAGGCGGGGCGTGCCTGGTGCAGCAACATCCCGAGCCCGCCCACTGCCGGATTGCCGCGTGCCCGTGCCGCCGCCAGCAGGGGCGTCTGCAGCGGATTGTAGACGATGTCGCAGACCAGTGCCGATTGCGGCAGCTCATCGAGCCGCAGGTCGAGCGGTGCCTCGCCGATCATGCCAAGCTTCGTGGTGTTGACCAGCAGCGCAGCACCGGCAAGCGCGGCCTCGCGTTCATCCCAGTCCACCACGTGCACCGCGCCGCCGAACGCCGCCGCGAGTTCCTCGGCGCGCGCGCGGGTGCGGTTGAGCAGGCGCACTTCGGGTGCGCCGGAGTCAAGCAGGCTGACGACCACGCTGCGGGCGCCGCCCCCCGCGCCGAGCACCACCGCCGGGCCGGACTCGGCGCGCCAGTCCGCCTTGGCCTCGCGCAGGCTTTCGAGGAAACCGTACCCATCCTTGTTATAGCCGCTGAGCGAGCCGTCGGCTTCCACCACCACCAGATTGATCGCGCCCATGCGCCGGCCGACGGCATCGACGCGGTCGACGGCGCGCGCGGCCGCTTCCTTGTGCGGCAGGGTGACGTTGCAGCCGGCGAAGCCCAGCGCCGCGAGGCCACGCAACGCGGTCTCCACCTCGCCCGGCCGCACCGGCATCGGGATATAAGTACCAGCGATGCCGTACTGGCGCAGCCACCACTGGTGCAGCATCGGCGAACGGGACTGGTGCACCGGCCAGCCGATCAGGCCGGCGGCACGGAACGGCTTCGGATCGCTCATCGACCGTCCCCTCAGACCCGGCCGAGCGGCGGCAGCACTTCGGTGATCACCTGCCGCCCGTCCCGCACCTCGACCAGGTAGCTTTCGCGATCGAGATCGCCCTTGTCGTCATAGGCGACGTCCATCAGCAGGCCGGGATACTGGCTGGCGGAGAAACTGGCACCGTGCAGGGTTCGGGCGAAGCGTTGGCGATCGAAGCTGCCCACGCGCTCGGTCACCACCTTAATCAGTTGCACGCCGATATAGCCCTTGAGGCCGTTATGGTCGCTGGTGACGCCCCACGCCTCGCGGAACCGGGCACCGAAAGCCTGCACCAGCGGGCTTGGGGCATCCACGCTGAGCCCGACATGTCCTCTCACCCCATTCGCCGCCGGGCCGGCAAGGTCGAGCACGCGCTGGCCGACCAGAGTGGATTCGCCATAGACGGGCCGATCATAGCCGATCTTGCGCAGCGCGATCAGGAAGCGCGCGCTCTCTTCTTCATTAAGATAGACGAACAGCGCGTCGGCCGGCGCGCGGGCGGCGGTGACGACCGCGGCGGAATAGTCCATTTGGCCAGGATCAGTGGAGATGTCGGCCGCCACCTTGATGCCGCGCGCCTGCAGTTCCTTCACCATCGCGTCACGGCCACCCTTGCCGAGATCGTTGGCGATCCACACCACCGCCACCGACCGCACACCGGATTTCTGCAGGTGAGCGGCGAGCTTGGGCATCGCCACGGCCTGGTTGAACGAGGTGCGGAACAGGTAGCGCGCGCCCTGCTGCGTCAGCATCGCCGCCTCGCCGGCGACGAAGGTCGGAATCTCCGCTTCCTCGATCAGCGGGAGGGTGACGTTGATGCTGCCCGAATAGACCGGGCCGAGCATCGCATAGGGTTCCTGGTCCACCGCGCGCATCGCCACCGCCTTGGCGATCTGCGGCTGGCTCTGGTTGTCCTGCGTGGTCAGCGCGATCCGGCGCCCGAGGATGCCGCCTGCCGCATTGATCTCCCGCACCGCGAGATCCACCCCGCGCTGGAACATGCTGCCGGAGGCGACGCCGACACCCGAAAGCTCGATGTTCAGGAACAGCTTCACCTCGTCCGCCGCCGCCGCGCGGCGCCCCGCGGCACCTGCCGCGAAGGCACTGCCCAGCACCAGCATGGTCCTGCGCTCGATCATGGCCTGCCTCCTTCTGGCCACGCCCGCAGGCGTGGCTTTTATCGCAATTGCGATGCTTCGCACGGACACCGCGCGAAGCCAACGAGGTCAGCCGGCGCCGACGGCCCGGCCGAGGAAGACGCGGTTGAGGTCGGGATCATCCAGCAGCGCCGCGGCGGGGCTGTCCAGCACCACGCGCCCACCTTCCAGCAGCAGCACCCGGTCGGCGATGGCCAGGGCGCTGCGCACGTTCTGCTCGACCATCAGCACGGTGGTGCCGGCATCGGCGAGGCTGCGCAGCAGGCGGAACACGTCGCGACTGACGATCGGCGACAGCCCGATCGACGGCTCGTCGATCAGCAGCACCTCGGGCCGCAGCAGCAGGGCGCGCGCGATTTCGAGCTGCTTCTGCTCGCCCCCGGACAACGTGGAAGCCTGGTTGCGGATCCGCTCGGCGAAACCGGGGAAGCGGGCGAGCGCCTCGGCGCAGCGCTCGGCCCGCAGCGCCCGCGGCAATGTCACCGCGCCGAGTTCCAGGTTGTGCGCCACGCTGAGCGAAGGGAACAGGTTGCGCCCCTGCGGGACGAAGGCGATGCCACGGCGCAGCAGCGCGGCCGGGGACAGGCCGCCCACCTCCTCGTCCTGGAAAAGGATGCGGCCCGCGCTCGGCTTCACCAGGCCGAAGAAGGTCTTCAGCACCGTCGACTTGCCGGCGCCGTTGGGCCCGATCAGCAGGGTGATCTCGCCCGCGCGCACCGTGGCGCTCAGGTGGTCGAGGATGGTGAGCGCGCCATAGCCGGCCGAGACATCCTCGAAGCGGATCAGGTCAGGCGCCAAGATAGGCCTCCAGCACCGCCCGGTCGGACTGCACCTGCGCCGGGCTGCCATCGGCGAGCAGACGGCCCTGGGCGAGGCAGATCACCCGCTCGCACAGGGTCATTACGAAATCCATGTTGTGCTCGATCAGCACGAAGCTGGCGCGATGCTCACGGTTGAGCCGGCGCAACAGATCGGCCAGTTGCGCGATCAGCGTCGGGTTGACGCCGGCGCAGGGCTCGTCGAGCAGCACCAGCCGCGGCGCCGGCATGAACGCCATGGCGATGTCGACCAGCTTCTGCTGGCCATAGGACAACGTGCCGGCCGGGCGGTGGGCGACATGGCCGAGGCGGAACAGCTCGATCATTTCCTCTGCCCGCGCCGCGAGCCCGGCATCGGGCCGGGCGAACAGGCGCCGGCCGGGAGAGCCCGCGAATTCCTGCGCCGCGGCGATCAGGTTGTCGCGGACCGAGAGGCTGGCGAAGACCTGCAGGGTCTGGAAGGTCCGGCCGATGCCCAGCCGCGCCAGCCGCACCGGCCCGAACCCGGTGACGTCGCGGCCATCGAACAGCACCTGCCCCGCGCTCGGCCGCACCTGGCCGAGAATGGCGTTGAACAGCGTGGTCTTGCCGCTGCCGTTGGGACCGATCACGCCCAGGATCTCGCCCGGGGCGACGGTGAAGCTGACGCCGTCGACGGCGCGGATGGCGCCGTAGTTCCGGCGCAGGTCGCGCACGGCCAGCAACGCGCTCATCGGCGCGCCCCACGGGTGAAGCGTCCGGGCAGCGACAGCAGCCCGCCCGGCAGCCAGATCATCATGGCCACGACCAGGAAGCCGAACAGGGCAAGGTACCAGTCGGCGGCAAAGCGCAGCCACTCCGGCAGCAGCACGACCACCACGGCTCCGAGCGCCGGACCGAAGAAGCGGCCCTGCCCGCCCACCACCACCATCAGCAGCATGGCGAGCGAATTGGCCAGCCCGAACGGCGTGGGATCGATGAAGCGGACCATCGAGGCGAAGAAGGCGCCGGCCACGCCGCCGCAGGCCGCACCGATGGCGAAGGCCATCAGCGTGTAGAAGGTGGTGTCGATGCCCACGCTCTCGGCGCGGATCGGATTGTCGCGCAGGGCGGCGAAGGCACGGCCCCAGGGCGAGCGCAGCAGCAGCGCCATCAGCCCGGCCACCACCAGCAGCGCGACCAGCGTGACGTGGTAGAAATCGAGCGCGGTGGTGAAGCGCCAGCCCAGCAGCGTCGGGCGGGGAATGTTGTTGAGGCCGAGGCTGCCGCCGGTCAGCCAGTCCTCGTTGCGCGCCAGCAGGAACACCAGCACGTTGAAGCCGAGCGTGGCGAAGGCGAGATAATGGTGCCGCACCCGCAGCGCCGGGAAGCCCAGGGCCAGGCCGACCCCGAAGCAGATCAGCGCGGAGACCGGCAAGGCGGCGAAGAACGCCACCCCGGCCTGCAGCAGCAGGGCATTGGCATAGGCGCCGATGCCGAGGAAGGCGGCCTGCGCCAGCGAGATCTGGCCGGCATAGCCGACCGTCAGGTTCAGCCCCAGCCCGGCGATCGTCCAGACGCACCAACTTGTCAGCAGATAGATGCCGTACTGCTTCAACCCGTAGGGCAGCAGCCACAACGCCACGATTGCGGCGGCCAGCGCCGCCCAGCGCCAGCGCGTCATACCCGGCGTTCCTCCGCGGTACCCAGCAAACCCTGCGGGCGGAACAGGATCACCGCCAGGAACAGGGCCAGCGCCACGCCGTCCTTGTAGCCGGGAGAGATGTACGCGCCGACCAGGTTCTCCAGCACCCCCACCAGCACGCCGCCGAGCAGCGCGCCACGGCTCTGGTTGAAGCCGCCGATGATGGCGGCATAGAACGCCTTCAGCCCCAGCGTGTCGCCCATGTCGAACTTGGCGAGACTGGTCGGGGCGATCAGCAGCGCGCTGGTCGCGGCGAGCAGCGCGGTGACAAGGAAGGCATAGAGCACCATGCGCTCGACATTGATGCCGAGCACCGCGGCGGCGTCGCGGTTCTGCGCCACCGCCTGCATCGACCGTCCGGTGAGGGTGCGCGAGAGGAATAGCTGCAGCGCCAGCACCACGCCCCCGGCCACCAGCAGCGTGCCCAGTTCCGCCACCGACAGCTTCGCCCCGCCGATCGAGAGCAGCGTGTCCGGAAAGATCGAGGGAAAGGTGAACACGTCGGCGGAATAGCCGGCCCGCACCGTCTGTTTCAGCGCGGTCGACAAACCGAGCGTGGCGATCACCAGCGGAACGACCCCGTGGCGGATCAGCGGATCAGCCACCGCCTTCTTGAAGCCCCAGCCCAGCACCAGCATCGATGCAATGCAGGTCAGCAGGAATGCCGGTGCCAAGGGCAGGTCGAGGGTGCGGAGGCAGAACAGCATCAGGAAGGCCGGAAGCATGACCATTTCGCCGAGCGCGAAATTGATCGTTCCGGAAGCCTGCCAGAGCAGGGTGAAAGCCAGCGCCGCCAGCGCGTAGCATGCTCCGGTTGCCGTGCCGGAGACGACGAGTTGCAGGAAGTCGGTCACGTTTGCCTGTCGTTTCCCGAGGCTGCGACCGTATAGGTACGCCGTCGCGACGGGTCAACTTGCCGCGAGGGTCACGCGCCGGCGACCCTGCCGCGCGCCTTGAACGGCTTGTGCAACATCTTCGCCCGGCTGGCGGACAGGCGCCGGCATCGGTAGGTTGCAGCCGCCCGTAGGACGACAGGGAGGAAACAAGTCATGAACGACCTCGACACAGCCTTGCTGCGCCGTCGCGTCGACCAGCTGGTTCGTCCCTGGGAAGCACCGGGATCGCCGGGGGTCGCGGTCGGCGTGCTGTACGAAGGCGAACTGGCGGTGCATCGCTGCGCCGGGCTCGCCAGCCTGGAACTGGAGGTTCCGGTCGGCCCCGCGACAACGTTCCGCATCGCCTCGGTCAGCAAGCACTTCACCTGTGCCGCCGTGCTGATGCTGGCACAGGAAGGCCGGCTCGACATCGACCAGGAAGCGCGCCACTACCTGCCGGAACTGCCGGATTTCGCCGCGCGCATCACGCTCGCCCACCTGATGCACAATGTCAGCGGCATCCGCGACATGCTGGAGATCATGCGCCAGGGCGGCACCGATCTCGACATGCCGGTCACGCCCGAGGAACTGCTGGCCGGCATCTGCCGCCAGCGCACGCTGAACTTCGCCCCCGGCAGCCGCTATCTCTACAGCAACACCGGCTTCCTCCTGCTCGGGATGATCGTCGAGCGGGTCGCCGGCGAAAGCCTGGGATCGTTCCTCGAACGCCGGATCTTCGCGCCACTCGGTATGAACCGCACGCGGCTGACGCCAAGCCTGCAGGATCCGGCGCCGGGCCTGGCCACCGGCTACCTGCCACGCCAGGGCGGCGGCTTCGTGCGCGCGGCGCATGCCTTCCCGCTCGGCGGCGAAGGCGGGCTGGTATCCTGCGTCGAGGACCTGGCGCTGTGGGACCGCAACTTCACCACCCATCGCGTCGGCGGCCCGGAGCTGGAGACCGCGCTGACGCGGCAGATCGAGTTCAGCGGCGGCGGCGTGAATCCCTATGCCCGCGGCCTGCTGGTGCGCCACCATCGCGGCGTGCGCACGGTCGGTCATGGCGGGCTGTGGCCGGGCTACCGCACCGAATATCTGCGCGCACCCGAGCGCGAGGTCACGGTGATCTGCGTGACCAACCAGGGGGCCTCGGATCCGTATCATCTCGCGCATGACGTGCTGGACGCGGTGCTCGACGGCATGCCCGAGGTGCATCCGGTGCACGCCCTGCCGCCGCGCCCCGCGCTGGAAGAACTGGTCGGGCGCTGGGTCGACCGCGACAACGCCGCCACCGTCGATATCAGCCTCGACGCGGCGGGGCACCCGATGGGCAGCACCCATGGCGTGCCGTTCCGCCTCCGCGCGACCGAGGATGGCCGGCTGGAAGCCAGCCGCGCCGCCCGCGACTTCACCTGCGCGCTGGCCGCCGACGGCGCGCTGGCGGTGGAACTGGATGCCGGGGTGCGTGCCACCTATTGCCGCGCCGTGCCGCCGCCCACGCTGCCGGAGGGGCTCGCCGGCAGCTACGCCAATGCCGAGATCGGCGCCACCTGGACCATCACCGAGACGGGCACCGGCACGGGCCGGAGCGCGGAGCTGCGGGTCAGCGGCCCGCTGGCCAGCCGCCGCGGTCCCTGGCTGGTGGAACCCGTCGATGGCGACATCATCCGCATCTGGATGCCCGGCCTGCTGTTCCGGATGTGGCTGGATGTGCGCGTGCTGCGCGCCGGCGGGCGGGTCAGCGGATTGTGCGTGGCCGGCAACCGTGCGCGACGGCTGTGCTATCCGCGGCAGGAGGATGGGGCGCGGGCCTGATCGCGCCCCCCTGCCGATGCCGCCGGATCAACCGAAGAAGCGTTCGAAGGCTGCCAGCACCGCTTCCGGCGCTTCCTCGGCGAGATAGTGGCCCGCGGGCACCGGCTCGCCGGCCACCGCGCCGGTGCCGTAGCCGCGCCAGATCGCCAGCGGATCGTACCACTGGCCGATTTTGCCGTGGTCGCCCCACAGCACCAGCAGCGGGCAGCGGATCCGGATGCCGGCGGTGCGGCTGGCGCGGTCGTGCTCGAGGTCGATCGTGGCGGCGGCCCGATAGTCCTCGCACATGCCGCGGATCATCGCGGGATCGTGGATCGCCGCCATGTAGTCGGCCAGCGCCTCGGGGGCGAAGAAGCCGTCTTGCTTCGGTTCGCGGCTGGTATGATGGCGCCACCACAGTTCGGGGTCGCGGCTGATCAGATCCTCGGGGAAGGGAGCGGGCTGGGCGAGCCAGAACCAGTGATAGTAGCCCAGCGCGAAGTCCATGTTGGCGCGCTCGAAATGCTCGAGCGTCGGCACGATGTCGAGCACTGCCAGTTTCTCGACGCGATCGGCGTGGTCGAGCGCGAGCCGGTGCGCGACCCGGGCCCCGCGATCATGCCCGGCCAGCAGGAAACGGTCATGCCCGAGCGCCTGCATCAGCGCGACCATGTCCGCGGCCATGGCCCGCTTGGCGTAGGGCGCATGGTCAGGGGTCGCCGGCGGCCTGAAACTGCCGCCATAGCCACGCAGGTCCGGGCAGACCACGCTGAAGCGCCGCGCCAGCACCGGTGCCACCTTGTGCCACATGGCGTGGGTCTGCGGATTGCCGTGCAGCAGCAGCAGCGGCGGACCGGACCCGCCATGGCGCACCCGGATACGGCCGCCATCAACGGGACTCTCGGTCAGCGTGAACCCTTCGAAAAACATTCGTCCTCCCCGGTCGTGCGAACATAGGCCAGGACGTCACGTCACTGCGGGCCTCGGCGGCATGGCCAGGATGACGCAGGCCCTCCGGCGCCGTTGCACCGACCGGACATTCAATCCGGAAGGACGACGGCCACACCAACCATGCACGCAGAGATCATGGCGCGTGACAAGCGTTACCTGATCGCCCTTCGCGATAGTCCCGCACCGGACCGGGAAGCCGGCTATCCTTGCGTGCTGGCCGTGGGACCCACGTGCAGAAACGCCTCCATCACGGCCGCGAACCCGGTCGGATTGTCCGCATGGACCCAGTGCCCCGCCGCCTTGACGGCCAGGAAGCGGGCAGCCGGGAACAGCGCGCGGATCGCCGGGCGGTGCTCCGGGCGGATGTAGTCGGAACGCGCGCCCGAGACGAACAGGGCCGGCCCCGGATAGGACAAGCCCTCGGCGGGCGGCCAGTCCTCGATCCCGGACAGGGCAACGGTGATCGCGGCGAGGTCGATGCGCCAAGCGGGGGTCACACCGAAGCGCAGGTTCTGCAGCAGGAAGGCGCGCACGCCCGGTGCCTCCACCACGGCGGCGAGCGCCGCGTCGGCCTCGGCACGGCTCAGGCCCGGACGCAACGGAATCGCCGCCATCGCCTCGGCATAGGAACGGAAGGCCGGCGGATAGCGCACCGGCGCGATGTCGGAGACCAGCAGGCGCGAAATCGCCTCCGGCGCCTGCAGCGCCGTCCGCATCGCCACCTTGCCGCCCATGGAATGCCCGGCCAGGGTGCAGGGCAACGCGTCGCGCGCCCGCAGCGTCTCCAGCACGTCGGCCGCCATCTCGGCATAGGACATGCCGGGCGCATGCGGGCTGGCACCATGGTTGCGCAGGTCGAGCGCGATCACCCGCGCCTTCGCCGCCAGCAGGCGCTGCACCGTGCCAAAATTCGCGGCCTGCCCGAACAGGCCGTGCAGCAGCACCAGCGGCGGTCCCTCGCCGGACTCGGCGGCGTGCAGGATCATGCGGCGACGGTCAGCATGATCTTGCCGATATGGGCACTGCTCTCCATCAGCGCATGCGCCGCCGCCGCCTCGGCCAGCGGGAAGACCTGGTGGATCACCGGGCCGCATTGCCCGGCTTCCAGCAGCGGCCAGACGCGTTCGCGCAGTGCCGCCGCGATCGCCCCCTTCTGCGCGGTGCTGCGCGGGCGCATGGTCGATCCGGTCACGGTCAGCCGCCGCGTCATGATCGGCATCAGGTCCAGCGCCTCAAGCTTCGAGCCGCCGAGGAAGGCGATGATCACCAGCCGCCCGTCGGTGGCGAGGCAGCGCAGGTTGCGCGGGAAATAGCTGGCACCGACCATGTCGAGCACCACGTCCACGCCCCGCCTGTCGGTCAGGCGCTGGATCTCCGCCAGGAAGTCGGCGCTGCGGTAATTGATGCCGACGGCACCGAGCCGCTCGCAGGCGGCGACCTTCTCGTCCGAGCCGGCAGTGGCATAGACGGTAGCGCCGAAGGCGCGGGCGAGCTGGATCGCGGTCACGCCGATGCCCGAGGTGCCGCCATGCACCAGCAGCGATTCCCCGGGCGCCAGCCGGCCCAGCATGAACACGTTGGCCCAGACGGTGAAATAGGTTTCCGGCAGGGCGGCGGCGCGCAGCGCGTCGAACCCGGCGGGCCAGGGCAGCGTCTGCGCGGCCGGCGCCGTGCAGTACTCGGCATAGCCGCCGCCATTGGCAAGCGCGCAGACCCGGTCGCCCGGGCGGTACTGCGTCACTTCGGCACCGGTGGCGACCACCTCGCCGGCGATCTCCAGGCCGAGGATCGGGCTCGCGCCGGGGGGCGGCGGATAGGCGCCGCGGCGTTGCTGCACGTCGGGACGGTTGACGCCGGCCGCCATCACCCGGATCAGCACCTCGTCGGCCCTGGGCTGCGGCACCGGGCCGGTGGCCGGGCGCAGCACCTCCGGTCCGCCCGATCCGGCGGCCTCGATGAAGGTCATGGTGGCAGGGACAGGCATGCGGACGCCTCCATCAGCGATGCGGCCGAAGCTTCGCCGCCGGGGCGCCCCCGTCAAGGCATGTGCGTCAAGGCGTGTGCGTCAAGGCATGGAGGGACAGGCCACCGCGACGGCGACATCCGGCAGCGGCGCGGCCAGCACGGCCCGGTCGCGGCCGTCATGCTTGGCCTGGTAGAGCGCCCGGTCGGCCGCACCGAGCGCCCCGACCAGCGCCATCTCAGGCGCGGCGGCCACGTCCACCCCGGCGATGCCCGCGCTGGCGGTAATCACGCCTCCCACACCGGCAGGATGCGCCACCTCGGCCCGTACACGCTCGCGCAGCCGTTCGACGATGGCCGCCGCCTGGGCCGCATCGCTGCCCGCGAGCAGCAGCGCGAATTCCTCGCCGCCGGTGCGCGCCAGCAGATCGCCCGCGCGCAGCCCGCTCGCGAGCACGGCGGCGAAGCGGCACAGCACCCGGTCGCCCGCGTCATGGCCATGCCGGTCATTGATCGCCTTGAAGCGATCGAGGTCGAACGTCACCACCGTGGCGGCACCGCCCAGGCGACGCTGCCGGATCAGCTCGACCACGCTGCGCGTCATCAGGCCACGGCGATTGAGCACGCCCGTGAGCGGATCCGTCATCGCCAGTTCCGCCAGTTCCGCCTCGGCCCGGTCGCGGGCGCGCCAGGCGCGTACCAGCAGGAAGCCCCAGAACGGCAGCAGGAAGTCGAAGCAGGACAGCCACATCCAACTGTTCAGGGCGACCGGCGTGGACGGCAGCAACCGCACCGTGTCGAGTGCGTCATGGATCGACATGCCGGCGGCGATCCCGAGGATCGTGCTGCCGGACAAAGCCACCCCGACCGGCCGACCCTGCCGCCGTATCCGCAGCACATAGGCCAGCGTGGTGCCGGCCGCCAGCACCGCCAGGGCCGCCACCACGAAGCGCGTCGCCAGATAGGCAAGATCCTCGTCGAGCATGCCGACCTCAATCAGTTGCATGACAAATTGCAATCATCGGACTGCAACCGCAACGAGCTTGTGCGGGGGGTCCCGCCACCTTCATGCGTCATCCGGCCTCCGCCCGATATGGCGGCGCGGGGCCGGCTCGGCTTAGATCGCCGGATGCGTTCGCTGCGCTCCCGCCTCGCCTTGCTCTGGGCCCTGTCGCTCGCCGCCTCGCTGGCGGTCGGCGCCATGCTGGTCTCGCTGTACCGCGCCTCGGCGATGGCCCAGGCGGCGCGGGCCGAGGCGGTGGCGACGCGGATCTGCGACGTGATCGACGACCGCTGGGGTTTCTACGCCGCGGGCTGGGCCGGACCGGCGCCTCCGGAAGGGGATGCCTCGTTCCGGCACGATCTCTCCGCCCTGCTCGCCGGGGCGGTGCCGCTCAGCCCGGCGCTCGAGGCCGGCATCTGGCGGGAGGGCGAAGGCATGCTGGCGCGCCGTGGCACGGCCCTGGGCCCGCCGGATGCCGCGGTGCTCGCCACGGTCGGTGAAGCCGTGAGCGAGGAGCGTCAGGCCCTGCGCCGGCAGGACAGCCTGCTCGGCCCGGTCGGGATCGCGGCCTGCCCGCTGGCCGGGCCGGTGGCGAACCTGGTGGCCTATGTCGCCGTCACGGTGCCGGAGGCCGAAGGGCCGCGGGTGCTGCAGGCGGGGCTGGCGGTCCTGCTCGCGCTGATGCTGGCGATGGCGGCGCTGATCACCTGGCTGCAACGGACCTGGGCGCGGCATGTGCGCGGCATCGCGGCGGCGCTGGCCGCGCCGGAAAGCGGCGAGCTGCCGCGGCTCGCCCCCACCGGCGAACGCGAGCTGGACCGCATCGTCGCCGCCCTCGATCTCGCCCGGACGCGGCTGGCCGAGGCGCGGCAGCGCTCGGAGGAACTGGCGGCGCGGGTGGCGTTGTCGGAGCGGCTGGCGGCGCTGGGACGCGTGGCGGCGGGGGTGGCACACGAGATCCGCAACCCGATCGCGGCGATGCGGCTGAAGGCGGAGAACGCGCTGGCGGGCGACGAGGCGCGCCGACGGGCGGCGCTGGAGGCGATCCTGGCGCAGATCGCCCGGCTCGACCGGCTGATCGGGGAATTGCTGGCCATGACGCAGCGGCGCACGCCAGCGCCGGAAGCAGTGGACCTGCCCGGGTTCCTGGCGGCCTGCGCGGCCGATCACCCGCGGGTGGCGGCGATGGCGCCGGCCGGGACACGGGCGGTGCTCGACCCGGCGCTGACGCGGCGGGCGCTCGATTCGCTGCTGGCGAATGCGCGGCAGCTTTCGCCCGCGGGGGCCACGGTGCGGTTGCACGGGGAGGTGAGCGGAAGGATGACGCGGATCACGGTTGCCGATGACGGACCGGGCGTGCCGGCGGCGCTGCGGGCCACCCTGTTCGAACCCTTCGTCACCGGGCGCGCCGACGGCACCGGGCTCGGGCTCGCGATCGCCCGCGAGCTGGCCGAGGCGCAAGGTGGCACGCTGCTCCTGGCCGATCCGGGCGGCGAGGGGCGCGGCGCCACCTTCCTGCTGGAACTGCCCGCCCCGGAACCGCACACCCTGGAACCGTCATGTCCCGCATCCTGATCATCGACGACGACGACGCCCTGCGCGAAAGCATCGCCGAGACGCTTGGCGATCTCGGCCACGAGCCGGAGCAGGCGGCGGACGGGATGGCAGGGCTTGACCGCATCCGGGCGGGCGGGATCGACGCGGTGCTGCTCGACCTGCGCATGCCCGGGCTCGACGGCATCGAGGTGCTGCGCCGCATCCGGGCCCTGCCCGCCCCCCCGGCGGTCGCCGTGCTGACGGCGGTGCCGACCGCAGCCAACACCATCGAGGCCATGCGGCTGGGGGCGGTGGACCATCTCGCCAAGCCGGTGGGCCGCGCCGACCTGGCCGGGCTGGTCGCGCGCATGCTGCCGCCCCCTGCCCCGGCGCGGCCGGCCCCGCCGCCGGCGGAGGCCGACGAGCTGGTGGGCTCCTCGGCGCCGATGCGGGAGGTGCAGAAGGCGATCGGGCGGCTCGCCGACAGCGAGGCGACGGTGCTGATCACCGGCGAGACCGGCACCGGCAAGGAAGTGGTCGCGCGCGCCATCCACCGGCACGGGCGGCGCTCCGGGCGGGCCTTCGTCGCGCTCAACTGCGCCGCCATCCCGGCCACGTTGCTGGAAAGCCAGTTGTTCGGCCATGCCCGCGGCGCCTTCACCGGCGCCACCGCCGACCGCGCCGGCAGCTTCCGCGACGCCGATGGCGGCACGCTGTTCCTCGACGAGATCGGCGACATGGACCTGGCGATGCAGGCCAAGCTGCTGCGCGTGCTGCAGGACCGGGTGGTGGTGCCGGTGGGCGGGCGGCCCGTGCCGGTCGATGTGCGCATCCTGGCGGCGACGCATCGCGACCTGAGGACGATGGTGGCCAAGGGATCGTTCCGCGAGGACCTGTTCTACCGCATCGGCGTGGTGCCGGTGCAACTGCCGCCGCTGCGCGAACGGCTCTCCGACATCCTGCCGCTCGCCGAGCATTTCCTCGCCCTCGCCGGATCGGCGAAGCGGCTCTCGGCGGAGGCGGCCGCCCGGCTGCTGGCCTATCCCTGGCCGGGCAACGTGCGCGAGTTGCGCAACGCCATCGAGCGGGCCGCCGTGCTGGCCCCGCTGCCGGTGCTGACCGCCGCCGATTTCGGCTTCCTCGACGGCACCGAGGCCGCCGCCCCCGACTGGCTGGCCGGCGACCTGCCGGGCGCGGTGGCCAGGCTGGAAGCGGAGATGATCCGGCGGGCACTGGCCTCCTGCGGCGGCAACCGTGCCGAGGCAGCGCGGCGGCTGGGGATCCATCGCCAGTTGCTGTACGAAAAGATGCGGCGCCTCGGGCTGGATCCGTCCGGAATACGGACAGATGGCGTCGGAACTCCGGACGGAACGCCTGCCGAAACCGAAGAAAAATATAGATAAATCAATATATTATGCGTTGGCACGCGGGTTGCGGTGAGGCATGCAACGGGCCATCCTGGCCCCGACGGAGAAGACGATGCCGAAGCTGAGAACAACGTTGCTCGCGGCCAGCCTGCTGATCGCCGCCACCAGCGCGGGGGCCTGGGCACAGCGAGGGCCAGTGTACGATCCGGCGCAATTGCCCGCGGTGAAAGGCAAGGTGGCGCAGTATCTGCTCGGGCCGCGCGGCGACGTGAACGGGTTCCTGCTGGCCGACGGCACCGAAGTGCATGTAGCGCCCCGCCTCTCCGACGCGCTGGTGTTCACGGTCAAGCCCGGCGATGCGGTGACCATCCACGGCCTGAAGGCCAAGGCCGTGCCGATGATCATGGCCGGCTCGGTCACGAACGACGCGACCGGCACCACGGTCGAGGGCTGGCGTAGCCCGCACGGCACCACCCCCATCGAGGTGGAAGGCCAGGTGAAGGCGCAGTTGCACACGCCGCGCGGCGACGTGGACGGCGTGCTGCTCGAGAACGGCGCGATCGTGCGCCTGCCGCCGCCGGAAGCGCAGCGCCTGACGGCATTGCTGGAGCCGGGCAAGACGCTGTTCGCCCGCGGCGTCGGCGGCACCACCCCGCTCGGGACGGTGGTCTCCGCCCAGGCGATCGGCGCGGACAAGGAGCATACCCAGCCGGTCGCCGGGCCGCGTCCCGGTCCCGGCCCGCATGACCGCCCGCATGGCCCGATGATGGGCGGACCTGGCGGCCCGGGGCCGATGGGCCCGGCCGATGCGCCGCCCCCGCCGCGGCCGTGAGCCTCTGACCGCGGCACGCCGGATCGGCCCCCCTCCGTCCGGAGCGTTCTGACCGCACACGGTCAGTCGGGAAACGTTCCGGAACGGCAGGCGCCCTGGGGAATCCTGCCCCCCAGGGCGCCCCTGCCTCAGCAGGCGGCGTTGCGGCGTGGCGGGTCCATGCCGAAGACCGGCCGCAGACGGATCCCCACCGCGCTGCCCGCGATCGCCAGGGCGATCCACAGCCAGCCATGCAGGCTGCCGGAAGCAATGCCGCTGAAGAAGGCGCCGATGTTGCAGCCATAGGCGAGCCGCGCGCCGTACCCCATCAGCAGCCCGCCGATCACCGAGGCCAGCAGGTGGCGGGCGGGAATGCGCAGGCTCGGCGCGAACCGGCCGGCCAGGCCCGCCGCGAGCAGCGCCCCCAGCATGATGCCGAAATCCATCACCGACGTGACGTCCGCCAGCACCGGGCGCGACAACGCCCGCTGATAGGCCGGCTCGGCCCAGGATCCCCAGTGCGACACGTCGAGACCGAGCGGTGCCAGCAGCTTCGCCCCCCAGATGCCGAAGGCCGAGGTAATGCCCCAGGGCTTGCCGGCAACAGCCAGGGTGGCGAAGTTCAGCAGCGCCAGCGCGATGCCACCGAGCAGGATCGGCCAGGGCCCGACCAGGAAGCGGCGCGCCGACATGGTCCCGCCGATCGGTGCGACGGTTCCATGGCGGCGATATTCCGCAGCCTGCACCAGCAGGAACAGGGCGGCGAACACGGCGAGATTGACGGCCAGCGCCACCGGCCAGCCGAACGCGCTCACCAGGGAAACCGCCGGCAATCCGGGCAAAGCCTGCCACCAGCCGATATGCGCGACGCCGACCACCGAGCCCAGGATGAAGAAGGCGAGCGTGACCACCATGCGCAGGTTGCCGCCCCCCACCGTGAACAGGGTCCCGGACGCACAGCCCGCACCGAGTTGCATGCCCACGCCGAACAGGAAGGCGCCGATCACGACCGAGGGGCCGAGCGGCGCCACGTTGCCGATGACGGGCTGACCGAACAGGCTGCCCTGCGCGAGCACGGGGAAGAACAGCAGCGTCGCCAGCGCCAGCATGACGAACTGCGCGCGCAATCCGGCGCTGCGACGCTCGGCGAGAAAGCCGCGATAGGCCGAGGTGAAGCCGAACGAGGCATGGTACAGCGCCATGCCGAGCAGGCCACCGATCAGCAGCAAGGCGACCATGCGCGGCGTCGCGACCTGGGCGATGGCCAGGGACAGGGCGGCGAAGCCGAGGACCGCCGCCGCGGCGACGAGTGGCTGGGCCGAGGGGATCGCGAGGATCCGGGAGGGAAAGACACTGCCTGACATGCGCTGCTCCGTGTTCGAGAGCGGCACATGAGGCCGGCCGGGAATTAATTCAACGAATTGGCTATGTAATACAATTTTTGTGCGTGGAATTCCTGCCCGGCGGAATCCGCCGGGCTGTCCGCCCCCCTATCCGTGCCGGGCCTGAACGGCGATGCGCATGGGATGCACCTCGATCTTCTGCCAGACCTTGCCGGTGACATAGGGATCGGTGGCGAGCCAGTGATCCAGTTCCTCCCGGCTGGCGACGTCGAGGATGCAGACCGAGCCGATCATCCCCCCCGCCTCGTCGACGATCGCACCGCCGATCTTGAGCCGGCCGGCCTCGACCATCGGCGCGACATTGTCGAGATGCGCCGGACGCGCGGCCAACCGGCGCGCCGGCGCCCCGGCATCGGTGCCGTCCCAGGCAATGACGACGTATTGCGGCATCGCATCAACCTCCCGCCACGCCCCGGTGGCAACGTGGAATGACAGACATTCGCACGGTGTCGGGCCGTGCAACAGAGCCGATCCCGGGGACAGGCCTCAGTCGCCCCGCAACGGCCCGATCGCACGCAGCGCCTGCCGGAGCGCGAGTAACCTGCGATCGCGATCGCGCAACAGTTCCGCCGGCGTCCGGCCGCCCCAGTCGAAATAGCCGCGGCCGGACATCACGCCGGTGCGGCCCTGCTCCACCAGCAGGTCGAGCGTTTCGCTGCGCCCGCGGGCCGGCGGCGGCGCGTAGGTGCCGTTGGCGAGCGCGGCCCGGGCCAGCACCAGCCCGGTGAAGTCGGTCTTGGCGAGATGGCCGAGCACGGGCATGCGCAGGGCGAGGCCGTGGATGATCGCATCGTCGATCTCGCTCGGCGTGGCGTAGCCCTCGTCGAGCAGGTGGTTCACTTCCAGCGCGATCGCCGACTGGATGCGGTTGGCGATGTAGCCGGGAATGAAGCGCCGCATCACCACCGGCACCTTGCCCATGGCGGCGACGAGGTCGCGAACCGTGGCGACCACGGCGGGGTCGGTGCCGTCGCCGCCGACGATGTCGCAGAGATCCACCAGATAGGGCGGCGTGTACCAGTGCGCGATCAGCGTGCGCGGCAGCCGCCGCCGCGGCACCAACGGGAAGATGTCGAGATAGCTGGTGTTGCTCGCGATGATGGCGTCATCGCGCGCGGCCAGGTCGATTTCGGCGAACAGCTCGCGCTTGGCTTCGGGTTTTTCGACGATCGCCTCGACGATCAGCTCCGCGCCGGAGACCGCCTCCGCGAGCGTCGGGCAGCGCGTGACCACCGCATGCAGCCGCGCGGCGGTCCAGGCCGCATCCACCTCCCCGGCCTCGCGCAGCGTCGCCAGCGCGGCTTCCATCAGCGCCCCGGCCCGGGCCAGCACCTCGGCACTGGTATCGGTGAGGCGGACGGCATGGCCGCCCAGCGCGAAGACAAGGGCAAGGGCGTGGCCCATATGGCCCGCCCCGATCACGGCGACCTGCATGCACGTTTCTCCCCTGGACATGCCCGTTCCGGGCGGTTTGACCGCAGTTTGGCGATGCGGAAGATGCGACGTCAACTGCCTCGCCCCATGGCCCAACAACACAGTCCAGGAATCCACGACATGGCGCTTCCCCCCATCCTGCAGGGCCTGCCGCTGCCGGTGATCGGCTCGCCGATGTTCATCGTCTCCGGCCCGGAACTGGTGATCGCGCAATGCAAGGCCGGCATCGTCGGCAGCTTCCCCGCCCTGAACGCGCGCCCACCGGAGATGCTGGACGAATGGCTGCGCCGCATCACCGGCGAACTGGCCGAGCACGACGCGAAATATCCGGACCGCAAGGCCGCGCCCTTCGCGGTGAACCAGATCGTGCACCGCTCCAATGCGCGGCTGCAGCAGGACCTAGAGATCTGCGTCGCGCACCGCGTGCCGATCATGATCACCTCGCTCGGCGCCCGCGAGGAGGTGTACCAGGCCGCGCATTCCTATGGCGGCATCGTGCTGCACGACGTCATCAGCGACCGCTTCGCCCGCAAGGCGATCGAGAAAGGCGCGGACGGGCTGATCGCGGTGGCCGCCGGCGCCGGTGGCCATGCCGGCACCACCTCGCCCTTCGCGCTGGTGCAGGAAATCCGGGACTGGTTCGACGGGCCGCTGGTGCTGGCCGGCGCCATCGCCACCGGCGGGGCGGTGCTGGCGGCCCAGGCGTTGGGGGCCGACCTCGCCTATGTCGGATCGGCCTTCATCGCCACCACCGAGGCGCGGGCCGTGGACGCCTACAAGCAGATGGTCGTGGCGGGCAACGCGGCGGATATCGTCTACACTGACCTGATCACCGGCGTACACGGCAACTACCTGAAGCCGAGCCTGATCCAGGCCGGACTCGACCCCGACACCCTGCCGGGATCGGACCCGTCGCGGATGGATTTCGGCGCGGCGAAGGCCTGGAAGGACATCTGGGGCTCGGGCCAGGGCATCGGTGCCATCAAGGCGGTCGTGCCGGCGGCGGAACTGGTGGCACGGCTGCGGCGCGAATACGCGGCGGCCCGGCTGCGCTTGGCGCCCTGATCGGATTTCTGGCACGCTGCCGTTACGAGTTTGCTGCGTGTCTGCCCGGATGGCGACGACGTTGACCAGGCTGCCGAATCAGCGGCTATGGTCGGCGCGGGGCCGGTTCACGACCGGCCCCGCAGTCCCAATCCTGAAGGCCCCATCATGCGTATTCTCATGGCTGGCATCTTCGCCAGCGCCATGCTCGCCTTTGCGACCCATGCCACGCCGGCGGCCGCCGCGGCGCGCGCGCCCGTCGCCGCCGCCACGATCGAAGCGGCAACGACCGGCACGGAAACAGCCATCGAGCAGGCGCGCTGGCACCGCCCGCATCACCGCCATCACCCGCGGCATCGTCGCCATTACTGAAAGGACGCAGCGAGGCCAGAGCGGCCGCCCTGGCCTCGCTGCGGCTATCCGGCCGACCCGCGCGTGTAGCGGATCACCAGCCCATCGGCGGTGCCGCCGGTGACCCGCCGCGCCTTCATGGCGGGATCGGCCCCCGGTTGCGACCCCATCCAGGTCTCGTACAGGCCCTCCAGCGCGGCGGCCAGCCACATCCCCGGCGGCTCCCCGGCCCCGCCCACGCCGGGCAGCCCGGCATGGGTGAAGATCACCGCGCGCTCTGCCTCGTGCAGCGTCACCCGCGTGCGTCCCCAGCGGATGCCGGCCAGCACCCCGTTCATTTCCGCCTCCAGCGCCTCCAGCGAACTCACCGGCGCCAGCGGCGCCAGTTGCGCCATCTTCCGCCCCACCGTGCGCAACAGCGCATCCCGTCCGGCCACCCCGGCCTGCGCGTCGATCTCAGCCGCGAATGCCCGCAGAAACAGGCTCACCATGTGTCTCCATTGAAGATGTAGCGCGCGTACAACGAGGCCGCGAACTCGTTCCAGTTGCCGGTGGCCTGATAGCCTGCCCGACCGCCGAGGGTAAGCGACGGACTGATGCGATATTCGATATTGCCGCGCAGATTGCCCGCCAGGCCCGAGGCGCTGCGGCCGGGATAGGTCGTCACCGTGTCCGACGCAGCCTGGTTCTGCAAAGTCCATTGCAGACGGGCATCGTTCGGAAATACCGGCGAGGCGGATTCGCGATAGGTCTGGTAGCCGACCGCGCCGCCCACCGACCAGGTCAGCCCCTCGCCGCGCGAGGTGTAAGTAACCGGCACCATCGCCGCCATGTAGCTCTGCGGGCTGAAATACCCGCCCTGCCCGAGCGAGAAATAACGCAGGTTCCTGCCATAGCCGAAATAGACCAGATCGAGCCCCAGCCGCACTTCCTCGCCGCCCTGGCGCCACACCGCCGTGGAGCCGCCCGCGCCGAATTCGAGCATGGTATTGGGCGCGACCCCCCGGCCGGTCAGCCGCGCGCCGCCGCCACCGCCGTACAGCAGCGCATCCCCGAGGCTCAGCTCCATCTGCGCATGCCCGCCGAGCCGGGTCACCCCCCCCCAGAGCGTGTTGTTGGTGGTGTCGTGCGTCCCGGCATAGGACAGCACCGAATCGGTCACCGCCCGCCGCTCGCCGCGCAGGCGCAACCGCATCCTCTCATTGAGGGCCGGCGACACTTCCACCCCGCCGACCAGGGCCTGCAGCGGGAAGCCGAGCGGGGTGCTGCCGATATCGGCCTTCAGCCAGCCGAGTTCGTAGGCGGCGCTCAACCCGACGCCCTCGGCATGCTGGCTGGGAGCCAGCGGCTTGGATCCGAAGGCCGCCGTGCCGAACTGCGCCTGGCTCGTCGTGCCCGACGCCAGTTGCCCGGCATCGAGGAAGGTCGGCGTGGCACCGATGCTCGCCCGCCCCCGTCCGAGCGGCATGACCAGCATTTCCAGCGGCACGGTGGTCTCGCTGAGCCGGTCGAGGCCCGCCGAACCACTGCGCACGCGCAATGATGGCCCGAGCGAGAGCTTCGGCGCCAGCTCCTGGCGAAGTGTGCCGATCTGGCCGTCAATCTCCCCGAGCGTCGCGTCGCCCGCCCCTGGCGTGGCGCTTGCCACCACCGTCGCGCCGGCGCGGAAGGGATTGGCCGCCGGCACCGCCGGGGGAAAGCCCGACGGCAGTGCGCGCGACAGGCCGCCCGCGCCATCGATACCGACCTGCTGCTCGCGCAGGCTGCGGGCGGTGCGCAGATCCTGCAATGCCCGCCGCGCATTGCCACGGGCCCGCGCCAGCTCGGCCGCGGCCAGCCATGCCACCGGATCGTTCGGCGCCACCTGCGTGCCTTCGCGCGCCAGGGCTTCGGCCCGCTCCCAGTCGCGCGCGGCGATCGCGGCCTGCACCGCCGCGCGCCGCGTCGCCATGTCGGCGGGATCGCGCGCCAGCACCGCGAGGCTGATCTCGAGCGCCCGCCTTGCATCGTCGGTGCCCCGGTACAGCCGCGCCAGCGCCAGGTTCAGCCCCGGATCATCGGGGGACGCCGCCAGCGCCGGCGCCAACTGGTCATAGGCGTCGGCCGGCCGGCCCTGCGTGCCCAGCGCATCGGCGGCCCGTACGGCAAGGCCGTTGCGCAGCCCCTGCAACGCCTGTTGCTGGGCCGGGGTCAGCGCGCCCGTGGCCGGCAGCGAGGCCAGCAACGCCCGCGCGCCGGCATCGTCACCGGCCGAGAGCAGCGCGCCGGCATAGGCAAGGCGCTGCGCCGGCGTGGGCGTGCGCGTGCCCGCCTGGGCGATCGCCAGGGCCTCGCGCGCGCCGGCCGGATCGTGCAACGCCATGAAGCCGCGCGCGATGGCGACGCCGCGCCCGCCATCCGGATCGGGCGCCGCCGCCAGCGCCAGCAGCTTCTGCCGTGCCGCCATCCGGCTGGTCGCGCCCAGCGCCACGGCATCGCGGATCTCGGCCCGTGCCTGGGCCTGCGCCAGCAGCGCCTGCAACTCCGGCCCGCGCGCCGCCGGCGACAGGCGCGTCGCCAGCGCCACGGCATCCTCCGGCCGGTCGTCCTCGATCGCGAACAGCGCCGCGGCCCGCAGCGCCTCGGCCGAGGCACGTCCCTCGGCGAGCCCCGCCATTTCGGCGCGCGCCTCCGCCTTCTGCCCCGACGCGGTGAGCGCCCGCGCGAGATCCAGCCGGATCCAGGGATCGGCCGGAGCCGCCGCGGCGGCGGCCCGCAGCAGCCCGACCTTCTGCGCCGGATCCGACAGCGTCGCGGCGCGCTGGCGCAACCCCTCCGCCCGGACCCGCCCGGCGGCCGGGCTGCCGGCGGCGCCGGCCCGGTCGAGCAGGGCCTCCGCCCCGGCCAGGTCGCCACGGCGGGCCAGCACATCGGCCAGCATGGCCTGCGCCCCCGCGGTATTGCCGCCACGCGCGATCAGGCCACGCAGCACCTGCTCGGCCTCGGCCAGCCGGCCGCGCCGCATCAGGCTGCCGGCGCGTTCGTATTCGTCGCCCACGCCGGCCCCGGCGAGCGCGCCGTCCCAGCGGGACCTGTGCGCCGGATCAGCGGCGATCGCTCGTGCCAGCAGGTCGCGGCCGGACGCCGTCTGGTTCTGCCGCAACCGCACCAACCCCAGGCCGCCGAGCGCGTCGGCGTCGTTTTCATTCGCGGCCAGCACGGCGCGGAAAGCCGCCTCCGCCTCCTGCAGCCTGCCGGCTTCCAGCGCCGCGAAGCCCGCCTGACGTTGCTTCCCCGCCACGTCCGCCGCGCTGAGCGGCGGGTTGCGCGCGGTCTGCAGCCGTTGCGCGATCGCGTCATCGGCCCGCCGCGCCAGGTACGCCTCGTAGGCGGGGATGGCGGAGGCATCGAGGGGCAGCCATTCCAGCGCCTGTCGCCAGGCCCGCTGCGCCCGGGCCGCGGTGGCCGGATCCTGCGCCAGCCCCGCCAGCCGGCCGATGCCGTCCTGACGCGTCTGCGGCCGGTAGGTCAGCAGCTCGGCATAGGCCAGTTGCGCCCGCCGATCCTGCGGATTGGCCGCGAGGCGGGCCAGGCCATCGCGGGCCTGCTCCCAGCCGCCATCGGTGCCGGCCAGGGTCTGGTAGTACTCGACCGCGAGCGGACCCGGCGGCGGCCCCTGGAACAGGCGCTGGTAGCGCGCCACCGCCTCCGCCGCGCGTCCCTCGCGCCCGAGCCGGCGCGCCTCCTCGAGCGCGGCCGGGTCGATCGTGCCGACGCGCAGGGTTTGCTCGATCGTGGCCAGGCGCGGGTCGTCCGGCCGCGCCTCGCGCAGGGCCGCCAGGCTTTCCAGGGCCGCGCGGCGATTGCCCCGCGCCGCCTGCAATTGTGCCTGCAACGCCAGGGCGTCGGGGCTGCGTGGCTCCAGCCGCAACAACTGGTCCAGCGCGCGCTGCGCCGGTTCGTACTGGGCCTGCTGCAGCCAATAGGACGCCTGGTCCAGCAGCACCCGGGCCGCCGCCGGGCGTTCCGTCTGCGCCGCCGCGGGCGGTGCCGCAGTCAGGATCGCCAGCGCCACCGGCAGGATGCGTCGAACCATCGCCATGGCACCTACCCTGCCCGCCGGCGCAGCCGACGCGCGGCACTCCACAGCAGCACGCGCAGCAGCACGAAGCTCAGCACCGCCGCGGCGGCCAGTGTCAGCCCGAGCAGCCAGGCGGGACTGTCGCGCAGCAGCCAGTCGGGCCACAGCCAGGGCGGCAACTCGCCCACCGTGTAGCCCGGGCCGGCACGCCACGAGGTGACCTGCCCCGCCGAGAGCAAGGAAAGGTCCCCCTGGATCCCGGCCAGCATCCTGGGATCGGCCAGCGCCTGCACCATGGCGTCGACGCCCTGCGGCTCGCCGGCCAGCAGCGCCACCAGCGACCGTCCGCCGCCCGCGGGCGCGGCCGCCCCCAGCATCACCGCCTTGCCGCTGCCAAGCGGGGTGGCGAGCGCGGTCGCCGCGGCACGGCGCGCGTCCCCGGTGGGGTCGCCGAACAGCCGCCGCAGTCCCGGCAGCGCATCGGGCAGCGTCACCTGCAGGCTGCCGCCGTCCAGCCGGAACGGGCTCGCCTGCAGCATCCCGGCCGCCGCCGCCATGTGCGACAGCGTCCCCAGCATCAGCACGTCCTTGCCCGCCACCGCCGCCGCCCCGGCGGGGCGCAGCACGCTCAGGCGCAGCGCCGGGAGACCGGTGACGGTCCCCATCCGCCCCATCAATCCCAGGAAGGCCGAGACCTCGACCGTGCCCGGCTGGTCCGGCAGGATCACCACCGTCTCCGCCAGATCCGCCATGCGGGTGAACGGGAAGCCCGCGCCGGCGAAGGCCGCCAGGTCCGGCAGGGAGGCGAAATGATAGGCGTTCGACAGGTCGAGCGTGCTGTCGGCATCCACCGCCAGGCGCAGCTCATCGGGGATCGCCACGCACTCGCCGCGCCGCAGCGGCCGCGCATCGAAGGACAGTTCGAGCTGGTTGCTGCCGAACACCATCCAGGGCGGGATCGCGGCGATGCCGCCGAGCTGCGGCACGCCGAAGCCAAGCTGCCGCAGGCCCCAGTCCCACGGGCCGGCGCGCGATGCCAGCGGAAAGCTGCGCAGATAGAGCCCGTTGATCGACACATCCAGGCGCGAGACGGCAAGGTCCACCACCGGCCCGGGTGGGGCGCGGAAGGCGATGTCCGCCCGGAACGGACGGCGGCGCCACGTATAGAGATCCGGCGGGACGCGGAACGGCACCCGGAAGGTGCCGGGCGCGTAGCCGGTGCCCTGCAGCTCGGTGGCCTCCACCAGTTCGCCGAACCGCACCGGACGGTCGGTCGGCAGCCAGCGCGGGGCATCGAAGGGCAGGCGCGGTGCCGTCGCCGGCGGCTGCACCGTCGCGATGGATCCGCCCAGGAACGGGCCGCCGAGGGCGAGCGCGCTCGCCGCCGCCATCGTCTCCGCCCCGGTGCGGCCGGCCACCACCAGCAGCGTCCCGAGCGGGTCGTTGGGATTGGGCAGCAAGGCGAGCGTCGGTCCGTTGAGCGGGGGCAGCGCCAGCCCGCCGCCCTGTCCATTGGCATCACGCGGGGTGGTGACCAGGATGGCGTTGCCTTCGGCCGGGGCCTCGGTGCCCACGGGAAAGGAGGTGCCGCGATAATCGGCGAGCACGCCAAGCCAGGACGCAACGATGGCCGCGGCCTGCAACGTCTCGTTGGACGCGCCTTCCGCCACCACGAAGGGCAGCACCAGCTTCGTGCGCAGGTTGCGGTCGAAGAAGGGCAGCGGCAGGCGCGCGAGATCGCGTTGCGCCGGCAGCCGCGCCAGGGTCAGCGTCAGCGTGGCGCGATCCGACACGATCGCCCACAGCAGCCCGCTCAGCGGATCGTCGCAGGGCGCCGCGGTGCGACCGGCGAAGCGGAAGTTCAGCCGGTTGCGATCCTGGAAGAAGACCGGGTTGACGACCATTTCCACCGGCCCGAACTGCGGGCGGTCGCGATCGGGCTGGATGGTGCCGACATATTGTTCGTTCAGCGTCACGGTGATCGCGGACTGCTCCGGGACCAGCGCGGGCGAGGTCGCGCCGGCCAGCGACAGCCGCGCATCGGTCACCACCTCGTCGCCACGGATGCCAAACAGCACCCCCTGCAGCGCGCTGGTGCCGCGCATCATCATCGGCTGCTCCACGCCGAGATCGTGCAGGCTCAGCACCACCCGCCGCATGTCGGGCCCGAGCGGCGGCAAGGCCGTGGCTGCGACAGGCGGCGGCGCGGCGGGAAACGGCGATGGCAGGGCCGGCACCGGCGCCGCATAGGGTCGGATCACCGGTGCAGTCACAGGCGGCTGCGGCTGCGCCCGGGCCACCGACGGCAATGCCACCAGCAACGCCACGGTGATGGCCCGGCGCAGGGCAGGACGGCCACGCGGGGGCAGCATGTAGCTCTGCCGGCTCAGCGTGCCGCCCGCCCCTGACCGGGCGAGCGCCGGGGGCGGGGGCGGCGGATCCGACGGCGCGAGGAACTGCCCGCGCGGGCGGAACAGCCCGCGGATGCTCACCAGCACGCGCCACAGGCTGAGCAGCGGCCGGTCCTTCTCGTAGCGATCCCATTCGAGCCACGCATCGGCCCGGCCGAACACGACCTGCACGATGCGGCTTTCCACGGCGATGTCGTCGATGCGCCAGAACACCTGCAGCGTCTGGTTGTCCCACCGCTGCGCCGTGGCGGGGATCAGGATCCGCTCCGCGCCCACGCTGAACTCGAGATCGACCGGCGTGCCCGCCGGCACGTCATCGACCATGTCCATGCGCATGGCCCCGCCGCTGAGCGAGAGATTGTAGGAATGGCCCTGCGCGGCACGGCCATCCGGCAGCAGCAGCGTCACCGGCAGCCGGGCGCGCACACGGGCGTTGCGACGGATCTGCCGCGTCTCCCGCCCGACCGCCAGCGCCGCCATGACCACCACCAGGCTGAAGCTCACCCAGATCGAGTTCAGCAGCAGCGCCTGGAACGCGAGCGTGTCGGGATGCCCGAACAGCAACCCCCAGAGGCCGCGCGCCAGCCCGGCCGCGAGCACCAGCGCCAGCAGCAGGTTCGGGTACACCGCCCGCATGTCGAAATAGCCGCTGCCGAGCAGCCCTCCCTTGTCGGTGACGTTGAACTTGCCCTTGCGCGGCGACAGCAGGGTCTGCAGCGTCACCCGCACCAGGAACAGCGCCAGCACGGTCTCGTAGATTTCGCTCCAGTAGGAATGCCGCCAGCGTCCCTGGATGCGCGCGCTGGTCGCCACCGAATGGAAGATGTGCGGCAACGCATAGGCCACGATGGCCAGCGGCGAGGCGGCAATGATGCTCTGGCCCAGCAGCAGGAAGGCCAGCGGCGCGGTCAGGAACACCAGCCGCGGCAGGGCAAACAGCCAGTGGATCGTCGCGCTGAAATAGCAAAGCCGCTGGCCCAGGCTCAGCCCCGGCCCGAACAGCGGGTTGTCGATGCGCAGGATCTGCAGGTTGCCGCGCGCCCAGCGCATGCGCTGGCCGATATGCAGGATCAGCCGCTCGGTGGCGAGCCCGGCCGCGAGCGGGATGCGCAGATAGGCCGAGCGCCAGCCGCGCCGGTGCATCTTCAGCGCGGTATGGGCATCCTCGGTCACCGTCTCGACCGCCACCCCGCCGACGCTGTCCAGCGCGGCGCGGCGCATCACCGCGCAGGAGCCGCAGAAGAACGTGGCATCCCAGAAATCGTTGCCGTCCTGGATGATGCCGTAGAACAGGTTGCTCTCGGCGGGGACGCGCGTGCCGGCGGCAAGGTTGCGCTGGAACGGATCGGGCGAATAGAAGTAATGCGGCGTCTGGATCAGGGCGAGCCCCGGATCGCGCAGCATCCAGCCCATGGTCAGTTGCAGGAAGGCGCGGGTCGGCACGTGGTCGCAGTCGAAGATGGCGATGAACGCGCCATCGGTCAGCCGCATCGCGTGATTGAGGTTGCCCGCCTTGGCATGGCTGTTGTCGGGGCGGATGATGTAGCCGCAGCCGCACTCTTCGGCAAAATCGCGGAAGTCCCGCCGCCGCCCGTCATCGAGGATCCAGACCTGCATCTTCTCGCGCGGCCAGTCCATGTTCATGGCCGCCAGCACGGTGGCCCGCACCACCGAAAGGTCCTCGTTGTAGGTGGGGATGTAGACATCGACCGTCGGCCATTGCGCCGGATCGTCCGGCAGCGGCACCGGCTTGCGCTCCAGCGGCCAGATCATCTGCATGTAGCCGAGCGCCAGCACCAGGATGGCGTAGAGCTCGGCGGTCGCCAGGCCGGCCCCGAGCAGCCATTGCAGCGTGGTGGTGAACTCCAGCGTCTCGGTGAAGCGCCACAGGATGTAGCGCAGCGACATCGCCGCCGAGAGCACCATCAGGAACAGCGTCATCGGCCGCCCCGCCACGCGGTTGCACAGCAGGAACAGCAGCATGGTGCCCCCGGCGAGGGCCGCCTGATGCTCCGGATCGAGCGCCACCGTCGCCGTCGTCCACAGCAGCACCAGGCCAACCGGCCCGAGCAGACCGAGCATGACCCATTCCGGCCAGCTCACGCGGCCGCCGCCCGCGAGGATCGGGCGCTCGGGCGCAGGGGTCATGCCGGCACTCCCCCAAGGGAGGCCGCCTCCGCCCCCTGCCCTGGTGTCGTGGCCGGCACCGACAGCCGCCCGGCAATCGCCGCCGCCAGTTGCGCGAGATCCTGCGCCGCCTTCGCGCCCGGGGCGTACTCCGCCACCGGAAGCTGCGCCGCGATCGCCTCTCCCACGTTCTCGTCGCGATAGACGCACCCGAGCAGCCTGTCGCCGAGCTGCCGCGACATCACCTCGGCAATCGCGGGCGCGAGCCGGGGGCGCGGATCGAACTGGTTCAACGCGAACACCACGCGCTCCGGCGCCTGCCCCCCCAACAGGTCCCCTCGCTCGATCGCCGGGATCAACGCGGCCGAGGCGGCATCCGCCAGCAGCACCGCCACCGTCAGGTCGGCGAGCTTCGTCACCGCGCCGAGTTGCGGGGTCGGGCCCGACATGGTGTCCACGACCACGTGCAACTGCGGATGCGCTACCAGCATTTCCCGCAGCGGATCCACGAGCAGTCCGGGATCAGCGGCGATGGCGGCCGCCAGCGCCAGGGCGGCGCCATGGCTGCACGGCCCGTGCGCGAGCAGGCACACGCCCGGGGCCGTCATCCGCGCGCAGCGTCGCCAGTCCGGCCGTGCCGCCAGCCGGCTGGTAAAGGCCATGGCATCGTCGAGCGGCACGCCGAAGGTCAGCCGCAACGCATTCTGCGGGTCGATGTCGATCGCCACCACTTCCCGCCCCGTCCGCACCAGTTCGCAGGCGACGTTGGCCGCGAGCGTGGTCTTGCCCACGCCACCTTTCGGGGAGGCGAAACAGATCAGCGGCATGCCGGTGCTCCGGCGCCCGCGACGGCCAGGGTGGGATCGGACCGCATCGGATCCTAAAGGCGTCGGAACAGGTCGTGCAGCCCGGCTTCCGCCGTGGCCGGCGCGGCCTGGCCGCGCAACACGCGGAACACGTGATCCAGCGGCGTCAGGGTTCCCGTGGCGGCGGCGGGCCCGGTTGCGGGCGAGGGCGGAGGCGACGGCGTGGGCACCGGGGAAGCGGCCGGTGGCGGCGCGGCGACAGCCGGGGGGGAAGCGGTGCCCTGGGTCGCCGGCGCCGATACGGATGCGGCCGGCGCCGGGGCGGCCGCCACGACGTCCGCCTCGCCCTGCGGGAGGGGCGTCGTCAGCCTGAATTCCGGTAATGCTTCCCTCAGCAATGGAAACCGCAGCGAAGGGTCTGGATCGGCTGGCACCGCCTGTGGCTCCAGGCGCACCCGGTTGTGGGCAAAGCTTCGGTACGGCATCGCCGGCGCGTCGATCGATGACAGCGCCCGCCCGATATCTGCGTCCCGCGCGCCCGTCACGTCGCACTCTCCCGCCAGGCGATGCGGGAGAGCATCACCAGGGCTGCACCGTAATAGTCCTGCGTCGCGGCGATCCGCGGCAGAGCGGCCGCGCCATCGGGCGTGCGATCGGTGGTCATGACCAGTTGCGCGATCGCCGCCATGCCGGGATTGGCGCCGTACGGGGCAGTCGCATCATTGGTCAGGTCGATCCAGGCCGGGGCCCCGGCCGGGAACGACGACCAGTAGGCGCCGAAGGACGCCATCAACTCCGGCGCCTCCACGCCCCCCCAGGCGAGATAGAGCGGCACCCGGATCGCATCGAAGGAAAACCGTGCCGGCCATCCCGGCGCCGGGACCAGCCCAGTCTCCGCCGTGCGCGGCACCTGCAGCCAGTCCGGCGGCAGCCGCCAACGGCCGAACCGCCCGGCCTGCAGCAATGCCACCGCATCCCGGCGCAGTTGCGCCCAGCGCGGCGAAGGCACCAGCAAGGCCAGCTCGGCCAGGGCCGGGAATGCGTAATAGGATGGATTCACCACAACCGATGCCGGGGTCTCGAAGCCGCTCAGGCCGGGCAGCAGCACGCTGCGCCCATCCACCTCAGAGACCAGCAGCCGCAGTACGTCGCGCGCGATCGCCGTGGCCGCCTCGGCATGCGCCGGATTGCCCCAGCGCCGGGCCGCCCGTGCCAGGGCGGCGGCGATGAACAGGTCGCCATCGGTGGCGTTGTTCGGATCGGCCACCTTCACATCGGCCTGCGGCACATAACGCCAGGCATGCAGGGCGTCATCCCGCCGGCGCAACGCCCGGGTGGTCCAGCCGAGAATGCGATCGAAGGCCCCCCGGTCCCCCAGGGTGGCCGCCAGGAACAATCCCCAGCCCTGGCCCTCGGAATGCGAGACGCCGTCGTTGCCGGTATCCAGGATGCGTCCGTCCCGGCTGAGGAAACGGGATCGGAACCGGTTCCATTCCGCCAGGTCGTCTGCCTCCGCCGCCTGCGACCGGCACGGCAGGATGACCGGCGCCACCAGCGACGCGACGGCCCGCGTCAGGACCCTGCGCCGCCCCGGGCCAGGGACACGACGGGTGTCAGGAAGAACCTCGGTTTGCTGCATGCCTCACCAGCCATTTCAGAAGCGGACGTCATTCCGCAGCAGGCCGCCCCACTTCCCCGCCACGAAGCGACGCACAGCACAAATTTACGCAAATTCACATATTTATGATGCCAAAGACTACCATGATCCCACGAAGATAAGCAACTAATGCGTGATTTCTGCAATGAACACACGGGAATGAAGATAGGTTTTTCAACTTATACACGAGATTTACCGCGCGACTTCTGCGCCTTCCGGAACGGCTTCAGCCCTGCCTGGACGGCCGTGGCACTTTCCACCCATGCACCCACCGCAGTGCAGGCCAGAGGGGAATGCAACAAAATACGGACCGGCCCCCGCCTGGGGACCGGTCCGTTTCAGCGCGGCGACGACGTCGCTGTTGCTTAGTGCGGCTTGGTCCGTCCCAGCTCGGCGACGGCGGCGGCGACACTGCACCAGTGGTCGTATTGTGCGGCCTGTCCGGCGGCCTGCGCCTCCGCGGCCCGCTCCTGCGCAAACGCCGAGGCCCGCAGGCCGTAGCGATCCAGCAGTGACCGGGCGGTCTGGATCGGATCATGTGACGAAACGGGCGTTTCCATGACGAGACTCCCTTCCGAACAAGGCAATTCTTACCAAAACGCGGGCGTGGCGGTAATGGTTGCCGGCCGATTTGCCTCTCCCGCCCGGCCCGGATATGCCCCTTCCGGCAACTTTCGGTGGAGCCCGGATGCCCTTTTCCAGCGAACGCGCCCTCGCGCGGGCCGCACTGGCCATCCTGCTGCTGCTGCCGCTGCTGTTCATGCACGCCAGGGCCGGCGCCGAGATCGGCATCGCCTTGCTCGACCTCGCCTTCCTCGGCCACTGCGCCCGGCAGCGGGACTGGGGCTGGCTGCGACGCGGCTGGGTGCCGATCGGCGCCATCTGGTGGCTCTGGCTGGTGATCTGCTCGCTGCCGGGACTCGGCATCGGCGGCTGGCACAGTTTTGCCCAGGCCCTCGCGGCCGTGCGCTTCCTGCTGCTGGTGGCGGCGCTGGAACAGTGGCTGCTGGTCGAGCCGGCGCCACGGCGCTGGCTGCAGGGCGTGCTGAGCGCGGCGGCGCTCTACATCGCCGCCAACGCCCTGCTGCAGTTCGTGGCGGGACGGAATCTCTGGGGCTGGCCACGCTATGCCGACGGCTCGCTGTCCGGCCCGTTCCAGAAGCCGCGCGCCGGCGCACCGCTCTCGCGCCTGCTGTTCCCGGCGATCCTGCCACCGGTCATGCGCCTGCTCGGAGAAGGGCGCGGCCGGGCCATCGCCGGCGGAGCACTGGCCGTCGCGGGGGTCGGCACCATCGTGCTGATCGGGCAGCGCATGCCGCTGATGCTGACCCTGCTCGGCCTACTGGTCTCCGGGCTGCTGCTGCGGCGGCTGAGGCCGGTGGTGCTGGTCTGCCTGGTCGCCGGCACCGCACTGCTCGGCGCCACCGCGGTGATCTCGCCACCGACCTGGTACCGGCTGGTGACGAAATTCTCGTACCAGATGCAGACCTTTCCCGACAGCGAGTACGGCCTGATCGCCGCACGCGCCGTCGTCATCGCCAGCCAGCACCCGCTGTTCGGACAGGGCTTCGACGGGTTCCGCAACGCCTGCCCGGATCCACGGACCTGGAAAGGATGGTCGGCGGCGACACAGAATGCCGCGGACGGCGGCGGCACCGCTCCCTGCAACATCCATCCGCATAATCATTACCTGCAGATGGTGACTGATGCGGGGCTGCCGGGGCTGGCGCTGTTCTGCGCACTGGTGACGGCCTGGTTGATCGGGATGCTGCGCCGCCTCGGCCCCGATCCGGCGCCGTTGCGCGTCGGCCTGTTCGTGGGCGTGCTGCTGGAACTGTGGCCGATCGCCTCGACCAGCAGCTTCTATGCGACCGAACTGATGGGGTTCATGTACGTCATGCTGGGGCTGGGACTCGCCGAGGCACGGGCCGCCGGGAAAGCATCAGAAAAAAGGCAAGGGCTCCGCCCTTGACCCGCCAAGGGCCACAAGGCCCTTGGATCCCATTCGCGCTGCGCGGCAAAGCCTAACGAGCAGCCGACAGTACCTCACCGATATCACCGCCGGGATCAATGCCGAGCACGTGGCGGCTGTGCCAGAGCGCATAGAACAACAGACTCCAGGCCGGCTGCGGCGCAGCCTCAGCCGAAGCGAACGCGGCCCGCACCCGTTCCGCTGGCACCACTTCGGCGATCCCCGGCTGCGCCGCCACCAGTTCACCCAGCATCGCCGCATCAGCCGCCATCCACGCACCGACCGGCGGCTTGAATCCCTTCTTGCGCGCCCAGGCCCCCGCTTCGGGGAAGGCGCGGGCCAGCCAGGCGCGCAGCAGCACCTTGCCGAAGCGCAGGCCCCCCTTCCGGGAATCGGGCAACCGGAAAGCGAAGCCGGCCACCACCGGATCCAGGAACGGCGTGCGGCCTTCCACCCCATGCACCATCAGGCAACGATCCAGCTTGCCCAGCAGGTCGTTGGGCAGCCATTCCGCAATGTCGATCGCCTGCGTCACCTGCAGCGGCGACCGGTCCCCCGTCCCGGCGGCCGCTTCCGCCTCCACCAGCCCTTCCCGCCAGCCGGCCAGTTCCCGCGCCTCGCCGAACAGGCCCTTCGTACGCGGCGGCCGGGTCAGCCAGCGCAGCGGCGCCCGCCGCTTGCGATAGCGGGAATAGCCGCCGAACAACTCGTCCGCGCCCTCTCCGCACAGCGTCACCTTCAACCCATCCGCCCGCGCCGCCCGCCCGAGCATCCAGGTCGGCAACACCGCCGCATCCGCCGTCGGATCATCGATCGCCGCCGCGATCCGCGGCGCGAAGGCCGTGAAGTCGCGCCGGCTCATTTCCAGCCGATGGCATTCGGCGCCCATCGCGGTCGCCAGCCGCTCGGCCTCGCGGCTTTCGTCGACCGCGCCCCCCCCCTCCCAGCCACAGGTCAGGACGCGGATGCGCGTCCCCGCGGCGCGCGTCATCAGCGCCAGCAACGCCGAGGAATCGATCCCGCCGGACAGGAACAGCCCATACGGCACGTCCGAGCGCAGATGCACCGCGGTGCTGTCCAGCAACACCCGCTCCAGCTCCGCGAGGGCGGCGCCGCGGCCGATCGCGACCGGGGGGCCATCGGGCAGCGCGGCGCGCCGGCGGCGTTCCACCACCTCCCCGCCCTCGATCACCAGCGTCTCGCCCGGCAGCACCCGCCGCACCCCCGGAAAGATGGTGTCGGCACCGGTGGTGAACTTGAGCTGCAGCAGCTCGGCCCGGCGCAGCGGATCGACCGTGGCCGGCACCAGTCCCGCCGCGCACAGCGCCTGCGGCTCCGAGGCGAAGGCGAACAGCAACGAGGTCTGCAGGTAATATAACGGCTTGATGCCGAACGGATCGCGCGCCAGCACCAGCCGCCGCCGGCGCGGATCGTGGATGGCGATCGCGTACATGCCGCGCAGCGCCTCGGCGAAGCCGATGCCATCGCGCTCGTAGAGGAACACGGCCGGCTCGCAGTCGGACCGGGTGCGGAACGGCGTGCCGGCCATGGCCGCCCGCAATTCGATGTTGTTGTAGATTTCCCCGTTGGCCACCAGCGCCGCCCCGCCGGGCGCGAACAAGGGCTGGTCGCCGGTCTGCAGGTCGATGATGGCGAGCCGGTTGTGCAACAAGGCCACCCCGTCGCGCAGCAACCGCCCGCGCCCGTCCGGGCCACGATGGGCCAGGGCCTGTTCCAGCCGGTCCAGCAGCACGGAATCGGGCCCGGCCCCATCCCGCGTCATCACGCCCGCGATTCCGCACATGGCAACGGGGCTTACAACGCCCCGCGCACGCGCGCCAGCAACGTGCTATCGCCGGCATTCATGCGAATCCTGTTCGTGACGTCCAACCGGATCGGCGACGCGGTACTCTCGACCGGACTGCTCGATCACCTGCTGCGGACCTGCCCGGAGGCCCGCTTCACCGTCGCCTGCGGTCCGGTGGCCGAGGGCGTGTTCATCCGCATGCCCAGGCTCGAACGCCTGATCGTGATGGAGAAACGACCCTGGGGCCGGCACTGGCTGCCGCTCTGGGCCCATGCCGCCAGCCGGGTCTGGGACCTGGTGGTGGACATCCGTGGCTCCGGCCTGTCCTGGATGGTGCCGACCCGCCGGCGCGCGGTGATGCGGCGCTCGCCCGGGCACAAGATCGCGCAGCTTGGCGCGATCCTGGGGCTCGACCCGCCGCCCTTGCCGGTCACCTGGACCGCCCCCGAGGACCGGGCCCGCGCCGCCGCCCTGCTGCCGCCGGGACCGCTGGTCGCGCTGGGCCCGACCGCCAACTGGACCGGCAAGGTCTGGCCGGCGGACCGTTTCGTGGCGCTGCATCGCGCGCTCAGTGCCGACGGCCCGCTGCGCGGTGCCCGCCCGGTGATCCTGGCCGGGCCGGGCGAGCAGGAACGCGCGCTGGCGGCGCCGGTGCTGGCCGCCCTGCCCGACGCGGTCGACCTGTGCGGCCGCCTGTCCTTGCCGGAAGCGGCCGCGGTGCTGACCGGAAGCGGGCTGTTCGTGGGCAACGATTCCGGCCTGATGCACCTGGCCGCGGCCGCGGGGACCCCGACACTCGGCCTGTTCGGCCCCACCCCGGCCGAGGAATACAGCCCCGCCGGCCGCCATACCGCGATCGCACGCGCGCAAGGTCCCGCCATGCAAGACCTGTCCGTTGCCGCCGCGCTGACGGCGGCGCAAAGCCTGATCGCCACGGCGGTCCCGGCATGACCCGCGTGGCCCACGTCATGGCCGGCGCCCGCAACGGCGGCGCCGAGCTGTTCTTCGAGCGGCTGTGCCTCGCCCTGCATGCCGCCGGCGATCAGGTGCTGCCGGTCATCCGCACCGACACCGTCCGGGCGGCCCGGCTGCGCGCGGGCGGGCTGGAGCCGGCGCAATTCCCTTTCGGCACCCCGCTGGATCTGCTGACCCGGCTGCGCCTCGGCCGCGCCCTGCGCGGCTTCGCCCCGCGCGTGGTGGTGAGCTGGATGAACCGCGCCAACCTGCACACGCCGCGCGGCGACTGGGTGTCGGTGGGACGGCTGGGGGGGTATTACGATCTGCGCTACTACCGGCGCTGCGATCACCTGGTCGGCAACACCCGCGGCATCGTGGCCTGGCTGCGCCGCCAGGGCTGGACCGAGGCGCGCACCCATTACCTGCCGAATTTCGTCACCGATTTCGCCGCGACACCCCCGGCCGCGGACCTCCCGTCCGGGCGGCCGCTGCTGCTCGGGCTCGGGCGGCTGCACACCGACAAGGGATTCGACGTCGCCATCCGGGCGCTGCCGCATGTGCCCGGCGCGGTGCTGGCCATCGCCGGCGAGGGGCCGGAACTGCGGGCGCTGCAGACCCTGGCCCGGCGCGAGGGCGTGGCCCAGCGCGTGCGCTTCCTGGGCTGGCGCCACGATGCCGGGGCATTGCTCAAGGCCGCCGACCTGTTCGTCTGCTCGAGCCGCATCGAGCCGCTCGGCAACATGGTGATCGAGGCCTGGTCGGCCGGCTGCCCGCTGGTGGCCGCCGCGGCGGCGGGCCCGGCCGAACTGGTGCGCGATGGCGAGGACGGGCTGCTGGTCGGCAGCGAGGACCCGCTGGCCCTGGCCGAGGCGATCGGCGCCCTGCTGGAAAGCCCGGCCCGGCGCGCGGCCCTGGCGCAAACCGGACGGGCGCGTTTCGAGGCGGAGTTCGCGCTCACCCCGGTGGTCGCACGTTGGCAGCGCTTCCTGGCGGAGGTCGGAAACTGATACCGCGAGCCCGCCGGACGTCGCCGTGATCAGCCGCGGTGCCGCAACCGCGTGCGCTGCAAGGCCAGGCCGGTCACCGTCAGCAGGACGCCACCGTCACTGAGTTCGATGATCTTCGACACCATCCCGCGTTGCTGCAGCAGATCAATCGCCGCGGCGACGCGGGCCGGTTCACTGGTAATCCGGGCACGGCGCAACGCCGCCTCCACATCGGCCTGGCCGTGACGGCTGCGCAGCGCCATCTCGGTCAGGGCCGCCAGCACCGTCATCGCCAGCATCTCGCTTCCCGCCGCCTCCGGCGAACCGGCCGCTGCCGGTGCCACCGCAGCCGCGTCAGCCGTCACCGGCGGGAATTGCACATCCTGAAGCACGGTCTGGTCCCTCGGCCACAGGCACAACGCCTTATGGTTGATAGTTCCAAACTGTTGCACGCGTGCCGGGGGCGGCAAAGGCAAACATTTGTATCTTCACGCGGAAGTTATCACCCAAGGGGAACTTTCGGGACGATACCTGCAGCCAGCGCGATGCGAACCACTTCGGCGAGGCTGTGGCAGGCCAGCTTTTCCATGACGTTGGCGCGATGGATCTCCACGGTGCGTGGACTGATCCCCAGTTCGTGTGCGATCGCCTTGTTGGGCCGCCCCTCGACCAGCAGCAGCAGGACGTCGTGTTCGCGCGGGGTCAGCGCCGCGATCCGGGCAGAGGCGGCCTCGGCGGTCGATTGCTGCTGGCGCACGTCCTCCATGCGGGTGAGCGCCGCGCGCACCGCCCGCATGATGTCCTCCCCCGAATAGGGTTTCTCGATCAGGTCGACCGCCCCGGCCTTCATGGCGCGCACCGCCAGCGGCACGTCGGCATGGCCGGTCACCACGATCACCGGATGCGGCACGCCACGCGCGGCGAGCTCGGCCTGCAAGGCCAGCCCGTCCATGCCGGGCATGCGCACATCCACGATCAGGCAGCCCGGCGCGAGTCGGTCGGCCGCGGCCAGCAGCGCCTCGGCCGAAGCGTAGGTCGTGCTGACATAGCCGAACGAGGTGAGCAGCAGGGCGAGCGAGCGCCGCACTGCCTCGTCGTCGTCCACCACGTGCACCACATAGGCGGGCTTGCCGGCGTCACCCGCCACGGTGTCGGCGCCGGCCGGAGCCCCCCCCGATTCTCCTTGTGATCTGCTCATCCGATTGCTCCAGGCTGACGGGCGGGCGGCAGCACGATGCGGAACACGGTGCCGTCCGGCCCGGTCTCTGCGCAGAGGCGGCCGCCATGGCCCTCGATGATGGTGCTGCAGATCGCCAGTCCAATGCCCATGCCATCGGGCTTGGTGCTGACGAAGGGTTCGAACAGGCGGGCGCGCACTTCCACCGGCAGGCCGGGGCCATTGTCGACGACAGCGATCTCGACCTCACCCTGCGCCGCGGTGGCGGCGGAAAGCACGATGCTTCCCCCGGCCTTGTCACCGCCCCCGGCCTCCGGCTGTCCCCGGATCGCCTCGGCGGCGTTGCGGACGAGATTGAGCAGGACCTGCTGGATCTGGGTGCGGTCGGCCATGGCCCAGAGCGGGCCATCGGGCCGGTGCACCACCAGCCGGATGGGGCCGAGAATGGCGCTGGCATGCACCAGGTCCTCGGCCTCGCCGAGCAGTTCGCCCAGCTCGACCAGCCGCAGTTCCGCCTCGCCCCGGCTGACGAACTCGCGCAGGCGCCGGACGATCTCGCCGGCGCGCTGCACCTGGGTGCCGGCCTCGCCCAGCGCCGCCGGCACCGTCTCCTGCAGCTCGGCCGAGGGCGTGCCATGCGCGAGCATCCGCCGGATCGCCGCCATGAAGTTGCTGGCCGCGGCCAGCGGCTGGTTCAGCTCGTGCGCGAGCCCGCTGGCCATCGCCCCCATCGCCGAGAGCCGGGTGACCCGCAGCAATTCGGCCTGGGCAGCGCGCAACCGCGCCTCGGCGGCACGCTGGTCGGCCACGTCGCGCATCACCGAAACGACGCCGCTCACCTCGCCGCGCGGACCGCGCCAGGGCGATTTGGTGATCGAGAAACTGCGCTGCCCGCCATCGGCGGGCGTCCACGGTGCCTCGATGGTCACCGGGGTGGCCGTGGCCAGCACCTCGCGATCCGCCTGTTCCATCTGCGCGGCCAGCTCGGCGGGGAACAGCTCGGCGGGATGCCGCCCGAGCACCCGCCACTCGTCCTCGCCCATGCCGTGTGCGGCGAGGCCGGCGCGGTTGACCAGCACGTAGCGGCCGGTGCGATCGGTCACATGAATGATATCCGCCGTCCCGTTGACCACCGAGGCGAGCAGCTCGGCGCCGGTGCGGGCCTCCCGCAGGGCGATCCGCTCGGTTTCCTGGCGGCGGCGCAGCATCGATTCGGCGCGGAGCTGGGCCGCGCGCAGGGCCTCGAGCTCGGCCACGAGAAACGGCCGCGTCGCGGCCGGCGGATCGATGCCGGCGGTGATCGCCTGGGCCCGGGTGCCGAGCAGGGTGATCGGCTGCACCAGCCGCGCCGCCAGCCAGAGCGCCAGGCAGACGGCGAAGGCCGCGACCAGCGCGAAGGCGCCGGCGTGGTGCAGCAGCGGCTGCGACCAGATGACGCGGGTGTCCGGCAGCTTCTGGCTGACCACTACGAGCCAGTCCGGGGCGACGGCGATGCGCGCGAAGGCATGCACCATGGGGGTGCCGTCCGCGGCGGCCCCCTCCGCATGGCCGGTGACACGGCCATTGGCGGCGGCCAGCAGCCCCAGCGGGTGTCCCAGGTCCGGCCCATCCGCGACCGGGCGACGCGCCGCCACAGTTCCGGCCGCATCGAGCACATCGACCGCGACATCCGCCGCCAGGCCCTGGCGCTCGATCATCTGCAGCAGCCGGGGTTCGGTCAGCAGGGTATCGATCACGCCGACGATGCTGCCGTCGCGCAGCACCGGGACGGCCAGCGCGGCGGCGGACTGCACGGCATTCCGTGCCGTCACGTTGACCAGCCCGGCCCGCAGCGAGGCCGGCATGTCGCCCGTCCCGCCCGTCCCGCCCGGTGCGGCATCGGCGGCGGTGCAGAGCGGCGCCTCGGCCGGCGCACTCGCCGGGCGGGCCTGCACCCGCGCGGTGCCGTTGGGCCCCCGCAACACCAGGCGGGCATCGATCGAACGCGCCAGATCGGCGGCCCGCGCACGATAGGCGGCCTGGCGATCGGGCCCCTCCAGATCGGGACCGGGCCCCAGCGCCGCCAGCGCCAGCGCCAGACCGGCAATGTCACGGTCGATGGTCAGCGCCACTCCCCTTGCGGCGGCTTCGAGGCCACGTTCCTGTTCGGCCCGCTGCATTGCGACGTCGTCGGCCAGATCGACGAAGCTGATCAGGGCGGCGGGCAGGAGGATGGCAAGCGCCAGGCCAAGCAGGCAGCTCCGCAGGCTCACGCTGATATGTACGCGAGCGCTGGCCGACCCACCCATGGATCGACCGGTCATGTCCAGCGGACGCCAGGGGGGGGCCGAGCCGAGAATGACGTTCTCCAGGACAGCAAATGGTCCTAAGGGGATTATCTCATGCGTGGACGGACGAGGGAACCACCCTCGGCCATGGCCACGCTAATGTACTCGCCCCTGGCTGGCGCGGCGGCGCCGGCCTCACCGGCGGCGTGCCTCCGGCCCGCGTTGCAGGGCACCGGCCTCCTGGGGCGGGGCGCGCAGGGCGGCGAGCCGCGCTTCCAGCGCCGCCCGGCTCTCGGGCGGCAGGATCAGGGTCCGCAGGCACCATTGCAGCGCCTCCTGTCGCTCGGCGGCGGTGGCCTCGGGTGGAACCTCGGTCAGTTCGGCAAGGATGCGTCGGACATCATCGGGGGGCGTGCGACGATGCATGCCGGGAGCTCCTGCTGGTGAGTGTCCGGAAACCACTTTGGCCGGAGCTTGCGGCAGATCTGCGGCGCTGGCAGGGGCGTGGCGGGAACAGATGCGTGAACGCGAATTACGCGGCAGGGCGATGACCCGGGCCGCGAGGGCGAAACCGGGGCGTCTCCGGCCCTTGCCCTGACCCTGGCTGTCGACGCGAAAACCGGCGGCGTGGCCGGACGGGTCAGGCGCGGGATGGTTTCGGCGTCGTCGTGGGAACGGCGGGGGAACCGGAGACCGGCGGGCCGTAGACGTCCCGGGCCCGCTTGAGGAAGGCGTTCACCATCCGCCGCGTCGCCTCGGTGAAAACCACGCCGATGGCGGCCTGCAGGATGCGGCTGCGGAACTCGAAATCCACCCAGAAATCGACCCTGCAGCCGCGCGGATCCGGCGCGAAGGTCCATTTGTTGTTGAGATAATGGAACGGTCCGCGTTCGTATCGGACACAAATGAAATCAGGCCGTTTCAAGGCGTTGCGACTGGTGAAGCTCTCGCGAAACGGGCCGAAGCCGATGGTCATGTCGGCGAGCTGCTCAGTCGCGGTGTTCACCCGCAGACGGGCGCCCACACACCATGGCAGGAACTGCGGGTAGCGTTCGACATCCGCCACCAGGTCATAAAGCTGTTCCTGCCGATACGGGATGATCCGGGATTCCGCGTGCGTCGGCATGTCAGGCCGCGGTCCGGCCTGACTTCGCCTCGCGCGCGGCCCGCAACGCCGCGAAATCGGCATCGGCATGATAGGAACTGCGGGTCAGCGGCGTCGCCGACACCAGCAGGAAGCCCTTTGCCCGGGCCAGGCTTGCATACTCGGCGAAAGCGTCGGGGGTCACGAACTCGGCCACGGCAGCATGTTTCACTGTCGGTTGCAGATACTGCCCCAGCGTCAGGAAGTCCACGTCCGCGACGCGCAGGTCGTCCATCACCTGCAGGATCTCGGCCTTCCCCTCCCCCAGCCCGACCATCAGGCCGGACTTGGTGAAGATGGTCGGATCCAGCCGCTTCACCGTGTCGAGCAGGCGCAGCGACTGGAAGTAACGGGCGCCGGGCCGGATCGAAGGATAAAGCCGCGGCACCGTCTCCAGGTTGTGATTGAACACGTCGGGGCGAGCCTCGACCACCACCTCGACCGCGCCGGGCTTGCGCAGGAAGTCGGGGGTCAGCACCTCGATGGTGGTGTCCGGGGCGGCGGCGCGGACGGCGCGGATCACCGCGGCGAAATGCGCCGCCCCGCCATCCTCGAGGTCGTCACGATCGACCGAGGTGATCACCACATGCCGCAGCCCGAGCCGGGCCACCGCATCGGCCACGCGCTGCGGCTCCCCGGCATCGAGCGGGCCGGGCTGGCCGGTGCGCACGTTGCAGAAGCTGCAGGCGCGGGTACAGGTGTCCCCCATGATCATCATGGTGGCGTGGCGCTGGCTCCAGCACTCGCCGATGTTCGGGCAGGCCGCCTCCTCGCAGACCGTGTGCAGCCGGTTGCCGCGCATCAGGTCGCGCGTCTCATTGTAGACCGGATGGGTCGGCGCCTTCACCCGGATCCAGGCGGGCTTGCGCTGGATCGGGTTGTCCGGCCGATGGGCCTTCTCGGGGTGGCGCAGGGCGGGAGTGCCGGCACTGTGGTCGATCACGAGGCGGGTGGGCATGCGAAGGTCCTTGGTGTCGGCGTCGCGGGCGATCCGTCCGGCCCCGGCACCCGACCGCGGCGGGTGCGCCCGCCCACCGGGTCGATCGGAACGCCGGACCTGGAACTCGTGCGGGACCGCGACGGCAGTTTCCGCCGCGGCCACAGCACTAGAAGTGGATGGCGCGGCCGTACGCGTCAAGCACCGCCTCGTGCATGGTCTCGCTGACCGTCGGATGCGGGAACACGGTGTGCATCAGGTCGGCCTCGGTCGTCTCCAGCGTGCGGGCGATGGCATAGCCCTGGATCATTTCCGTGACCTCGGCCCCGACCATGTGCGCGCCCAGCAGCTCGCCGGTTTTCGCATCGAACACGGTCTTCACCAGGCCGTCCGGCTCGCCCATGGCAATGGCCTTGCCGTTGCCGATGAAGGGAAATTTTCCTACCCGCACCTCGCGGCCGGCCTCGCGGGCGCGGGCCTCGGTCAGCCCGACCGAAGCGACCTGCGGCCGGCAATAGGTGCAGCCGGGAATATTGGCCGCGTCGAGCGGATGCGGATCAAGGCCGGCGATCGCCTCGACGCAGACCACGCCCTCGTGGCTGGCCTTGTGGGCAAGCCAGGGCGGGCCGGCGAGGTCGCCGATCGCATAGACGCCCGGCTCGCCGGTGCGGCAATAGGCGTCGATCACGACATGGGTGCGGTCCACCACCACCCCGGTGCCCTCAAGGCCCAGATTCTCCACGTTGCCGACGATGCCGACCGCCGAGATCACCCGGTCCACGGTGATCTCGCTGGTCTTGCCGCCCGCCTCGATGGTGACGGTCACGCTGTCGGCCTGCTTCTTCGCCGCCTTCACGCTGGCCGAGGTCAGGATCTTCATTCCCTGCTTCTCGAACGCCTTGCGGGCGAAGGCAGAGATCTCGGCGTCCTCGACCGGCAGGATGCGGTCGAGCACTTCCACCACCGTCACCTCGCTGCCCAGGTTGCGATAGAAGCTCGCGAACTCGATGCCGATCGCGCCCGAGCCGACCACCAGCAGGGATTTCGGCAGGGCGGTGGGCACCATCGCTTCCTTGTAGGTCCAGATCAGCTTGCCGTCGGCCTCCAGCCCGGGAAGCTGGCGGGCCCGCGCCCCGGTGGCGAGCACGATATGCGGCGCCTTCAGCGTGGCGACCGGCTTGCCGTCCTTCTCCACCGCCAGCGTGCCCTTGCCGGCCAGCCGGCCCTGGCCGTCGATGACGGTGACCTTGTTCTTCTTCAGCAGGTGCGCGACGCCGGAGGAGAGCTGCTTCGCCACCCCCCGCGAGCGCTTCACCACCGCGGCGAGGTCGAAGCGGACATTGTCGGCGGCGAAGCCGAACTCATCGAGATGGTGCAGCAGGTGATTGATCTCGGAGGAGCGCAGCAGCGCCTTGGTGGGGATGCAGCCCCAGTTCAGGCAGATGCCGCCCAGATGCGCGCGCTCGACGCAGGCGGTCTTCATGCCGAGCTGGGCCGCGCGGATGGCCGCCACGTACCCGCCGGGCCCGCCGCCCACCACGACCAGATCGAAGGATTGCTCGGCCATTGGTCCCCCTGTCGCCCTCCGCGGAGGGCCTGTTTCCCCTCCGCCGGAGGGGAGGTCCGGCGCGCCCCGGCGCCTCCGATGAAATCAGGCGGGCCTGGCGCTACTGCGCGAAGGCCCGCAACGCCTCGCCGTCCAGGCGCTGGATCGTCCACTCATCCCGCGGACGGGCGCCGATCGCGCGATAGAAGCCGATGGCCGGCGCGTTCCAGTCCAGCACCGTCCATTCCATGCGCGCGCAGCCTTCCTGCAGCGCCAGCCCGGCCAGATGGCGGAAGATCATCCGGCCGATGCCCCGACCGCGCTGCTCCGGCCGCACGAACACATCCTCGACATAGAGGCTGGGCCGCCCGGCGAAGGTGGAGAAGGTGTAGAACCACAGCGCGAAGCCGACCGGTTCGTCGCCACGACAGGCGAACAACGCCCAGAGTCGCTGCGGCGTGCCGAACAGCGCCCGCCGGTAATCCGCCTCGGTGCCGAGCACCTCGTGGGTGAGGTGCTCATACTCGGCGAGATCCCGGACGAAGCGCGCGACCAGTGCCTCGTCGCCGGGCACCGCCGCGCGCAGGACGATCGTATCGCTCACAGCATCAGGCTCAGCGGATCCTCGACCACGCGCCGGAACTCCGCCAGCCACTCCGCCCCGAGCGCGCCATCCACCACCCGGTGATCGACGCTGAGCGTGCAGGTCATGACGGTGGCGATGGCAAGCTGCCCGTCGCGCACCACCGGCCGCTGCTCGCCCGCGGCAACCGCCAGGATCGCGGCCTGCGGCGGGTTGATGATGGCAGCGAATTCGCTGACGCCGTACATCCCCATGTTGGAGATCGAGAAGCCGCCGCCCTGGAACTCCTCGGGCTTCAACTTGCCGGCCTTCGCCCGTGCGCCGAGATCCTTCATCTCGGTGCTGATGGCGGCGAGCCCCTTCTGGTCGGCGCGGCGGATGATCGGCGTGATCAGCCCGTCCGGGATCGACACCGCCACCGAGATGTCGACATCGTCGAACAGCGCGACGCCGTCATCGGTCCAGGCGGCGTTCACCCGCGGGATGCGGCGCAGCGTGATCGCCGCCGCCTTGATCAGCAGGTCGTTCACCGACAGCTTGAAGGCGGCAGGCCCGTCCTTGGCGCTTTTGGCATTCAGCTCGGCGCGCAGCTTCAGCAACGCATCGAGGGTGATGTCCATGGAAACGTAGAAATGCGGGACGGTCTGCTTGGCCTCGGTCAGCCGCCGGGCGATGACCTTGCGCATGGTGCTGTGCGGCACCAGCCGGTGCGGCGCGGTGAGGACCGGCGCCGCCGGCTTCGCGGCCGGTGCCGCTTCAGGCACCGCCGCAGTGGCGGGCGCGGCCTGCGGTGCGGCTGCCGGCACACCGCCCTTGCTCGCGGCCTCGATGTCGGCGCGGACGATGCGTCCGTTCGGGCCCGAGCCCGTCAGGCGCGACAGGTCGATCCCTGCCTGCTTCGCCATCCGCCGCGCCAGCGGCGAGGCGAACACCCGCTGGTTCGCATCATGGCCGTTGCGCTGCGGCGCCGGCACGGGCGCGGCCACGGAAGCCGGCGTCGTCGCCTCGGGCTTCGCCACATCCGGACTGGGTGCGGAAGGTTTCGCCGGCGCCGCGCCGGCGGCGGGCACCTCCTCGCCGGCCTCGACCAGGACGGCGATGGGATCGTTCACCTTGACCCCGGCAGTGCCGTCACCAACCAGGATCCGGCCGAGCACGCCCTCGTCGACCGCCTCGACCTCCATGGTGGCCTTGTCGGTCTCGATCTCGGCGATGACGTCGCCGGCCTTGATGCTGTCGCCTTCCTTCTTCAGCCAGCGCGCCAGCGTGCCCTCGGTCATGGTCGGGCTGAGTGCCGGCATCAGGATATTGGTGGCCATCCGGGTCCCTCTCCTTCTCGCGCCCGATCAGAACATCTTCTTCACGGCATCCACCACCCATCCGGGTTGCGGCAGCGCGAGTTTCTCGAGATTGGCGGCATAAGGCAGCGGCACGTCCGCCCCGGCCACGCGCGCGGGCGGCGCGTCCAGCCAGTCGAAGCAGTGCTCGATCACCTGCATGTTCACCTCCGCGCCGATCCCCGCGAAGGGCCAGCCTTCCTCGACCGTGACGATGCGGCTGGTCTTCTTCACGCTCGCCGCCACCGTGTCGATGTCGAGCGGACGCAGCGAGCGCAGGTTGATCACCTCGGCCGAGATGCCCTGTTCGGCCAGTGCTTCCGCCGCCTGCATGGCCACCCCCACCATGATGGAGAAGGCGACCAGGGTGACGTCGCTGCCCGTGCGCTCGACCTTGGCGCGGCCGATCGGCAGCACGAAATCCGGATCGGTCGGGCAGTCGAAATGCTGGCCGTAGAGGATCTCGTTTTCCAGGAAGATCACCGGATTCGGATCGCGAATGGCCGCGCGCAGCAGCCCCTTCGCATCCGCCGCCGACCACGGCGCCACCACCTTCAGGCCGGGGCAGTGCGCGTACCAGCTTGCATAGCACTGGCTGTGCTGCGCGCCGACGCGGCTGGCCGCGCCGTTGGGGCCACGGAAGACGATCGGGCAGCCCATCTGCCCGCCCGACATGTACAGCGTCTTGGCCGCCGAGTTGATGATCTGGTCGATCGCCTGCATGGCGAAGTTGAAGGTCATGAACTCGACGATCGGCCGCAGCCCGTTCATCGCGGCGCCCACGGCCAGGCCGGTGAAGCCGTGCTCGGTGATCGGCGTGTCGATGACGCGCCGGGGGCCGAACTCGTCGAGCAGGCCCTGGCTGATCTTGTAGGCGCCCTGGTACTGGGCGACCTCCTCGCCCATCAGGAAGACGCGCTCATCGGCGCGCAGCTCGGCCGCCATGGCGTCGCGCAACGCCTCGCGCACGGTGATCGATTGCGTCGGACCCCAGTCCTTCTCCGGCGCGGGCGCCACGGCGCTCGCCGGCGGATGCTGCGGTGCCGCCTCGGCGCGTGCGGCCGGCGGCGGCGCGGCCGGTGTCTCCTGCCGCGGCGGCGGCGGAGCGGCGGCGGCGGCGTCCTCGCCATCGGCGCCGAGCACCGCAATCGGGGTGTTCACCGCCACCCCCTCGGTGCCTTCGTCCACCAGGATGCGGGCGATCTTGCCCTCGTCGACCGCCTCGACTTCCATGGTGGCCTTGTCGGTCTCGATCTCGGCGATCACGTCGCCCGCCCGCACCTCGTCGCCGACCTTCTTGAGCCAGCGCGCCAGCTTGCCTTCGGTCATGGTCGGCGACAGCGCCGGCATCAGGATCTGCGTCGACATCGCTCAGCCCTCCACCAACACGTCGGTCCACAGCTCCTTCGGATCGGGCTCCGGACTCGACTGGGCGAAATCGGCCGAGTCCTGCACGATCCGCTTCACCTCCTCGTCGATGGCCTTGATCTCCGTCTCCTCCACGCCCAGCCCGAGCAGCTTCGTGCGCGCGCCTTCAATGCAGTCGCGCTCGCTGCGCATCTTCTGCACTTCCTCGCGGGTGCGGTACTTCGCCGGGTCGGACATGGAATGGCCGCGATAACGGTAGGTCTTCATCTCCAGCAGGAACGGGCCCTTGCCGGTGCGGCAATGCGCGACCGCGGCGAGGCCGGCCTCGTGCACCGCCTCGACATCCATCCCGTCGACCTGCGCGCCGGGAATGCCCCAGGGCGAGCCGTTCTTCGAGAGATCTCGCGAGGCGGAGGCCCGCTCGACGCTGGTGCCCATTCCGTACTTGTTGTTCTCGATGACGAAGATCACCGGCAGCTTCATCAGCGCCGCGAGATTGAAGCTCTCATAGACCTGGCCCTGGTTGGAGGCGCCTTCGCCGAAATAGGTCAGGCAGACATTGTCGTTGCCACGGTACCAATTGGAGAAAGCGAGACCGGTGCCGATCGAGACCTGCGCGCCGACGATGCCGTGCCCGCCGAAGAACGCCTTCTCCTTGCTGAACATGTGCATCGACCCGCCCTTGCCGCGGGAATAGCCGCCCGATCGCCCGGTCAGCTCCGCCATCACCCCGCGCGCTTCCATGCCGGTCGCCAGCATGTGGCCGTGATCGCGATAGGAGGTGATGACCTGGTCGCCTGGCTTGAGCGCCATCTGCAACCCGACCACCACGGCTTCCTGGCCGATATAGAGATGGCAGAAGCCACCGATCAGGCCCATGCCATAGAGCTGGCCGGCCTTCTCCTCAAAGCGGCGGATCAGCAGCATGTCGCGGTAGGCCCGCAACAGCTCCTCCTTCGAAAATCCGCCGCGTCCCTTGCCGCGCTTCTTCGCCTCGGCTGCCTGCGCCATGGCTTTTTCCCCCGCCGGTTCGCTGCCAGCGACACCTAGCGACCCGATCACGATCCGGCAAGCGGACGACCTCTGGAATATCCTTTTTGTGCAATGCAATAACGTCGATTAACCGAATAATGGTTAACCGTTTGAGGGACGCAGCCTTGCGCCCGCGCAGCGATACCGGGATTGCGGACACCCCCCGGGGATCGGCAAGGAGATTGCGCGCACAGGCATACATTCGCAGCAGCGTTGCGAGCGGCGCCGCCGTACACAGGCCAGCACGCGTAGGGCGGATAAGCGCAGCACCATCCGCCATCGCAACGCTTCGCCCCACCCTGCAAAAAGATGGCCGGCTTGCGTTGGCGGACTACGTCCGCCCTACGTCAGCTGACTGCTCCCGCCGACGCGGCCCGATACGTCAGAAGAGTCGCTTGCCCTGCCCGTACGGCATGACCACGTCGGTCGGATCGGACAGGTTCAGCATCTGCCGCGCCCGTTCATCCAGGGCGTCGCGGTCGAGGCGATTGGAGCGCAATCCCTGCACCCGCCGCTCCCAGGTCGCCAGATCCGATTCGGCGCGGGCGAGATCGGCCAGGGCTGCCTTGAGGTCTTCCTGCCGCAGCGCATAGGCGCGCAGCCCGCGATCCCCCTGGGTGGCGTTCCAGACGAAATAGCCGGCGATCGCCAGAAACACGAAGGGCGGCACCGCCGCGCGGACCCGTCGCCTGATTTCACGCAAGACCAACACGCCGCGCGCTCCCGCTGCAGAGGACGGTCGGACAATACAGCATCGTGCAACAGAATCGGCAAGATCCTGCCTGTGTTTTGCCACAACCGAACCGTTGACTCCCATCAGCGGCCGGTCGCGCCGTGAAGCAAGAGGATCCCAATGGTTACCCGCCCCATCATTGCCGCGCTGCTCGGCGCCCTCGCCGTCCTGGCTGTCGCGGCCACTCCCGGCACCGCCCAGGCCCAGCGCTACCAGTGGCGGGAGCCGCCGCGCCATCATCACTGGCACCGTCCCCCGCCACCGCCGCCGCCGCATTGGCGCTCGCAGCACTGGCGTCCGCCGGCCCACCCCTACGCCCAGGTACCGCCGTCCAGGCCGCCCTACCCGATGCGTTGACCGACCGTTTCATCCATCTCGTGCAGGAAGGATCCCAATGATCCGGCACCGCATCGTCGCCGCCGTGCTCGGCGTGCTCGCCACCGTGGCGATCGCGGTGGCTCCGGGCCCCGCCCAGGCGCAATGGGGAGGCTGGCGCGGGCCGCCGCCGCCGCATTACGGGTGGCGCCCACCGCCGCCCCCGCCACACTGGGGGCCCCACTATGGTCCCTATTACCGGCCGCCGCCCCATTACGGGTATTACGGGCCGCCCCGGCACTGGCATCGCCCGCCGCCACCGCCCTATTACGGCCGTGGCTGGTAAGGCAGGGGCAGATACCGCGGCTGCGACGACCTGGGCCGTCGCAGCCGCGGCAGGTCGTCAGCCGCGCAGGATCGACCGGCCGGCGTAGCGCGCCGCGTCGCCCAGCAGTTCCTCGATGCGGATCAGCTGGTTGTACTTCGCCGTGCGGTCGCTGCGGGCCAGGCTGCCGGTCTTGATCTGGCCGCAATTGGTGGCAACCGCGAGGTCGGCGATGGTGGAGTCCTCGGTCTCGCCGGACCGGTGGCTCATCACCGCGGCATAGCCGGCGCGGTGCGCCATCTCCACCGCCTCCAGCGTCTCGGTCAGCGTGCCGATCTGGTTCACCTTCACCAGGATCGCGTTGGCGGTGCCGGCCTCGATGCCGCGGGCAAGCCGCTCCGGATTGGTGACGAACAGGTCGTCGCCGACCAGTTGCAGGCGGTCGCCGAGCGTGTCGGTCAGCAGCTTCCACCCTTCCCAGTCGTCCTCGGCGCACCCATCCTCGATCGAGGCGATCGGGAAGCGATCCGCCAGATCGGCGAGGTAGCGGACCATGCCCTCGGCGTCGAAGTTGCGGCCCTCACCTTCCAGCACGTAACGGCCGTCCTTGAAGAACTCGGTGGAGGCGCAATCCAGCGCGAAGGTCACGTCCTCGCCCGGACGATAGCCGGCCTTCTCGCAGGCACGGGTGATGAAGGCCAGCGCCTCCTCGGCCGACTTCAGGTTGGGGGCGAACCCGCCCTCGTCGCCGACATTGGTGTTGTGGCCGGCATCGTGCAGTTGCTTCTTCAGCGCCGCGAAGATCTCGGCGCCCATCCGCACCGCATCCGCCACCGTCCCGGCCGACAGCGGCTGGATCATGAACTCCTGGATGTCGATCGGATTGTCGGCATGCTGCCCGCCATTGACGATGTTCATCATCGGCACCGGCAGGGTGCGCGCGAACACGCCGCCGACATAGCGATACAGCGGAACCTGCAGCTCGGCCGCCGCCGCCTTCGCCACCGCGAGCGAAACCGCGAGGATGGCATTCGCCCCGAGTCGCGCCTTGTTGGGGGTGCCGTCGAGCTCGATCATCGCGGTGTCGATGGCGATCTGCTCGGAGGCGTCGATGCCGCCGATCGCCTCGATGATCTCGCCTTCGATGTTGGCGACCGCCTGGCGGACGCCCTTGCCGCCGAAGCGGTCCTTGTCGCCGTCGCGCAGTTCCACGGCTTCGTGCGCGCCGGTGGAGGCGCCGGAAGGCACGGCCGCACGGCCGCTCGCCCCGCTCTCGAGCAGGACGTCAACCTCCACGGTCGGATTGCCGCGGGAGTCGAGGATTTCGCGTGCGGTGATGTCGGCGATGGCGCTCATGGTGCTCCGTCCCTGCGTTGTTGCGGGCGCCGGGTGGGTAGCACCGGGGCGGGGCGCCTGCCAACGCTCGCGCGTGCGCCGCCGCCCGTCGTTCCCCGCTCAGCCGCTCTTGGCCACGCGATCGAATGCCTGCAGCCGGACAAGCAGCGACGCCATGTCGCGCAACGGGATCATGTTCGGCCCGTCGCTCGGCGCATGATCGGGATCCTCGTGCGTCTCGATGAACAGCGCCGCCACCCCGACCGCCAGCGCAGCCCGCGCGAGCACCGGCGCGAATTCCCGCTGGCCGCCCGAGGCAGTGCCCTGCCCGCCCGGCTGCTGCACCGAATGCGTCGCATCGAACACCACCGGGTAGCCGGTGCGCGCCATGATCGGCAGGGCACGGAAATCGCTGACGAGCGTGTTGTAGCCGAAGCTCGTGCCGCGCTCGCACAGCAGGATGTTCTCGTTGCCGGTGGACGCGATCTTGGCGGCGACGTTGGCCATGTCCCAGGGCGCGAGGAATTGCCCCTTCTTGACGTTGACCGGCCGCCCGGTCCGGCCGGCAGCGATCAACAGGTCGGTCTGGCGGCAGAGGAAGGCCGGGATCTGCAGCACATCCACCACCTCGGCCACCGGCGCGCATTGCGACGCCTCGTGCACATCCGTCAGCACCGGACAGCGATAGCGCGCCCGCACCTGGGCCAGGATGTCCAGGCCACGGGCACTGCCGACGCCCCGCGCGGCCGCGGCACTGGTGCGGTTCGCCTTGTCGAAGCTGCTTTTGTAGATCCAGGAAATGCCCAGCCCGCCGCAGATCTCGTCCAGCGCGGCAGCCACCTCCATGGCATGGTCGAGGCTTTCGATCTGGCAGGGGCCGGCAATCAGCACGAACGGCAGGTCATTGCCGATCTCGATGCCACCGACGCGGACAATGCGGGACATACGCGACTCCTGCTGAGTTGGCGGGGCGCTGCCCCGCCCCCGCCAGGAGGCTTTGCCTCCTGGACCTCCACCAAGGGCCGAAGGCCCTTGGAACCCATTCTTCTTAGACGAGCCTTGCCTGTCGTACGGCGGCGGCGATGAAGCCTCGGAACAGCGGGTGCGGGTCGAAGGGCTTGGATTTCAGTTCCGGGTGGAACTGCACGCCGATGAACCAGGGATGCGACGGATACTCGACGATCTCCGGCAATACCGCATCCGGCGACATACCGGAGAAACGCAGGCCCGCCGCCTCGAGGTATTCCCGGTAGCGCACGTTCACCTCGTAGCGGTGACGATGGCGCTCGAAGATCTCGGTGGCGTCACCATAGGTGCGGCTTACCAGCGAACCCGGCGCGAGCACGGCGGGATAGGCGCCGAGCCGCATCGTGCCGCCCAGGTCCGTATCGGCGGCGCGGCGCTCGATCTGGTTGCCGCGCGCCCATTCGGTCAGCAACCCGACCACCGGCTCGTCACAGGGACCGAACTCGGTGGAGGAAGCGTGCGGGAAGCCGGCGAGGTGACGGGCACACTCGATCACCGCCATCTGCATGCCGAAGCAGATGCCCAGGAACGGCACGCGGTGCTCGCGGGCAAAACGCACCGCCTCGATCTTGCCCTCGGTGCCGCGCTCGCCGAAGCCGCCGGGAACCAGGATGCCGTGCACCCCTTCCAGCCGCGCCACCGCATCGGGCTTCTCGAAGATCTGGCTGTCCATCCAGTCGAGCTTCACCCGCACGCGATTGGCGATGCCGCCATGCGCGAGTGCCTCGGCGAGGGATTTGTAGCTGTCGAGCAGGTTCGTGTACTTGCCGACGACCGCGATCTTCACCTCGCCTTCCGGCGCACGGACGGTGTCGACGATGCGCTGCCAGCGCGAGACATCGGGCTCGGTGTCGAAGGGCAGGCCGAAATGCCGCAGCACTTCCCGGTCGATGCCCTCGGCATGGTAGCTGATCGGCACCTGGTAGATGGTGTCGACGTCGAGCGCGGCGATCACCGCTTCGGGACGAAGGTTGCAGAACAGCGCGATCTTGCGCCGCTCGTTCGCCGGGATGGGCCGGTCGCAGCGGCAGATCAGCATGTTCGCCTGGATGCCCACGTTCAGCAATTCCTTGACCGAATGCTGGGTGGGCTTGGTCTTCAACTCGCCGGCCGAGGGGATGTAGGGCACCAGGGTCAGGTGCACGAACATCACCCCCTGCGGGCCGAGTTCGTTGCCGAGCTGGCGGATGGCTTCCAGGAACGGCAGGCTTTCGATGTCACCGACGGTGCCGCCGATCTCGATCAGGGCGAAATCGACCGGATTGCCCGCATCGTCGAAGGCGTCGCGGGTGATCGCCTCCTTGATGGCATCGGTGATGTGCGGAATCACCTGCACGGTCGCGCCGAGATAATCGCCGCGACGCTCGCGCGCGATCACCTCGGAGTAGATGCGTCCGGTGGTGGCGTTGTCCGACCGCTTGGCGTGCACGCCGGTGAAGCGCTCGTAATGACCGAGGTCGAGGTCGGTTTCCGCCCCGTCATCGGTTACGAACACCTCGCCGTGCTGCAGCGGGCTCATCGTGCCCGGGTCGACGTTGAGATAAGGATCGAGTTTGCGCAGGCGAACGGAGTATCCACGGGCTTGCAGCAGCGCGCCGAGGGCGGCCGATGCGATACCTTTGCCAAGCGAGGAAACCACGCCGCCGGTGATGAAGACGAACCGGGTCATGGGAGGTCAGTATACCGGTGCCATCGAGTCGACGGAAACCGCGCGTTGCGGTTGGGCTTGGATGGGAGGCGTGCGCGCCGTGCACGGGTATGTCAGCAGGGCGATGCCCCTGGCGGGATCATTGCGGAAGGCGCGCGATGAACAGGCCGGCAAACGGCGGAACTCCATGCTTTGCGAGGTGACGGCGAAAGCGGCGGCTGGCCGGGCCGTGCGGCGCCACGCGGCGGCTCCCCCGCTCGTCACGAGTCCGCGAGCCCCGATGCGTCGCCACGCCGCCGTTACAAAACGACATGGAGCCGGCGAAACCGGCTCCCTGCCTCCGTAAAACGCCGGATACGCCTGCGAATATCCGTATCCGACGCCGATTCGGTTTCGTTACGAATCCTGCCGCCGCCCCGGCAGTCCGGGACGGGAGAGGCGAATGTCAGTTGGTCGGGACGGCGGGCCCGGCCGGTGCCTTGGTCGCGGGGGCGACGGGGGCCGGAGCCGGCGCGCCGGGGGTCGCCGGGGCGGGAGCGGTGGCGCCGGGGGTTGCCGGGGCGGTGCCGGGGGCCGGCAGCGCGGGGGCGCCGCCCGGGGCGGGCGCCGTGGCCGGCGGCGTGTCGAGGATCGACCGGCGCACCGTGGTGCCCTTGTTCAGCAGCGCCAGCACCAGCGAGAGAACGAAGAAGATGGTCGCCAGGATGGCGGTGGTGCGGGTCAGCAGGTTGGCCGTGCCGCGTCCGCTCATGAACGCGCCCATGCCCTGCGAGGTGCCTACCCCGAGCCCTCCGCCCTCGCTGCGCTGGATCAGCACCACGCCGATGAGCGCGATGGTGACGAACAGATGGATCAGCAGCAGCACGGTGGTCATGGTGGTCCCCGGAAAGGCGGCGGCGCCTTCTAGCGGCAATGGCGCCGGAAGGAAAGCATGGGCGATATCGGCGCCCCGCAGGTCATATCGTCAGGCGGTTGAGGGACCGGCGCCGCCCCCGGAGGAGGGCGCCGGCCCGCCCGGCCCTAGCCCCCGTGGGTCGCCCTGGCGATGGCGAGGAAATCGGCGGCCACCAGGCTCGCGCCGCCCACCAGCGCCCCGCCCACCTCCGGCACCGCCATCAGCGCGGCCGCGTTGGACGGCTTCACCGACCCACCGTAAAGGATGCGCACCGACTGCCCCCGCTCGCCCAGGTGCGCGACCAGCTCGGCACGGATGAAACCGTGCATGGCGGCCACGTCGGCCTCGGTGGGCGTGCGCCCGGTGCCGATCGCCCAGACCGGCTCATAGGCCACCACCCCGGCGAAATCCTCCGGCAGCGAGCCGCGGATCTGCCGGCCGACCACCTCCTGCTCGCGCCCGGCCAGCCGCTCGGCCTCCAGTTCGCCCACGCAGACGATGGGCGTGAGCCCCGCCCCGACCGCCGCCGCCACCTTGGCCCGGACCAGCGTATCGGTCTCGCCATGGTCGGTGCGCCGCTCGGAATGGCCCAGGATTACCCAGGCCGCCCCGGCATCGCGCAGCATCGCAGCCGAAACGTCCCCGGTATGGGCGCCATTCGCGTGGGTGTGGCAATCCTGCCCCCCCACCGCCACCACGCTGCCCGCCAGCGCCTCGGCCACCGGACGGATCACGGTGGCAGGTGGGCAGACCAGCAGGTCGCAGGCCAGGCCGGGCGCAGCGTCGGCCACCGCGCGGGCAAGCGACAGTGAATCGGCAACCAGGCCGTTCATCTTCCAGTTGCCGGCAATGAGCTGGCGCATTCCTCTCCCCTTCCCTTTGTTCCCCTCGTTACTACCGCAGGGAGGCTGGCAAACCAAGGGTCGCGGACCTATGGTGCGGCGCTTCTCGCTGGGATTCCCGTATGCTCGCAACGTTTCGCCGCGGCCTGAGCACCTGGCCGGCACGCCTGTTCTTCTTCTTCCTCGTCGGGATCTTCGTGATCTGGGGCGTGGGGGACATGATCAACACCGTCGGCCGTGACACCGCGGTCGCGACCGTCGCCGGCCGTCGCATCGAAATCACGGAGTTGCAGGACGCCTACCGGCGCCAGCTCGCCCAGGTGCAGCGCATGTTCGGCGGCCGCACCGAGACCACCCCGGAAATCCGCCGCGGCATCGCCGAGCAGACGCTGGCCCGCCTCATCACCCAGGCCGCGCTGACCGACGCCGCCGGGACGCTGGGCCTCGCCGTGCCCGACGAGGCGCTGCGCCAGGCGGTTTTCACCATCCCCGCCTTTCGCGGCAGCGATGGCAAGTTCGACCGTTCGATGTTCGAGCAGGCATTGCGCAACAACAACCTGAGCGAGCCGCGTTTTCTCGCCTTGCTGCGCCTCGACATCCTGCAGCGCCAGTTGCTGGAGGCGGTGCGCGCCGGCGCGGTTTCGCCGGATGTGCTGACCCGCGAGGTGCACGCCTTCCAGCAGGAAAAGCGAACCGCCGACGCGGTCGACCTGCCCTTCGCCGCCGCGCCCGCCCCGGACGCCCCGACCGAGGCCCAGCTCACCCGCTGGTACGAGAACCACAAGGACCAGTATTCCACCCCGGAACTGCGCCACATCAAGGTGGTGGTGCTCTCCCCGGAGACGGTGGCCAAGGACGTGCAGGTTTCCGACGACGACCTGCGCGCCGTCTGGGAACAGGCCCGTGCCGGCTTCGAGGCGCCGGAGAAGCGCAGCGCCGAGATCGCGCTGCTGCCCGACGAGGCCGGCGCCGCGGCGATCGCCGCGCAGTGGCTGGCCGGGGCGGACTGGGCCGCCATCCAGGCCGAGGCCAGCAAGAAGGGTGGCTCGCCGGTCGAACTGACCGATGCGACCCGCGCGGAAATCCCCGCTCCTGAACTGGCCGAGGCCGTGTTCACCGCCACCCCGGACGTGGTCGGGCCGCCGGTGAAGACCGCGCTTGGCTGGTACGCGCTGAAGGTGACGAAGATCACCCCCGCCACGAGCCGCAGCTTCGAGGACGCGCGCGAGGACCTGCGCGCCCGCGTCGCCGCCGACAAGGCCGCCGACCTGATCTACGACCGGGCCAACAAGGTGGACGACCTGCTCTCCGGCGGCGTCACGCTGGAGGCGCTGCCCGCCGATCTCGGCCTCGCCGCCCTGACCGGCACGCTCGACGCCCAGGGCAACACCGCCGAGGGCGTGCCCGTGCCGATCCCCGGCCCCGACGCGCTGCGCGCGGCGATCGTGCAGGCGGCGTTCCAGATGAAGCAGGGCGATCCGGCGCGGCTGACGCAGGCGCCGGACGGCGCCCAGACCTTCTATGCGGTCGAGGTCGACGGCATCACCCCGCCCGCCCCGAAGCCGCTGGCCGAGGTGCAGGACGCCGTGCGCACCGACTGGACCCGCGATACCGTGCGCCGCACCCAGGAAGAAGCGGCGGCGAAGATCCTCGCCGCGGTGAAGGGGGGCCAGTCGCTGGAAGCCGCCGCCCCCGGCCTGACCATCCGCCATCTGCCGCCGGTCGGCCGCGCCAGCCCCGCCGAGGGCGTGCCGACACAACTGGTGATGCCACTGTTCAGCATCAAAGCCGGCGAGCCGACCATGGCCGAGACCCCGGACGGCTTCGTCGTGGCGGTGCTGCGCGAAATCACCAGCCCCGATCCCAAGGACGATCCGATCGGCTACGGCCAGGTGCGCGACGCCCTGGCCCGTTCGATCGGCAATGACATGGAGGCGGTGTTCGCCACCGCCCTGCGTGACCGCGCGGCCCCCCGCGTCAACCGCGCCATGCTCGATTCCGTCGCCCAACCCGAGTGATCCGACGTCCCAACCAGGAGCCTCAATCCATGGATGCCGCGCCCGCCCCCGGTTTCGCCGCCTTCCGGCAGGACTATGAGCGGGGGCACGGCCATCTGGTCTGGCGACGCGCCGTTGCCGACCTGGACACGCCGGTCGCCGCCTTTCTCAAGCTCGCGCATGGCAAGCCCAACACATTCCTGCTGGAAAGCGTGGAAGGCGGCGCCAGCCGCGGGCGCTATTCCATCATCGGGCTCGAGCCCGACCTGATCTGGCGCTGCCGCGGCGGCCGGGCGGAGCTCAACCGCCACGCCCTCTCCGCCCCCTACGCCTTCGCCGTCGATGACCGCCCCGCGCTCGACAGCCTGCGCGCGGTGCTGGCCGAGACGCGGATGGAGGTGCCGGACAACCTGCCGCCGATGTGCGGCGGGCTGATCGGCTATCTCGGCTACGACATGGTCCGGCTGATGGAACGCCTGCCGGAGAAGAACCAGCCGAGCATCGACGTGCCGGAAGCGCTGCTCGCCCGGCCGACGCTGTTCGCCATCTTCGACACCGTCACCGACCTGCTGACCCTCGCCGCGCCGGTCTATCCGCATACGGGCGAGACCGCCGAGGCCGCCTGGGCCGCCGCGCAGGCGCGGCTCGACCAGGCCGAGGCGGCGCTGGCACGGCCGCTGCCGCTCGCCGCCCCGCCGGTCGCCCTGCCGCCGCTGCCCGAGCCCTCCTCCAACTTCACCCGCGACGGCTTCATGGCGGCGGTGGAGAAGGCGAAGGAGTACATCCGTGCAGGTGACGCCTTCCAGATCGTGCCGAGCCAGCGCTTCTCGGTGCCCTTCGCTCTGCCGCCCTTCGCGCTGTATCGCGCGCTGCGGCGGATCAGCCCGGCGCCGTTCCTGTTCTTCCTCGACTTCGGCGGCTTCGCCGTGGTCGGCAGCAGCCCCGAGATCATGGTGCGGCTGCGCGACAACGTCGTCACCATCCGCCCGCTCGCCGGCACGCGCCGGCGCGGCGCCACCCATGCCGAGGACCAGATCCTGGAAAAGGAACTGCTCGCCGACCCGAAGGAGCGCGCCGAGCACCTGATGCTGCTCGACCTCGGCCGCAACGATGTCGGGCGGGTGTCGGAGATCGGCACGGTGCGCGTCACCGAAAGCTTCGCCATCCAGCGCTTCAGCCACGTCATGCACATCATGTCCGACGTGCAGGGCACGCTGCGGGACGGGCTGGACGCGGTCGACGCCCTGGTGGCCGGCTTCCCGGCCGGCACGCTGACCGGCGCGCCGAAGGTGCGGGCGATGGAGATCATCGAGGAGCTGGAACCGACACGGCGCGGCATCTACGCCGGCTGCATCGGCTACTTCGCCGCCAACGGCACCATGGATACCTGCATCGGCCTGCGTACCGCCGTGGTGAAGGACGGGACCATGCACATCCAGGCCGGCGCCGGCATCGTCGCGGATTCCGACCCGGCGGCGGAATACGAGGAGACGCGGCAGAAGGCACAGTCGCTGCTGCGGGCGGCGGAGGAAGCGGTCCGCTTCGCCGCCGGCAAGGGCGGCTGAAGGCAAGGGCTCTGCCCTTGACCCGGCAGGGGCCACAAGGCCCCTGCACCCCATAAGCGCTGCGCGGCACAGCAAGCGTAGGGCGGATAAGCGCAGCGTCATCCGCCATCACCAGGCGCTGCACGGTCGTTGGCTTGCGATGGCGGACTACGTCCGCCCTACATAAGGAATGGGATCCAAGGGCCTCTGGCCCTTGGCGGAGGTCCAGGAGGCGGAGCCTCCTGGCGGGTCCGGGGCAGCGCCCCGGCTATTCCTCCGGCTGCTGGAGCATCACGACATTCCGCCGTGTCGCCAGCGTGGCGCTGACCGGCCACAGCACGAAGCCGCGCGAAGCCAGGGTCGGCAGGTATTTCTCCAGCACGTCGATGGTGGTCTGGCGGGGATGGCCGATGGCGATCGCGTAGCCCTTGCGGCGCGCGACCGCTTCCAGTTCGGCGATCTGGGCGCGGATCGCGTTCGGGTCCGGGCTGTTGTCGAGGAACACGTTGCGCGGGATCGCCGCCACTCCGGCCGCCTCGGCGCGGCGCAGCGCCACGCTGTGCGGGATGGTCAGGCTGTCGACGAACAGCAGGTCGCGCGCCTTCAGTTCGCCCATGACCATGTCCATCAGCGGCACCGAGAGCGAGGCGACGCTGCCCTCGTGCTGGTTCAGCCCGACGGCATTCGGCAGCTTGTCCAGCGCGGTGCGGAGATTGGCGAGGTTGGTTTCCGCCGGCAGCCAGGTGCGCAGGGCGTTCGGCCCCGGATCGGTGCGGCCGAGCGGTTCCATGGGCATGTGCAGCATGGTTTCGTGGCCGTTGGCGGCGCCGATCGCCGCCTGGTCGGTCACGTTGGCCGCGTAGGGCAGCCAGGACAGGGTCAGCGGGGCCGGCAGCCGCACCGCCCGGTCGGACTGCACACGGTTGACGCCCATGTCGTCGATCATGATGGCGATGGTCGGGCGGCCCTCGGCGGGGGTCGCGGGCACGCCCAGGCGCTGCCAGACCGGCAGCTTGCCGGTGGTGGACGGTTGTGGCTGCCCGGCGGCGGGGGACGGCACGGCGATGCCGGCTGGGATGATGGCGGCGCCCGGCCGGACCGGGGCCACTGCAAGCGGGGCTGGCGCGGGGACCGGCGGGGCGGGATCGCCGCCGAGGAAGAAGGGGATCGCCGCCCCCCCAAGGCCGAGGACCAGCACGGCCGACAAGACCTTCACCACCCGGACCGTCCGAGGCGACGCGGCAGGGAGGTGGAATTCCGATTTCGGCATTTCAACGTCCGCTGGGGCTGATCTGCGGATGCCCCGCAAGTTCCGGAAAGTCAATCGAAATTGGCCCGAACGGGGCGGAACCGGCGGCAGGCGGGACGGGCCGCGTCACGGCGGATCCACCGCGCGCGGCGGTGCGGTGCGTGATTTTTCCGCTTCTGCCTCGGCGATACCCGTGCCATCAAGGCACCATGCGGGCCCCACCCGGCCGCGCGGGCCGTCGGACCTTCATGTACCCCCGCCGCGCAGGATGTTGCCATGATCCTGTTGATCGACAACTACGACAGCTTCACCTTCAACCTCGTTCATTTCCTGGGCGATGTGGGCGCCAGCTGTGACGTCCGGCGCAACGATGCCCTCACCGTCGAAGAGGCGCTGGCGCTGGCGCCGGAAGCCATCGTGCTTTCGCCCGGCCCCTGCACCCCCAACGAGGCCGGCATCTGCCTCGATCTGATCGCCGCCGCCGCCGGCCGCATCCCGATCCTCGGCGTCTGCCTCGGCCACCAGTCGATCGGCCAGGTCTTCGGTGGCGAGGTGGTCCGCGCGCCAGTGCCGATGCATGGCAAGCTCTCGCCGGTGCTGCACGATGGCACCGACATCTTTTCGGGCCTGCCAAGCCCGTTCGAGGCGACGCGCTATCACAGCCTGATCGTCAGGCGCGACACCCTCCCCCCGGACCTGGTGGAAACCGCACGCACCGCCGACGGACTGATCATGGGCCTGCGCCATCGCAGCCTGCCGATCTTCGGCGTGCAGTTCCACCCCGAAAGCATCGCCAGCCAGCACGGCCACCGCATTCTCGGCAACTTCCTCGCGATCGCGCGCGGCAGCAACGTGCCGGGATCGGCGCGCGCCGCCTGAGTCCATCGGAGCCCACCTTGTCCATCAACCTCAAAGCCGTCATCGCCCGCCTCGCCGCGGGCGAGACGCTTTCGGCCGATGACGCCGAGGCCACCTTCGGCGTCATCATGTCCGGCGAGGCCACGCCGGCCCAGATCGCCGGCATCCTCATGGCCATGCGGGTGCGCGGGGAAACCGTCCCCGAAATGACCGGCGCCGTGCGGGCCATGCGCGCGCGCATGGTCCGCGTCGAGGCGCCCCCCGGCGCCATCGATGTCTGCGGCACCGGCGGCGACGGCGCCGGCACGCTGAACGTCTCCACCGCCGTGACCTTCGTCCTGGCCGGGCTGGGCGTGCCGGTGGCCAAGCACGGCAACCGGGCGCTGTCCTCGCGCACCGGCGGGGCCGACGTGCTGGGCGCGCTCGGCGTGAACGTGGATGTGCCGGTCGAGCGCCTGCCCGCCATCCTGCGCACCGCCAACTGCGCCTTCCTGTTCGCGCCGCGCCATCACGCGGCGCTGCGCCATGCCGCCGGCCCGCGCGTCGAGCTCGGCACCCGCACGTTGTTCAACCTGCTCGGGCCGATGGCCAATCCGGCCGGGGTCACGCGCCAGCTCACCGGCGTGTTCGATCCGGGCTGGGCCCGTCCGATGGTCGAGGCGCTGGCCTCCCTCGGCACCGAGGCGTGCTGGCTGGTGCATGGCCAGGGCCTCGACGAGCTGACCATCGCCGGCGAGAACCGGGTGGTGGAACTGAAGGACGGCGCCATTCGCAGCTTCACCGTGCTGCCCGAGGATGCCGGCCTCGAACGCGCCCCGATCAGCGCCATCCAGGGAGGGGATGCCACGGTGAACGCCGCGGCGCTCGGCGCGTTGTTGCGGGGCGCCCCCGGGGCTTACCGCGACACGGTGCTGCTGAATGCCGCGGCCGCGCTGATCGTGGCCGGACGGGTCGGCGACCTGCGGGAAGGCGCCTCCCTCGCCGCCTCCGCCCTTGATAGCGGCGCCGCCCTGGAAGCGCTCGAAACCCTGCGACGGGAGACGGCATGACTGCCCCCGATACCGAAACCGACGCGCTCGGCCGAATCTGCGCCGAAACCCGCGCGGAAGTGGCGCGCCGCAAGGCGCTGACCAACCTGGAGACGATGCGCGGCCGCGCCACCGCCGTGCGCCCGCCGCGCGGCTTCGGCAGCGCTCTGATGCAGACCGCCGCCGCCGGCCGCTACAGCCTGATCGCCGAGATCAAGAAGGCCTCCCCCTCCGGCGGCCTGATCCGCCCGGAATTCGACCCGCCGGAGCTCGCGCGGGCCTACCAGGAAGGCGGGGCCACCTGCCTCTCGGTGCTGACCGATGGCCCGTTCTTCCAGGGCAGCAAGGACGACCTGATCGCCGCCCGCGCCGCGGTGCGGCTGCCGGTGCTGCGCAAGGACTTCATCCTCGACCCCTGGCAGGTCTACGAGAGCCGGGCCATCGGCGCCGACTGCATCCTGCTGATCCTGGCGGCACTGACCGACGAGCAGGCGGTGGAACTGGAAGGCATCGCCCGCGACCTCGACATGGACGTGCTGGCCGAGGTGCATGACCGCCGCGAGCTGGACCGCGCGCTCGGGCTGCAGACCAAGCTGATCGGCATCAACAACCGCAACCTCAAGACCCTCAAGACCGACCTCGAGACCACGATCGAGCTGGTGCCGCACGTGCCACCCGACCGCTTCGTGATCGCCGAGAGCGGCCTGCGCGAGCATGACGACCTGCGGCGCCTGTGCGACATGGGAGTGGGAGGATTCCTGGTGGGCGAGCACCTGATGCGCCAGGACGACCTCACCGCCGCCACCCGCAAGCTGCTGGGGCTGACGGCGTGAGCGAGCAGTTCACCCATTTCGACGAGGCCGGCCGCGCCATCATGGTGGACGTGGGCGGCAAGGCGGAAACCGAACGCGAGGCCACCGCGCGGGTGCGCGTGGTGATGCGCCCGGAGACGCTGGCCATGATCCGCGGTGGCACTGCCAGCAAGGGCGATGTGCTCGGCACGGCACGGCTCGCCGGCATCATGGGGGCCAAACGCACCGCCGACCTGATCCCGCTCTGCCATCCCCTGCCGATCACCTCGGTGCGGGTCGAGCTGACCCCGGAGGGCGAGGACAGCGTGGAGATCTCGGCGACGGTGAAGACCACCGGCCGCACCGGCGTCGAGATGGAGGCGCTGACCGCGGCGAGCGTGACGGCACTGACCGTCTATGACATGTGCAAGGCGGTCGATCGCGGCATGCGCATCGAAGGCCTGCGCGTGGTCGCCAAGTCCGGCGGCAAATCGGGTACGTTCCGACAGGACTGATCCGCATGACGATGCTCTCGGTCGCCGAGGCCCGCGCCCGCATCCTGGCGCCGCTGCGCGCCACCCCCGCCGAGGTGGTGCCGCTCGCCGAAGGCTGGCAGCGCGTCACCGCCGCCCCCGTCCTCGCCCGCCTGACGCAGCCGCCGCGCGCGCTCTCGGCCATGGACGGCTATGCGCTGCGGGCCGCCGACGGAACCCAGGGCACGACGCTGCGGGTGGTCGGCCGTGCCCCCGCCGGCCATCCCTGGGACGGGCGGGTCGGGCCCGGCGAGGCGGTGCGGCTGTTCACCGGCAGCGTGATCCCCGAAGGCGCCGACGCCATCCTGCTGCAGGAAGACGCCACCGCCGAGGGCGACACCGTCACGCTGCGCGAGGCGGTGCAGGCGGGACGCTGGATCCGCCAGGCCGGGCAGGATTTCGCCACGGACCAGGTGCTGGTGCCGGCCGGCCGGCGGCTCGGCGCGCGCGACATCGGCCTGCTTGCTGCCGGGAACCATCCCTGGCTGCAGGTGCATCGCCGCCCGCGCGTGGCCATCCTGGCGACCGGCGACGAGATCGCGCTGCCCGGCGACCCGATCCCGCCCGGCGGCATCGTTTCTTCCAACGCCCATGCCCTCGCCGCCCTGGTGCGCGCCGCCGGGGGCGAGCCGGTGGTGTTGCCGATCGCCCCGGACGACCGGGCGACGCTGGCGGCGGCGGCGGATGCGGCACGGGGGATGGACCTGCTGGTCACCAGCGGCGGCGCCAGTGTCGGCGACCATGACCTGGTGCGCTCCGCCCTGGGCGAACGCGGGCTCGAGATCGATTTCTGGACGGTGGCGATCCGTCCGGGCAAGCCGCTGATCCATGGCCGGCTGGGCGAGGTGCCGATGATCGGCCTGCCCGGCAACCCCGTCTCCGCCATGGTCTGCGGCATCGTGTTCCTGCTGCCCGCGGTGCAGCGCCTGGCCGGGCTGGAGGGCGCGCCCCTGCCGGTCACCCAGGCGGTGCTGGGCGCGGCGCTGCCGGCCAATGACCGGCGCTTCGACCACCTGCGCGCCACCCTGGCGACGGAGCCCGACGGCACGCTGGTCGTGACCGCCTTCCCGGCCCAGGATTCGTCGATGCTGCGCCTGCTGGCCCAGGCCGATGCCCTGATCCTGCGCGAACCGCAGGCCCCCGCTTTGCCCGCCGGGGCCACCGTCCAGGTGATCCGCCTCGACACGCTGGGCCTGTGAGACGCCGGGTTTGTGAGCGAGGCGCGACGATCGGAAAGCTCGTCATGAAAAGGTTGCGATCTCGGGCTTGACGGAACGAGGGGAACTTATCTAGAACATCGCCCCAGTTGCTGATTTGTTCCACTCCCCGACCGGTGGAACAGACGCCAGGGGAGTTCCGTCATGTTGACTCGCAAGCAGCACGAACTGCTGATCTTCATCGATCGCCACCTCAAGACGACCGGCTTTTCACCTAGCTTCGAGGAAATGAAGGAAGCGTTGCAGCTCAAGTCGAAATCCGGCATCCACCGGCTGATTTCGGCGCTTGAGGAGCGTGGCTTCCTGCGCCGCCGCCACCACCGGGCCCGGGCCCTGGAGGTGGTGCGCCTGCCGGAAGCGCTGACGCCGCGGACGATGGTGTCGCTGGAAGCGCCGCGCACCGATCCCGGATTCGCCCCGAACGTCATCCGCGGCGACTTCACCCAGCGCCTTGTTGGCGTGCGGGCGGCCAGCGAGGCGGGCGCGGTGGCCCTGCCGGTGCTCGGCCGCATCGCCGCGGGCTCGCCCATCGAGGCCCTGCGCGACGACGGCCCGCAGATCGAGGTGCCGATGGCGCTGCTCGGCAGCGGCGAACATTTCGCCCTCGACGTGTCGGGGGATTCGATGGTCGAGGCCGGCATCCTCGATGGCGACACCGTCATCATCCGCCGCGGCGACATCGCCGAGACCGGGCAGATCGTGGTGGCGCTGATCGACGACCAGGAAGTGACGCTCAAGCGACTGCGCCGGCGCGGCAACTCGATCGCGCTCGAGCCGGCGAATGCCGCCTACGAGACGCGGATCTTCCCGTCCGACCGGGTGAAGCTGCAGGGGCGCCTGGTGGCGCTGTTCCGGCGCTACTGACCGGCACGGCCGGGCCACCGTCACCGCGCCGGTGGCCAAAAACCCGGCCGTGGCAACACTTTACCACCCTGGTCCTTATTGACGTTGCCCCCCGCCGGCCCTTCATCAGCAGGGCCTTTCCGAAGTCCCTGGCCGGCGGAGCAACATGGAACATCAGACCCCACTCATCGCGACCATCGTCACCGCCCTTGTCGGGGCTGCCGCACTTGGCGTGATCGCGCAGCGGCTGCGGGTGTCGCCGATCGTGGGCTACCTGCTGGCCGGGCTTGCCATCGGCCCGTTCACCCCGGGCTACGTCGCCGATCTCGGCCTCGCCAACGAACTGTCCGAACTCGGCATCATTCTGCTGATGTTCGGCGTCGGGCTGCATTTCTCGCTCAAGGACCTGATTTCGGTGGGCGCCATCGCCGTGCCCGGCGCGGTTGTGCAGATCGCCTGCGCAACGGTGCTGGGCATGGGGCTGTCGGCCTGGCTGGGCTGGTCGCTCGCCGCGGGCTTCATCTTCGGCCTCGCGCTCTCGGTCGCCAGCACCGTGGTGCTGCTGCGCGCGCTGCAGGAGTACCGCATCCTCGACACCGGGCGCGGCCGCATCGCCGTCGGCTGGCTGATCGTCGAGGATATCGCCATGGTGCTGGCGCTGGTGCTGCTGCCGACCCTGCCCGGCCTGCTCGCGGGCGAGGCGCCGCGCACCACCGGGCTGGCCGCCTGGATCGCCGGGGCCCTGGGCTCCGGCACCGCCGGCGTGGTGCTGATCACCCTGGGCAAGGTGGTGCTGTTCGCGGCGCTGATGCTGGTGGTCGGGCGCCGGCTGATCCCCGCTTTGCTGCACATGATCGCCCATACCGGCTCGCGCGAGCTGTTCCGGCTCGGCGTGCTGGCGATCGCGCTCGGCATCGCCTTCGGCGCGGCGGCGCTGTTCGGGGTCTCCTTCGCGCTCGGGGCCTTCTTCGCCGGCATGGTGCTGAGCGAGTCCGAGCTCAGCCATCGCGCCGCCCAGGAATCGTTGCCGCTGCGCGACGCCTTCGCGGTGCTGTTCTTCGTCTCGGTCGGCATGCTGTTCGACCCGGCCATCCTGCTCAACCAGCCGGTCCCGCTGCTGGTCACCCTCGGCATCATCGTGCTGGGCAAGTCGCTCGCGGCGTACGCCATCGTCCGCTTGTTCGGCCATCCGCACGGCACCGCCCTGACCATCTCGGCGAGCCTCGCGCAGATCGGCGAGTTCTCGTTCATCCTGGCCGGGCTCGGCGTCGGGATCGGATTGCTGCCGCCGGAAGGGCGCGACCTGATCCTGGCCGCGGCCATTCTCTCGATCCTGATCAACCCGCTGGCCTTCGCCCTGGCCGAACGCCGCCGCGTGCCGGAAGCCCCGCGCCTGCCCGAGGCGCGGACCCAGGCCGAGCCGCGACGCCCGGCCACGGCGCCGGCCAGTGCCCTGCCCCCGACGCCGCCCACCGCACCGGAGATCGCCCCGGTCGGCCTGCGCGACCATGCGGCGGTGATCGGCTACGGGCGCGTCGGCCGCCTGGTCTGCGAAGCCTTCGCCAGGGCCGGAGTCGACGTGGTGGTGGTGGAATCCGAACCGGACGGGGCCGAGGCCGCACGCGCCGCCGGCCTGCGGGTGATCGTGGGCAATGCCGCCGATGCGCGGGTGCTGCAGGCGCTCGACCTCCCCACCGCCCGCGTACTTTGCGTTACCATCCCCGAAGCCTTCGAAGCCGGCCAGGCGGCCGAGCAGGCCCGCGCCATCCGCGCCGACCTGCTCATCCTCGCCCGCGCCCATTCGGATGCCGAGGTCGAGCACCTGACCTCCCATGGCGCCACCCACGCCATCATGGGTGAGCGGGAGATCGCCCGCGGCATGATCACCGCCGTGCTCCACCGCGGCGCGGTCACTCCTCTGGCAGTTCCTCCGGCAGCGCCGGCACCAGTCCCGGCGGCAGCCGCGATCGCGTCGTAGGCCGCGGCATCCAGATCCGCTCGCCCCGGTACTGCCGGTCCGAGAGCACGCGCGCGCCGCCCGGATCGAGCCAGATGGCGTGGGCGCCCTCGCGCCAGACGGAGAAGCGGTCCACCACCGGGACACGGCAGCCGAGCCGCACCGGTTCGAGCGAGACCACCACGGCGGCGGCGCAGACCGTCGCCGGCGGTTCGCCACGCACCAGCACGGCTGCGGGCCCGTCCGGCCGGGCCCGCAGCCAGCAGGGGGCCAGCCCGCAGCCGAGCGGCCCGGCCAGCCGCGCCTGCCACAGCCCCTGCCATGCCTCCTGGGTGATGCGCGGGCCATTCCACGGCTGCACGAACATGCCGTCCTCGGCACGCAGCCCGATCATCCGCCCGTCGGCCGAAAGCAGCAGGTCCGGCGGGCGCTCGAAGGCCGGGGAGGCAAGGCCGAGCGCCACCGCCAGCCCCCCCGCCAGCCAGATCCGCGTCCGCCACAGCCCCATCCAGACCAGGCCGAAGGCAAACAGCGCGAGCCCCCAGGACGGCATGTGCGGCACGCGGATGGTGGCCCCCGGCCAGGCGGCCACGGCGCGCCCCACCCACAGCACCGCCTCCAGCCCCCAGCCCATCGGCACCAGCGCCAGTGCCTCGGCGCCGAAGGGCATCAGGAACAGGCCGGCCACCCCCAGCGGCATCACCACCATCTCGGTCAGCGGCACCGCGATCAGGTTCGCCGCCACCTGGTACACCTGCGCCTGTCCGAAATGGTAGGCGGCGAACGGTGCCGAGGCCGATCCCGCCAGCATCGAACTGGCCATCAGCCCGACGACATAGGCCAGGGCGCGGCGGCCCCGGCTGCCTTCGCCGCGCAGCCGCAGGAAGGCCGGCCGCAGCTTCTCGAAGCCCGCGATCAGCGCCAGCACCGCGGCGAAGCTCATCTGGAAGGAAGGCCCCATGACCTGGCTGGGCACGGCGAGCACCAGCAGCGCCATGGCGAAGCCGAGCCCCCGCAACGTGAGCGCGCGGCGCCCGACCAGCAGGCCCAGCGTGACCAGGGCCGCCATGGCAAGGCAGCGCAGCACCGGCACCTGCACGCCGCTCAGCACGGTGTAGAAACCGGCCCCCGCGAGCGCGGCCAGCGCCGCCACCTGCTTGATCGGCCAGTGCAGCGCCACCCATTCCGACAGCGCCAGGCCAAGCCGCGCCACACCGAAGAAAATCGCCACCACGGTGGCGATGTGCAGGCCCGAGATCGACAGGAGATGGAACAGCCCGGAATCACGGAAGGCGAGGCGATCCGCCTCGGTGATACCGCTCATGCTGCCGGTCAGCATGGCAACCGCGATCGGACCGGGGCTGCCGGGCAAGGCGGCCATCAGGCGGGCGTTGATCGCCTCGCGCAAGGCTTCGATGCGGCCCGACACACCGGTGGCGCCCGGGCGGGAGAGCCGCACCATCGGCCCAAGGGCGTTGCCAAAGGCACCGAGGCCACTGAAAAAAGCGTCACGCTGCAGGTCCCAGCCCCCGGGATAGGCGGGAGCGGCCGGGCGCAGGAGCAGCGCCCGTACGCGCAGGCGGTCCCCCGCCTCGACCGGCCCGGTATCATCGGCGCGCAAACGCAGACGGACGGTTCGTGGGAACGCCACACCATCGAGGGTCACCCCCTCCAGGGTCACCCGCCGGCCCTGCGGCAGCGGCTCGACCGCCTGGACGGTGCCTTCGGCCATGCTGGCACGGGTCGGCACGTCGGCGAGCGGCACGGCCCGCCAGGTGGCGAACTGCGCGGCGCCGAAGCCGAGGGCAGCGGCCAGGGCCGCGGCCCCCGCTGCGCGCGCATCCAGCGACCGCCGCCCGCCCCACAGCAGCGCGCCGCCACCGGCCAGCAGCGCCGGGGCGAGCCAGCGTGGCGGCTCGGCCCGCAGGCTGAAGAACGTCACCGCCCCCGCGAGCATCAGCACCGGCAGCCACAGGGCGAACCGCCCGGACTCGGCCTCCGCCCAGGACGCGAGGCGCTGCCGCGCCGCGCCAAGCGCCTCATGCCAGGCCCGCGCGGTTGCGATGGCGACTCGTTGCATGGCCGATACGCTACGCCGGCCCTGCTCTTCCCGTCATGCATCCCCATGCTAGAAGCGCCGCCTCAGCCGTGGATGCCGTCATGACCGTCCGTACCCGCTTCGCCCCCTCGCCCACCGGCCTGCTGCACATCGGTGGTGCCCGCACCGCGCTGTTCAACTATCTGTACGCACGTCACCATGGCGGCACCTTCCTGCTGCGCATCGAGGACACCGACCGCGAGCGCAGCACGCAGCAGGCGGTCGACGTGATCCTCGAAGGTCTGGCCTGGCTCGGCCTGGAGGCCGACGAGCCGCCGGTGTTCCAGTCCACCCGGCAGGCGCGCCACGCCGAGGTCGCGCAGGAATTGCTGGCGAAGGGCCGGGCCTATCGCTGCTATCTCACCGCCGCCGAGCTGGAAGCCATGCGCGAGCAGGCCAAGGCCGAGGGCCGCGGCCGCATCGTCAGCCCCTGGCGTGACCGCGACCCCGCCGAGGCCCCGCCGGGCGCCCCCTTCGCCATCCGCCTGCGCGCGCCCCGCGAAGGCGAGACCGTGGTGCACGACCTGGTGCAGGGCGAGGTGCGGGTCGCCAATGCCGAGCTCGATGACATGATCATCCTGCGCAGCGACGGCACGCCGACCTACCAGCACGCGGTGGTGGTGGACGACCATGACATGGGCATCACCCATGTCATCCGCGGCGACGACCACCTGACCAACACCTTCCGCCAGGCGCAGATCTATGACGCGATGGGCTGGGAGCGGCCGCGCTTCGGCCATGTACCGCTGATCCACGGCGCCGATGGCGCCAAGCTGTCGAAGCGGCACGGCGCGCAGTCGGTCACCGAATTCCGCGAGATGGGCTACCTGCCGGAAGCGCTGTGCAACTACCTGCTGCGGCTCGGCTGGGGGCATGGCGACGTGGAGATCGTCTCCCGCGAGGACGCCATCCGGCTGTTCGACATCGACGGCGTCGGCCGCGCGGCGAGCCGGATGGACTATGCCAAGCTGCAGCATGTGAACGGGGTCTGGATCCGCGCCGCGGCGGATGAGCGGCTGACCGCCGAGGTGCTGCGGCTGCTCGCCCGGCGCACCGACCTCGCGCTGGGCACCGATGCCGCGCACCGGGTTGCCGCCCTGATGCCGCATCTGAAGGAACGGGCGCGCACGTTGGTCGAGCTGGCCGATGCCGCCGCCTTCCTCGCCCGCCCCTTGCCGCTGCCGCTGGAGCCGAAGGCGGCCGCCCTGCTCTCGGCCGAGAACCGCCTGATGCTGCGCGAGGTCGGCGCCGCCCTCGCCGACACCGATTTCTCAACCGCCGCGATCGACGCGGCGCTGCGCGCCTATGCCGAGCGCAGCGGGCGCAAGCTCGGCGCGGTGGCGCAGCCGCTGCGCGCGGCACTGACCGGCAGCACCGTCAGCCCGGGGATCGACGCGGTGCTGACCGCCCTCGGCCGCGAGGAAGCGCTGGCGCGGATCGCCGCCGCCGCGGCCTGATCCCTCGCTTTTTCATCGCCGCCTGATCGCCCGACACGTCTACCGACGTGTCGGGCGATGTCGTTTTTAACAAAAACGCATTGCGCCGGTAGAAAACACGACGCATTCGCCTCAACCTGTATTTCAGTTCAAATTCTTATTTAAATTCCAAAATAAAACTTTAAGCAAAACTCTCGCATTTTCTTGATCACCTTACCGGTTCTTGGAGGTGATTAACGGTTCATATTTTGGGATCAATCTGCCAGCATTTGTCTGTCGAGCATTTCTATCTTTAGGAGATACCACGATGCCCGTACAGCCCCGCACCGGCGGCCAGACCGCACTCACCACGGCGATGGCCCACACCACGGCACAAACACGCCCGGATGGCACGCTGGTGGTGTCCAGTGGCACCGTGACCTTCCGCAACACCACGCTGTCCGGCACCACGGTGCAGCTCGTCGGCACGGAGACGGCGCCGCCCACGCTCGCTATCTCCGGCGTGACCCTGGCGCGCAACACCAGCGTCGGCGCCACCAACTACAGCTACGTGCCGACCCAGTACGTGTTCGCCGGCACCCTCCGGGCGAGCGGGCAGAACACCAATCTCGGCACCATCCGCGCCGACAGCACGGATTTCCAGCGCGCTGGCCAGTTGCGCATCGACATTGCCGCGGCTGGCGGGCAGTTCACCAATCGCGGCACCATCACCAGCGGCCGGATGGGCGACATCACCGTCCACGCCGCCGCTACGGGCGCGCGGCTGGCCAATAACGGGGTCATCGATGTCGGCGGCCATGCGACCATCGACGCCTCCGTCATCGGCACCGGCACCATCCGCTTCCAGCAGGCCACCCCGCTGCACGGCTTCGTCGCCACCCCCAACCTGACCACGACGGGCGCGGTCGGCAGCGGGCAGACCATCCGCTTCCTCGGCGGCGACGACCTGCGGATCGGCAACCTGCGGGACTTCCACGGCCTGATCAGCGGCTTCTCCGCCACCTCGGTGTTCCACGCGCAGGATCACATCGACCTGCTCGGCCACAACATCACCGCGGCCCGCTTCGCCAACGGCGTGCTGACCCTGACCGAGAACGGCGCCACCGCCGGGCGGCTGCGCTTCGCCGGCAGCTACGCCGCCGACGCCTTCCAACTGACGCACAGCCAACTGAGCACCGGCACCAGCCTGGTCGACGCCACCACGATTACCCTGCGCGCATAAGCGCACCAGGCGGGGCGCTGCGCCCTGCCGCCCCGGCATGGCGGGCCATCCCCGTCATTCCCCGCATCCGCAGGCGCTGGCATCCACGCAAACTCGCCTGTAACGTCCGGCGCCGAACGTCGCCGGGATTCCTGCCTTGCTTCCCCCCATCCCCCACCTGCTGCAAATCGAGGGCCTGCATCCGCCCCAGATCGGCGCCATGCTGGATCTCGCCGAGAGCTACGTGCTGCTCAACCGCTCCGGCAAGACCCAGCGGGACCTGCTGCGTGGCCGCACCCTGATCAACCTGTTCTTCGAGGATTCGACGCGCACGCGCACGAGCTTCGAACTGGCCGGGAAGCGACTCGGCGCCGACGTGATCAACATGTCGGTCTCGACCAGCAGCGTGAACAAGGGCGAGACGCTGCTGGACACCGCCGCCACGCTGAACGCCATGCATTGCGACCTGCTGGTGGTGCGCCACGACCAGTCCGGCGCGCCGGCGCTGCTGGCGCAGAAGGTGGACGCCGCGGTCATCAATGCCGGCGACGGCACGCACGAGCACCCGACCCAGGCGCTGCTGGACGCGCTGACCATCCGCCGGCGCAAGGGGCGGCTGGAAAGCCTGACCGTCGCCATCTGCGGCGACGTGCTGCACAGCCGGGTGGCGCGGTCGAACATCCACCTGCTCACCACCATGGGCAGCCGGGTACGGCTGATCGGCCCGCCGACGCTGCTGCCGGCCGAGGTCGAGCGACTCGGCGTGACCGTCTTCCACGACATGAAGGCGGGGCTGGATGGCGCCGACATCGTCATGATGCTGCGCCTGCAGCGCGAGCGCATGGCGCGCGGCCTGGTGCCGAGCGCGCGCGAGTATTTCCGCTTCTGGGGCATCGACGCCGCCAAGCTCGCCTGGGCCAAGCCGGACGCGCTGGTCATGCATCCCGGCCCGATGAACCGGGGCGTGGAAATCGACAGCGAGGTCGCCGACGACCCGCACCGCAGCGTCATCAAGGAACAGGTGGAAATGGGGGTCGCCGTCCGCATGGCGGTGCTGGACACCCTCTCCCGCCGGGCGGCACGCAATGACTGACACGCTCATCACCGGCGTCCGCCTGCTCGATCCCGCTGCCGGGCTCGACCAGGCCGGCGAATTGCTGATCCGCGACGGGCTGATCGCCGATCTCGGCACCGGGCTCGGCCGGCCCGACGGCGTCACCGTGATCGAGGGCGACGGGGCGGTGCTCTGCCCCGGCCTGGTCGACATGCGCGCCGCCCTCGGCGAGCCGGGCTTCGAATACCGCGAGACCATCGCCTCGGCCGCCGAGGCGGCGGCGGCGGGCGGCATCACCACGCTCGCGGCCCTGCCCGACACCCAGCCGGCGATCGACGACCCGGCGCTGGTCCATCTGCTGCTGGCCCGCGGCGCCGCCACCGGCAGCCTGACCATCCTGCCCTACGGGGCCGTGACCAAGGGCTGTCGCGGCGAGGAAATGGCCGAGCTCGGCCTGCTGCACGAGGCCGGGGCGATCGCCTTCACCGACGGCGCCCGCGCCATCGGCGGCGCCCGGCAGATGGCGCTGGCGCTGACCTACGCGCGCGGCTTCGGCGCGATGATCGTGCAGCACCCGGAAGAGCCCTCGCTCGCCGCCGGCGGCGCCGCCACGCGCGGGGAACTGGCGACCCGGCTCGGCCTGCCGGCGATCCCGGCCGAGGCCGAGGCGATCATGGTGGCGCGCGACATCCGGCTTGCGCGCATGACCGGGGGCGCGGTGCATTTCGCCCATGTCTCGACCGCCGAGGCGCTGGCGCTGATCCGCCGGGCCAAGGACGAGGGGCTGCGCGTCACCTGCGATACCGCCCCGCCCTATTTCGACCTGAACGAAGGGGCGATCGGCAATTTCCGCAGCTATGCCAAGCTCTCGCCGCCGCTGCGGGCGGAGGCCGACCGGCGGGCAGTGGTGGCGGCGTTGGCCGATGGCACCATCGACGCGATCGCCTCCGACCACCAGCCGCGCGACGCCGACGACAAGCGCCTGCCCTTCGCCCAGGCCTCCGCCGGCGGCGCGGGGCTGGTGACGCTGCTGGCGGTGACGCTGGCCCAGGTGCATGGCGGGGCGCTGGGGCTCGCCGAGGCGGTCGCGCTGCTCACCGTCGGGCCGGCGCGCCTGCTCGGGGTCGGCGCCGGCACGCTGGCCAAGGGCGCGGCGGCGGATCTCTGCCTGTTCCATCCCGAGCATGTCTGGCGGGTCCAGGCCGGCGCCCTGCCCGGCAAGGCGCAGAACACGCCCTTCGACAACCGCGCGCTGGAAGGGCAGGTGATCGGAACCTGGAAAGCGGGACGCCGCGTGTTCGGAGCCACCGCGTGACCCCCAGTCCGGACCATACGGCGAGCCATGGCCCCGGCACCGCCGTGGTGCTGGCCCGCCGCATCGCCCTGTTCGCGCTGGTGGCCGTGGCGCTGTCGCCGTTCTACTTCGTGATCTTCCGCCTGATGGCGTTCGGCACCGTCCCCCGCGACGACTATGCGCCGTTCCTGCTGGCGCTGCTGGGCGAGCCGGGCGGCGCCATGCCGGAATCCCCCTATGGCTACCGCCTGCTCTCCGTGCTGGTGGCGGCGCCGTTCTATTACCTGTTGCCCAGCCTGCCGCTGACCAACCTGCCCCCCGACCTGCCGCTGCCGAGCCTGCGGGCGACCGAGGCCCTGGCCTTCGTTTCCTACCTGGCAATGATCCTGGCCGGATTCGTCGCCTTCGCCACGGCGCGCACGCGCGAGGGATTGCCGCCGGCGACGGCGGCGCTGGCCGGCCTGCTGCTGTTCGTCCTGTGCTGGTACAGCCAGTTCTTCGCGCTCGACCCGCTGGCCATCCTGGTCATCGCCCTGCTGCTGTGGCTGCTGCCACGTCCGGGCTGGTTCGCGGCGGTGATGTTGCTGGCCCCTCTGACCAATGAAAAAATCATCATCGTATTCGCTGTTTGGTTGAGCCTGCGTTGCATCGTCTCCGCCAGCGAACGACAGCGCCTGGGCCGGGCCTGGCTGGCAACGCTGCTGGCAGGCGGCCTCTATCTGGCCATGGTCATGCTGGTGCATCTGCCAGGCAACGAGTATCAGCTTGATACGGCAGGATATTTCGCCACGATACGGACCAATCTCGCTGCCTGGGCCAGCGGGCGCGGCCTGGTGCTCAATGTGCTGCCGCTGCTGGTGCTGGCCGGGCTGGCGCTGCTCGGCCATCGCTTCCCGGGAGCCCCAGGCCACCGACGCCGCATCGTGGCCGCGGACCTGATGGTCATCCCGGCCCTGGTCGTGGTCGCGTTGGTGCTGACCCAGTTCTTCCAGGTCGGCCGGATCGTCATGCATGCCGCCCCTCTCTTCGTCGGCCCGGCCGCAACCGTGATCGCCGCCCGCCTGGGCTCGGCCCGCGAGCCGGAAGCCGGCGCGGCCTTCGGCCTGGCCCGATCATCAGGAACGGCTCCGCTATGATCATGCTCCTTCCCGTCGCGGCCCTGGGTTACCTGCTGGGGTCCATCCCGTTCGGCCTGGTGCTGACCAGCACAGCCGGGCTTGGCGACATCCGTGCCATCGGCTCGGGCAATATCGGCGCCACCAACGTGCTGCGTACCGGCCGCAAGGGCCTGGCCGCGGCGACGCTGGCGCTGGATGCCTTCAAAGGCGCCGTGGCCGTGCTGGCCGGGGGCGCGCTCGCCGGCGAGGCGGGGATCCTGGTCGCGGGGCTGGCCGCCGTGCTCGGGCACCTGTTCCCGGTCTGGCTGAAGTTCAAGGGCGGCAAGGGGGTCGCCACCGGCGCGGGCGTGCTGCTGGCCGCGGCGCCGGTAGCGGGGCTCGGGGCCGTGCTGGTCTGGGCCGGCACCGCCTTCGCCACCCGCATCTCCTCGGCCGGCGCGCTCGCCGCCTGCGCCGCCGCCCCGGTGATCGGCCTGCTCGCCGGCGACCCCTGGCCGGTCGAACTGCTGGTGCTCGCCAGTTCCGGCCTGATCATCGCCCGCCACCACGCCAATATCCGCCGCCTGCTCGCCGGCACCGAGCCGCGGATCGGCCAGGGCAAGTAGGCCCCTGGCATGAACGAAGACCTCGACCGTCTTCGTCTCGCGCGGACCGAAGGCGTTGGCCCCATCCTCTATCGCCGGCTGCTGCGCCGCTTCGGCAGCGCGGCAGCGGCGCTCGAGGCCGTGCCGGGGCTCGCCCGCAACGGCGGGCGCCCCACCCCGCCCACCGTGCCCAGCCGCGCCGAGGCCGAGCGTGAGTTCGACCTGGCCGCCCGCGCCCGCGCCACCCTGATCTTCCTCGGCAGCCCCGCCTATCCGCCGCTGCTGGCCCTGCTGGAGGACGCCCCGCCGGTGATCGCCGTGCAGGGCCATCCGACCGCCCTGACCGGCCGTGGGATCGCCATCGTCGGCAGCCGCAACGCCTCGGCGAACGGCCAGCGCATCGCCGAGACCATGGCCGAGGAGATGGCCCGGGAGGGGCTGGTGGTGGTCTCCGGCCTCGCCCGTGGCATCGACGCCGCCGCGCATGCGGGGGCGCTGCGTGGCGGGCGGACGGTGGCCTGCGTCGCCGGGGGCATCGACGTCCCCTACCCGCCCGAGCATGCCGGGCTGCAGGCCCGCATCGCCGCCGGCGGCGCCGTGGTCAGCGAGGCTCCCCCCGGCACCGCCCCGCTGGGGCGGCTGTTCATCCGCCGCAACCGCGTCATCGCCGGCCTGGCCCTCGGGGTCGTGGTGGTGGAGGCCGCGCAGCGCTCCGGCGCCCTGGTGACGGCGCGCCGCGGGCTGGAGGCCGGGCGGGAGGTGTTCGCCGTGCCGGGCTCGCCGCTCGACCCGCGCTGCCGTGGCGCCAACGGCCTGATCCGCCAGGGGGCCCGGCTGGTGGAGACCGCGTCCGACGTGCTTGCCGATCTGCCCTGCGCACCGGGCGAGGGACTCGGCCTGCTGCCAGGATTTTCCTGCCCGGACAGGTTGCGCGAACCCCCGCCCGAACCCGTTGCCACGCCCCCCGGCGACTCCGCCGAGGTCGCCCTTGCCAGGGCGCAACTGGCTGATCTGCTGGGCCCTTCGCCGACATCGGTTGACGAGCTGATCCGCCGCTCCCACTTTTCGCCGGCTGCCGTGCTCGGGGCCCTGCTGGAACTGGAAGTCGCCGGCCGGTTGCAGACCTTCCCGGGGAACATGGTTGCATTGCTCGCCGAACCCGGTCATTAGGCGCGGCCCGAACGTCGCCGACCCAAAGATCAGGACAGCATGACGGACGTCGTCGTCGTCGAATCGCCTGCGAAGGCGAAGACCATCAACAAGTACCTCGGCAGCAAATACACCGTGCTGGCGAGCCTGGGGCATGTACGCGACCTTCCCCCCAAGGACGGCAGCGTGCGTCCCGATCAGGACTTCGCCATGGACTGGGAGGCCGATGATCGCGGCGCCCGGCAGGTCGCGGCCATCGCCAAGGCACTCAAGGGCGCCAGCACGCTCTATCTCGCCACCGACCCGGATCGCGAGGGCGAGGCCATCTCCTGGCACGTGCGGGCGATGCTGGACGAGAAGCGCGCCCTGAACGGCGTGGCGGTCCGCCGCATCACCTTCAACGAGATCACGCGCAACGCCATCCGCCACGCGATCGAGCACCCGCGCGACCTCGACCTGCCGCTGATCGAGGCCTATCTGGCCCGCCGCGCGCTGGACTACCTGGTCGGCTTCACCCTCTCGCCGGTGCTCTGGCGCAAGCTGCCGGGCAGCCGCAGCGCCGGACGGGTGCAGTCGGTGGCGCTGCGCCTGATCTGCGAGCGCGAAGCCGAGATCGAGTCGTTCCGCCCGCGCGAGTACTGGACCGTCGAGGCGGTGTTCACCACCCCCGAGGGCGCCAGCTTCACCGCCCGGCTGACCCATCTGGACGGGCGCAAGCTCGAGCAGTTCGACCTGCCCAACGAGGCCGCCGGGCTGCGCGCCAAGGCGGCGGTCGAGGCCGGCAGCTTCTCGGTCGCCACGATCGAGCGGAAGCGGGTCAAGCGCAACCCGCCCCCGCCCTTCACCACCTCGACCCTGCAGCAGGAAGCCTCGCGCAAGCTGGGCTTTGGCGCGCAGCAGACGATGCGGCTCGCCCAGCAACTGTACGAGGGCGTCGACATCGAGGGCGATACCGTCGGCCTGATCACGTATATGCGAACCGACGGCGTGCAGATGGCCCGCGAGGCGATGCTGAGCATCCGCGAGCATGTGCAGGCCGAGTACGGCCCCACCTACGTGCCGGCCGCCCCGCGCGAATACACCAGCCGCGCCAAGAACGCCCAGGAAGCCCACGAGGCGATCCGCCCGACCGAGATCGGCCGCGTGCCGCAGAGCGTGGCCGCCTACCTCAACGCCGAGCAGTTCCGCCTGTATGAGCTGATCTGGAAGCGCGCCGTCGCCAGCCAGATGCAGTCCGCCGAGTTCGACCAGGTCAGCGTCGATGCCGCCGATGCGAAGCCGAACGGCCCGCGCCTGCGCGCCACCGGCTCGATCATGGCCTTCGACGGCTTCCTCAAGCTCTACCGCGAGGACCAGGACGACGCCCCGGGCGAGGCGGGCGCCGACGAGGAAGGCCGCATGCTGCCGCCGATGGCCGAGCGCGACCGGCTCGGCCACGACAAAGCCAGCGCCGAGCAGCACTTCACCCAGCCGCCGCCGCGCTATTCGGAAGCGAGCCTGGTCAAGAAGCTGGAGGAGCTGGGCATCGGCCGGCCCTCGACCTATGCCTCGATCCTGTCGGTGCTGCAGGACCGCAAATATGTCCGGCTGGACCGCAAGCGCTTCATCCCCGAGGACCGCGGGCGACTGGTCACGGCCTTCCTGACCAGCTTCTTCGAGCGCTACGTCGATACCGGCTTCACCGCCGGGCTGGAGGAGCAGCTCGACGAAATCTCCGACGGCAAGGCCGACTGGCGTGCCATCATGCGCGCCTTCTGGGAGGAATTCTCCCGCGCGGTGGAGCAGACCCGGGACCTGAAGATCAGCGACGTGATCTCGGCGCTGGACCGCGACCTGGGGCCGCATTTCTTCCCCGCGCGCGAGGACGGCACCGACCCGCGCACCTGCCCGGCCTGCAACGAGGGGCGGCTCGGGCTCAAGCTGGGCCGGCATGGCAGCTTCATCGGCTGCTCGAACTACCCGAACTGCCAGTACACGCGGCGGCTCGCCATCGACAGCGGCGAGGACGCGGGCGACACGCTGAAGGAAGGCATGCGGGTGCTCGGGCCGCATCCCGACACCGGCGAGGAAATCACCGTCCGCCGCGGCCCCTACGGCGTCTACGTGCAGCAGGGCGAGCAGGTCGAGGGCAGCAAGGTCAAGCCCCGGCGCACCAGCCTGCCGCGCGGGGTGGACGGCGACAGCATCACCCTGGAACAGGCGGTGGCGCTGCTGTCGCTGCCGCGCATCGTCGGCATCCATCCGGAGACGAACGAGCCGATCGAGGCGGGCCTCGGGCGGTTCGGGCCCTACGTGAAGATGGGCGGGGTGTTCGCCTCGCTCGACCGCGACGACGACGTGCTGGCAGTCGGGCTGAACCGGGCGGTCGACCTGCTGGCACGCAAGCTGGCGAGCGTGCGCACGCTCGGCCCGCACCCGTCCGACCGCGAGCCGGTGCTGGTGCGCAAGGGACGGTTCGGGCCGTACGCGCAGCACGGCAACAAGGTAGCGACGCTGCCGCGCGACGTCGCGATGGACGACGTCACCCTGGAACAGGCGGTGGCACTGCTGGCCGAGAAGGGCAAGCTGCTGAAGCCGCGCGGCGCCAAGGCACGCAAGGCGGCGCCGAAGAAAGAGGCCGCCGCGCCGGAGGCGCCGAAGAAGGCCGCGCCGAAGAAAGCGGCGGCACCGAAGAAAGCCGCGGCGAAGCCGAAGGCGGCGGCGCGAAAGGCTGGATGAGGGATTTTTTAAGGAAGGCCAGGGCTCTGCCCTGGACCCGGCAGGGGTCAGGGGACCCCTGCACCCCACTCGCGCTGCGCGGCACAGAAATCATGGGTTCCAAGGGCGAAGCCCTTGGCAGGTCCAGGGCGGAGCCCTGGTGGGGCGCGGGGCAACGCCCCGCCACTGCCTGACATGGCCCGCAAGCCCAACGCCCCGCCCCCGGCCCTGCCCAGCCGCGAGGCGATCCGTCGTTTCATCCGCGAATCCCCCGGCCGTGTCGGCAAGCGGGAGATCGCCCGCGAATTCGGCCTGGACGCCTCCCAGCGCGTGGAGTTGCGTGATCTGCTGAAGGACCTCGCCCGCGAGGGCGAGGTCGCGCCTGCCGGCCACCGCCGGTTCCGCGCCCCCGGCCGTCTGCCCGAGGCGATGGTGGTGCAGGTCACCGGCACCGATCCGGATGGCGACCCCATCGCCCGGCCGGTCGAGTGGGAGGGCGATGGCCCGCCGCCGATGATCCTGATGCGCCCCGAGCCGCGCGGCGTTCCGGCGCTGGCCCCGGGCGAGCGCGTGCTGGCACGGCTGCGCCAGATCGTCGGCAACAAATACGAAGGCCGCACGCTCCGGCGCCTGACCGACGAGCCGGGCCGCGTGCTCGGGGTCTACCAGCCGACTCCGCAGGGCGGCGGGCGCATTGTGCCCACCGACCGACGCTCCCGCGCGGAATGGCGGGTTCCACCGGGCGAGGACGGCGCGGCGCAGCCCGGCGAGATCGTGCTGGCGACCCCCCTGCCCTCGACCGGCTATGGCCTGAAGCCCGCCCGGGTGGTCGAGCGCCTGGGCAATGTGGGCGACGCGCGGTCGGTCAGCCTGATCGTCATCCACACCCACGAGATCCCGAACGACTTCCCCGCCGCCGCCCTGGAACAGGCGGAGAAGGCCCGGAGCGTCGGCGCGGACGGGCGCACCGACCTGCGCGACGTGCCGCTGGTGACGATCGACGGCGAGGATGCGCGCGATTTCGACGACGCGGTGTTCGCTGAACCGGATGGCGAGGGCTTCCGCCTGCTGGTGGCGATCGCCGATGTCGCGCATTACGTGTGGCCGGGCTCACCGCTCGACCGCGCCGCCCGTCTGCGCGGCAATTCCTGCTATTTCCCCGACCGCGTCGTGCCGATGCTGCCGGAGGCGCTGTCCAACGGCTGGTGCAGCCTGCGCCCGAACGAGGATCGCGGCTGCCTGTTCGTCGAGATGCGCATCGACGCCGCCGGGCGGAAGCAGTCGCATCGCTTCGGCCGCGGCCTGATGCGCAGCGCCGCCCGCCTGACCTATACCGAGGTCCAGGAAGCGCGGGACTCCGGCCGGGACCTCGGCCTGCCGGTTCCGGCGCTGTATGCCGCCTACCGGCTGTTGCTGGCGGCGCGGGAAGCGCGCGGCACGCTCGACCTCGACCTGCCCGAGCGCAAGGTGGTGCTCGACGATGCCGGCCGGGTGGTCTCGGTCACGCCGCGGCCGCGGCTGGACAGCCACCGGCTGATCGAGGAATTCATGGTGCTGGCCAATGTCGCCGCCGCCGAGGAACTGGAGCGGCTGCACCAGCCATGCGTCTACCGCGTGCATGCCCCGCCCTCGGAAGAGAAGCTGGAGGCGCTGCGGAGCTTCCTGCGCACGCTGGATATCTCCCTGCCACCCGGCAACCAGTTGCATCCGCGCGACCTCGACCGGGTGCTGCGCCAGGTCGGCGGCAGCGAGCAGGCGGCGTTGATCAACGAGGTGATGCTGCGCAGCCAGTCCCAGGCCGCCTATGCAACGGAGAATATCGGTCATTTCGGTCTGGCACTGGCCCGCTACGCCCATTTCACCAGCCCGATCCGCCGCTATGCCGACCTGCTGGTGCACCGCGCCCTGGTGCGCGGGCTGCGGCTCGGGCCGGGCGGGCTCGACGACGACGAGCCGGCGCAACTGGCCGACACCGCCGAGCATATCACTGCAACCGAACGCCGGGCAGCCCTGGCCGAACGCGACGCCATCGACCGCTATCTGGCCGCCTTCATGGCCGACAAGGTCGGCACGGTGTTCGCCGCGCGCATTTCCGGCGTGACCCGGTTCGGTCTTTTCGTCACAGTTGCGGACAGTGGCGCGAGCGGACTCGTGCCGGTTTCCACGCTGCCCGATGATTTCTGGTTTCATGACGAAGCGACGCAGACCCTCTCGGGACGACGGACACGCATCGAGTTCCGCCTGGCCCAGGAGGTGGACGTGATGCTGAGCGAAGCGAGCCCGGTGACCGGCGGGCTGGTGTTCCATGTGCTGCAGGGCGCCGGGCCGGGGGCGGCGCGCGAAAGGGGACGGCCACGGCGAAGGTGAGAACCGCCTGGCTGCTGCTGCTGCCCCTGCTGTTCGGCGGCCCGGCCGCCCTGGCCGAGCCGTTCCTGCCCGGCCAGGGGCTGAATGCGGGACTTGTGGCCCAGGTCTCGGCCACGGCGCTGGACTTCATCGCGCCACGCACGCTCGATCCGGTGCCGGTCAGCCAACTGGCGGTCTGGGGACTGCGCGGCCTGACCTCGCTTGATCCGCGGCTGTCGGCCGAGCTGCGCGACAACACGCTCAGGCTGGCCAGTGACGGCCAGGGCCTGTTGCTGCGCCCCTCGCCCCCCGATGACGACGCGGAGGGCTGGGGCGAAGCGGTGGCCCAGATGGTACGGGCCGCCTGGGACCGCTCCGAGGCGGTGCGCCAGGCCGGCACCCAGGGCATCATCCGCAGCTTCTTCGACGAGTTGTTCAACCATCTCGACCCCTATTCCCGCTACGCCGCCCCGGCAGAGGCGGACGCGGAACGGGCCCGGCGCACCGGCCGCGCCGGCATCGGCGTGCAGTTGGCGCGCCGCAACCGCCAGATCGTCGTGCAGGACGTGGCCACCGACGGCCCCGCGGCACGGGCCGGGGTGCGGCCGGGAGACCGCATCCTGGCGGTGGATGGCCAGAACACGAACGCGGCCAGCCCGGACGCGGTGACGGCCTTGCTGAACGGGCCGGAAGGCACCCGGGTGAGCCTGCTGCTGCGCGGCCATGACGGGCGCCGCCGCCGCGTCGATCTGGAACGCGCCCTGGTGCCGCCGGAAACGGTGGTGCCCACCCGCATCGGCGAGCTGCTGGTGCTGCGCATCTCCGCCTTCGCCGGCGACACCGGCCTGCGCCTCGCCCATGAGCTGGAGCGCGGCCTGGCCGCCAATCGCCCGCCGCGCGGCGTGGTGGTCGACCTGCGCGGCAACCGGGGCGGGCTGCTGCGGCAGGCCGTGGCGGCGGCCGACACGCTGATCCCCGAGGGCGTGGTGACGATGACCCTCGGCCGGGATCCCGACGCCGATCATGAATTCCGCGCCGATGGGCCGGATCTCGCGTCAGGCGTGCCGGTGGTGGTGATGGTTGACGGACGCTCGGCGAGTGCCGCCGAAATCCTGGCGGCGGCGCTGGCCGACCAGAGGCGGGCGGTGGTGGTGGGCAGTTCCACCCTCGGCAAGGGCCTGGTGCAGACGATCGCGCCGTTGCCCGATGGCGGCGAGTTGCTGGTGACCTGGAGCCGCGTGCTGGCCCCGCTGGGCTGGCCGATCCAGGGGCTGGGCGTGCTGCCGCAGGTCTGTACCAGCCTGGGCGGGGAAGCGCTGGACCAGCAACTGGCGGAACTGGCGCAAGGCCGGCAGATGATGGCGCGGCCCCTGCACCGCCACCGCGCCGCCCGCGCGCCGCTGCCCGCCCCGGAAATCCTGGAGATCCGCAATGCCTGCCCGGCCGCCGAGGGCCGCGATGCCGACCTCTCCGCCGCACGGTTCCTGATCGAAACCCCGAGCGCCTATGGCGCGGCGCTGATCGGCCCGCCCCCGGCCAGGCCCCAGGCCGGACCCTAAAGCCGCTTGACGCGCCACGCCTGTTGCGCCATGAGGCCCGTCCTTCGAGGGGTTATCTGCCATGGCGAAGACGAACACTGTCCAGATCAAGCTGGTGTCGACCGCCGACACCGGGTACTTCTACGTCACGAAGAAGAACGCGCGCGCCCAGACGGGCAAGCTCGAGTTCCGCAAATACGATCCGGTCGCGCGCAAGCACGTCCTGTTCAAGGAAGCCAAGATCAAGTGAGCCCGGCCGGCCAGTCAGGCCGGCCGCTCTCATCTGCAGACTCGCCCGCCCGCCGGTGACGGCCGGGCGCGTTTTTGCGTTGCGTTGACCACTCGCGGAACGATCGGCCCCCTCCCTCTCGCCGGGATGGTAACAGGCCAGGGCGGACCGTTCCCGGTCAGCACCACTCCGTTCCTGCGGTTTCCACCCGGTTGCGGCCGCCATTCTTGGCGCGGTACATCGCTTGGTCGGCCGCCTGCAGCAGCAGCTCCGCGCTTTGGACACCGGCGTGGCTGAAGGCAACGCCGATGCTGACGGTCAGGGAATGGACCACGCCCCGTTCCGGCTGGAACGCCAGTTCCTCGACGGACAGGCGCAGTCGTTCGGCCGCCACCATCGCCTCCTGCGGGCCGGCCCCCGGCATCACCACCACGAACTCCTCGCCACCGTAACGGGCGATGCTGTCGAACACGCGGGTACGGCTGCGCAGCGTGTCCGCCACCTCCCTCAGGGCGCGATCGCCAACGGCGTGGCCGAAGCGGTCATTGATCTGCTTGAAATGGTCCACATCCACCATCATGACCGCCAGCCCGCCGGCATGGTACGAGGCCAGCAACCCGCGCAGGTGCGGCAGCAGGTAACGCTGGTTGTAGAAGCCGGTCAGCGGGTCGGTCAGGGCCATTTCCAGCGCATGGCCGAGATCGGCGCGTAACCGGTCCTGGTAGAATTTGCGGCGGATCTGGTTGCGCGCCCGCGCCCGCAACTCGTTTCCGTCGATCGGGCGCAGCACCCAGTCATTGGCACCGAGATCGAAGCCGCGCAGCAGGCGCCCCTTCTGTTCGGGTTCGGCGACCAGCAGCAGCGGAATGTCCTGGGTGGCATCGGTGGCGCGCAGACGCGAGGCCAGGCGCAGCGGATCCTGCTCCGTCATCGACAGGCTGAGCACGACCAGATCGAACGGAACGGTCGCGACGAGCGCCAGGGCCTCGGCTTCCGACGCGGCGCGGCCCGCCAGGACCCCCTCCCGCGACAACGCATCCTGCACGATCTGCGCGCCCGGATCCCAATCATCCACCACCAGCGCGCGGGCACCGGCGATCGCGGGCTGCGCCATCGTATCGTCAACCAGTCCGAGCACGCGCGCGGTCTCGCCGCGCAACCGCCATTCGTCGAGCAGGCGCTTCAGCCGCACCAGCGACTTCACCCGCGCGAGCAGCGTGTCGTACTCGACCGGCTTGGTGAGGAAATCATCCGCCCCTGCCTCAAGGCCACGCAGCCGTTCCTCCGGCGCCCCGAGGGCCGTGACCATCACCACCGGAATGTGAACGGTGCTGATATCGTCCTTCAGCCGGCGACAGGTCTCGTAGCCGTCCATTTCCGGCATCATGACATCGAGCAGCACCAGATCCGGCTGCCAGGCCCGCGCAAGGCGCAGCGCCTCCGCCCCATCCGCGGCAGTCGCCACCTGGTAATATTCGGCGGACAACTTCGCCTCTAGCAGCCACCGGTTCAGCGGCACGTCGTCGACGATGAGGATGCGTGCAGTCATCGCGCCGAATCGACCTTCGGGGGCAATGGGTGTCGACCGGCGACCATATCAGGTTGCAGGCGAAGCACGAAAGCAAGGGCTCGCGGCTCCGGCGAGACGCCGGATGACGGCCGGTTTCCTGGCGGAACGGCGCCGCCTTGCGGCCCCGCATGCCATGCTGTAGCAGTTCCGGGACGTAATGATAATCCCCAACAGCGAAGTGCAGTGTTCCATGAGGGATATGCCGAACGTGAGAACCATGGCGGCAGAAACCGCTGAATACCGTCACAGAACTGTCACAAACAATACTGGCATGTTCTTGCGGCGCTGGCTGGCCAATCCGCTGCAGATGGGGTCGGTGATTCCATCCGCCCCGGCATTGTGCCGGCGCGTCGCCGCCCAGGTGCGTTGCACCGCTGACGAGGTGGTCGTGGAACTCGGTGCCGGAACGGGCGTGGTCAGCCGGGCGCTGCTCGCCTCCGGCCTGCGGGCCGAAAAACTGGTCGTGGTGGAGATCGTGCCGGACATGGCGAACCACCTGCGCCGTGTGCTGCCGGGCGCGACGGTGATCGAAGGCGATGCCCGCGCCCTGCCCGACCTGCTGCCCGCACACTGGCACGGACACGTCGGCACGGTCATCTGCGGCATTCCGCTGGTGCTGCTGCCACTGGCCGAGCAACGCCGTTTCATCGACGCGATGACGGCGGTCGCCCCCGGCCGCGGCTTCCTGCACTACAGCTACTGTGTCACCTCGCCCCTGCCGGCCAGCCGGCACGGACTGGAGGCCAGACGTGAAGCCTGGACCCCGCTGAATTTCCCGCCCGCGAGCGTGTGGCGCTACACCCCGGCCGGCTGAGGCCGCCTGCCCCGCCGGCCAGCGCGGCCGGGATTGCGGTCAGTCGGTCGCAGGAACATCCTTCGCCGGCGCACGTGCCCGGTCCTCGAGTTCCTTCACCGTGAGACCGGCCGGCACCGAGCCGGGAAGGACACCATCACCGGCCGCTTCATGCGCCCTGTCCATTTCGCTTGAGGCGGGGCTGGTGGCCGGGGTGGATGGGGTGTCGTTGCCGGATCGAGAGTCGGTCCTGGACATGGCTGTGCTTCCCTTGAGGAAAAGCCCTGGCGGCGTGACCGATCGCTACGCCGGCGGCGACGCGGTGGTGTCGATCTGCTCGACCTGCGCCCCGCTGTCCGGGCGGGCCGGCCCCAGCACCGGTTCCGCGCCGAGCGCGACATTCTGGCGGACGCTGAAGTGTCCGCGGCCATCCAGCGACGCGCCTTCGGTGAAGCGGCCGGAGGGCGGTGGCGTGCCGTCCTTGCCGGTACCCAGGAAGACATAGCTGAATTCCTGCTTTTCCTTGCTCTGGTCGAAGCTGTTGGGGATCGGCAGGGCACCGGGACCGCCCGGTTCCTCCACCACCGCCAGCCATTGCTGCTGGTGCATGGTGTCGCGCGCGATCAGGAAGCTCAGCATGTCCCGCATGCCGGCATCATGGGTCGCATTGTAGAGGCGCACCGCCAGCAGGCGGCCGGTTGCCTCCGCCGTGACGTTGGCGAACATGTCAGCGGCGAGGTTGCCGCTGGCATAGACGCATGCCTTCCACCATATGGCGCGGCCGTTCGCCACCGCCGAGCACGGCGCCGACGAGGGACCTGGCGCCCGCCGCGCTTTCCTGCAAGGTCGTCGGCGCATTCTCGAGATTCAGCGCGACGGCGGTCGCCAGCATCTCGACGTGCCCGATCTCCTCGGTCGCGGTATGCAGCAGCATGTCGCGGTATTTGTTCGTCGGCCCGCGGGCGCCCCAGGCCTGGAAGAAGTACTGCAGGCAGACGCGGATCTCGCCCTCGATCCCGCCGATGGCCTGCTGCAGTTGCCTGGCGAACAGCGGATCCGGGGTGTCCACGCGGACGGGACATTGCAGGCGCCGGTCGTGAAAATACATGAATGATCCTGGGTCTTTTTGTTTTTGCCGTGCCCGTGCATCGGCGGACGGTGCCACCGAGCAGCAAACAGGATCGACTTCCGGCAGTTCTATGTTCCCGGCATCGTGCGCGGGTCCGGGATAGACCGGACCGCTACAGCATCGGCCGCCCGCCCGTCACCGGCAGCAAGGCACCGGTGATGTAGCTGGCTTCGCCGGATGCCAGCAGGACATAGGCGGGGGCAAGTTCCGCCGGCTGTCCCGCACGGCCGAGCGGCGTGTCCTTGCCGAAGTTCGCGACCTTTTCCACCGGCATGGTGGACGGAATGAGCGGCGTCCAGATCGGGCCCGGCGCCACGCAGTTCACGCGAATGCCGCGCCCGGCGATCAGTTGCGCCAGCCCCGCGGTGAAATTGGCGATGGCGCCCTTGGTGGTGGCATAGGCCAGCAATTGTGGCGATGGGGTCTTGGCGTTGATGGACGTGGTGTTCACGATCGCGCTACCCGGCGGCATGTGCGGCACGGCCGCCTGGCACAGATAGAATATCGCATAGATGTTGATGCGGAAGGTATGGTCCCATTCCTCCGCGCTGATCTCCTCGAGAGCCTGGTGGGTGCGCTGCATCGCCGCGTTGTTGACCAGGATGTCGAGACGCCCGAAGGCCTGCAGCGCCCGCTCCACGATGCCACGGCAATGACCCTGATCGGCAATGTCACCGGCGATCAGCTCGACGCGCCGCCCGGCCTGCTCCACCCAGCGCGCGGTTTCGCGGGCATCCTCGTGCTGCTCGAGATACGAGATCAGGACATCGGCGCCCTCGCGGGCGAAGGCGATCGCCACCGCCCGGCCGATGCCGCTGTCGCCGCCGGTGATGATGGCGGCCTTGCCCGCGAGCCGTCCTGATCCCTTGTAGCTGTGTTCGCCATGGTCGGGCGTCGGTTGCATCTCTTCCGTCCGGCCGGAAGGAGCCTGCTGCTGCTTCGGGAAAGGCGGCTGGGGATGGGCCAGTTGCGGATCCTGGGTCATGGCGGTTTTCCCGGTTGGGGCTGGGATCTGGCGCAGCGGCCCCGCAATGCCTGCGATGGCGGGCGCCAGGAAGGGATACAGGCTTGCCCCCCCGGTGGTTCCGGGACGTGCCGGCGGCGCGCCGATCACGAAACCACGCGAATCGGCAGACATCCTCTTGTCTGCTGCGGATTTGCCGCCTGATGAACCGGGATGCGCGGGGATGACCCGTCCGGCAGTCCCCCGCGCTCCTGCATGCTTAGCTCGGCGGCGGCGCCGAGGACTGTCCCTGGCTGCGGGCGAGCTTCAGTCCCTCCTCGTCGTGCGGCGCGCCGGATTCCGCGTCCGTGCCCAGGGGGGCTGCCGCCGGGTCCACCACGGCCACCTTGTCACGGGTCGCGCCGCTGTCGATCGCCCGACGGAGCTGGTCGGCATTCTCCGCCTTCCCGGCATGCAGGGCCGTGGCCGGCCGCAGATCGCTCGACCGCGGATGGTCCGCCGGCGGCTTGCCGAGCGTCTCGGCCATGGATGCCATGCGGACCAGTGGCGTGCTGTCCGCTGCGCGGTCATCCGGCACAATGCGCGTCGTAGCCGCGATCCCGGCTGCCACAAGCCCGAGCAGCAGATGCGGCAGCCACACCTGCTCGGCGAAGCCGAACAGCCAGGGCGAGGCCGCCAGGAACACCCCGGCCACGGCATCCATGCCCAGATGCACCGGCATGGGCAGGATGCGCGCTATTCCGCGCTCGTAATCGGTCATCAGGCTCTGGACGATGATGACAATGCCAACGAGGGTGGGCACCCATTCCGCGGCACCGCCGTCGGCGAAGCCGAACAGGTAGGGGGACGCCAGCAGCAGAATGCCGAGGGCGTAGTCGAGCATTCCATGGATGCGGGTGGGAATCCGTTGCATGTTGCACTCCTCCGGCCGTGCCTGGGCGCCTCAGTCGCGCCACCGCCCAGAACGCATCGCGCCGGCATGGGGTGCCATGCACCGCCACGCGGCCCTGCGCAGGCGCCTACCGTTCCCCGATGAACCCCCGTAGATCGGCGAGCAGCGCCGGGTCGTTGATCACCCGCGGCACCTTGTTCTGCCCGCCAAGCCTGCCGCGCCGGCGCATCCAGGCGGCAAAGGTCCCGGGCGGCACCAGCCGGACCTGCGGCGGCAGCATGCCGAAATCACCACGCCGGTGATCGGCGTAATCGGCATTCAGCCGTGCCAGCGCCGCGTCGAGCACCCTGGCGAAGGGGACCGCGTCGTCCGGCACCAGCGATGCCAGCTCCACCACGAACAGGTGTCCACCCCGCGGCTGGCCGGCAGTCGGGAACAGCGGGCCGGCGGCATAATCCGCCACCCCCGCGGCGAAGGCCCGGGCGGCTTCGGTGACCGCCGCATCCAGCTCCTGCGCGATCAGGTGCTCGCCAAAGGCCGAGAGGGTGAAAGCCGTACGGCCGGTCACCAGCAGGCGGGGTGGATCACGGTCCGTCAGCACCACGGTGTCGCCGAGCACATAGGACCACAGCCCGGCATTGGTGGTGAGCACCAGGGCGTACTCCACCCCCGGCTCCGCCGTGCCCAGCCAGCGCCGGTCCGGATCGGGCCGGTCGAGCGCGTCCGGCCGCACGAATTCGAAGAACAGCCCCCGGTCCGTCATCAGGCGCAGCCCTTCGCCCGGCCCGCGATCGGCGACGGCGATGAAGCCCTCGCTGGCCGGGTACACCTCGCGCGTCTCGGCGTGGCTGCCCTCCAGCCAGGCGGCCATGGCGTCGCGATAGGGCGTGAAGGCGACGCCGCCATGCACCAGCAATTCAAGATCCGGCCAGTACTCCACCAGCCGGCGCGGACGCCCCGGGCGCAACGCCGCGAGTTGCTCGAAGAACAGCAGCATCCAGCTCGGCGTGCCCGAGATGCTGCGGATGTCCTGCGCCAGCGAGCCAGGGGCAAGCGCCGCCACCTTCGCCTCCCAGTCGCCGATCAGCGCCAGCTCGCGCGGCGGAAAGGCACGGGCACGGGCCCACCCGGGCATGCGGTCGGCAGCGATGCCGCTGAGATCCCCCGCCCGCACCCCGGGGGCGAGCCGTTCCAGCGCGACGCTGCCGCCGAGCAGGAAATTCCGCCCGCCGAACACCCGTGACCCCGGCCGGGCGGCGAGATGGAACGCCATGCAGTCGAATGCCGCCCCGGTATTGGACCGCATCATCGCGGCACTGACGGGAATGTGCTTGGTCGGGCCGCCGGTGGTGCCGCTGCTCTGGGCAAAGCAGGGAATCAGGCCGGGCCAGGTGACGTCACGGAGCACGGGAAAGGCGGGCTGCCAGTACTCGCGCCAGAACGCCTCGTAGCGGCGCAGCTTCACGCGTGCCTGGTAGTCCGCGACCGTGCGGATCTCGGCGAAGTCGTGATCGCGGCCGAAGCGGGTGCCGGCGGCGCGGCGCAACAGCCGCGCGAGCGTGGCGCGCTGGGCCCGCAGCGGATCCATGCCCGCCAGTACCGCGCGGCGACGGGCGGCGAAGGCGCGCAGCAAGGGGGTGGCGTCGATCATGGCGGCAGCAGCCGGGTGTGATGCGGCCAGGCACGTGCCGCCTCGGGCTGCAGCGGCACGGTAATATAGCACCCCGCCCGCCAGAGCGGCACCTGATCGGCGGCATTGGCGGAGCCAAGCCAGCCATCCTGCCCGCCCAGCAGCACGAAGCCGTTGGCATTCGGATCCGCAAGGTCGGAGACGTGGCGGGCGCAGGCGCCGAACGTCACCCGGTGACGTCCGCGCACCAGCCCGTGCCCGGTCTTGTTCAGCGTGTCATTGCCGCCCGCGGCGGCAAAATCGGGCACGGCGTAGCGGCCGCCGACCAGCGGCAGGGACGCCAGCGGATGCCGCAACGCCAGCCGGTGCACCGCCCCCCAGGTGCCATGCCGGCGCAGCGCCCGGGCCGCCGCATGCAAGGCCGCACCGAGCGCCCGAGGCGGGGCCTGTGCGATCCGCCGCGCGATCAGCGCCCGCCCGCTCCAGATCGCCGTGAGCAGGGCCAGGCTTTCGGCCGGAACCAGCCGGTGAGCGAGCGCCGCCACGAAGACCTCGAACACCAGCGCCCCGCGGGAGGAGGCGTCATAGGCTCCGTCCCAGGCGGCAAGCACCCGCAGGGCTTCCGCGTCCTGCGGCGAAGGCGGCGGGATCCGCGGCAACAGGGCATCGCGCAGCCCGAGCGCCGCGGGCTGGCGCACATCCTGCTGCAAGGCGCGCATCGCTTCCGGCGTGACCGGATCCGCCGCTTCCAGCAAGGACCGCAGGCGCCGGACCCGATCGGGCGGGGAGAAGAAGAAGCCAACCGGCACGGAGGTCGCTTCGGGACGGTCATTGGCCGAAACCACCGGGATATCGCCGACGCCGGCGAAGGCGGTCCCCGGCACCAGATCGTCCAGCGTCCAGGCCAGGTGCGGCGGGCAGACCGGCCCGGCCAGGGGCGCGTCGGCGCGGCGCGGCAGATGGGCGGCAATGACGCGCCCGGCCCGCCCGGACGGTCCCGCCTCCACCGCCAGCATGGTCTGGCCGGGAACGGCGAACCCCTCCAGGGCGGTGCGGAACCCCGCGAAATCGCGGGCCCGCATGACCCCCAGCATCGCGGTCATTTCGTCGCTCGGCCGGTGCCCGACCCAGCGCAGCGCCAGGGGACGACGGGAGGACAACAGGATGCCGTCGCTGACCACCGGGCCGAACCGGGTCTCCCGCAGCGTCAGCGTGACCGGACGGCCTCCCTTCACCCGGATCACCTCCTGCCGCACGGTCATGGGCTCGGCCGCAACGTCCACGAGTTCGCTGCTGGCGGCATGCAGGTTGGTCCCGCCCCAGGCGATCCAGCGATTGCGCCCCAGCGCCACCACCGGCAGACCGGGGATCATCAGGCCGACCACATCAAGGCCCGGCGCATGCAGCCCGGCGATCAGCCATAGCGGCGGCAGGGTGATCGCCAGATGCGGGTCGGACGCGATCATCCCCGCGCCATCACGGCCGCGGCGAGCGGGTACGGCGGCGGAATTGCTGCCGCGGACCAGCGTCAGCACCGCCTCGGCCTCCCGCGCCGGCCAGGGCAGCGTGTCGCCTTGCTGCATCAGCGGCCAGAGCGTCTCCCACTCAGCCCCCGACAGCCTCGCCTGCCCGTGCAGCAGCCGGGCAAAGACCAGCCAGGACACATCGGTCGCGGCCAGCCGGCCGACTGCGAGCAGGTCCGCGAGCGTCCAGGGCCCCGGCGTCAGGCCGAGCAGGCGGAATTCCGGCGGCAGGGCCGGAGCATGGGCGATATGGTGATTGACGCCGGCAACGAAGCCTTCCGCCCAGACCCGGGTCGAGCGCAGCAGCATCGCCGCGATGCCGGGCACCGCCCGATCGAGGCGCATCAGCCGCAGCGCGTGGTCCAGTTCGATGCCGGCCCGGCCGATCACCTCGGCAACCCGCCCGGTGGCGAGCCGGCGCATGAGCTCCATCTGCGCCAGCCGCAGATGCGCGTGCACGACCCCCAGCCCGACCGCGAGATCAGGCTCGTTCGCGGCTTCGATGCCAGGAACCTGATGCTCGTCCCAATGGATCCGCACGGGCTCGCGCACCGGCAGCCCCTGGCACGGGATGTTGCGCAGGCGCGCGGCGGTGGTCACGGGAGGGGGCCGGCCGGCGCGGACCACACGCCAGATCAATCCGGCGACCAGCGCCAGCCCTGCCAGGTTTGGCCTGCGCATGGGATGCCTCCTTGCGGTGGGCCTCCCGACGGTCGGCTGCTGGCGCGGGATGCGGGACTGAAAGAACCACGCCCAGGCATGGTTCCCGCAACGCCACGGTCCCGCGGGTGGCTACACGCCGTAGCGGTCGCGCATGACCTGTCGCAGTTCGTCCATCTGGGCCTGCGTCAGCGGACACAGGGCCAGCACCGCTTCCGGCAGGCTGGCATGTTGGCCGACCGCCACCGCACCGCCACGCACCTGCACCGGACGGTGCCGGCGGGTCACCACCACGCCGGCTTCCAGGCGAATCGTGAAGCCGGGAAGCTGGCTGTCGGGGGGATAGATGCGGATCAACTCGCCGGCATCGGTCGGATCGGCGGTCAGGGCCCAGCCACCAGGCGCGACCGCGGCCCAGGCATGGGCGAAGGCAAGATCATGGTCGGGAAAAGTGGCGTTCGCAGTCGGGGCAACCGCAGGGGAAGCATCGAGGGGCACGGGCAGGCGCCTTCAGGAGAGGTTGATGTTCACGTCACCATTCGTTTGCATCCGGAATCGGTTTCACTTTCGGACACGATCCATCGACTTGTCGCGCACAAGTGATCCGCTCCCGGGCCACCCCCTTTCATGCCATTTCGTGCGTGATCCTTGTTGGCTTTTCTTACGCTGCCATACGGTTCCCCGCCTGTTGCGGCAACGCGGCCACAGGGCTGAAATGAATGCACATCCGCACAAGCGCGCAGATCGTCACGACCGGGGCCCAATCAGCCGTCGCGGCAGACAGGCCGGGCGGCAAGCGCGTTCACGCGTTCGAGCAACTGCTGATGGTGATAGGGCTTGCACAACACCTCCATGGCCTCGGTGGCGCCGTGGCCGGCCAGCACCTCGCGGGCATAGCCAGAGGTCAACAGGATGCGCAGCTCCGGCTGCAGGCGTTGCGCTTCCCGGGCCACGGTGATGCCGCTGACGCCGCTCGGCAGCACCACGTCGGAGAAGAGGACATCGAAATGCTCGCCGGAGCGCAGCGCCACCAGCGCCCGGGATCGTCCTTGACGACCGGCAGGGACATCGCGGCGCTCGGCCTTGCGGGGAAGGCGGGTACCTCCGTGGCATCGTCCGGTGAGAGATCACGGGGGAAATACAGTGACACGGTGGTGCCCACGCCCGGCGTGCTGTCCAGGGTAACGGCCCCCCCCCGGACTGGTGCATGAAGCCGTGCACCTGGGCCAGCCCAAGCCCCCCTTGCCGACCTCCTTGGTGGTGAAGAACGGCTCGAACACATGCGCCAGGATCTCCGGCGGCATGCCCGTGCCGTTATCCCGGACGCTGACCCGCACATACTGCCCCGGCGCAAGTTCCAGCGCCTGCCCCGCCGCGACATCGATGTCGCAGTTGCCCATGGCGAGGACCACCTGCCCCCCGGACGGCATGGCATCGCGCGCATTGATGACGAGATTGAGGATCGCCGATTCGAACTGGGCGTGATCGGCCCGGCACGGCCACAGCTCTGCGGCGATATCCATGCGCACCGTGATGCTTTCGCCGACGGCCCGTTGCAGCAACTCGGCCAGGTCCCCGACGAGGCGGCTGAAGAGAAGGCGCTCGGCATGCAGCGATTGCCGGCGCGAGAAGGCCAGCAACTGGCGCGTCAACTTCGCCCCCGGTCGATGGCATGCTTGGCGCGCGCGATCACCGGTGGTGCCTCCGGGGCGCGGCCATGCGCGAGCCGGCGTTCCAACTGCTCCAGGCTGCCGAGCACCACCAGGAGCAGATTGTTGAAATCATGCGCGACGCCGCCGGTCAGCTGGCCGACCGCTACCATTTTCTGCGCCTGGGCAAGCTGGCGTTCCAGTTGGCGCCGTTCGGTGATGTCCTGTGCCGTCTCCAGGATACGCACCGCCTGCGTGTCCGCACCGGCAAGCGGCTGCAGAATGCTTTCGGCAATGCGGGTGCCGCCCGAAAAAGGAAAGCTGGTGTCGAACCGCATGGCCTGGCGGCCGGCGGCACAGGCACGGTAGCGGGCGACCTGGCTCTCGCCCGCCTCGCCTGCCAGCACGTTCTCCTGCACCCGCAGGCCCAGCATGTCAGCGGCGGGGCGGCCGGCGAGGCGCTCGACCGCCGGGTTGACCGCCTCGTAGGTGACCTTGCCATCGCCACCGACCCGCACGACGAAGACCATGTCGGGAACGTTCTCGAAGATGGCGCGGAAACGGGCCTCGCTGGCCACCAGGGCGGCGGTGCGATCGGCGACCTGGCGCTCCAGTTCCGCATGCTGCCGCGCCAGCACCTCCCGCGCCGCGACGATCTCGGAAATGTCGGTGGCGGTGCCGAACCACAGGCGAATCCCGCCGCTCTCGTCGCGCAACGGCTTCGCCTGGCCAGTGAGGGCGCGATACGCGCCGGCGGCGTTGCGGGCGCGGAACTCGGCCTTGAAGACATGGCCGCGCTGCACCGCTTCGGCCCAGGCGGCAACGATGCACCCCCGGTCATCCGGATGCAGGCAGGTCGCCCAGCCATCCCCCAGCCCGGCCTCCACCGACAGGCCGGTGAATTCCGTCCATTGCGGGTTGAGATAGTCCAGGCCGCCATCGGGACGTGCGGTCCAGACGATCTGAGGGATGGTTTCGGCCAGAAGGCGATAGCGCCGGTCTGCCTCGTGCGTGGCCTGCGTCACCGCCAACTGCCGCCGGGACCGCTTGCCGCGCGCATGGATGCGGAGCATCGCCGTCCCGAGCGCCGTCGCCGCGAGCAATGCGAGGATGTCGCCATCCCACTGGAGCCTCTGGTTGCGGCGCAACGGACCGAACACCACGCCATCCGGCGCCGCCGCGAAGATCCGCCACCCGGTCAGCACCGAAGTGGCGGCGGCAACCGCCAGCTCCGCCGCCGCCACCTGCCCCCGCACCAGGCCGGGACGCGCATGGGTGAAGACAGAGGGGGCTGGCGCGCCCACGCACGGATCGGCCGGCGTCTCCGAGTCAGACAGCGCCACGAACAGACCGTCGGTATCGACGATGAAGGCCGATGGCGTCTTACGCGACGCGGTGGACCAACAGATCCGCCGGATCCGCGGCGCGCCGGCCTATCTCGCCACGGTCGCGCCCTTCGGGGTGACCGCGAAGGACATGCCGGACCGCAACACCGCAGACCTCTGCCGGGCCGACTGACCGACCGGATGGCAGAAACTCAAAAATTGATGATCATCACAGAATATTCCCCAGAATGCGTCCCCCCGGGGACTGCTTGCCGCTTCTGAAGGCGCCTCGCCGCAGTCGCAGCATTTGGAAGAGGATTCGTGACCCCGGAAACCGCAAAAATGCAGCACGTGCCAAATAAATGGTTGGTCGGTTAACTTTGCGGCTGTGGGGTTATTTGTTGCAGGATAAACGTGACACAAGCCGCGCCGATCAAGGCGCCCACCGAACTGGCAGCCCAGTCTGCCACTGCGGGATTTCGGCCCGGTGACAGGGCCTGCAGCGGTTCCAGCACTGCAGCATAAGCCACCATTGCGGCAGAAATTCGGAATGGGCGCCGGTATGAAAGACCAAGGAGCAATGTCGTCCCCGCATACGCCAACGCATGCTCGATGAGTCCACCAAGGCTGGTGCGGACCATCTCTTCGGCCGGAAGCAAAGACAAGACTGCAATGACCACGATGCATGCCCATCCAGCAATCCTGATCCCACGCAGCAGCCAGATTTCGTTCATCTTTATTGCAAACCTCTAACGAAAGCGTGATGTCTACCTGCATGCCGATGATGAGGCCAGGGTCTACCCGCCGCCCATCTGGCCATGGGGGAAGCAAAATCCCGTGCGTGCCTGGCCTGGCCAACTCCGCCACACCCGATCCCACACCATCGTGACGGGCACGCTCTTCGCTTTTTCAGGCAGGCGCCGCGCCGATGGTACCTCACATTGGATCTCGACCTGCGAATCGGACGTCGGCTCAAGGGAACTTCCGGATTCCACAGGCCGAAAAACGGAGTGGAACCCTCGGGTCATCAGGCAATCCTGCGCACCGATGAATGCCGCCCTGGTCGATCGCATCGCGGATGCATTTGCAGGCTTCATCGACTGCCACTGCATCCTTATCCGACACGGCCCCCCATGCGGTCGGATGATGCTCCGGATCTCCTTCGTTCGCGCCCGCGCGCACGAGGCGCCGCGGTGGCACGGTGCCGTCTGCACTCTGCGGCTCCGGCGCTTCGGCCGCAACGCACCGTCTGACCGGAGGGGCCGTGCAGACGCCTCGATGTGCCGCCCCCTGCCCGAGAGCGCACGCGGCCCGTTACGGATCAACCTCGTGCATCCGCGGGTCTGTATCACCATGACGATGCTGGCCGCGCCGTTCATCGCCGGACACGGACAGTGCATCAGCCAAGCGTGGCACTGCTGAGACTGCGTAACATCGTCGAGATGTTGAAATGCCCGCTGTCACCAAGGCACAAAGCAAGGAAGCGTCGGTCACCCGGAGCGACCAACGGCATTCCCGCAGACGCAATACCATTGAGTCCCGTATCCGTTCGTAACATTGAGCGACATCAGTCTGTGGTAGGTACGTTCCTGTCAAAGTGACTTTATCGAATTGGAGTGAATTTGCCAGAATAAGGTCGTACGCGAAACCGAGGAAGCATCATTTGCAATCGATACGACGTGCCGGGAGGGCCGGGGCACGGACAGCAAAAAGGACAAAGAAGACCATCTGACATGGCTTTTGCCTTGTCAGAAAGGTCAGCCCCCTTCGGAAATTCTTCCGCACTGCGTCATCGCCAATCTCACGACAAGCACGTAGCTGCCTTATGCGCCTTAAAGTGAAAGTCTCGCCATGTTCAATAATCGTCTGCGTGTCGGCTTGCCCGGTGTAGGCGCCTGACGCCTCCTGCGGCCAAGCGAGTATCGTTACTTCAACACCACGCTCTGGAACACGGTCAGATCAGAATGATACCAAAAAAAATACACTATGTCTGGGTTGGCAGCCCCGAGCCTGACAGGATTCGCCGTTATATCGATAGCTGGTCTGCCACCAACCCTGATTACGAAATCATACGTTGGAATGAAGAAAATATTGATTTCTCCATACCGGCAATTCAGAACGCCTATAATCGCCGCCTATGGTCGAAGGTATCGGATATCGCCCGGTTGATGGCGGTTCTCGATCAGGGCGGAATCTATCTCGATACTGACTTCTCCATTCGCCGCAGCCTCGACTTGCTGCTCAAGCATAATTGTTTCTTCGCATTCCAACGGGTGGATCATCCAACGGATTGGGTTGCGAATGGGGTATTTGGCGCGACGCCTGGCCACTGGTTCATCAGGCAGGCGCTGGACCGCATTCTTGGACTCCGGGCCCTGCCTTTTGGCTTTGAGCGTCCGACCCGCACCGGACCAAAACTGATCACATCCCTGTTATTGCAGAACGGTCTCAAGGCATACCATCCTGATGGCGTTTATGTCCGGGACATTTATCTCTGTCCTGTCCCAGTGTTCTTCCCCTTTTTCCTGGGAGAAACGTTCACAGAGGCCTGCGTCCGGAAGGAAACCATAGGGATACATTTTTGGGAGAAATCCTGGGAAAAAGATTTACCGCGTTATATTCGCCTGGCGAAAGCCATCAAACACCAGATCGCGGGGACGCGTCTGTGATGATGGGGCAAACTGATACCGAGACAACGCTCACACGCTCCCTCCCCTCATCACCTTCCCGGGTGGCACTGATCCGTGCTGTCGGCCTGCATCCGACATCACCACTGGCCTGCCACATTCGCCGGTCGCTGGACGAGTGGGCGCACCTGGCCGCCACCGGCCACCAGCCCAGAGACGCAGCTTCATGGCGGCGCGCCGCAACGGGGACCGCCCTGCAATGGTTCGAGACCGCATCCGACGAATCCGCCCCCCCGGATGGCGCGGAGAACATGCATGACATCATCCTGGACCTGCACGGCCTGACGCCTTGCCACCAGGGACGGCTGTGGCGAATTGTCGATGGCTCCGGGCATTGTCTCCTGGCGCCGTTTTTCGCTCTCGATCATTGCTGGCGGCGACCGGCGCTCCTGCCGATGTTCCTGATTGAAAGCCGCGACGGCGGGCTTTCGTGGCATGTGCTCGCCGAGGCGTTTCCCTCGGCGGCGCATCACTATCGCGACCTGCTCGATGTGGCCGGCCGCTGCTCCGCATGGTTGATTGGCAGGGCCTTGCGCGGGCCGGCATGCCTCGCCGCAGGCGCGGGACGGGCATGGCAGCCGTTGTCACGCCCCAGGCCAGGCCGGCCTTCCCGCTTGCGTCGCTGGGCGGCCGGAACAGGCGCGCGGTGGCGTGACCGGCTCATGGCCGAGGAATGGGCCATTGCCGTCCTGGACAAGCGACCTGAAACGCTGCTGACCGACCAGGTAGTCAGCCCGTCCCACTGGATTCGGATGCCGGTGTCCCAGGGGTTCCTCGCAGATCCCTTTGCCTGGCCAGGACGCCCCGACGTTGTGCTCTGTGAAGAGTTCAACCACCGTACGGGGCGCGGGATCCTGACGGCCCTGACCACCGATGGCACCCGGATTATCACCGCCGAACCGATCATGCTCGGTGAAACCTGCCATTTATCTTATCCGTCCACATGGCAGGAGGGAGATCGGATATTCTGCCTGCCTGAGATGGCAGGCGCACGTCGGCAGATCCTGTACGAGCTTGCACCAGGAAAACCCCCTGCGCCGTTCGCGGTCATTGTCGAAGGGGTGGCGATGGCGGATGCAACGCTGTTTCGGCACGATGGACGATTTTGGATTGCCTATACCGACACTGCTTTCGGCCTGCATGACAATCTTTGCCTGATGTATGCGGATTGTCTGGAAGGACCGTGGCGGCCTTGCCGCGCCAATCCGGTCAAGATTGACATAAGGTCCTCGCGTTGCGGTGGCACGCCTTTTCATGTCGGCGACGCGCTCTATCGTCCCGCCCAGGATTGTTCTGCAACTTATGGCGGCGCACTTGTCGTTAACCGCATCGTGACCTGCACACCTCTGTCCTACGAGGAAGTGCCGGTTGCCCGGATCGAGCCCGATCCCAAGGGTTCCTTTCCGCATGGCCTGCACACGCTTTCAATGTGTGCTGGAGGCGTCCTTATCGATGGGAAACGGTGGGTGTTCGCCCCCAAGGTCGTGCTGCAGCGACTGTGGCGCCGGCTCCCACGCCCCAGGGCCGGAACAGTCACCGGGGCATAAACCCGGGCGGCGACTGCTTTGGGGCTTTCATCCAGGCGATGAAGGTATGATTCGCGGCCATTATGCCAACGCCTCTCGAACCATCCGCGCAGGCGAGGCAGCCGGCCTGTAACAGTTGGCGCTGGCGCTGCGCGACGAGATTGTCCGATTGAAGGGCTTGAAAGGCCGGCCGGTGATCAGGCCGGGCAATGATGGGGACAGCGACCGGACCGAAACGCGCCGGCCTGCATGGCAAACGTCGTAACCGCGACACCGTGACGCCATGGATGACAGTTGCAACCCAGATGATCCGGGTGGCGAATCCGGCGGGTCGCATCTCAGGAGCGACGCCCTATCAGATGCAGGATCCGGCGCTCACTGCGCGAGTGATGCGGTATCAGTACGAATGCCGGCCGGCTCCGGGAAACGAAACGATCGTGGCGCCGCTGCCCGAGATCTTGCCCCCGCGGGAATTTGCGGCATTCGAGCCGGAATTGTACCGCTCGGTGCTGATGCAGTACCACCAGGACAGATCACCGTGGAGCGGCTGGCGGCTCTGCTGCAGTGGGGCGGCTCAAGATTGCGGCGCAATAGCCATTGCGGAAAACTGTGCAGGCGCCGCTGCGCGCGCAGCACCACCGGCGCCGATCCGTCACTCTCCATCGGCCTTCATCGCCATCTGCATCACCACTTCGGCGACGCCGCGCAGGACATCATCGTCTCCAGCCTCCGCCAGCGGTTCGGCAAGCGGTCATCCATCCCCGGTCATCGGGCCGTCCCGGCTCACGGGTGAAGTGCCGCAACTCCACCGCAGCCCTTCCCCTATCTGCTGACCGTTTTTCATTACGAAATCAGAATCCATACCGGATCCGCGATCCCCTCCGTGGTTGCGTCAGTCTCCGTTGCTGCACCGGCGAGACAGGGCGACAATTCGGCAAAGCATTTCACTCCACCATCGCTGCCGCCACCCTCTTCCCGGCAGCTTCAACCCAGCCGAGCTGGAAGACGTTTTCGGCCGGATTCAACCGGATCGTTGTCACCACGCCCTGCGTTCGCTCCTGTGGTGCCGCTTCGACTACCGGGCCTTCCTACACACCCGTCACGCGCCTCCTCGCGAGGGAATCGCCAACAGGTTTAATTATTTATAGTAGAATTACACTAAGTATATATCAATTTTCCTTTTCATGCAGCTCATTTCAGCACTGCAGCGTGCATACGGCGCCATGCTTTACCATTGTCCGCATTGCTCCGCCTTCCCCGTTCAGGGCGGGTCGGCGCTCATTTCCCGGAAGGTGTAACCGACGGAGTGATTGACGGAGGATCAGGTTATTCTTTCGAAAATGATCTTTTGATACGGAATGCGCTTACTCCTGGCGCGACAACCAGCTTGTGACAACTGCGATCATGTTGATGGTCTCTAACAAAACAACAAGACAAAGTATTGATTTTGAAAGAAATTTATGCCGCCAATGATCGTCACCACGATTTGTACCGGCTTCGGATTTTCCATTAATTCTCCAGTAAATTCATTCAACACATTCAAATCGGTATAAATCTGATATAGAACCTGCCCCGCCCACATTAAAAAACAGCAAGCCATCAAAAATAGATAGCTGATTTTTTTATCGTAACGAAACTTGCGCGCCCACCTATTTTACGTCGACGCAACGCTCCGAATTCGACATTATTTTCGGCAACGGATGGTTCGTCCGCATCACCCGGTAACGGCTCGCTCGGCATATCGCCCCAAGGAGCCAAATGGATGGATTCATGCCAGGCCGAAATGCCTTGCTTGCTGTCAGAAGCGCGCCCCCTCGTCAGCCATCTTATCGTCATTCACATGCGAACCAATTCCCCCATCTGCGCTCCGCGGCCGCCCACTGCCGCAGCCTGCTTGGAACAATGGCCGCCGCGCTGCTTCGTCGCGAGCGTCTGGTGAGAACACTTCCAGCCAGAGCCGGCGACCCAGAGCGCGACCATATCGCCTTGGAAAGCAGGGAGGCCACAAGGCCTGTCCATGCCCCCGCGAGAAAGGTGCTCAGGCCTGCTGTTGACATCGCGAAGCGGGCAGTGCCTGTCACGGCACTTGCCTATCAGCGGACTCACCATGATGGGCCAGCCCCCATTCCGGGCCTTATGTCACTCCATACCGAAGCGGCAGATGGGGGAGCAGCGCGGCAGAGCAAAATCCTGAGCTCAAGGCGCCATCGTGCCTTCAAACGAGCCATGGACCTTGGGCTTGGATTGGCAATCCTGGTTATAATTTCGCCCATATTACTGATAATTGCCCTCGTCATTCGCCTGGAAACGCCGGGGCCGGTGCTGTTCCGGCAGCCACGCGCCGGCAAAGACAACGAAATTTTTATGATGCTGAAATTCCGAACGATGTATTCGCATCTTTGCGATATCGGAGCGGATCGGCAAACAAGCAGGAATGATGACCGCATCACGCGTGTCGGACGGTTTCTCCGGAAGACAAGCCTTGACGAGCTGCCGCAGCTGTTAAACGTCGTGGGCGGCACGATGTCTCTTGTCGGGCCCCGCCCACATGCGCTCGCCACGAAGGTAGCCGGCGTGCCGCTTGAAGCGGCCGTCCCAACCTACCATTCCCGCCATCGCGTCAAGCCAGGGATGACAGGCCTGGCCCAGGTGAGTGGGGCGAGGGGGGCTCTCACCACTCTGGAGCAGCTGGAGCGCCGCGTACAGCTTGACGTTCGTTATATCAATACCTGGTCCATTGCCCTTGATTTTTGGATTCTCTGGCGAACAGCACTTCTGGTGGTTGCGGATCCGGATGCCTACTGACCTTTCCGGTCACGATACACCAGTTACCCGACCTGGCCGCGATACGCGGGAGATGAGCTGGCAATGGATATGTTGATAGACAGCCCAAGCAGAAACTTGGAGCCTGATGACGAAGCGCAGCTGCCGCGTCGTACGGTCACCAGAATCCGCACCTTGGGTGTACCACTGGACACAGCCGAAACGGTAAATGGCTATCTCGATGCCCTTCCTCGGAAGGACGCCATTGGCAGGGTAGCCTTTATCGCCACGTTCCTCAATCCAGCATCCCTGCTGGAAGCGAAAAGGCATCCAACGCTCGCGACCACACTTGATTCTTTTGATCTTGTGATGCCCGACGGCATCGGCGCCTGCATGGCCGTACGAAGACTGCATGGCCTTACGGTAGCCAGGGTCAGCTTCGATAGTACGTCCCTGGCACCGATTGTGTTCGAGGCAGCGCAACGTGATGGAAACACCATTGCGCTCGTGGGCGGCCGGCCTGGCGTCGCCAGGCGGGCCGCCGAAGTGCTGCGTCATACATTTCCGGATCTTGCCATCGTCGGCACCTTTGATGGCTACACGCCCCCTGGAAGCACCATCGCGGCATTGCGGAAGCTGTCCCCCGACATTGTCATCTGTGGAATGGGGGTCAGGCGCCAGGAAGAATTCCTGCTTGCCTTACGCGCCAGTGGCTGGACGGGCAGCGGGTTCACCTGCGGTGGCTATCTGGATCAGTTGGCAGACGGATTTCGTTATTATCCTGCCTGGGTGGACGCCATCAATCTGCGGTGGGCGTACCGTCTCTATCGCGAGCCAGGGCGGCTCTGGCGGCGCTACTGCATGGACTATCCTGTGTTTCTGGCGCTGGTCATCAGGGCCATGGCCGCCAAGTTCCGGCGCCAGTTGAAGGGTCCGGCAACTGAACCGAATGCCAACCGCCCACTGGTGAACTAGACCGGCGAGAGGCGCCTTCATTTCTCAAACACAGAATGGCGACATACATCGAAATGGCCGGACATGGAATGAATGCCTCTGCCGTGCAAGAAGCTTCTCATGTAGGAGACACCAGTCTCGCATCGGAAGTCAACACGCCAGTGCGCAGGCCGCCCCAGGCTGTCGGACAGCGTATGGCCCGTGCCGCGATATGGATGGCACTCGACATCGGTGGCGGACAGATCCTGTCCTTTCTGACTTACATGGTCGTGGCCCGCATCTTGGGGCCAAGCCAGTATGGCAGTTTCGCAATCGGCATGTCGCTGATCTCGATCGCGAACTGCCTGCTGATCCAGGGTTTCGCAGATTCGCTGATCCGGCTGACCGATCTCAAGGAAGAGCACATCTCCACGACGTTCTGGACGAATGTCGCCATTTCCGCGTCCATCACCCTGGCCTTGCAACTGGCCTCACCGCTGATCGCCGCGGCCTTCCACGAACCAGAGCTGGCGCCCGTCGTATGGTGGCTCGCGCTCCTGTGCCTTCTCCAGGGACTCGTGAGCGTGCAAACAGTGCTGTGCCGACGCGAGATGGACATGGCGGTATTCGCCATCCGATCGATAACGGCCTGGGTGCTGGGTGGCATCACAGCAATCGGAATGGCCCTGGCGGGGTTTGGAGTGTGGTCCCTTGTGGTCTGCCAGCTGGTTCAGAGTGTCATTTCTCTTCTGGTGCTTTGGAACGCGACCCCATGGCGTCCGCGCCTGATCTTTTCGGTCCCCGCCTTTCGGGAACTGGCAGGTTTCAGCCGTCACGTCATGGCGGCCAGCCTCATCGGTTCGCTGACCGAGCGCGCCGACACGCTGGTGATTGGCCTGTTCCTGGACACTACTGCGGTGGCCTACTACGCGCTCGCCCTGCGGCTGCTCTCTGCCATCGCGATGGCCACACAGATCCCGATCTATCAGCTCGTGATGCCGGCCCTGAGCCCCATGGCGAATGACCTGGCAAACTTCCGCAGGAAATACCATGAGATCGTCATCCTTGGTCATTCGATCTGGATGCCCATCGTGACCGCTCTTGGAGCCACTGTCCCTATCCTGCTGCCCATGGCTTTCGGGACCAAATGGGAACCAGCCGTCCCGGTCACGGAGGTCATGTGTCTGGTCGGACTGGCCTCCGGACTGTCCGCCTTCACGGGGCCTGCTCTTTTTGCCCTTGGCCGGCCCGACCTGCACGCCAAACTCAATGCCGCAAGGTTCGTGACCACCGTGCTCGTCCTTGGTGTTGCTGCGCAGTTCGGCATCCTGGCGGTCGGCATTGCCTGGACCAGCCTCATGACCCTTCTGGTGCCATTGCATCTGGTGGTGTTGCACCGGGTTTGCGGCCTCGAGGTGAAGGCACTTGTCACCGATGCTGTCAAAGTTTCATTGGCCGGTGCCACCATGGCCATTGCGATGACAGGCGTCGGCTGGCTTGGCCTGGACAAGGTCACCTCGCTTCTTCTGGCTCTCCTGCTCGGCGCAGCCACCTATCTTACAACCATGGAGACCATCTTTATGCGCGGCTACGTCACGCGGATGCTTGAACTTGCCCTGCGTGCAGCTCCCCTCCCGTTCAACCTCCGGAAGCGGAGCGTCTGAGATGATTCCGAAAAAGATCCATTACGTCTGGGTTGGCGGACCACTTCCCGATCGCCTTCGCCGTTATCTGGACAGTTGGCACGCAACGAACCCCGACTACGAGGTGGTCCGGTGGAACGAAGATAACATCGACCTGTCCATGCCTGTGCTTCGTTCCGCCTACCGCCGGCGCCGTTGGTCCAAGATTGCCGACATCGTCAGGCTCCAGGCGATTTACGAACATGGTGGCATCTACCTCGATACGGACATCCTGCTGCGAGGGAGCCTCGACCCTCTCCTTGAGCACACCTGCTTCTTCGCCTTCCAGCATGAGAGCCATCCGACGGACATGGTGGCGAATTGCGTGTTCGGGGCAGAGCGGCACCATTGGTTCATCAAAGAGGCACTGAACCACGTCCTGGCCCTGCCGCCGGTTCCCTTCGGGCTCGAGCGACCGACACGCACCGGCCCGAAACTTGTCACCAGGCTGCTCCGGCAACGCGGCCTGAAACAGTACGATTCCACCGGCGTGTATGTCCGCGACATCTTCGTCTGTCCCAAGCAGATGTTCTTTCCCTTCAGTTGGCGGGAGACCTACGCCGAGGCCGCCGTGGGACCAGAGACGCTGGGCATCCATTTCTGGGAAAGTTCATGGGAATCCAGCCTGCCATTCTATTTGCGGATGGCCAAGACCTTCAGGAAGCGATTGGCGGGAGCCTATGCCCAATGAGATTCATCGCAGGTGGTGACCCGGTGCCGCGCCGCTGGACCGGTTGCCCGCAATGCGGAGGTGCAACCACGGTCGGAGGGCCGACATGAGGCATCTTCCAGCTCCGCTCCATGATGATTGGTCGGTAAGCCACGTCGCTCCCCAGGGCACCGCCACTGCCCGCGCCGGTATCGAACGGGCGCTGTTCGCCAACGCCCTGAGGACGATCCGCAGGCGTTGGCGCTTGGTCGCCCTGGTCAGCGTCATCCTCGCCGCGGCATGGACTGCAACAGTCGCGTTCCTGCCCAAGAAGTATCAGGCCACCGCGACGGTCATCGTTGATTCCCGTCAGCCTGAAACCATCAGGTTTGAGCGACCGCTTGTGCCGGAGCAGCCAATCGAAATCGGGACGATGGCAAGCGAGGTGGAGATCATTGGCTCCCGCGTCGTCCTGCTTCGTACTGTTCAGGACCTGAATCTCACCGCGAATCCGGAGTTCAACCCGCATCTCCAGCCGGGTGCGCTGAAGAGCATGCTGTCTGAGGTGGTCGACTGGTCTGTCAGGGTTGTGAGCGGCTGGGGAATTCCTCTTCCGAAGGATGATGTGGCACCGCCTTCAGAGGCGAGCATCCTGGAAGATACCCTGGACACGATCCGGGACAGGCTCGCGGTCGCCCCTGTCGGGCTGTCGCATGTGATCCGCGTGACATTCACATCCCAAAATCCGGAGACGGCATCCAAGGTCGTCAATGCGATTGTCCACCACTATACGCTTGAAAATGTGGAGCGGAGCTCGCGCCGAACCAGGGAGGCGCATGAATGGATCTCACAGCGCCTGACGGAGCTTCGCGAACGTTCTGCACGCTCGGCAGCCGCCGTCGAGAAGTACCGGGCCGAGCATGGTCTCATCAAAGGTCGTGACGCCAGCATTGTCCAGGAGCAGATTTCCCAGGTCAGCACCGAGCTGCTGAGGGCCCGCACCCAGCGCGCCGAGATGGAAGCCGCCGTTGAGCAGATGCGCGCGTCCGGCCTGCCCGAACTGCAACTTGGCGATCCGACCGGCGCGTACCAGTTGCTTGCCCGCCTGCGTGAACAGTCGTCTGTGATCTCCGCGCGCTACGCCGAAATCACCCGCCGCTACGGTACGGAGAACGCTGCCGCCGACCAGGCCAGGGCACAACTTGCGGATGTCAACGCCTCCATCGCGAAGGAACGTGACCGCTTACGGCAAACGACACTATCCCGTCTGGCAGTGGCGAGAGCAACCGAGACAACGCTGTCCAGGACCCTTGCCGATCTGAAATCGCGTTCGGAAGCTGCCGACAGCGATATGGCCCAGCTTCGCGCTCTTGAACGGGAGGCGGCCACCGACCAGGACATGTACGCCAACTTCATGACACGGTGGCGGGAAACCGGCGAGGAGGCAAAGTTCCGGGCTGGAAATGTGCGGATCCTGTCCGAAGCAGCGGCGCCGATCACACCGTCGTTTCCGAAAATGAGCCTGTTCCTGCCGATCGGCTTTGTCCTCTCGTTTGGTGCGGCCTCCTTCACCACCCTGGTGCTTGAGCGCATTCGTCCCGGAGTCCGGAGTCCGGACGACCTTGAGCAGGGCACGGGCCTGCAGTCCCTGGGACTCCTGCCTTACGTGCCAAAAGGCAACAAGTTCCTTCGGCAGATGTTCGAGGAGTCGGTGTCTCTTGTGCTCGCGCGGACCTTGCTGCCGACGGGTGCCACCAAGCCTCGCAGCCTGCTGGTGACTTCGACCCTGCCCGGAGAAGGAAAGACCACGACGGCCGTCGCATTGGCGCGCGCCGCCGCGGAACAGGGAATGCGCGTGCTGCTGGTGGACGCCGACATGCGATCCCAGGCTTTGACCTCGATGGCGTTCCCTGAAGGGGTGTCTCACCCGAACCTGGCCGACCTGCTGCAGGGAAGCTGCACGTCCACCAACGAGGCCATCGTGTGGCACGAGCGCTGGGGGGTTTCCGTCCTGCCGGTCGAGCAGCTTCCGAACGCAGCGATGCGCCTGTTCGGATCGGGAGCATGGGAGGGTCTCCTCAATCAGCTCACCGCGCAATTCGATCTCGTCATCATCGACTCGCCTCCGGTTCTCGTGGGCGGGGACAGTTGGCATCTCGCTCGCTTTGCCGAGATCACTGTCCTGCTGACCCGTTGGCGTTCAACGGCACCTGACGCGGTCGCATACGCGGTCAGCCAGTTGCAGAGCGCACGGGCCACGCTTGCAGGCGCGGTACTGACGATGGTCTCTGCTGCGGAGTACGGAAGCTATGGGCTTGGCGACTCCTTGGCATATTCACACGAATTGATGCACTACTACAATCGCCGTCGCCCTCGACTGCATTGAAAATGCTGCAGCGTCCCAGCCAGAGCGGAGCGTCGACGTGAAAAGCGAGCACGAAGCTCCGTTTCCTCTTGCCGGCAGCCCGATGGTGCAGATGCCCCGTCCGCAACGGATGGTGCCGGAATGGAATTCCGGCACGCCGGGCAAAACGCCTCCGCTGCGCATCATCATCCGCACCGTCCTGTTCCTGATCGCCACCGTTTCAATCGGCAACTATCATCCGTTGCTGATGCCGTCTGACTCGGAGTTGATGCAGCAGGCCGTGACGCTGACGCTCTGGTTGGCTCTGATCGCCCTTTCGTGGTTTCCCGGTGCGCTGCGGACGAAAGAGCGCACGGGCGGCCTGCTTTGGCCGGGCATCATGCTGCTCTATATCATTGTGTCACCGTTATGGAGTTTCGATCCGTCCGCTGGATTCATGAAATCGACCGCGTTCCTCATTGTGGCCTTGGGTGCGTGGCGGGCTGCATTGATGGTGACAACGGAGGAGTTCTTCGACTGCATGCTGCACAGCCTGACGCTGCTCGCTTTTGCGTCGGCGGCCCTTGCAGTTTTCGTCCCCGACATCGGCGTCACCCACGACTGGCAGCATGATGGCCAGTGGAATGGCATATTCCCGCAAAAGCAGGTCCTTGGCATCTCCTGTGCATTCCTGGTCTTTCTCTCACTGCTGCGGTTGACGCGGAAGTGGACGCTGTTCAATGGCGCCGCCCTGTTGATTGGACTGCTCTGCCTCCTGGCATCGGGATCACGTGGGGGCGCAGTCATTGCTGTCATATCGGTGTGCAGCCTGTTTGCTGCGAGAAAATACCGGATCGTCATGTCGGTGCTGGTTAGCGTCGTTGGCATCGAGCTCGCATTGGCGAACCTGGCTATTTTTTGGCTGGCCTACACAGGCAATGCCTACATCGACATCTTCGGATTGCAGACGGATCTAACCAGCAGAACCTTTATCTGGCAATATTCGTTGGGATACTGGCTAACCAAGCCATTTCTTGGCTATGGCCTGAACGGCTTTTGGACAGATGCAGATATCTACAATAGATTTCTTATTGGCCATAACTGGGTTCTGGATAATTTTCATAGCGGTTATGTGGCAATTATTGTCGAAACCGGCCTGATCGGGATGACGTTATTTTCCATTGTCGTTTTCCACATCATATACAGATTGAAATTAATAGCCGATCTGGCATCCCCAAAACGGGCAACACTGGAGATGGCCATTGGCACCCTTATTCTGCTGTTCACTATCAATTTTACAGAAACCTTCTTCTTGAGATCCACATCATTTTTTTCAGTGACTTTTGCTTTTCTGGTTATAAAAATACTTTCTACATCAACCAGGCGATCGTTCGCCAATATCAGGGCCGCCCCATCTCCCGCCCCAGTTCCAGGCGCCTCGCAGATGCTGCCCGGTCAAGCAGGAAGCCACAGTGCATTTCCGGGCCTCGGATCAGGGGGCGCATCATCGAGGGAGTTTCAAAGATGAAGACACTGCCTGCCCTCGTGACCGCAGCGGCAATCCTCGGGATCGCCGCAGTTCTCCCCCTCCCCCTCGCCGCTGAAACCAACATTGCCGCCCAGGCACCGGCAGGGCGGGGAGGATGGTTGCTTCCGCCAGGCTTTCTCAGCACACGGGGCAGCCAAATTGTCGATTCATTCGGAAATCCGGTGCGCCTCGCCTGCATTGGTTGGAACGGAACCGGGGGGCCCCGAGGCAATTCTCTGCACGGTCTCTGGTCCGTCAGCTATCGGACAATTGTCGACGCGGCCAAGGGAGCCGGGTTCAACTGCATGCGGATCCCATTCTCGGATCTCGACATCGACGCCGCCCCGGCCAACACGGTCGAGCTCGGCACCATTGATTTTTCAAATAACTCCGACCTTCGCGGCCTGACAACTCTGGAGATCTTCCAGAAGATCGTGGCTTACGCTGGCCAGATCGGAATGAAAATCATCCTGGACCACCACAGCAACGGCAGCGGCGGCCAGCAGGCCAATGGCCTGTGGTTTGATCTGGGACCAGGCAGCGACGGGACGGACGGAGCAGGCAGGCGCGGATCGGTCACAGCCGAGCGCTTTCTGAAGACCTGGGTGCATGTTGCCAAGGCCTTTGCTGGAAATCCTACCGTCATCGGCTTCGATCTGAAGAACGAGCCCCATACGGAAGGACGGCCAGGACTACCTCCGATCAATTGGGGCGGTGGCGGCCCGACGGATATCCACGCGATGTACGAGACGGTCGGCAACGCGATTCAGGCGGTCAATCCGGATGTCCTGATCATCTGCGCGGGATTTCTGGACTATCATCGCGGCGCCCCGGAGGGAGATCTGCGCTATGTGCCCTCCAGGCCCGTGAAGCTGCGCCAGCCCAATAAAGTCGTATACTCCGTACATATCTATCCATCCGAAATCGGTGGCTATGGTGTCGATTCCGGACCAGAGGCGGTACGGCGCATGAATACGGCCTGGGGCTTCCTGGTGAGAGACAATATAGCTCCAGTTTGGATCGGCGAAATGGGCAGTTCAATGAAGAACTCCACCTCCCGTGCATGGGCCATGACGCTCCTGGACTATATGAACGGTAAGTACAGTGAACAAGGTGGCCCCCGCTTCGTCGGCAACCAGCAACCGATCGGAGGCAGTTGGTGGCTCATTGGCTCGGAACACGATGAGCCGAACGGGCTTCAGGTGGCATGGGGACCTGCCGGATATCGCCCGGAACAACTGGCCGTTACCGACCAGATGCTCTTTCGGCCGCGATCCGGAAAGCCATGAATGAACGACAGCCATCTGAGTGGGCAACCGCGCGTTCCGACCGCCCATTCAGATCGAATCAATAATGGATCGGCATGCCATTAAATTTCCAATCCTCCGCTGCGCCCAAGGAAGTGCACCCTCATGATTAGCGACGCCAGAACTGTAGACAGTAATACCACGCTTGAAGCAGATATCTGCATTATAGGCGCTGGACCCGCAGGGATTACCTTGGCGCGCGAGTTTGACGGGACTCCGTTCCGGGTCCTGCTCCTCGAAGGCGGCGACATCAAATACGACCGGGCAAGCCAAAGTTTATACAAAGGCGAAAATATCGGCCTCTATTATGAAGATCTCGATCAGACCCGCTCACGCTATCTGGGCGGAAGCTCAAACTGCTGGGGAGGGTTTTGCCGCCCCCTTGACGAACACGACTTCGAAGTCCGCGATTGGATTCCCAACAGCGGATGGCCGATAAAACGGGACGACCTTGTCCCCTACTACCGGCGGGCCCAGGCGATGATGCATCTTGGGCCGTTCAACTATGAGGCATCAACCTGGGAAAACTGGGTCAACCGGTCTGAGGCCAGGCTCATACGGTTTGACCGTAAGCGGGCCGTCAACCTCGTTGCCCAGCTCAGCGCACCAACCCGCTTCGGCCTGCAATACAAGGACGAGATCGCGCAATCGCGCAATATCAGTTTGTATCTTAATGCCAATGTCACCGAAATCGAGACACCTGGCAACGGGTCGCAAGTCACTGGCCTGCGGGTCTGCGTCCTGAACGGCCGATCATTCCGCGCTGTAGCCAATACATATATCCTCGCCACAGGAGGGATCGAGACCCCGCGGCTGCTGCTTGCTTCCAATCGACATCAACCCTGTGGCGTCGGCAACCAGCATGATCTCGTCGGGCGTTACTTCATGGATCACCCGCGGCTGCGCACTGGAGAAATCGTCTTCCGTGATCCCGAAGCGACACGGATGTTCTACGACTTCAACATCACCTTCGCCGGCAAAATCGCTGCGCGCGGGGTCAAGCTGGCCGGCTTCTTCGGCCTGACACCGGAGACGCAGCAAGCCGAGCGCATCGGTAACACACGATGCTATGTGAAGTCGTGCTTTGTCGGTGACAGTCCGGAAACCCGCGCAGCACTCCAACTGCTGTTTCGTGCGCTTAAGGGACGCGCTTCGTTGCGTGACCGCCGGGCGTCCGAAATCTGGAACATGATCAGCCATCTTCCTCATATCGCCGCGCTCGCAGCAGGCATCTCTTTCAAGTTGCCATTTCTTGGCCGCGGCTTTGAACTGGAAACCGTCGTCGAGCCGACACCGCTGCCGGAGAGTCGTGTGATGCTTGGGCCCCAGAGGGATCGCCTCGGGTTGCCGCAAGTCAGGGTTGATTGGCGTCTTGGAGACGTCGAGAAGCGAACCTTCCGCCGGACCCAGGAAATCCTCGGTGAGGAATTGGCCAGATCCGGCGCTGGCCAAATAGTCCTCGAGGCACCCCAGGAAAAAGACACCTGGCCGGAGTCGCTCAAGGGCTGCTGGCACCACATGGGCACGGCCCGCATGCATACCGATCCACGCAGTGGCGTGGTGGACACTGATTGCCGCGTCCATGGCATGACGAACTTGTATATTGCCGGAAGCTCGGTGTTTCCGACCTGCGGCATGGACATGCCGACTTTGACCATCGTTGCGCTCGCCCTCAGGCTTGCTGAGCACCTCAAGACGCATTCCCGCGGAGCGCATTGGTCAAGATCCCCGGCCACGGCACAGACTGCCGGCCTCTTGCTCGAGGACGCCCCTGCCATGAGGTAGTCGGAATCAACGCCAGCCTGACCTGATGCGGCACCTCTCGTCAGAACGTTCTTTCGCCATATTGGTACTGGGTTTACGGAAATGGCGCCGGTTGATTCAGGCAAGCCGAGGCGGTCGCTTTGCCTGCCAGAACTTCCCACAGCTTCGGCAGAAAGGACAGATCATTCATTCCATCACCTCGCACGCGACTGCAAGCGATGGTGATGGCGCTGCAACGTGCCACAGCGGCGGGCCAGTCCGTCACGATCGAACAATAATTTTTCCCAGGGCGCCACCTTTGGAATCATTCCACCATCTTATACACATCGCAGGAAGGTCAGGTGAAACTGCGACGATGCCGCCCCCAAAAAGGCCGACACATGATGGCAGATGCAAGCGACAATATCGGACATCTCGCACGGACACCCACGCAGGCAACAAGGAATTTGAACGCAGAGGTCGCTGCATCGCAGACCAAATGAGAGTCAAATCAGGTATATCGTAATACGGTAGGCTACCAGCCCCTTAAACACCGCATTCAAGCAATGCAGCCTGATGGCATCTTGGAATTTTTCAATACGCTCCTGCAAAAATATAAAAATGTCATTTTGTTGTAAATATGCCTGCAGATTACAAGGTTCCGCAAAATGAGAAGGCAGATGTGTCCAGATCAAAGACAACAACAAGTTCCCTAGCCATGGCAGGCACACCAGGCAAGTTTTATACACGCCTTGGGCGTTGGGAAAATGGCAGTCTGATCCGGCCGTTTCACAAAATTGCGCATGCTCCCCAGGATACCGTCGCGTGGCACTCTGACCATTTCTGAACGGCACTATCGGGGATTGATCCAATACGTTTAGGACAAGAGCGATGTCGGTTCCCTGCTATTCCCCCAGCCAATCCGCCGTACGGTCTTCGCAGTTGACGGCCTTCATCCGCCACTGCAGTAAGGCGACCGGGCAGAAGTTCGCCACGTACCAGGACTTCGATCGGTTCGCCGTGAACGATTACTGCGCCTTCTGGCACAACTTCCTCACCTGGTCGGCGCCCCTCATCGCCGGAGAGGCCGAGCCGGTCTGCACAGAAGATGACATTGAACATGCGCTCTTTTTCCCTCGACTTGCACTGAATTATGCAGAAAATCTGTTGGCCGGTGAGGATTCTGCCCTCGCCATCATCGCCTGCCATGCCGGTCGTCCAGCCGAGCGAATCACCCGTGGCGATTTGCGGCAACGCGTGCAACGTGCAGCCGCTGGACTTTCCGAGCTTGGCGTCGGTGCTGGCGACCGCGTGGTCGCAATTGCCTACAACGATGCGGATGCCGTCATCGCCTGCCTCGCGGCCGCCACGCTCGGCGCGACGTTTTCAGCCGCCGCCCCGGATATGGGGGCGCATGCAATACTCAATCGCTTTGGCCAGTTGGCACCGGTGGTATTGTTTGCTCACACCGAGCAACGCCCGGGGAACCGTCTGAATGAAACCTTGGCCGATGTCGTTGCCGGATTGCCGTCGCTGCGTGCCGTGGTCGCGCTTGGCGATAGTGAACCGCCATCGCTCGGCAACTCCCCTGTCTACCGCTTGGTTGATCTGATCGCATGCAGCGAACCACTCGTAGCTTGGGAAAAATTCGCTTTCAACCATCCTTTGTTCATCATGTTTTCATCCGGGACCACCGGAGCGCCGAAATGCATCATTCATGGCGCCGGAGGGACCCTGCTTGAGCATTTGAAGGAACATCGGCTGCATTGCGATCTGCGCGCAGGCGAGCGGATGTTTTTCCAGACTTCCTGCGCATGGATGATGTGGAACTGGCTGCTGACGGCATTGGCAAGCCGCGTCACCATTGTCCTGTATGATGGACCCGTCGACCATCCAAGGACACTGTGGAGCATCGTCGCCGAACACGATGTCGACGTTTTTGGTACCAGTCCTGCATTTCTCAGACTTTGCCAATCCGCTGAATGGTCGCCGATCGAACGGCACGTGTTGAACAGGCTGCGCGCGGTGCTCAGCACCGGAGCCGTTCTGCACGACGTACAATTTGATTGGGTTCTGCAGCACGTGAAGCGTGTGCCGTTGCAGTCAATTTCCGGAGGCACCGATATCATCGGCTGCTTCGTGTTGGGCAATCCCAATCTACCGGTCTGGCGCGGTGAAGCACAATGCCGCAGCCTGGCCCTGGCCGTGGATGCGGCTGGCGCCGAACCAGGCGAGGTCGGGGAGTTGGTCTGCCGCACGCCGTTTCCATCGCGCCCGCTCGGCTTTTTCGGTGACAGTGACGGCAGCCGCTTCCATGATGCCTATTTCAGCCAGAATCCAGGCATTTGGACTCATGGTGATCGCATCTCTTTGACGCCGCACGGCTCCGCACGCCTCCACGGGCGCAGTGACGGCGTGCTGAACGTGCGGGGCCTTCGCCTTGGCACTGCGGAAATCTATTCAGCACTGCAGGATATTCCCGAGTTGCTCGAAACCATGGTCGTCGAGCAGGAGATGCCCGATACCACGGTTGGCAGCCGCATCGTTCTCCTTGCCGTGCTGCGGCCCGAAGCGTCACTCACCAGCGATCTCTCGCTTCGGATCCGTCGGCATATCGCTCAGCGCATCGCTGCTGCCTTTGTCCCCGCGGTGATCCTGGATGTTGCCAGCCTGCCCACGACCCATAGCGGCAAGCCATCGGAAGCGGCGGCACGTGATGCGGTCAACGGGCGGCAGGCACGCAATCGGGCGGCATTGCGCAATCCAGAGTGTCTTGACGCAATCGCTGGCCATTCACGCCTGCACCCCAGCTTTGCCGGAAATCCGGAAGACCGTCGCGATCGGACGACGGAGGAAGCCCTTCAGGATATCTGGTCGCGAGCCTTCGGTCTGGAAGACATCGGTCTGAATGATGACTTTTTCGATCTTGGCGGGGATTCATTGCTTGCCGTGCAGGTCTGTACGGGAATTGAAAAGGTCTTCGGCTATGATGTGCCGATCGGGACCTTGCTGCGTGCCAGCACCATTGCCGCGCTTGCCCGGGTGATTGACGAAGGCATCGTCTGGCAGGGTGACTCGCCAATGGTGACCCTGCGTGAAGGCTCCGGTCGCCCGCTGTTCTTGCTGCACAGCATGTCCGGCAACGTCTTCGAATGGCAACCTTTGGTAGCGCGGTTGAAGTCCGACAGGCCCATTGAGGCTATCCAGGCCCGCGGATTGAATCCAGCTGCTACACCTTGCGATTCCATCGAAGCGATGGCCGAAGATTATGTGACCTTGATTCGCGCCCGGCAGCAAAAGGGTCCTTACTCGCTGCTCGGTTTTTCGATGGGCGGGCTGCTGGCCTATGAAATCGCGCTGCAACTGTTGAAGATGGGTGAGACAGTGGAGTTCGTCGGGCTGATCGACACCGACGTGCAGGATGGTGCTTTGCCATTCGCCGAAAAATGGCGGTTCCGTCGCGATCGACTCCTCGACATCGGCGCCAGAATAGCAGCGATGCACGCAGCCGGTGGAATCGGCAGAATTTGGCAGCGCGTCCGGCATGGATTGATCCAGGCACCCGTTGCCCTGGATGGCCCGCCGGGTAAAGAGGGACTGGAACTACCGCCGCTCCTGCACCGGGTGCGTGTGGCCTGCGCCCAGGCATGGGCAAAATATGACCCCCCGCATTATCCCGGAGAGGTTGTGCTTTTCTACGCACTGGAGCGCCGCCCGCGCTACGCTGATCCTTTGCCGGCCTGGCGCCAACGTGTGGCCGATTTGCGTGTGATCAACATCCCGGCCGGGCACTGGACTATTATGACAGAGCCTAACGTTGCCGCCCTTGCGAATGAAATCAACGTCTGCTTGCGTGATGGAGCCATTGCTCCGGAAGAATCCGTTGCATCGAATGCCTCTCATGAGCTCCAAGCAACCGGAGCATAATTCCAGAGCTGGCTGACCACGAAAGATTCATGGGGTTTGTATCGCTACCATCTCTTTCTCGATGACGTGCCGGTCGCCGCAGGCCAACCGATCGGTGAGATCGAAGACACTGACCTGACAGTGTTGGTCCCGGCAGCGACCGGTAGCGTAGATGTAGGCGACGTCAGATGGCGTAGCGCCTACAGCAGACTGGCATGGCGGTGGCATACGACTTCCACCGCCGCCTCAGCCCGAAGACCTCTTGAGGCTTTGCTCAGCCGATGCTGCAGGCCGGACTCAGCCCAGTTGGGTCAAGCCTCGAACTGCCGGGAACTGGCCGCCGGAGCCCGGCGCGATCGTGGCGCAGCATCGAACGGGGCTTGAAGAGGAAGGAACGGTTTAGATCGCAACAAGCACTGCTTTGCTGGAAGCATTCTCCAATGAGGCAATACGTTCCGAATACAGATCGTTCTGCCCAATTATGATTAACCGCCGCAGGCTCACCTCATCAGATACGGGGGAGGACCACCGACGGAGCAGTCAGGCGGTCTGCAGATTCTCAGCAAGGGCCTCCTGGAGATACAGCCGGACAACCTGTTTGATGTCCGCCATGTCCACCTTCGTCGCCAACGCTCGCTCCCACGCCTGATCCAACAGCCCCGCCCGATGTTCGGCTTCCCGGAAATGCCGGGTCAGAAGGCTCATCACGAGTTCCCCCTTGAGAGGGCGGGGGAGCCTACGACGGTACCGGTATAAGGCTCCCGATCACGTGATGTGGAGTGCTTGTGGAGCAGTGGCAGGCACGCTTCAGCCTCCAGTCGAGCCGGAGCCAGAAAAATCCAGCGATGCCAGGAGGTTACGCCATGAATGGCTGGGGGACTAGGATTCGAACCTAGATAAAACGAGTCAGAGTCGTTTGTCCTACCGTTGAACGATCCCCCAACGGCGGCGGTGGCCCCTATCTAGTGGGGCGGCCTGCGCCTGTCAAACCCCCATCAATGCCACCTGCGGAGCATCAACGGTGTGAAATCATGCTTGAAGCGGGGCGGTTTGCGCGGGAACAATGGGACGGAGCATGCGGAAGGCCCCTCTGCGTATGGTCGAGACATCCGCACACGTCCTGGCTGGCATCGCGCGAACACCTTCCCCGGTTTTCGCTGCGTTGGATCTTGGCACCAATAATTGCCGGCTCCTGGTAGGGGCCCCCGCCGGCGACGGGTTTCGCGTCCTCGACAGCTTCAGCCGCATCGTCCGCCTCGGCGAAGGACTGCACCGTACCGGCCGCCTCAGCCCCGACGCGATGGAACGCGCCATGGCCGCTCTGCATGGCTGCGCTGCCCGCCTCGCACGCCGCCCCGTCCGCGCTGTCCGCGCCATCGCCACCGAGGCCTGCCGCCGCGCCGATAACGGGGCGGAGTTCCTCGACCGCGTGCGCAAGGAAACCGGACTTGCCATCGACGTCATCACCAGCCGGGAAGAAGCGGAACTCGCGCTGGAAAGTTGCTCCCCGCTGCTGCGCAGCGGCGGCCGTCGCGCCCTGCTGTTCGACATCGGCGGCGGCTCGACCGAACTGGCCTGGGTGCGCCTGCCCGACTCCGGCCGCCCGGAACTGATCGGCTATGTCTCCCTGCCGGTGGGCGTGGTGACCCTGGCCGAACGCTTCGCCGGCAGCGCCGACGACCCGTCCTGCTTTCACGCCATGGTCGACGATGTCGCCGACCGGCTGCGCCCTTTTGAATCAGTGCATTGCATCGGCCACGAGATCCGCCAGGGCGGGGTGCGCTTCCTGGGTACCTCCGGCACGGTCACCACCCTCGCCGGCATCGCCCTCGACCTCCCCCGCTACAGCCGCCCCGCCGTGGACGGGGCCGTGCTTTCGCGCGCCGCCGCCACCAGCGCGCTCGACCGGCTGCGCACGCTCGGCCGCGCCGGGCTGGCCGCGCATCCCTGCGTCGGGCCGGAACGAGCCGACTTCGTGCTGCCCGGCTGCGCCATCTTCGCCGCCATCCATGCGCTCTGGCCGGCACCCGAGATCGTCGTGGCCGATCGCGGGCTGCGCGAGGGCATGCTGCTGCGGCTGATCCGCGGTGAACGCGGGCGCGGACCGCGCCCCTGCCGCGGCGGCCTCTCCCCTTTCCCCCCGCCGCGCGGCACCTTAAAAGCCAGGGCCTGACATGACAGCACAATCCGGAAAGGGGGCCTCCCCCACAGGGGGCGGACAGCGCGGCCTGTCCGTACGCCTGCGCACCGCGCGCGGGCGCAGCCCGGCCTCGCAGCACTGGCTCGCACGCCAGCTCAACGACCCCTATGTCGCCGCGGCCAAGGCCCAGGGCTGGCGCTCGCGCGCGGCCTTCAAGCTGATCGAGCTCGACGATCGCTTCCACCTCATCCGCAAGGGCATGCGCGTGCTCGACCTCGGCGCGGCCCCTGGCGGATGGAGCCAGGTGGCGGTGCAACGCGGCGCCGGCACGGTGATGGGGCTCGACCTGCTGCCGATCGACCCCGTACCCGGGGCCAGCTTCCTGCTCGGCGACTTCAACGACCCGGAAATGCCGGCCCGGCTGCAGACCCTGCTGGAGGGCCAGGCCGACCTGGTGCTCTCCGACATGGCTCCCAACACCACCGGACATGCCGCCACCGATCACCTGCGCATCGTGGCGCTGGCGGAACTGGCGCTCGACTTCGCGCTGCAGGTGCTGGCGCCCGGCGGCGGGTTCGTCGCGAAGGTGTTCCAGGGCGGTGCCGAGAAGCAGTTGCTGGCGCCGATGAAACAGGCCTTCGCGACCGTGCGGCACGCCAAGCCGGCGGCCAGTCGCAAGGAAAGCAGCGAGCTCTACGTGGTGGCGACCGGCTTCAGGGGCTGAACGGCGTCCCCCCGGGCCGGGACAGCGCCTGAGGCCATGCCGCAGCGGCATGGCCTCAGGGAAACCCCTGATTGGGCCGGGCGCTCCCCTTCGGGCATCCGCGCCACGGGCGGGGAGGCATGCGCTCAGGTCGGTCGTCGCCCCGATCAGACGCCATGCCAGTGTGCTTGCGCCCCTTGGGCACGCAGTCTATGTGGAAGCGCCAAGGTCGCGCGCCCACGCGACATCGGACGTGCCGATGGATCTCCGGGCGCTCATTGCGAAAGGTCCGGCCATGGCCCCCTCCGATTCCCCTTCCGGCGCGGTATCCGTTGCGCATCCTGATGGCCAGGAACTGGCACACCTGAAAATCGCCGAGGCGCTCGCCTTCGACGACGTGCTGGTCGTTCCGGCCTATTCCCAGGTGCTGCCCTCGGCGACCAATACACGCACCCGGTTCACCCGCGACATCTCCCTGAACATCCCGCTGGTCTCCTCGGCCATGGACACCGTCACCGAGGGCGGGATGGCCATCGCCATGGCGCAGCATGGCGGCATCGGCGTGATCCACAAGAACCTCGACATCGAGGAACAGGCCGCCCAGGTGCGCCGGGTGAAGAAGTATGAATCGGGCATGGTGGTGAACCCCGTCACCATCCACCCCGACCAGACCCTGGCCGACGCTCGCGCCCTGATGGAGAACCACCGCATCAGCGGCATCCCCGTGGTCGAGCGCGGCACCGGCCGGCTGGTCGGCATCCTGACCAACCGCGACGTGCGCTTCGCCACCGACCCGGCGGTCAAGGTGTACGAGCTGATGACGCGGGAGAACCTGATCACCGTCAGCCACGGCACCGACGCCGAGCAGGCCCGCCGCCTGCTGCACCGGCACCGCATCGAGAAATTGCTGGTGGTGGACGACGCCTATCGCTGCGTCGGGCTGATCACCGTCAAGGACATGGACAAGGCGCAGGCCCACCCGCTCTCCAACAAGGACGAGATGGGCCGGCTGCGCGTCGCCGCCGCGACCGGCGTGGGCGAGGACGGCTACGAACGCGCCCGCGCGCTGATCGCCGCCGAGGTGGACGTGATCGTGGTCGACACCGCGCATGGCCACTCCGCCGGCGTGCTCGCCGCGGTCGAGCGGATCAAGCATTTCTCCAACTCCGTGCAGGTGGTCGCCGGCAACGTCGCCACGCCGGAAGGCGCGCTGGCCCTGATCGAGGCCGGCGCCGACGCGATCAAGATCGGCATCGGCCCGGGCAGCATCTGCACCACCCGCGTGGTGGCCGGCGTGGGCGTGCCGCAGTTCACCGCCGTGCTGGAAACCTCCGCCGCCTGCCGCGCCCACGACGTGCCCGCGATCGCCGATGGCGGCATCCGCACCTCGGGCGACATCGTCAAGGCGATCGGCGCCGGCGCCGACGCGGTGATGGTGGGCAGCATGCTTGCCGGCACCGACGAAGCCCCCGGCGAGGTCTTCCTCTACCAGGGGCGATCCTACAAGTCGTACCGGGGCATGGGATCGATCGGCGCCATGGCCCGCGGCTCGGCCGACCGCTATTTCCAGCAGGAAATCAAGGACTCGTTGAAACTGGTGCCCGAAGGCATCGAAGGCCGCGTGCCCTACAAGGGCCCCGTCTCGGTGGTGCTGCACCAGATGGTCGGCGGCCTGCGGGCGGGCATGGGCTATACCGGCAGCGCCAGCGTCGGCGACCTGCAGTGCAATGCCCGCTTCCGCCGCATCACCGGCGCGGGCCTGCGCGAGAGCCACGTGCATGACGTCGCGATCACCCGCGAGGCACCGAACTACCGGCAGGAGACCTGATGGGCCTGCGCGCCGTCGTCTTCGACGCCTACGGTACGCTGCTTGACGTGCACTCGGCGATGGCGCGCCACGCGCCACGCCTGGGTGCGCAGTGGCAGGCACTGTCGGCGGAGTGGCGCAGCAAGCAGCTTGAATATACCTGGGTGCGCAGCCTGGCCGGGCCCACACACCACCAGGACTTCGCGCAGGCAACCGACAGGGCGCTGGATTTCGTGGCCGCACGCCACGGCATCGACGACCCGGCGCTGCTTGCCGATCTGCGGGCAGCCTATCGCAGCCTCTCCGCTTATCCGGAAGTGCCCGGGGTCCTGGCGGCATTGCGGGCGAAGGGGCTCGGCCGCGCCATCCTCTCCAACGGCACCCCCGCCATGCTGGCCGAGGCCGTGCGCGCCGCCGGGCTGGACGGCGCGCTCGATGCCGTGCTGAGCGTGGAAAGCGTCGGGGTGTTCAAGCCGGATCCCCGTGTCTATCGGCTTGCCGCCGAGCGGCTTGGCCACCCCACCGGGGCGATGGGATTTGCCTCGTCCAACGCCTGGGACGCGTTCGGGGCACGGGCGGCCGGGTTCCATGTGTTCTGGATCAACCGCTCGGGCCAGCCCGACGAGTACGGCCTGCGCGGCACTGTCTGTGAACTGCCCGACCTTGCGGCGCTGCCGGAGAAATTGCTGACGTGACACGATACGTGCCGGGGCGCTGCCCCGGACCCTGCCAGGAGGCTTTGCCTCCTGGACCTCCACCAAGGGCCGAAGGCCCTTGGAACCCGGTTTCCGTGGAAGTACCCGCCCGGTGACGCCCGCAGCCCGTATCGCCGCCGCCATCGACCTGGTGGCCGAAATCGAGGCGGCGCCGCGCAAGCCGGCCGATGCCGTCGCCAACGATTTCTTCCGCAGCCGCCGCTATATCGGCAGCAGCGACCGCCGCACCATCTCAGACCGCGCCTGGCGCGTGCTGCGCGCACGCAGGCGCCTGGAATGGTGGCTGCGCCGCGCCGGGGCGAGACCGGCGCCGCGACTGCTGGTGGCGGCCTCGCTGCTGCTGGAAGGCTGGACCTTCAGCGGCGTGACCCAGAGCTTCTCGGGCGGACAGTTCGCCCCCTCCCCGCTCATCGCCGCCGAGAGCGCGGTGCTGCACCCGTTGGAAGGCCACACCCTCGACCATCCGGAGATGCCGGAGGCGGTGCGGCTGGAAGTGCCGGACTGGATCCTGCCCCATCTGCGGCAACGCTTCGGCCACGACCTTGCCGCCGAACTGGCGGCGATGGCGGGCGAGGCCCCCCTCGACCTGCGCGTCAACCTGCTCAAGGGCACGCGGGACGCGGCACGGCAGGCGCTGGCCGCCGAAGGCATCGAGGCGGAGCCGACCCCCCTTTCGCCCTGGGGACTGCGCATCGCCGGACGGCGGCCGGTCTCCACCGGACCGGCGTTCCAGGGGGGGCTGGTCGAGATCCAGGACGAGGGCAGCCAGTTGGTGGCGGCGATGGTCGGCGCCGCCCCGGGCATGCGGGTGGTCGACTGGTGCGCGGGCGCCGGCGGCAAGACCCTGGCGCTGGCGATGAGCATGGACAACCGCGGCCACGTCACGGCCTGCGACGTCTCGGCGCACCGACTCGAAGGGGCGGTGCGGCGGCTGCGCCGGGCGGGCGTGCACAACGTGGAACGCCACCTCGTCGAACCGGGCGACAAATGGGCCAAGCGCCGCGCCGGCAGCATCGATCGCGTCCTGGTGGACGCGCCCTGCACCGGCACGGGCACATGGCGCCGCAATCCGGATGCGCGGTTGCGATTGCAGGAAAACGATCTCGCGGAATTGCGCCCGAAACAGGCCGCCATCCTGGCAACGGCGGCCGGTCTGGTTCGCAAGGGCGGCCGGCTGGTCTACGCTACCTGCTCGGTGTTGCCCGAGGAGAACGAGGAACAGTTGCGCGCATTCCTGTCCGCTCATTCCGACTTCACCCTCGTTCCACTGGCCGACGCCTGGGCGCTGCCCGGACCGCCGCCGGGGCCAGGTCCTTATCTGGCGCTGACGCCACGCAGCCATGGGACCGACGGGTTCTTCGCCGCCGTGCTGGAGCGAACGGCGTGATCGCCGTCCGCCGGGCGCGCGTGGCTGATGCCGCCGCGATCGGCGCAGTGCACGTCGCGGCCTGGCGGAGCGCCTATGCGGGCATCCTGCCCAACGACTATCTCGCCGGATTATCGGCCCGCCGGCAGGCCGCGTACTACGAATCCGCCATCCGCGGTGGCCTGGGGGTGCATGTCGGCACCGCCTCGGGCACGGATGCGATCCCGCCGGGGGGGCCGGCCCGGGTGATCGGCTTCGTCACCGGTGGGCATGCGCGGCAGGGTGGCGCCACGCTCGGCGAAGGCGAGATCGAGACGCTCTACGTCCTGGACGACTGGCGCGATCGCGGGCTCGGGCGACGGCTGGTGCGGGCGGCGGCGGCGCATCTGGTGTCGCTGGGCTGCCGCTCAGCCTTCGTCTGGGTGCTGCGCGACAACCCCAGCCGCTGGTTCTACGAAAGGCTGGGCGGACGCGTCGCGGCGGAGGCCCCCATCCAGGTCGCGGGCATCCCGCTGATGCAGACGGCGTATGTGTGGCCTTCGATCGAGAAACTGGAACAGTCGGCCTCCTCGGCAAGCTGATCTCCCCTGTTGGCCCGGGGCGGAGGGTGGGCCGGCATGGCCTGGCCTGACAATGGATCGGGCCGGAAAACACGGGTCGTGCGCGGGTTCCCGGCGCTATGTCGAGGTTGTCCCGTAGCTGCCTTGCGCTCAAATCCTTGCGTCTTGACGCGGTCCGTGCTGCAAGGCCGCGCACCGTGACCCACAGGTGCATCTCATGACCGACTCCGCCCCCACGATCGACGGGACCAGCACGGCGGACCGCGTTCTCATCCTGGATTTCGGCAGCCAGGTGACGCAGTTGATCGCCCGCCGCCTGCGCGAAAGCGGCGTCTATTGCGAGATCGTACCCTATAACGTCGATCCGGCGCGCATCCGCAGCTTCAACCCGCGCGCGTTCATCCTCTCCGGTGGCCCCGCCAGCGTCACCGACGGCAACGCGCCGCGTGCGCCGCAGGAGGTATTCGAGGCCGGGCTGCCGATCCTGGGCATCTGCTACGGCGAGCAGCTCATGTGCACCCAGCTCGGCGGCGAGGTGCAGGGCTCCGATCTGCGCGAATTCGGCCGGGCCTGGCTCGACGTCAAGGAACCCTGCGCGCTGTTCCGCGGGATCTGGTCGCCTGGCGCGCGCGAGCAGGTGTGGATGAGCCATGGCGACCGGGTGACGCGCCTGCCGCCCGGCTTCCGTGCGGTTGCGACCAGCGAAGGCGCTCCCTTCGCCGCCATCGCCGACGACCACCGCCGTTTCTATGGGGTGCAGTTCCATCCGGAGGTCGTGCACACCCCGCACGGGGCGCAATTGCTGCGCAATTTCACCCATTCGATCGCCGGCTGCAGCGGCACCTGGACCATGGCCGGGTTCCGCGCCAGCCAGATCCGCCGCATCCGCGAGCAGGTCGGCGACGGCCGGGTCATCTGCGGGCTGTCCGGCGGCGTCGATTCCTCGGTCGCCGCGGTGCTGATCCACGAGGCGATCGGCGAGCAGCTCACCTGCATCTTCGTCGATCACGGCCTGCTGCGCGCGGGCGAGGCCGAGGCGGTCGCGCGCACCTTCCGCGACCGCTTCAACATCCGCCTCGTGCACCGCGACGCCTCCGACCTGTTCCTCTCGGCGCTCGAGGGCGTCACCGACCCCGAGGTCAAGCGCAAGACCATCGGCCGGCTGTTCATCGACGTGTTCGACGAGGAAGCGCACAAGCTCGGCGGGGCGGATTTCCTGGCCCAGGGCACGCTCTACCCCGACGTGATCGAAAGCGTCAGCTTCACCGGCGGACCGAGCGTCACCATCAAGAGCCACCACAACGTCGGCGGCCTGCCCGAGCGCATGCGCATGCGCCTGGTGGAACCGCTGCGCGAGCTGTTCAAGGACGAGGTGCGCGCGCTCGGGCGTGAGCTCGGCGTGCCCGACGACATCGTCGGCCGCCACCCCTTCCCCGGCCCCGGGCTCGCCATCCGCATCCCCGGCGCGATCACGCGCGAGAAGCTGGAGATGCTGCGCCGGGCCGATGCGATCTATCTGGAAGAGATCCGCAGCGCCGGGCTGTACGACGCGATCTGGCAGGCCTTCGCGGTGCTGCTGCCGGTGCGCACGGTGGGGGTGATGGGCGACGGGCGGACCTACGACCATGCCTGCGCGCTGCGTGCGGTCACCAGCACCGACGGCATGACGGCCGATGTCTATCCCTTCGACATGGGCTTCCTCACCCGCGTCGCCAACCGCATCGTCAACGAGGTGCGCGGCATCAACCGCGTCACCTACGACATCACCAGCAAGCCGCCCGGCACCATCGAGTGGGAATGACATGACCCTGCCAGCCTGTTCGGGGCCATTTGTCCCGAACAGGCTGTTGGTGCGGCGATCATCCTGCCCGTTCCCGACACCATCAGCCGGCATGAGTGTCACCGGCTGATGATCGCACGCGCGACCCGCCCGAAGGCGGTGCGCGTGATTGCCACACAATGACATCCAACCAGCGTCCCGCTGTTGTTCAGCTTCGTGTGTTGCCGCGCATGGGCCGGAGATAGCGCTTCAGCTCGGCGTAGAGCGCCGTCATGGCAGCCTGCACAAGGGCCGACGACCTGAGATCGGGATGCGTGACCAGCCAAACCTCCATCTTGTGGTGGAGCCCAGGCAGCACGCGGATGAGGTCTGGCTCCCGCCCGGCGAGCGGCTCCTGCACGATGCCAACGCCCAGGCCCGCACGTACGGCCGCGATTTGCGCCACATCGCTGTCGGTCGCCAGAACGAGGCTCCGGCTGAAGCGTGTCGCGTCGATCTCCAGGGCGTCAGCCAAGGTCCGGCGACGATCCTGACCGATGAGGTTCGGCGCATCGAGCAGGTGTTCCAGCGAGGACGGAGCACCGTGCCGGTCGATCCAGCTTTTATGAGCATAGAAGCCGACTTTGATCGTCCCGGCACGCCGCGCGATAAGGCTTTTCTGCCGTGGACGCACCATGCGTATGGCGAGATCCGCGTCGCGCCGGAGGATATCCGTTTCGCTGTCCGACAGGATCAGTTCGAACGCCAGGCCGGGATGAAGGGTGCGAAGGCGCGCCAGCATCGGGGGCAGCACCTCGGTTCCCATGACCTCGCTCGCCGCCAGGCGAACCGTTCCCTGCACGCTGCCCACGCGCTCGCTCGCCAGACGCGCAATGGCGCCGATCGAGGCTTCGATCCGGGCGACCTCCGGCAATATCCGTTCGGCGAGCGCCGTCGGGATCAACCCGCGGGTCGATCGTGTGAACAGCCGGCCTCCTAACTGTTGCTCCAGTTCTTCCAAATGGCGACGGGCTGTCGGATGCGTGATGGCGAGCCTCCGCGCCGCCGCCGACAGGCTGCCGCTCCGGGCGATTTCCAGAAAACTGCGGTAGAGGCCCCAGTCCATGGTGGTCCACTTGATAAAAATTCGTACAGCAAATGAACCAAATGAATTAATTTCGTTCAAGTTCGAGGCGGGACATGGTGCTGCCACGACCAGAGGATTTCCCATGTCCCGACCGGTTTCGACCCGTTTGTCACCAGATGCCGCTTCGCACGCATCGGCAGGCGGTGTGCTGGTGTTGCTGCGCCTTGAGAATCTTGCGCTGGCGGTCGCGGCCGTCCTGACCTTCCGCGCAACCGGCGGCACGTGGGGGCTGTTTGCCGCTGTCTTCTTGCTGCCCGATCTTTCCATGGTCGGCTATCTCGCCGGCCCGGCGACAGGCGCGCACGGCTACAATCTCGCGCACACCTATATCGCCCCCTCCTTGCTCGCCGCACTGGGCTGGGCGGCCGGAAACATCGTGTGGCTGCAAATCGCGCTGATCTGGGGCGCCCATATCGGCGTCGATCGGGCGCTCGGCTTCGGACTGAAATATACGACCAGCTTCGCCGCAACCCATCTCGGACAGCTCAAGCGGCACAGCTGAACACGCCGATTTCCTTCATTCCATCTTTTGATCATGGAATGATATGGTGGACAGCCCGTCCTTCCCGCCGGAGTTATGGGATGCTCCAGCAGTCGAAGGGACCACCTCCGCGTCGGCATTACGGCAGCAGCCGATCCCGCAATGGTCCGGATGTGTATTTCTGAACGGCATATCTGGCGTGTTGTGCATGACCTGGACAACCGAATGGACGACGACAGCGATCGGGCCGCATGGTGCGGGCGGCGGGTTGGTTGGCTGATCACGTCGGTGGCGCTGCATGGCGCGACCCTGGCGGCGCTGATCGCATTTCCGGGCGACGCGCCGCGGCACACATGGCCGGCGCCGATGGCGGTGACACTCGCCATGCTGCCTGCGGTGGCGGATGGCGTGCCGCCCGACGACGCCGCGGCAGATGCAACCACCCGCGGGCAGCCACCCGAGGCGGCGCCCCGCCCGGCGACGGAAGCGCCGGACAGAGCCGCCGGGCTGGCGGCTCCCTCGCAGCCAATGGCGATCCCACCGGCAGCGCCCCCACAGGCACAGCCGGCGCCGCCCCCCGCGCGGCCGCCCAGGCCCTCGCCTTCCCCACGCCCCATGCCGGCCCCGTCCGCGGCGCGACCGGGACCACCGCCGTCACGACCGATGTCCCCGGGCAGCGCCGTGTCCGGCCCGGATGCAGCCACCGCGACAGAGCCGCCGCCCCCCTCCCCCGCCCTCGCGCCGGCAACCATCAGCGGCATCTGGGCAGCCGCGGTCGCGGCCTGGGTGCAACGGCATAAATCCTATCCGGAGGAAGCGCGCCGCAATGGCCAGGAAGGCCGCGCCACAGTGCGGATAACCATCCGCCGCGACGGCACGGTGCTGGAAGCCGCGTTGCTGCAGGCGACCGGCGCGGACGTGCTCGACCATGCCGTGATGACGATGCTGCGGGGCGCGCGGCTGCCCCCCTTCCCGGACGGGATGCCGCAACCGCAGGTCAGCGTGACGATACCGATCGCCTACATGCTGGGGCGCTGATCACCCCCGGCGTCTCGTCGCCGACGGCGCGGCGGGATCGCTGCGCCAGCCGCGGGGATCGACGTTTGGTCCCTCGCGCGGAAACGTCGCCTCCCGGGCGGCCATTTCGGCGAGGATCATGTTCAGCTCCATCTCCGAGGGATCACGCCCGCGCCTGTCGCGAAACCACGTCGTCACCGCCTCGATCGAGAATGGATAGCCTTCAACCGGAATGTCCATGGCTGGCTCCTCCGGCTTCCCCAACTTCGGGAAGGAGAAGGAGTTGCCGCTCAGGCGGCGACGCGCAGCGCCGGTCCGGGTTCGAGGACGTAGCTCTCCACTCCCCGCGGCGTCAGCATCAGCCCATCGACCCCGGCCACGCAGCCCTCGCCCTCGCGTGTCAGGTAGCCGATCACCTCCGCCCCGCGCACCAGCCCGGCCGCCACGGCGAGCAGTTCGCGCGGGCTCGACACGCTGAGCCGGCTATGGGCGGCATCCCAGCGCCGATCCATCCCCGGACGCAGCATGTCCTGGGATTTGCCCGGCAGCGTATCCCAGTGCTCGGACCCAAGCCCGTCGATCATCGATTCCACCATCGCCCGTCCCGATCCCTGGGCGATGATGACGGTGCGCCCGGCTTTCCAGGCCGTCTCCCACGGACCGCCCAGGCGGGAGGCGAAATGCAGCCGGTTGCCGATGCCGCGCCACAGCCGCAGGGCCAGCAACGTCGGCACGCCGGTGACCGGGCAGCACAGGCCGACGGTCAGGAACAGCTCGGCATGCCGCCAGTCCCGCGCCAGCGCGCCGGTGACCGCACGGCCGCACAACTCCGGCGCCGCCCGCAGCACCGCTTCCAGCTTCGGCCGGCCCGCGAGCACAGGCAGCGCCATGGCCCAGGCAGCACTGCCGCGGGCCGTCACCGCTTCGGCGTCATGGCAGCCCGGGGCGGCCTCGATCTCGGCCAGCAGCCGCTGCAGCCCTTCGCCGGGCGTGAGACCATCATGGCAGGCCCGTGCCAGCACATGCTCGGCAACCTCGGCCAGAACCTCTTCATCCTGCGCCGGCGGGCCCTCGAGCGGTTGCTGCAGCGCCATCAGCACCGCCTCGGCCAGTTGCTCCGGCCCCTCGGCGGCGGCGGCAAGCGCGCGCTCGATGCGCAGCGCCAGCCGCGAGACCGGCAGGCCGAACACGGCGAACGGGCCGGAAGCCATCATCGCCGCCGGAATCGCGCCGCGCAGCGGAATGATCTTCACGTCCTGGCCGGTCGAGCGGGCATCGGGACCACGGAAGACATGACGGTCGCTGGCCATGGCCAGTCCGTAGCCATTCACGACGGCGACCTGGATAGTCATTGCGGCCTCGATGCATTACTCACGAACCCGTGAAGTATACTCACATTCTATTTTTTGCATCAACAAAAATCACGATACCGCGACTTTTCAACTTACTCTCTTGCATGTCAGATATCATCTTGCCCCGGTGCGCATTCGCGCCACGGACGGCCGCACCCGACAGGCACGATGGCAGAGTCCGAGGCGTCGTCTTTCGGCGCGAGAGCTGCGCTTCGCCTCCGTTCGAAAGGGATTATTCGGCTACCGTTACCGGGCAGGGCCAGGGACGCATTGTCGCCAACGAGCCCTTTCCGTTATTCGCAGCCCCGGACGAAGGAGCTTTCCCCCGAATTACACCAGGATTTCCTACGAAATTCCGAGACAAGGCAAGCTCAACCCCTGCTTTTTTCAGAAGAATTCAATGATATTTGCAAGGTTACCTTTGCTGTGTTGCAGGGTTAATCTTGCAGTGACGCACAAATACCTGTAGTTTGTTTTTGTTTTTTCCTGGAGAGAGTCGTGGTTGATACACGCTCGTTCCTAAGGACGTGGGAAGTCTGCAGCACGTGCGAGGCGCGGCACGTGGGATTCTGCGCCAGCCTCGGCACCCACGAGATCACGGAATTCGCTGCCCTCAGGAAAGCGCACCGCCACTTCCCGGGCGGACACGAACTTTACGTCCAGGGCGAGAAATGCCCGAGCTACTTCATTGTCCTCGATGGCTGGGTCGGGCTGCGGGTGGTGCTGGAAAACGGCTCGGGACACATGCCCGACGTCGCCCTGCGCGGAGGCCTGCTCGGCGCCTGTCCGGGCCCGGACAGCGTCATGAGCCACACCGCCTGCTGCCTCGGCCCGGTCAGTGCCTGCATCGTCTCGCGCGAGGCGCTCGACGGCGCCGCCGCGGCCGACCCGCGCATCGCCCGGCGGCTGACCGAGCTGATGGCTTGCCGGGAAGGCCGCATCACCAGCCATTTCGCCAGTGCGACCGGGCGCTCCGCCCGGGAACGGATCGCCTGCCTGCTGTTCGAACTGTTCTACCGGGTGACCGGACGCACCCCGCTTCATCCCGGGGAAGCGATCGAGATCCCGCTGACGCTGTCACACATCGCCGAGGCGACTGGGCTGACGGCCGTCCATGTCAACCGCATGGTCCGGCAGTTGCGGGAACAGCAGGTCCTGCATTTCATCCGCCACCGGTTACAGGTGCTCGACCCGGCCGCCTTCGCCAGGGTGGCACAGTTCGATACCGACCCGGCCTATTTCCTGGACGAGGGCCTGCGCCCGGAAGCCGGGATGGACCTTGCCCGCCCCGGCTTCACCGGCATGGCGCAGCCGCCGCGGCACTGGCTCGGGCAGGACGAGGTCATGCCGGCGGCAGGGCGCTGAATCCGGAATACGTCGTCAAAGGCACGACCGGCGGCATGCCCCTTTGCCGGCCTACCGCCCTGCCCACGGCATGATCGGCACCGTCGAGATGGAGTTCTTGGGCGAGCCTTCCACGACCTTGTCAGAATAGCTCAAATAAACCAGCGTGTTGTTCGGCTTGTCATAGAAACGCACCACCTGCAGGGTCTTGAACAGCCAGGACCGGTTCTCCTTGAAGACATCCTCGCCATCGCTGATCCGGCCGTTGATCGAAATCGGGCCGACCTGACGGCAGGCGATCGCGGCATCCGAGGTGTCCTCGGCGAGGCCGACCGCCCCCTTCATCCCCCCGGTCCGCGCCCGGCTGACATGGCAGACCACGCCATCCACCTTGGGATCCTTGAAGCTGTCGATACAGATCTTGTCGTTCAGCAATCCCAGGCCACGGAACGTGGTGGAAACGCATCCGACCTCCTCGGCCCGGGCGCTGCCCGCGGCAAGGATGACGAGGCTGGAGAGCAGGAAAAGTCTGCGCATGGTCTGACCGATTCCTTTCGCGATGGCAGCGGCGTGGGCGGGCACACGCGGCTTTTGCGGCCTGATCGTCCCCGCCCCCGAAGGGTTCGTGTTCCTCCAAGAATTGTAACGCGCCGAAGGACGGCGTGGCAGACGGGACCGACACCGCCCCGTGCCCCGGCATGATAAACCCGAACCCCGACGGGATCCGGGCTCGCCGACCGACCATGTCCCCGCCCATGTCCCCGGGGGGGGGCACGCGGTCGCATGATCGCGCCGCCACGGTGCCGAAGACGCTTGCGCCGGATTCATGTTCTCTTTATGTTCCATTCATCGGGACCCAGGCAATGGGACAGGGAGACAGAGCCAATGATCGAGCAACGGGATCGCGACATGGGCCATCGCGAGTGGGCTGTCTGGGCCCTTGGGCTGCTCTGCGGCCTCGGTACCGCCGCCGCGGAGGATGCCCTGGTGTTGCCACTCGGTGTGGCCCTTGCCGGCGTTCTCGGCCTTCCGCTCGCGGTGATCGTGGTGCGACGGCTGTGCCTGTCCCGCCGCCGCGCGCTGGTGTGGCAGGACATATCCTGGCACGTCCAACGCTGAGCGCCCGCGTGGAGGGTCGGAGGGAGGACCGGCCCAGGATGCCGCCGGTCGCCATCCGTCCCACGCCCCCTCCGACGTCATTCAGCCAGCCGATCTGATCAGAGCATTTTCCCGGGGTCTTGGAACCCCGATGGACATCCCAGGTACCGTTCGCCCTCGCCCACCGCCTCGGTGCCCCTTCCGCCTGCGAAGCTGATGGCCGGGGCCCTCGCATCGCACCGGGCAGATGGCCGTTCGCGTACAAATGTACATGCTATTTGCCGTGGCCTGCGTGCGAGGCTATCAAGGCACCATGTCACTTCGCATCGTTCGCTGGATTGCGGTCGCCCTGACCCTGGCCGTCCTCGGCGCGTGGGGCGCATTTTGGCTTGGCCGTGACGGCATCAACGGTGCCGTGCAGTCGGCTGGCACCATGGCCTCGGCCGTGCAGGTCGGTGGTCCGTTTCAACTGGTTGATCACACGGGCAAGCCGGTCACCGACACCGATTACCGCGGACGCTGGATGCTGGTGTATTTCGGCTACACCTTCTGCCCGGATATCTGTCCGACCGAACTGCAGACCATGGTCACCGCGCTCGGCGAACTCGGTCCGCTGGCCAGCAGGGTGGTGCCTCTCTTCATCACCGTCGACCCCGAGCGGGACACCGCCGCGCACCTGGCCGAATACGTGCAACTGTTTGATGAACGGCTGATCGGCCTGACCGGCACGCCCGCTCAGATCGCCGCTGCGGCGAAGGCGTACAGGGTGTATTACGCCAAGGCGACCCCCAAGGACTCGACCACCTACCTGATGGATCACTCGTCGTTCATCTATCTCATGGGACCGGACGGCACGCTGCGTGCCCTCTTCCGGATGGGAACGAAACCGCAGGAACTGGCTGAAGCCCTCAGGGCGCGAATCACAGCAGGCGGCTGACCCCCTCGGACCACGTCGGGCAGGCTACGTAAGGAACGGACGCAACCGTGAGCGAGAGTGACGAGTCCCTGCGGGAAAACAATACCGGTGGCGCGCCCCGCTACAGCCGGCGCCTGTCCGACAAGATCCTGATCGCGTTTCATCATGCCTGCGACCAGGCCGATCTCGAGGTCGCTGAACAGCTTCTTCACATCCTCGAGAACATGTTGACCCGTCGCCCGTTCACGCCGGAAGGCAACCGTCGGCGCAGCATCGAAAGCCTCGTCGCCGCCCATGAGCGACTCTGGCATCTGCGCCATCCGGAAGACGGCACCGAATAGATCGCCCCCGGCCTGGCCGGAACACCGGCCGGTCCAGCGATGCGACTGTGTCTTAAAAAGACGAATCTCCCCGCCGGTCCATCCCCGCTCAGAAGGCCAGGGCCATGCCATCGCGCAGCACCGCCTCCGCCGCCGCGGTGAAACGGCCATCCGATTCGTGCAGCACCAGGCCCGGCAGCAGCCGGCAGGGCGCACGGCCGCCCTTGATGCCACGCAACAGCATCAGCTTCGCCTCTCGCCCCGCCTTCGGCCAGAGCGGAAACACCGACGCGCTGCCACAACCGGCCACCGCCAGCGCCTGCAGGCAGGCCGGCAGGGCGGCGGCGGCCACCACCAGCGTCAGCGTGCCGCGCGGGCGCAGCGGTGCCGCGAGCCGGGCGGCCCAGAGGCCGAACAGCCCCGGCGCCGCCCGCTTCGCTGCCTCGCGCGCCGAGTCGGGCGAGGCGGTGCCAGTGCCATGCCAGGGCGGGTTGGCGAAGGCATGATCGAACACGCCCTCGGGGCGCAATTCGGCGAGGTCGCCAGCGAGCACGCTGAGCTGGTCGAAACCATTGGCCTCGGCATTGGCGCGCGCCAGGGCGGCCGTGGCCGGGCAGCGTTCCAACCCGACGCCGCGAAGGTCCGGCACGCGCGCGGCCAGGCAGAGCAGCCCCGCGCCGCTGCCCGTGCCCCCTTCCAGCACCCGCTCCCCCGGCCGCGCCGGCACGGCCGCGGCGAGCAGCACCGGCTCGAGTCCGGTGCGATGGCCCTGGCGCGGCTGGATATGGCGCAGGCGTCGGTTGAGCAGATGCCCTTCGGTGACCTCCATCAGGCCTCGCCTGCATCCCGCAGGATGCGCAGGGCTGCGCCCTCGTCCTCCGCCGCCACCGCGAGCCGGCGGGGAATCGCGCCGATACTGCCTTCGACCGCACTCACATGCCCGTCCAGCAGCACGCTTTCAATTCCCGCATCACGCAGCAGCGCGCCGAGAAAACTTAGCCTTACGAGATCGTTGGAGACGATGACGACCCGCATGTTCGACCCACCCATTGCCCACCTGGCCACACTCACGGGAGCAAAGCCTTGAATCAGCTTGCCTTGACCCTGCTTCCGTGACGCCGATATGGTGCCGGTCTCTTCGGGATGCGCAATCCTGTCACCGTGCCGGGAGATCCAGTTGGGCGCCGTCGCCAGCCTGCCACCTTCTGCCTTGACCACGGCCCCCGTGCCCGGGTCGGCATTGCCCGCCGCGATGCCGGACGGCGAGGACGCGCTCACCACGCTCGTCGGGCTGGTGCGCGAGGACCTCGAGGTCTGCAATCGCACCATCGTCGCCAACATGGACAGCCCGGTGGCGCTGATCCCGCAGCTCGCCGCCCATATCGTGGCGGCCGGCGGCAAGCGGCTGCGCCCGTTGCTCACGCTCGCCGCCGCCCGCATGTGCGGGTATGCGGGCGGGGTGCGCCACGTGAACCTGGCCGCCTGTGTCGAGTTCATCCACACCGCCACGCTGCTGCATGACGACGTGGTGGATGAAAGCGCGCTGCGGCGCGGCCTGGCCAGCGCCAACGCGGTGTTCGGCAACAAGGCCAGCGTCCTGGTCGGCGACTTCCTGTTCGCCCGCGCCTTCGAACTGATGGTCGCCGACGGCTCGCTGAAGGTGCTCGGCATCCTCTCGCGCGCCTCCGCCACCATCTCGGAAGGCGAGGTGCTGCAGCTCGTCACCCAGAACGACCTGTCCACTTCCGAAGAACGCTATCTCGACGTGATCCGGGGCAAGACCGCGGCGCTGTTCGCCGCCGCCTGCCAGATCGGGGCGGTGGTGGCCGATCGCCCCCTGTCCGAGGAAATGGCGCTAGCCGAGTACGGGATGAACATCGGCATCGCCTTCCAGCTGGTGGACGATGCCCTGGACTACGCCGCCGACCAGGCGCAGCTCGGCAAGACCGTCGGTGACGATTTCCGCGAAGGCAAGATCACCTTGCCGGTGCTGGTGGCCTACACCCAGGGCACGGCCGAGGAACGCAGCTTCTGGCAGCGAACCATCGAGGAATGCCAGCAGACCGAGGCGGACCTTTCGCATGCCATGGATCTGATGGCGCACCACAATGCCATCCGCATCACCCTCGATCGTGCCGCTCATCTTGCCGCCGAGGCACAGGCGAAGCTCTCCCTGTTCCCCGATAGTCCGTTCAAGACCAGCCTGATGGCGGTTGCCGACTACACCGTAAGCCGCGTGCGGTAATCCCCGCGGGGGCCGCGCCGCGGCGGTCCCCGCCCTCTTTCCACAGGACGGCGCCCTCTCCCGGGCCGCCAGCCGGTCCGACCTTGCCGCGCCGGTTCATGGATGCCTGCCGGAGAGGGCGATGGATCACCGCCTGTTGCTGCTCAGCGTCCTGTTCCTGCTGATGGTGGCCAACGGCGCGCCGATCCTGGCCGGCAAGCTGGTCGGAGGCCGCTTCGCCGCCCCCATCGACCGGGGCCTGAGATGGCGGGACGGACGGTCCTTGTTCGGCGCCTCCAAGACCTTTCGCGGCGTGGCGGCCTCAATCGGGGCCACCGCGGTCGCGGCGCTGCCGGTTGGGCTCGACTGGATCAGCGGCGCCGCCCTGGCCGCCGCCGCCATGGCCGGGGACCTGTTCGCCAGCTTCCTGAAACGCCGCCTCGCCATTCCCCTGCATGGCGAAGTCTTCGGGCTCGACCAGATTCCGGAAGCATTGCTGCCTCTGCTGCTCCTGCGCCTCCGACTCGGGCTGAGCTGGCTGGATGTCGCCGAGGTCGCGCTGATGTTCGTCGCATTGCAGATCGTGCTGTCGCGGGCGCTGTTTCACCTGCGCATCCGGGATCGGCCGCACTGATGCGCCGGTCGCGACGGGTTGCCGGCCCGACCTATGCCGGCCTGGTTGCGGGGCTGCGCAGGCAATGCAGCGCGACTTCCGGCGGACAATTCAGCCGCACGTCGATGATCGAGGTGCCTGCCCCCACGGAGGTGTAGCCGATCATGTCGTGATGCCGCCAGAAGCCACGGGCGAAGCGTCGCGGGCTGTCGGCGTCGGTCAGCACCGGCATGCCACCCGGCAGGCAGATCTGGCCACCATGGGTATGGCCGCACAGCATCAGGTCGAATCCGGCATGCGCCGCGTGGCGATACGCCTCGGGCGTGTGGCACAGCAGCACCGAAGCAGCATCGGCAGGAATTTCGTCCGCGGCGCGGTGGAAATTATCCAGCCGGTAGAAATGCGCATCGTCCACGCCAGCGAGGTACAGCCGGTCATCCCCCCGCGCGATACAGGTGAACTCGTTGACCAGCAGGCGATAGCCCATCGCCTCCATGGCCGGCACCAGGCGCAGCGTGTCATGGTTGCCGAGGATGGCGAAAGCGGGGCCGCGGATCTGCGCACGCAGGCGCACCAGTCCCGCAAGCACCCGATCGAAACGGCCGAAGGTGCGCGCCCGGTAATCGCCGGTCAGGACACATATATCGTATCGCAGCGGTGCGATGGCCTCCAGCAACGTGTCGACGAAGGTGTCGTTGATGTCCAGATGCAGGTCGGACAGGTGCAGCAGCGTGCAACCGTCGAATGCCTGCGGCAGGTTCGGCAACGCGATCTCGTGCCGACGCACCGTGATCCGCTGCGCATTGCGCCGGCCGCGGTCATGCAACCCGAGCAGACGCAACGTCCCCCGGATCAGGCCGTGAATGGAATACCAGTTTTCCAGATGGAAGAAATGCGTCCCTCGCCGGAACACCTGCGTCTCGAAATCATGCTCCAGCCCGAGGCGCTGGCGGATGTACACGCGGCCCAACCGCGATTCCAGGCACGCGAGCCTGGCTTTCTCGTCGGCAGTGAGGTCGGGTGATTGCATGCGGGGGGACTGGATACCTGGCCACCGGAACTCCCGGCCACGGCGGCAGGACAGGAACCGGCAAGGAGAAGACAAGCTAGCCCTGCCGACCGCGGGGGTCGAGCCATCGGTCGCCGCGCCATCCGATGGAACGGGAGGAAGGCGCATGCGGCATATGCAGATCACATCGGCATATGCCGCCACATGAAAGCGGCCATGCCGACCGGGGCCGGCAGCGGCCACACTGTTCCCCTGATCCGTGTCACTCCCAGACCCATCCCCTCGCCAACACCAAGCAATCATCACCGGCCGAGAGCGCCTGAGCCAACCGGATCGTCGCCCTGCATCCGGACAAGGCCGGGCACGTTTTGCTCGCCGTGACATTTGGCGGTGTCGCCTTTTACCCGGACACCCAACAGGTATGAACCATCCCGTGTTGAATGCGCGACGTTGGAAGGAGCACTTCGAACAGGTCCTTGATTGATGTACCACGCATGGCCGCTGCAATTCGGTCTGATGAGAGGGGCCACCTCATCAGGACATGAACAAAATCAACAAAAATCGCGCCAGAGATGAAGATAGATTTCAAACTAAACTGAACACATAATTCTTACTGTTCTGGCAATTGTCTTAATAGCATCTTTTATGTTCAAATCTGCCATATGATAGTTTCAAGTTATGCTAGATAAATTTGTCATTAATATGGAAATTTATACATAATGTTGCAGATTGTTGTTTATTGTTTCTAAAAGCATTAGCAAAATAACTTGCATATTTTTATTGCTTGCAACAAAACTCCATAAATGTCATTGTTATAGAAACTGTTAGAATAGTAACATAGTTCCATCTATGCGATATTTTTAACACATTAACTTATAAATTCGGAAACTTCACAGAGTTTTGATTTCATGATTCTAGAATTCATTTCGTTCTTGCCACGCCTCACAATCGAAATAGCAGATCTTTGTACCCTTGCTGTAGCGGCTTATTTGCTTGTTTGATAAGGCGCATCACAGCGCCGGACAAAACCGAAGGTTGGGTTTTATGGTGAGTCTTGTCGACTGGGACGACCTTCGCTTCTTTCTTGCCGTCGCGCGATCAGGCAGTTTCTCGGTCGCCGCCCGCAGCCTACGGGTGACACAATCCACGGTTGGACGTCGCATTGCCTCTCTGGAAGCGGCCATGGGCGCCCGCCTGCTGCACCGCACCACCGAGGGCTACGTTCCGACCGAGGCAGGCGAGGCGATCCTCTCGCATGTCGAGCGCGTCGAAGCCGAGACCCTGGCGCTTGTCCGCGCAGTACAAGGTTACGACAGCCGGCTTGAAGGAAACGTGCGGGTGGCAGCGCCCGATTTCGTGGCCAGCCGCCTGCTGGTGCCGGCGTTCTCCGCCCTCAATCTGCGCTTTCCAAAAATCTCGATCGAACTGCTGCAAAGCGGCGCCTGGCAGGGCTTTTCAGCCAAGGAGTGCGATCTTTCGATCCGCGCCGGCCGGTTCGAGCAACCCGATCTTGTCGTGCGCCTGCTCGGTCGTCTCAGCTTTCGCCTGTATGCAAGCGCGGGTTATCTCGCCGCGCACGGTCATCCCAATTTCGACGACGCCTGCGAAGGCCATCGCCTGATCGTGGGTGACACCATGTCCGGCCCAACCGAAGCCGCCTGGCTGCAGGCAATGACCGGACGCGCCACGATCGCCCTGAAGGCGGCCAGCTTCGAGACCCTGCTGGGCGCCGTCGCCAGCGGCTATGGCATCGCCGCCCTGCCCCGCTTCGTTGCCGAAAGCACGATCTATCCCGCTTTGGTGCGGCTCACGCCGCCGACCCCCGCTCCACATGTGGAGCTCTGGCTCGGCGTGCACCGCGAAACCCGCAGCTCGGCCCGTGTCCGCCAGGTCATCGATGCGGCCGCCAAGGCGATCGCCGCGCAGGAGCGTTTGCTCAACCCACCCGATATCGGTCTCGTATCCCCCGTCTCCGAGGTGGTCAGCCACGTGGCCCTGCGCGCTTCGGCGTGACTGGCCGTCCGCAAGCCCGCTGCTCCGCTGTTCGGTGTTGCGACACCATGAACGTGCGACATTGCGGATCGTCGCGGCTTGCCATCAGGTCTTCGTGCCCCTCTTCTCCCGCACTGATCCCGCCCCCGAACTGATCCGCAGCCCGGGCATCGTCTTGCGTCAGGGCGGGAATGGCTGCCTTGTCCAGGATAATGGCCAGTGAATCCAGGCATCTCCGAAGTCGCTCCCGTGCATTCCCCCATGGCTGCGAGAGTCGCCAATCACTCATGGACCTTGCTTCGGTTCAGGATTGGCGCCGCCTGTGTCAGACGGCTCAGCCGCACGCGGGGCGGTCTTTCCCTGATCCGGCACTTGCGCCAGCGCCGCCTGACCGCCCCGCTCTACCGGGCGCTCGTCGGCCACCATCAGGTCTTTGCCTCGTTACATGAGGCAAGTGCGGCCGTTGCGCCCTACGCGAACCAGGGACATCACAACCCCGCCAATGCGGAGCTTCATCTCAACCTGAGCCAGACCGCCCGTCCAAGTGACTATCCGGCGCTGTTTCATCTCCGTGCCCTGTTGCCGGCGCTCCACCGGGTTTTTGACCTGGGCGGCAATGTCGGCAATTTATTCTATTGCTACTCGAAATACCTGGAATTGCCGCAGGAACTTGAGTGGCAGGTACATGACCTGCCGTCGAATTTGCTGCGCGGCGCGGCGCTTGCGAAAGAATGTCACGCGCACCGGCTTCGGTTTTCCGAAACCTGGATGGACGCCAGCGGGGCTGACCTGCTGCTGGCCTCGGGGTCACTGCATTATTTCGAACATCCGTTGCCCGAGATGGTGGCCGAGCTGCCGGTTCGCCCCAGGCATATCCTGATCAACCGGACCCCACTGACCGATGGCCCGCCGGTTGCGGCCGTGCAGGAGGCGGGCGCATTCCGCGTGGCCTGCATGCTCTACAACCGCCAGACTCTGATCCGCGATTTCAAGCGGCTTGGCTACGAGATGGTGGACAGATGGCAGGTTCCCGAGCTCTCTCTCGACATTCCCGGTTATCCGGAGCACTCGGTGCGGGCCTATTCGGGATTTTTCCTCACTCACCGGGACGGTTCGGCGATAGCCGGCGGAAGCGGCCCCTGAGGTCCTGCCCTCTCCTTGCAGCGCTGCTGCTTCCGGCGCGTCCGCGGCATCCGGTACGGCTGCGGTCGGATTTACGACGCATGGCTGCCACCGACGCCCTCAGAGCGTTTGACGCGCCTGTTGGTTGGGCTTAGAAGAGGCGCGGCAAACGTCGTGTCGGGCTGTGTCCCGGTGTGCGGCTCCCGGCGGAGGGGTGGCCGAGCGGCTGAAGGCGGCGGTTTGCTAAACCGTTGTACACCGTCAAGGTGTACCGTGGGTTCGAATCCCATCCCCTCCGCCATCTTCCATTCAGGTTCGACGCCGTGAAATGGGCTTCCTTGACTCTTCGCCCGCCGATTCCCCGCGATACCCATCTAGCGGGAGCATCCCCTGCGGCGCGCAGCGGAGCAGTTTCATGCAATCGGCACATCCCCACGTTCCGACAAGGCTCCCGCCCGATGGGGTGATTTATCCTCCATGTGCCAAAAGGGTATAGAGCCAACGGCTGGAAGTCAGTTCGGAGACCTGGAGCGGATGGGCCATTTCGGTAAGTCGGCATTTCTCTCGGGAGTGGCCCTGCTCACGGCGGGTCTCCTGAGTGGGTGTGACGAAAAGCCGCGTCCGCCGGCCAATGCGCAGGGGCCATCATCGGACACGGTCGCGCATGCGCGCCGGGTGGCGGAGGAGAAAATCCGCTCCAACCTGCGCACCCCGGAGACAGCGCGGTTCCGGGGCGTGCAGATATATCAGCAGGCGGACAACCGGGTCGTCGCGGTATGTGGCCAGGTCAACCCATCGGGCCGGCAGGATCAGGCGTTCATTCCGTTCGTTTCGGTCGTGACCTACACACGACGCCCGGACTCCGGCACCCCCGCTTTCGACATCGAGCAGTATATCGGCACATCAAATTCCGAAGCGACCCGTGTCTATATCGAAATGACATCGCGCTGCGGTGAAAATGGTGGCCCCTGGCAGATCGGAGCCCGCCAGGTGATCCCGCCACTGCCCCCCCTGCCGAGCGACCTGCCTGATCAGATCCAGCCATCGCAGCCTTCAAGAACCGGTTCCGGTGTGGCCGGGCCGGTCGGCCTGACGCCGGTACCGGTGCCAGTGCCCGTCCCGGTGCCTGGCCCTGGCCGGCCGATGGAAGCAGCACCGGTCTCGACAGCGGCATCGGGCCCGAATGTGACCATGCGGCAGGCCGGCAACATCCGCACCGCCCCGGTGGGCGGCAGCCCGCTTGTGCGTGTCGCGCCGAAAGGGGCCGTGCTGAAAGTCTTCGCGCAAGCCCCCGGCGGCTGGCTTCAGGTCGGCGAGACCGAGGCGGAGGGCTGGGTTCACTCAAGCCTGGTCGAGACTCCGTAGCCCCACCGGGTGGCCCACGCCGGCCACGGCGCCAGGACACCACGGAAGGGCATGGTCATTTCAACTGGCCGGACGGATCCCGCCCTTCCCGCCGCGGGCCGGCGTTTTGCCCGCCCTGCCATCGCCATGGCGGGCACGCCGCCCGATTTGCTGGCGCATCGGGCGGCCCATCGTGTCCTGCTGCCTCAGCCAGCGCCCCTGCCCCCCAGCGGCTGCCGGATCATGTGGAGCGGCAGGCATCGCACGCATCATCCACGGCAAAGCGGCGGCAGCAGCACAGGACCGATGCCGGGCGTCGGATTCATGCGGTTCCGCTGACGGCCAGGCCATCACAGCCGCCGATGCGCAGGATTGCGGCAAGCAGACGCAGTGCATCCGGTCCCCCCCGGTCAGCGAGCGTGCCCGCCTCCATTTCCCGGGCCAGCACTTCGGCCTGACCGGCGACGGTATCGACAGCACGACATAAAGCCTCCTGCGACAGGGCGATCTGGAGATCGTCCGAAAGCAGGTCCCAGCTGGCAAACATCGGAGCTACCCTCAGCGCCATTCTGGCGATTGACGCCGCGGATCATCCGCGCGGTCCCACGCTGACTGTGCCGGCGATCCGTTAATTCGCGGTTGAAGCCCGGCCGGGCTTATGATCGGCCGGGCGTGACGAGGGCCGTCCCATCCGAGGCATCGCCGCAACGCCCCGGACGGGAGTACCGGTCATTCGCGCCGTGCCAGCTCGTAGAGCGCCACTGCCGCCGCCACGGAAACGTTCAGGCTGTCGAGCCGCCCGGTTGCCCCCGGCATGGCAATGCCGACCACCTCGTCACAGGTGTCGCGTGTCAGCCGCCGCAGCCCCTCGCCTTCGCTGCCCAGCACCAGGGCCACGCGGCGTTGCGCGAGCGCAGGTCCCGACAACGGGAGGCCACCGGCATCAAGCCCGATCACCCAGCATCCCGCCGCCTTCAGCGCCACCAGCGTGCGCGCGATATTGACGGCGCGCAGCAATGGCACGGTCTCCAGCGCCCCTGAAGCGGCCTTGGCCAGGGCGCCGGTTTCCTCCGGCGCGTTGCGTTCCTGCACCACCACCGCGGCCGCCCCGAATGCCGCCGCGCTGCGCAGAATCGCACCGACATTGCGCGGGTCGGCCACCTGGTCGAGCACGATCACCGGACCGGGGTGTTCGAGTGCCTGCGCGAGCGTCGGCGGTGTCAGCGCGTCGCTGAGCAGCGCCACCCCCTGGTGCACCACATCGCGCCCGAGCAGATGTTCAAGGCGGCTGCGCTCCACCCGTTCGGGCGACACCGGCCAGGGCTGTTGCTGACGCGCCGCCAAGGCAGCCTCGGCCTCATCGGTCACCAGCAGGCGGCGCATCCTGCGAGCCGGATTGGCAAGCGCCGCCGCAACGGCATGCAGCCCATACAGCCAGACGGCACCGCGTGGCGCTTCCGGCAGGGATGGCCGATGCTCCTGGCCGCGATGCCCGCTCCGCGGCGCATCGTCCTGGTCGTCCGCGTGCGTCCGGACGGCACGGCCTTCGGGACGAGGCCTGAAATTGGCGCGCTCCTGGTTGGCGCGGTCCTGGTTGGTGCGCTCCTGGGGGGAATCACGCCGGGGGCGTGGCCTGTCCTGTGCCGGCGTCTCCTCGGGGCGCAGCGGGCGGTCGACGAACCGGCGAGGCCCTGCCTCGGCGTGATTGCGTGCGGTGCGTTCCTGCCCACCCGCGCGCCGATCCTCCCGATTTTGTAACGAAACATCCTGCCGCGGCTGCGGTTTGCCAGGATTGCGCTGCGAGCGCTCCTGAGAACCGGGCCGGTCATCGCGGCCGCGCGGGCCGGTGTGGCGCGGAGTCTCGGCGGAGCCGCCTTGTGGATGCGAATCGCCCCGGCGGATCGCACCTGGGCCGCGACCTGGACCGCCGGGGCGGCGTGGACCGCCACCAGCACCGCGGGATCCCGAGCGGGAGGAAAAGGGAGGTTTCATGCCAGACCGGTATAGCCTTTCCGCGCCGCCGGCGACAGCAGGGGCGGCCCGCGCGGATGCCGCGTTGACAACAGTGCCAGGAAGGGGTTAGTCCCCGCCTCCACCGGAGGGGTGCCCGAGTGGCTAAAGGGGACGGACTGTAAATCCGTTGGCGCACGCCTACGTTGGTTCGAATCCAACCCCCTCCACCATCCGCCTTTTCAAAAATTTGTTGCGGTCCCTGCGGTCGGCGTGCCGTCCGGCTCCGCGTCGGATATGCTGGCTTTTTTGGCGCCCTGCCTGGTGCCGGGGCCTGTTTGGCCCGTCGCCCTGCGCCGTCAGTGCGCTCAACGCATGACACCCTTTGCCGGCGACCAATTCGGCTGGATCCTCGTGCTTTCGTTGCCCCCGCCATTCCGGCCCACCGCATCGCCGCAGTTGCCAGGAGGGCGGTCATTGCCGTCGCGTTGTCCTGGTTGGCGGCAATGAAGTCTGCCTGCAGCGGATTTCAGACGATGTCGCCAGGAGACCGCGCCAACTCTGCCCATGTCACCGGCATTTCCCCTTGCTGTGCCCACTGCCGCCCCATGCCGGTTTCGGCAATCGACTGCCATCTCGCGAGAGTCAAACCGATATCGCCGCAACTGTCGGCACGCGGTGGTTCTTGCATGCCAGTCAGACCACAAGATTACGAAAGCGGACATCGGCAGTGTGGCGCCCCGGTGTAGCACCGGGCTGCTTGCCAGATCTTGGAAATCCTTAAGTCCCTGACGGACCAATGCCTGTGGGCAGGCATATGCCGGGTGAGGGATTTGAACCCCCGACCTTCGGTTTACAAAACCGCTGCACTACCGCTGTGCTAACCCGGCGCACACCCCTTCTACCACGCCCTGCAGGCTGAGAGAACCCGGCTTCTTTTTTGATAATTCAATGAGTTATCAGAGAAGGCGTCGTGCGCCGCACAAGGATTATCCCCTTTCCCGATGCGTCACCGGTCACTGGCCGCTTCGGCTGTACCGGGATTTCCGCCGGCCATTGTCCCGTATTTGTTCATGGCGCGGTGCAGATGCTCGGTCGCCAGGCGGGAGGAGCGCATCGTCATCGCGATGGTCTTGTGGTCGAGGATGACTTGCAGCGTCGGCAGGTTCACCCCACCCACCGGGCCACGATCCTGCACGACCGCTGTGCCAATCCGACGCACGCCCCTTCTGCCACGCTCCATAGGCCGAGAGAACCCGGCTTCTTTCCTGATAATCGAATGGATTATCGGGAACGGCGCCGGCGCCGCCACAAGGATGAGATGCCCCCAATGTCGGGAGCCTCCTTCGTAGCACGGCTCTTCGGCGGCGAAGGCACCGTCCCTGCCAGGACATCACATCAGTGCGGCCGGATCGGAACCACCGGTTCCCGGCGCGCCTTCTGCCCCGGGCCTGCCGCTCGCCGTCTTGCGAATAATCCACGAATACCGCGATCGAAGAGCCATGCAACCAAGCCGCCCGTCACCATCAGAGCAACCACGACCACCAGCGTCGAGTACATCTGCGCCTCCCTGCGGGGCGACAAAGCCTGACTCCATTTCGTCCTGACGGCAATTCACTGGTGCTGATGGAAGATGGCGACCATCGACGCCGGCATGCGTCGTGAACCTCCAGGCAATCGGGGCGGAAATGAATTCATGCCGCCATCAGCAAAAGTCACGATCGGCCGCGGTTATCCCGCCCAAAACCACAGTTCGGGGATCCGGCTGTCCCTTCCGGCGGATTTTGCGCCGTGTTGGAAGCCGCACCGGGCACAGATCCATCATGCTCAAGACAGGAACAAACCGATAGTGCGCCTCGGGCGAGATACGGCGGACGGAGGAAAACATCGTCGATATCACCTTGGCATGACCGCCTTCACCAGGCCCAGCTTACCGGCCACGCCCATGCACCTGGAGGCATACCGTCGCTGCATCTGGTTCACAGCGCGACACCAGGATACCGGAGCATTTCCCGTCCGCACCGGGGACGAAGAATGCTCCGGCCTGAGTCCGGCGAGCATCCCGCACCGACACGCGCACCCATTGCGGTCGGAGGATGCCCCAAGTCAGGTTTGCGCGTTCGGTTACAAAAACGAGGAAGAAGCTCGCGCAAACATCAAGAATTTTACTTAGCTGGCTTTGGCAGCCAGCGGCTTGATCGCCCCGCGCGACGCCTCGGCAGGCTGCGAGGCGGCGGGTTCGGTGATACGGGCGGATTCGAACAGCCGTGTCACCGTCGACTGATATGCAGCCACATCGGCCGCGAGCCGTTGGAAGATGCCGGCAGCCCATTCCTGCTGTGCCTTGAACAAGTCCGGGGAATTACCCGACTGCTCGAAGGCCGCCACGAACCGATTGGCTTCCGCAATGGATTCACGGCGGCGGCGGAACCAGTCGAGCAGGACCGGCTCAATCGTATCCAACACATCGGCCTGAGTCCTGAGGAATGCGCTCGCCTGGCCTTTCAGGGCCGGATTGGCACTGAAATTGAAAAGCGCACCCAAAAAGTTGGCCGCAGAGCTGTTCGGCTCGGCCGGGCCGGAAGATGTTACAGAATCTGGCATGTTGCTCTTTCCGTTCTGTCCAGCAAAACACGAAGATGCAGCATGGAGGAGTTGAGTGTAGCTGCTGCCCTTCAGGGGAAGGGCGTTTCCTCTCGGCCGAACGTGGCGGCGCAAGTGGAACTCTCTCCACTCACCAATAACAATTTTTTTGAAACCACGCCCCGGCTCTTGGTAGCAATTGTAAAACGAAGGCTAACTTTTGCGAAACCACAATTTTGTTAATACAGTCTATCAGGCTTATCCCATTCCTTGGAAAGTGATGTCACAACCAGCCCCCCAATATTGATTCCCTTACGAATTTCGCGACCAGGCCATGCTCGACCTGGCGTGACTGTCGATCGTCACGGGCGACGCCGCCCGGAAGGGCTTCGCGTGGAAATGGTCATCACAGCACGCCCTCTCTGCCGGCGGTTTCGCCCGTTGTGACAGGCCATGCCATCAGCCAGGGAAGATTTCCGATCATCCGGAATTCACGATGAACGCCCATCCGCTGCAGCCGCGGAAGCAATGGCTGTGACCGGCTCCGCCGGCTTCGGCCTGTGCTTCCCCCGGGTATCGTCCGGACTGCCATGCTCACCGGCACCACCTGGCAGCTCACATGCGGCGGGGGCTGAACGGAATTCCACCTCGGATGCCTTTACCCGGGGCGTCAGCACCGCATTTGCCCTGGCAGCCACGGCGACAGGACCATGGTCCGCCGCATCGGTCGCGCCTTCCGTCGTGCCTTGCTGGGCTTCGCATCGAAATCGGCACGCGCAACGACCTGGAAACGCCAAAACACCGGTTATCCTCCATGGAATGCGGTGCTTCCGCTTGATCCAGACGATCAAAGCCGCAGAGGTGGGGACTTCACCCCGATCAGAACTTCATTGTAATCAGCCCTCAGCCCCAGATCGATATTGTCGATCTTCAGCAGCATGAAATTCAGTCCCGAGTGGCGCTGCAGGAAACACACGATATCGTATCCCCACTCCACGGTTACGAGCGAACCGCCCTCACCAATCGGGCTGTCATGATATTCCGGCGCCAGCAGATGATGAATCCTGCCATCGACAATCTCAGCGCGGCGCCTTGAAGTTTCGCCGATGCCGCGGATGATGGGAGTCGTCATCACGGTGATGCCACCAGGCCTGAGGGTCCTGGCGATTTCCCTGATGGCCTTGTCCGGATGAAACACGTGCTCGAACACATCCTGGGTAATGACGACATCGAATGATTCGTCAGGAAAGGTCTGGCTTTCCAGGTTTTCGGCACGGTACGACCGACAGGGCATCCCGGGCACCTCCACGACCGTGCCGGGGGGGACGGAAACGTCATACTGCGATGCCGTATAGCTGGCGCACTCTCCGGCGAGCCGTCGGCTGACGATGTCCCAGCCCGGCGAGCCTTCGTGGATCGCAAGCTCTCTCCAGTCAGGCCTGAACTGGCTCAGGACATGCATGACCACCCGGTGGCGCGGGATCGAGCCGCACTGGTCGCATTTGAGGAAGTCACGAAAATAGGGATCCGTCGCCGTGAACACCGCGTTCTTTTCGCATCCGGGGCAAAATCCAGCATGCGAGAAGCTGAACTGTCCTGCCAGGTTCCACGGCATTTGCATGGCTTTTCGATGTCAGGCGCCGGATCGGCGCTCCCTCTGTTGCAGCAGCAACCGAAGCTGCCGCACAATGCCCATCTTGCCGGGCGTCCCCGCCGACGTACGCTCCGGCAGTGATGGTTGCAACGGCCCCATGATCATGCGTGGCAGCATGGCCATGGCCACATCCGGGAGAACCGGCAAGCCGCCTGACGAACACGGCAGACGCCGATGCGGATATGCGTCGCCCCCTCCTGGCAGCCTGCAGGTCAGACCCGGAAGCGCGGCCAGAATTCAGGCCGGGAAGGCTGGATCAATGCCTCGGCCGGAATGTGCCATTCGCGATGGAGCCGGAAGGCCTGCTCCATCGTCAGGCCGCGCTTGCGCGAGAGGATCTCCGATGCGCGCGAGCGTGACCCCAGCACCCCCGCCAGGTCGGCCTGGGTGTAGCCGGCCTGCTCCATGCGGAAGCGGATGGCATCAACCGGATCGGGCGCCTCGATGGGCCAGCGATGCGCCTCGTAGTGTTCGATCAACGCGGTAAGCACCTCGCAGCGCGCCGCCTCGGGCGTGCCCGGGTCGGGCGCATGCGCGAAGCAACGTTCGATCTCCTGCAAGGCCCAGTCGTAATCGGCTTCCGTCTTGAGCGGCCGGATATCCATCACACCGTTCCTGGATCAAGGGCATCGTATTCGGCACGGGTGCCGACGAAGATGACGAACACGCTCCCCAGGCGATAGGAAACCCGCGCCACCACCCGATACCTGTTGCCGTCGATCGCGAAGATGATGCGGTCAGCGGGGGCGAAGTCGGCGAAGCGAAACAGCACCTTCACATCCGCGGGCCCCTGCCAGCTTGCCTTGCTGACCATGGCATACCAGGCCCGGAGCGGCCCGGTGGCCTGCCGATGACGCCCCCAGAACTGCGTCAGTAAGCGCCTGGCGATGACCTGCATACGAAAACATAGCCCGTTCCCAATTTGGGAACAAAGGGAAATTTCCGGAGCAGCGAACGGACGCAAGCCGTGGCCGGGATGGTGAGCGCCGGCAGCTATTGCGGCGGCCCGTCCTCGCGCCCGTCATCGGCCGGGCGCCGCCATCCCAGGATGATCCGCACGCAGTCCCGTGCCTTCCCGTTATCGGTGATCCCGCGGAACCGGCGACGCAGTTCCGCGGCGGCCGCCAGTTCGCCGGACCTCTCATAGGCTTCCCGGATGGCGGCGGCATCTTCTGCAGAGACCATGAACATGCCGACAGCATGAGAGCGCGCCGACAGGTGGGCAATCCGCTCCGTGATAAAATCACGCCTCTACGATCGCGGCGCGCGGTGCGCCGGGACGGCAGCAATGCCGCGTTTCAGCCGCGGCGAACCGAGGCGTAGGTGAGCGCGATCGTGAGATCCGCCCGCTCCACCCCCCAGGTCGCTGCAATGGCATGGATGATCTCGCGCATGCGTTCGCGGCGCGCGGGCGTGCCGGGGGGAAGTCCCTGCACGGCGGCGTCGGCCTCGAAGGCCGCTTTTGCGGCGGCGATGGCATTGGCCATCGGGTTTTCTGGCTCTGTCATTCGCCGGCTATAGCCTGAAAGCGCGGGTTCTTTCCAATCCAGGCGAACGACAGAAGCAGCCGCATCACGCCCGCCTCCCTCTCGACCAATCCCCCTGCCCCTTCCCACCACACGGGGTCACGGACGCAGCACCACGTTCCCGCTCACCTCCCCGCGCTCGACGAGTTCATGCGCCGTGACGATCTCGGAGAGCGGCAGGACGCGACCGATCGCGTGCTGCAGCCGCCCCTCCTCCAGCCAGTGCGTGAGCCGGGCGAGCCCCTCGGCGCGCGCGGCCGGCGACAATTCGTAGACAATGAAAAAGCGCACCGCCGCGCCGGACAGGATCATCGGGCCGAAAGGCAGCGCCACCTCCGGTCGGCCGGATCCGTAGCAGACGCAGCACCCGTCCCGCGCCACCACCTGCGGCAGCAGCGCCGCGTTGGCGGCCAGGTCCACTTCCACCACACGATCGACGCCGCGGCCGCCTGTCAGCATGGCCACGCGGGAGGCCACGTCTTCCGTCCGGTAATCGATCACTTCATCCGCGCCCGCCACCCGCGCATGCGCCGCCTTCGCGGCCGAACTCACCGTCGCGAGCACCTGCCGCGCGCCCAGCAGCTTCGCCATCTGGATGGCGTAGTGCCCCACCGCGCCGGCGCCGCCCGCGACCAGCACCGATTGTCCGGCGACGCCGCCATCGATCTGCACCGCGCGCCAGGCGGTCAGGGCCGGAATGCCGAGGCAGGCACCGGCCTCGAAATCGGTCGCCTCAGGTAGACGCACCGCCTGGGCAGCAGGCAGCGCGATGAACTCGGCGGCCGTGCCGAAGGGACGCTTCCATTGCCCGTTCCAGATCCAGACGCGTTCGCCGATGCGGCCCGCGTCCACGCCCTCACCCACGGCCTCCACCGTGCCGGCCCCGTCGCTGTGCGGAATGACGCGAGGCCCGACCATGGGCCGGCTGCCGCCACGCGTCTTCCAATCAGAGGGATTCACGCCCGACGTGACGAGCCGGACCAGCACCTCGCCCGGCCCCGGCGAGGGTGTCGGCAGCTCGCCCAGGATGAGCACCTCACGGGCCGCCCCTGTCCGCTCGTACCAGGCTGCGCGCATCGTCCGCCTCCCTCTGTGCTCCCGTCCAGGTCCACTCGGCCCAAGATCCGGCCCATGACCCACCGGGACAGGGCGAGAGGGTAACACGCCCAGACGTTGGCAGCTCCGTTTCCTCTGCGGTCCGGCAGCCATCGGCATCGGGCCGGCGGGGCCACCGCACACCCTTGTGGCGCAACGGCTTCTCCGGCGATGCCTGTGAAGGAACTGCAATGCTATTGTCATCAGGACGCAACCACACCGCGTTAAGCGCGACCGGACAGGCGTGGAGAAAGCAATGACCCTTGATACGCTGCAGATGACCCGCCGGCATGCCATGGCTGCCGCGGCCGCCACCGGCCTCGCTCTCGCCACCGGCTCCGCACGGGCGCAGGCCCCCAGCGGGACGGAGACGGCGCGCGGAACGGTACTGGGAGAAAGCGGCGGCACACGCCAGCCACTGGCCGGGGTGATGGTCTCGAACGGGCAGGATGTCGTGCTGACCGATGCGGCCGGACGCTGGAGCCTGCCGATCACGCCTGGCGAGTCGGTGTTCGTGATCAAGCCCACGGGCTGGAAGCTGCCGGTCGACCCGGCGACGCATCTGCCGGCCTTCGCCTATGCGTACGCCCCCACCGGCACGCCCGGCGGCGAGGCATTCCGCTTCGCCGGGCTCGCGCCGACCGGCCGGCTGCCGGAAAGCATCGACTTCGTGCTGACCCGGCAGGAGGAACCCGGCCGCTTCGACGCCCTGCTCTTCACCGATCCGCAGCCGGAAAGCCTCGCCGAGGTCGGCTTCATCCGCGATGCCGTGGTGGCGCAGGCCTCCGGCATCGACGCCGCGTTCGGCATCACCCATGGCGACGTGATGTTCGACGACCTTTCCTACTACGACCGCTACAACCGGATCGTCGGCAGCATCGGCGTGCCCTGGTACAATTGCTGCGGCAACCACGACATGAACTACGAGGCGGCCGACAACACGCTGTCGCGAGAAACCTTCAAGCGCGTCTACGGTGTCCGCTGGCACGCCTTCCAGCACGGCGGGGCAACCTTCTTCATCCTCGACGACGTGGACTACCTGGGCACCGATCCGAAAGGCGAGGACGGCGCGGGGAAATACCGTGGCCGCTTCGGCGAGCGCCAGCTTGCCTTCATCCGCAACGTGCTGGGCCATGTGCCGCGCGAAAGCCTGGTGGCGTTCTCCTTCCACATCCCGCTGCGGACACAGCAGGGCGACGCCGCCTCACTGATCGCAACCGACGCGCGCACCTTCCTGGAGACGATCTCCTCCCACCCGAACAGCGTCAGCTTCAGCGGCCACACCCATACCAACGAGCACTGGTATCTGGGGGCAGAGGACGGGTTCTCGGGCGGCACCCACCACCATCACGTGCTGGCCGCCGTCTCCGGTAGCTGGTGGAGCGGGCCGTTCGACGAGCGTGGAATTCCGGTGGCGCTGGAAAGCGACGGCAGCCCGAACGGGTTCCACGTGCTGTCGGTGGACGGCACGCGCTACACCACGCGGCTGGTGCCGGCGAACGACCCGAACCGGGGCCAGATGCGCATCGTGCTCGACAACCAGTTGCACGCCGGCCGTCGCGGTCCGATCCGCGATGCGCACCAGGGTACGCTGCTGCGCGGACCGATCGACCGCGAGACAGTGGCGTCCACGCGGGTGCTGGTGAATTTCTTCGACGGTGGGCCACGCTCGAAACTGGAGATGGCGGTGGGGGATCAGGAGTTCGGCGCCATGCGCCGCGTGCCGCGAACCGATCCCTTCGTCGTCGATGTCTATACGCGCAACGCGGCGACGAAGAAATCCTGGGTCGAACCCGGGAAGTCGACGCATGTGTGGCAGGCACGGCTGCCGACCGACCTGCCGGCGGGGACCCACCGCATCACCGTGCGGGCGACCGACGAGTACGGACGCCCGCATGTTGCCTGGATGGTGCTGGAAGTGGTCGGATAAGGCCAGGGCTTTGCCCTGGACCCAGCAGGGGCCACAAGGCTCCTGCACCCCGGGTGCGCTGCGCGGCAAAGAATGGGTTCCAAGGGCGAAGCCCTTGGCAGGTCCAGGGCAGCGCCCTGGTCGGGTGCGGGGTGAAACCCCGCCAATGCGGCTTCAGCCGACCACGATCTCCACGTGATAGGCAATCGTGGATGTCACGTCGCTGCCGTAGAAAGCGCCTTCGACCGGCATAGTCGCGGCCTGGTCCGGGGCCGCGCACAGGGCGACGTGGCCATCGTCCACCGCGACGCCATGGGTGGGATCGAAACCACGCCATCCGAGACCCGGCAGAAACACCTCGGGCCAGGCATGCAGATGGCGTCGTCCATCGCGCGTGTCGGCCCGGGCCTGATAACCGCTGACGAAGCGGGCGGCGAGACCAAGGCTGCGGCAGGCCGCCATGAACAGCACCGCGAGATCGCGGCAGGCACCGGAACCGAGGGCCAGCGTCCGGGCCGGCGCCTGTGCGGCGCCGCCGGCGCGGATGCGGCGTTCCAGATGCGTGAACAACCATCGGGTCAAATGATCAAGGAACGGCAACACCGCCCACCCGCTTTCCGCGGCCAGCGCCGTCGCGAAGGCGCTCACGGCGTCATCCTGTGCGCCCTGAAGACGGTACCCGGCCAGCGGATCGTCCAGGGTAGTGGGCCAGGGCAGGAGTGGCAGTCCGGGATCACGCAAGGCCGGTGCAGCAAAGGTATCGACCGCGAAGCTGCTCTCGACCCGCAGGATGTCGGAGACTCCCTCGAAGTGGACATGGGTGATCGGGTTGCCGAAGCGGTCCGTGGCCTCGTGGCGCATGACCGGTTCGGGGGTCACGACGATGCTCCGGGCCAGGATGCAGGTGGGATCGACCCGCGGCGTCAGCCGCAACAGGTGCGGTGTGAACCGGACCGGCGCGCTGTACTGGTAGAGCGTCTCGTGGCGAACGGAAAACCGCAAGCTTCGGCCTCCGGACTGGTGCAGGCGCAGGCTAGCCGCATTGCGCAAGGATGCCCAGCCGGCTCGCGGGTTCAGCCACGGACAGTAAAACGAGCGAAGCGCCCCTCCAGGCCGGACGGCAGCCGCAAGGGCAGCGGGGCGTGCGCCTGCACGAAATCGGGGCGGCAACCGGTCGGGCGAAAAGCCTGCGCCGCATAGTCGCGCACCCCCAGGGCCACCAGTTCATCGGCGAGTTGCGTGAGCGCCCCGGCATCCAGCAAGGCCGGGTGAACCGTCGTGCGCACCTCGCAGGCAATGCCCGCAGCCAGCACGCGGCGCAGGCTCTCGCGCGCCCGCAGGCCACTGTCGGGGACACCGGTTATCTCGGGGTAGCGGTCGAACGGGGCCTTGGCATCGAAACCGACCCAATCGACCAGATCCAGCACCGCGGCCAGACGGTCGGGATAAGGACCGGCAGTGTGCAGGCCGACACGAAAGCCAAGATCACGCACTGCCCTGATCGCAGCAGGCAATTTCGCCTGCAAGGTCGGCTCGCCACCCGAGAACACCACGCCATCGAGCAGGCCGATGCGCGTGCGCAGTCGTGCCAGCACCTCGGTCCAGGCAACGGGACCAGGACCGGCGGCCCGCAGATGCGGGTTGTGGCAGTAGCCGCAATCCCAGGGGCAGCCCTGGCAGAACACGGTGGCAACCAGCTCGCCGGGCCAGTCGCAGGTGGAAAAGCCGGTGACGCCGCCGACGGCAAGCCCGTCGGCGGCGGTAGCGTGGTCAGTCGGCGTGGCCGGCAACCTGGCAGCGTTCGAGGTCGAAATAGACGCGCTCACGGAATTCGCCCTGCTTGCCGCGATTGAAGGAGCTGACCGGACGGTGATAGCCCATGACGCGGGTCCAGACCTCGCAGGGCTGCCGTTCCTCGTCGCGCAGCGCGACGGTTTCGGGAATCTCGGTGATGGTGGCGCTCATGCGGTCGCTCCGGTGTCGGCCCGCAGCGTCTTACGCTGCTTGCGGGCAAGGATTTCCTGGTCGCAGATCGGGCAGAACTCGTGCGTGCCCGAAAGGTAGCCGTGGCGCGGACACACCGAGAAGGTCGGCGTGACCGTGATGTAGGGGATGCGGAAATTCTCCAGCGCCCGTCGCACCAGGCGGCGGCAGGCATCCGCGGAGGCAAGCTGCTCGCCGAGATAGAGGTGCAGCACGGTGCCGCCGGTGTATTTCTGTTGCAGCTTCTCCTGCCGCGCCAGCGCCTCGAAGGGATCGTCGGTGAAGCCGACCGGTAGCTGCGTGGAATTGGTATAGTAGCACATCTCCGCAGTTCCCGCCTGCAGGATGTCGGGGAAACGCTTGCGGTCCTCGCGGGCGAAGCGGTGAGTGGCGCCCTCGGCCGGGGTCGCTTCCAGATTATACATATGCCCGGTCTCGGTCTGGAAGGCGCCGATACGCTCGCGGATATGATCGAGGAAGCGCAGCGCGAAGGCATGGCCCCATGCGGTGGTGATGTCCTCGGCATCGCCGGTGAAGTTGCGGATCATCTCGTTCACGCCGTTCACGCCGAGCGTGGAGAAATGGTTCCGCAGCGTGCCCAGGTAGCGCTTGGTATAGGGGAACAGGCCGTCGTCCATGTGGCGCTGGATGACCTTGCGCTTGATTTCCAGGCTGGTGCGCGCGAGTTCCAGCAACTCGTCGAGCCGCCCGAGCAGCCCGGCCTCGTCGCCCTTGAACAGGTAGCCAAGCCGGGCGCAGTTGAGCGTCACCACGCCGAGCGAACCGGTCTGCTCGGCGCTGCCGAACAACCCGTTGCCGCGCTTGAGCAGCTCGGTCAGGTCGAGCTGCAGGCGGCAGCACATCGACCGGATCATGTTCGGCTTGAGCTCGGAATTGAGGAAGTTCTGGAAATACGGCAGGCCGTACTTGGCGGTCAGCGCAAAGAGCAGCTCGGCGTTTTCGCTGTACCACGGGAAGTCGGGCGTGATGTTGTAGGTGGGGATGGGGAAGGTGAACACCCGCCCGCGCGCGTCGCCCGCCATGACCACCTCGAGATAGGCCCGGTTGATCATGTCCATCTCGGGCTGCAGCTCGGCGTAGGTGAAGGGCATCTCCTCGCCGGCGATGACCGGCACCTGCTCGCGCAGGTCCTCCGGGCAGGTCCAGTCGAAGGTCAGGTTGGTGAACGGGGTCTGGGTGCCCCAGCGCGAGGGCACGTTCAGGTTGTGCACCAGCTCCTGCATTGCCTGGCGCACTTCCTCGTAGCTGAGCCGGTCCACCCGAACATAGGGGGCGAGGTAGGTGTCGAAGGAGCTGAAGGCCTGCGCCCCGGCCCATTCGTTCTGCAGCGTGCCGAGGAAGTTCACGATCTGGCTGACCGCGCTGGTCAGGTGCCGCGGCGGGCCGCAATCGATTTTGCCCGGCACACCGTTCAGCCCTTCCTGCAGCAGCGTGCGCAGCGACCAGCCGGCACAGTAGCCGGCCAGCATGTCCAGGTCGTGGATGTGCAGGTCGCCCTCGCGATGGGCGCGGTCGATCTCGGGCGGATAGACGTGGGAGAGCCAGTAATTGGCGATCAGCTTGCCGGAGGCGTTCAGGATCAGCCCGCCCAGGGAATAGCCCTGGTTGGCATTGGCGCTGACCCGCCAGTCGGTGCGGCCGAGATAGTCCTCGATCGAGGACACCACGTCGACGACGGTCTGCTGCGAGCGGCGCAGCCGGGCATGCTGCTCGCGATAGACGATGTAGGCACGGGCGGTGACAACGTAGTTGGCGCTGATCAGCACCTGCTCGACCACGTCCTGGATCTGCTCGATATGCGGGATCTGGTCGGGGAAGCGGAAGCGCAGCACCTTGACCGCCTGGATGGCGAGCAGTTCGGCCTCGTCGGCGCCGAACTCGCCGCTGGCCTGGCCGGCCCGCTCGATCGCCGAGCGGATGCGGGCGCGGTCGAAGGACACGGTCTGCCCGTCGCGGGTGACCACGCCATTGGGACCGACGGCGGCCTGCGGCGCGGGGCGCAAGGCGGCAGGCAGGCTGGCGGCGGTCTCGGAGGGGCTCGTTGGCATTGGTCACGCTCGATGTTGGGCGGCGTCGCCGCCGGACTGTTCCGCACCGGCGACACTGCACCCCACGCGATCGAGGTCGATCGCGTGGTCACAAGATGTTGGGGAACATCAGTCCCGCAGGCACCACATATGGCTAGACCCACTTCCGGCGCCGCGTCAAACGGATTTCAGGCGAAAGCAGTCGGGGCTTCTCCGCCCGCCCCAAGAATGGCGGAAATCATCCGGATCGCCACCGAGCCCTGGCGCATGACCGACCCGGCATATCGGGCGTTGGTGCCACGACTCGGGTTCCGGCGCCACCCGTGGGGGCTTCGTCCCCGGCCCTCCCGCCAGGAGATCCCATGCGGGGGCGGCGGCCAGGGACGAATATTGCTGGACTCGGCACTTTCGGCCTTGGTGATCACACTTCAGCCGGACCGTGCCGGTAATTCCGCTGTGGATCCGATCGGAACGCCGGGTCTGTTCACCCGATCTCCTCGCGGCCGCCAATCTGCCCGCCTTGGCGAAAGAAGGCGGCACGGCCGAGGTCGCGGCAAAGGTATAAGGCGGAGCCGAGCAGGCTGCGGCTGATCACTGTGGGACGTACGACAGGCATACCCCCGAATCTCGCCAGGAACGCCCCGTTTTCGGCGGCATGGAACCCATCGAAATCCATGCTCAGCCTGCGATCCCGGGACAGTTCGACAGCGCGCCAGATCACGCTGCTGAGCGCACTGCTATCCGAGACGTCAGGATCGCGTGCCGTCACCCAGAGATAGAGCACGGCGTCATCCCAGACTGCAGCGACGGCCGCAGCGTCCTTGCCGCCGTCGCCCGTTGCAGAGATGATTGCGGCCTGCTGCCGCGGCAGTGCGCTGCCGAGTATCCTTGCAAGTGCCTCATAATCGTTCTTGTCTGGTCCCTTCCGCTTTGCGTACTGGGACCTGAGGAGCGAAATGAAGCGGTCGGCGTCCGAGTGGATGGAAACGTCATAACGGTTCCCCGCGACGCGCACACGGCTGCGTATCCGCGGGTCCATGCCCTTCCACGCGTCCTCCTTGCTGACGTCAGCCGCGATCTGGAACGTGAAGCGGCGAACCGACGCCATGCCGTTCAGTGCGAAACCCAGGTCGGCATCAGAGTGCGGCGGAAGCGTTTGAACGAAGCAATCATACCGCGGCAACTGCCTGATGAGAGCACCGACAGTCCGCTTCAGTTGGGCGGCCCTGGTCACCGGCTTGCCCGCTGGCAGAGTGAGCATGGGGCCAAGAAGCCTCGTGTACGGCGGCATCATGACGAAGACAGCCCCCTGTTGGCGTCTCCTGTAGTAAGGGAGTCGCCCCCCCACCGACCCGTCCCACTTGAGTTCAACCTCCTCCCAGGTACTGGCGCTTGCGGCATCGAGCCACCAGTTTTCCTGGAATATCGTCAGACCTGTCGTAAACGAAGCTGGCGATGAGCAGGCCACGGCCTCTCCACCCTGCTCGACGCAGGCCAGCCGCGACAAAGTATCATAACTCATAAAGACGTTCTGCCATACCACAGGTGTAATCTCGTTATGATAATCCGACATATTTTGGCGTCAGTTTATTCACAACAAAGTAAGTGAAGTCGTTTTTTGTAAAAATTTGACAGTACAGCTACTGATTTTGTTGCAACATATGGGTCATGCCGTCAGTTAGCTGTTTTTGGCTGTCAAATTTTTGCAAATAAGCAATTCTGGCTGATTTTAAATCATTGTAAACTAACTGATAAAACTTCTTTGCATGATATTTGATTCTCGAAATAAACAGAGGTATTTCTAATGCGTGGCCAAATTTAGACAGAAAGACAAATGATTTACAGTATTCAGTCTGAGCATTTGACCATCTTGATTTATAATCATACTCTAATATGCGAAAATCAAAATTTAGTTTGTTATTATAAGCCCAACAGGCCAAATAATCAATTAATAAAATTCCTGGAGAGTATTTCTTAAATTCTGTGTCGTAAGTGATGATATATAGCTCAACGGATTTGGAGCCAATCATAGCTATTCCCGCGGCAACGAAGCAACCGTCCATCCGCATCGCAGCCACAAATGGCGATCGGGAAAGGTCAACCCTGCCCGCCAACTTGATAAAAAAATCTTTTACTGTGTCATCACACAACCATTGTACATTTAAATTTTGGTTTATCGCCCATCGTTTCTTGTAATCAAATAACCACTCCAAGGCGACCAGGGTATCAGAGGCGCCATGACACCACCCGATCTCCAATTTTCCTTGCGCCTGCAAATGCCGCTTGCCGCGCCTCAGGTTCTTCCAATATTTTGCAGAAATGGATTTTAAAAATTCGTCCCAGGTTGCAAATTTGCTATAATCAATCCAATAGCCATTGATTCGCTCCGGAGTAACCAATGGTAAAAACCATCCCCGTGGAGCCAAGGCGAGGGCACGATCCAATGAACTATTGGTTTCCACAAAGGGAATTCGCAGGATGTCAGCGTGAATTTTCTTGAGCGCATCCACGACGCTGGCGAGAACATCCTCACGGGCCCCGTTTCTGATCAGGGGCCTGCCATATTCCTCATCGTTCCCACACGTCAGACATTTGCCAACCAGGAATGGTCCCTTTGCATAAATTGCAAATGGCCATATCGCAACCGGTCCAAAGACATCATAGACAATAATGATTTCGATCGCAGCGCCATGCGCGAAGGCAATCTCGGCAGCCACCTTAGAATAATCATATGACAAATAAAATGGAATATCAGCAACGCTGCTAGCGATATCATTCCATATATTGTGAATTGATTGAAAAGAAACGGAGCCTTCAAATCTCCTTATTTCATTCCTGAGACACATCACCTCATCCGCATCAAGAAAGCTATCTGCCACCACAGGGCCCACCGATTTGTATTTTTGAATAGACAATTATCTGTCCATTAAAGATGGCTGTCCCAGGGAGAGTCGCGAAGAGCGCACACGCCTTGGGCGAAAGCATCAAACCCGGCACTGATCGACCCAGCCGGAGGCCGGCCGCGAACGGCGCGACCCGGTGGAAGCATCCCCCACCCAAGTCGTCCTTAACGGTACCTGCCGCTCCTGCTGCCGTCCCAGTGACATCCACCACCGCCCATTTGCTCGGACCGGGAACGAATCAGCCTGGAGCCGTTTCGTCAACAGTCTGTTAGGTAACATTTCAAATTGTATCTGCGGCGGCACATCAGAAGACCGGAGCACACCAAGATACACAATACAAAAAGTTGAATATCTTTGGGCGTATAATCACCAAAGGAGATCAACTCTCCTTACCCCGTATCTCAACTCTGCCCTTATCGAGACCGGGATGGTGGATTTGGAGAAAGTGGGCCATGCGGCCTGTGCCATCGCTGGCAGCAACGAAAAGCCAGCGGGGGCATGATCATCGTGCGCTGCGCCGATGATGCCGTCGTCGGTTGCAGACATGAGCCCCACATCCGCCAGCCCCGCGACCTGACCCTGTGGGAATGCTGCTTGCACGGTTCCGCGCAGGGAGCGCCCCGCAAGGGGCGTCCCGACCGCGTTTCACTGTTGCCTTCCCTGAATGCCAGTGGAAGGGAAGCAGATCACATAAGACAAGAAGTCAAAGCATGGGAGTATTTCAGGTAAGGCAACGCGCCTTCCCCGACCTTTACCGCACCTCTCCCACACAGATGTATTTCATATCCAGGTATTCCGCGATGCCCTGGCGCGCTCCCTCACGCCCAAGCCCCGATTCCTTGATGCCGCCAAAGGGCGCCACCTCGGTCGAGATCAGGCCGGTATTGATGCCGACCATCCCGTACTCAAGGGCTTCGGATACACGCCAGAACCGGGCCAGGTCGCGCGTATAGGCGTAGGCAGCCAGGCCGGAGCGGGTATCGTTGGCAAGTTGCACCGCCTCATCCTCGGTCCCGAAACGGAACAGCGGCGCGACCGGTCCGAAGGTTTCTTCATGGGCAAGAGCCATGGCGGACGTGGCCTCGGTCAGCACGGTCGGGGCGTAGAAATGCCCATCCCCCGGCAGGCGCCGCCCGCCGGTGAGCAGTTTCGCGCCATGCGCCAGCGCGTCGGCCACGTGGCGTTCCACCTTGGCCAGGGCGCGCGCGTCGATCAGCGGCCCCTGGTCGGTCGGCCCGGCCAGCCCATCGCCCACCCGGAAGGCGGCGACGTGCGCGGCCAGCTTTTCGGCAAACGCATCGTAGACGCCCTGCTGCACCAGGATGCGGTTGGCGCAGACGCAGGTCTGGCCGGTGTTGCGGAACTTGGAAACCACCGCGCCTTCCACCGCGGCGTCGAGGTCGGCATCGTCGAACACGATGAAGGGCGCGTTGCCGCCCAGTTCCATGGAGACGCGCTTGAGCGTGCCGGCGACGGCGGCGGTCAGCATCTTGCCGACGGCGGTCGAGCCGGTGAAGGTCAGCTTGCGCACCCGCGGATCGCCGGTCAGCACCGCGCCGATCCCCTGGGGCAGGCCGGTCACCACGTTGAACACGCCGGCCGGCACACCGGCCTCTTCGGCCAGCAGGGCGAGGGCCAGGGCGCTGAAGGGCGTCAGTTCCGAAGGCTTCAGCACCATGGTGCAGCCGGCTGCTAGCGCGGCGCCGGCCTTGCGGGTGATCATCGCCGCGGGGAAGTTCCAGGGCGTGATCGCCGCCACCACCCCGACCGGCTGGGGCTGCACCAGCAGGCGCAGGTCGCCGCGATGGCCGGGGATGGTTTCGCCGTAGGTACGCCGGGCTTCCTCGGCGAACCATTCCAGAAAGGAGGCGGCATAGGTGATCTCGCCGGCCGCCTCGGCGAGCGGCTTGCCCTGCTCGGCGGTCAGCAGCCGGGCGAGGTCGGCGCCGTGCGCGTGCATCAGCTCGAACCAGCGGCGCAGGATGGTGGCGCGCTCGCGGGCGGTGCGGCGGCGCCACTCCGGCAGGGCGCGCGTGGCGGCGGCGACGGCCTGCTCGGTTTCGGCTTCGCCGAGCGCGGGCACGCGGCCCAGCACCGTGCCGGTCGCCGGGTTGATGACGGCGATCGTGTCGGAAGCCGCTACCCAGGCACCGTCGATATAGGCCTGTTGGCGCAGCAGGTCGGGGCGCCGCAGATCCAGCAGCGGACTCATGCCGCCAGAGCCTTTTCCAGCAGCGCGAGGCCTTCCTGCAGCACCGGCTCGGGCACGGTCAGCGGCACCAGGATGCGGATGGCGTTGCCGAGATTGCCGCAGGACAGCAGGATCAGCCCTTCCTGCAGGGCCCGCGCGGTGACCCGCTTCGCCGCGGCCGCGTCGGGTTCCTGGCCGCCGCGGCGGGTGAACAGCTCGAAGCCGATCATGGCGCCGGGGCCGCGCACGCCACCGATCGGCAGCAGATCGCTGCGCTCGGTCCATTGCTGCAGCCGTGCACGGATGGTGGCGCCGATGGCGTTGGCGCGATCGAGCAACTTCTCCTCGGCGATCACGTCGAGCACCGCCAGGGCGGCGGCGCAGGCGACCGGGTTGCCACCATAGGTGCCGCCGAGCGCGCCTGGCTCGGCCGCGTCCATCAGCGCCGCGCGCCCGATCACGCCGGAGATCGGGAAGCCGCCGCCGAGTGACTTGGCGATGGTGACGAGGTCCGGCTCGACCCCGGAATGCTCGATCGCGAACATGCGGCCGGTGCGGGCGAAGCCGGTCTGCACCTCGTCGACGATCAGCACGATGCCGTGGCGGTCGCACAGCGCGCGCAGCGCCTGCAGCAGCTCGACCGGGGCCGGGTAGAAGCCGCCCTCGCCCTGCACCGGCTCGATGATGATGGCGGCGACGCGGCTCGGCTCGATGTCGGCGCGGAACAGGAATTCCAGGGCACGCAGGCTGTCCTGCACGGTGACGCCCTGGTGCGCCACCGGGAACGGCACGTGGTAGATCTCCGCGGCGAGCGGGCCGAAGCCGTGCTTGTAGGGCGCCACCTTGCCGGTCAGGGCCGAGGTCAGCAGGGTGCGGCCGTGGAAGGCGCCGGTGAAGGCGATCACGCCGGGGCGGCCGGTGGCGGCGCGGGCGATCTTGACGGCGTTTTCCACCGCCTCGGCACCGGTCGAGAAGAAGATGGTCTTGGCCGCGCCATGGAACGGCGCCAGCGCGTTCAGCCGTTCGGCGAGCGCGACATAGGGCTCGTAGGCGGCGACCTGGAAGGCGGTGTGGGTGAAGGCGCGCAGCTGCGCCGTCGCCGCTTCGATCACCCTGGGATGGCAATGCCCGGTGTTGAGCACGGCGATGCCGCCGGCGAAGTCGATGTAGCGTCGGCCTTCCACGTCCCACAGCTCGGCGTTCTCGGCGCGGGCGGCGTAGAGGGGCGTGGCGTGGACGACGCCGCGCGGCACGGCGGCGTTACGGCGGGCGAGAAGTGCGGCATTGCTCGGCATGATGGCCTCAATGGGTGCGGCTGCACACCGTTTGAGCACGACGCCGCGGGACGGCCGAAGTGCATAATCCAGCATCGATGGGGCATGGAATGCACCACCGCCCAGGGGCATCGTGCCTGCATATGGTGCATGGGATGCACCAAAACTGGTGCAAAATGCGCCTTGCCAACCCCGCACGCTTTCTGGTCACTTAGCCGTCATCTTCGACGCGCACGGCGGAAAATGCCAATTGTTTCAGCAATGACAGCGCAATTAATGGACAATTCCTGCCAGAATAAGGCAAGTCCTGGCAGAATTTCATGCGCCTTGCCGAAACAACGCCTTTATCTATATCACCATTCCCCAAGCGAACCAGGCTGCATTCCGGCAGGCCGCCGGGCGTGCCCCCGGAGAGGCCTTCGTTCCGGTTGGCATCCCGCTTGCTGGTTTCATTTCCGATGCTCCGCTCCCCGGCCCGCGTGATCCGGCACGAAAGGAAGTTCCCGATGTCCATCCCGCCCAGTGCTCCCGCCCGCCCGGGCCAGCCGTCATGGTGCGAGGCCCGATGAGCGCCGCCGCGGACACCAGCGCCGAGCCGCCGCTCGTCCGCTTCGAGGACATCGACAAGACCTATGACGGCGAGCACCTGGTCGTCCGCAGCCTCAACCTCGACATCAGCCGTGGCGAGTTCCTGACGCTGCTGGGCCCTTCGGGCTCGGGCAAGACCACGTCGCTGATGATGCTGGCCGGGTTCGAGACCCCGACCGATGGCGAGATCTACCTGAACGGCAAGCCGATCCGGAACATGCCGCCGCACCGGCGCAACATCGGCATGGTGTTCCAGAACTACGCCCTGTTCCCGCACATGACCGTGGCCGAGAACCTGGCCTTCCCGCTGCAGGTCCGCCGCATCGGCCGGGCGGAGACCGCCGAGCGGGTGGCGCGGGCGATGGCCATGGTCAAGCTGGAAGCCCTGGCGCAGCGCCATCCCGGCCAGCTCTCCGGCGGGCAGCAGCAGCGCGTGGCGCTGGCGCGCGCGCTGGTGTTCAATCCGCAGCTCGTGCTGATGGACGAGCCGCTCGGCGCCCTTGACAAGCGGCTGCGCGAGCACATGCAGATGGAGATCAAGCGTCTGCACCAGGACACCGGCATCACCGTGGTCTATGTCACGCACGACCAGAGCGAGGCGCTGACCATGTCGGACCGCATCGCCGTATTCAATGACGGGGTGATCCAGCAGATCGCCGCCCCCGACACGCTCTACGAACGCCCGGTCAACAGCTTCGTCGCCAACTTCATCGGCGAGAACAACACGCTTTCCGGCCAGGTGGAGCACCGCGAGGGCCGGCACGGCACGGTGCGGCTGGCCGGCGGGGAACTGGTCGAGGCGCTGCTGATCAGCCCGCGCGCCAATGGCGCCACCGCGCTGTCGATCCGCCCGGAGCGGGTCCGCCTGCTGGCCCCGGATGCGGATCCCGGCACCGACAACCGGCTTTCCGGCCGGTTGCGCGATATCGTCTATCTCGGCGACCACGCGCTCGCCCTGCTCGACCTTCCCGGCACCACCGATTTCATGGTGCGCCTGCAGGCCGGGGAGCAGGCCGGGCTGACCCGTGGACAGGACGTGACCATCGCCTTCGCCGCCGAGCATTGCCGCGCCCTCGACCCGGTGTGAGCCCATCCCGGCGTCGCTTCTCCCTCCGCCTCGACAACACGGAACAGAGAGACATGCATTCCCTTCCACGCACGCTCGGACTAGCCGCCACCGTCACCTTCGGCCTGCTGCTCGCGACCGGCGCACAGGCGCGCAATCTCACCGTCGTCTCCTGGGGCGGCGCCTATCAGGAAGCGCAGAAGAAGGTCTATTTCCAGCCCTTCCAGGAAAAGACCGGCGTCGCGCTGACCGATGAATCCTGGGACGGCGGCATCGGCGTGCTGCGCGCCAAGGTCGAGGCCGGCAACGTGCCCTGGGACGTGGTGCAGGTCGAAAGCGAGGAACTGGCGCTCGGCTGCGAGGAAGGCCTGTTCCAGAAGCTGGACTTCAAGCGCATCGGCGGCGAGGCTTCCTATCTGCCGGCCGCGGTCAGCCCCTGCGGCGTCGGCGCGATCGTGTACGACTTCGTGCTCGGCTACGACGCCGACAAGCTGAAGACGGCGCCGAAGGGCTGGGCCGATTTCTTCGACACCAAGAAGTATCCGGGCAAGCGCGGGCTGCGCCAGGGCCCCAAGACCACGCTGGAGATCGCGCTGATCGGCGACGGCGTGGCGCCGGCCGATGTCTACAAGGTGCTCGGCACCGAAGCCGGTGTCGCCCGCGCCTTCCGCAAGCTCGACAGCATCAAGAAGGACATCGTCTGGTGGAAGGCCGGCGCGCAGCCGCCGCAGTTGCTGGCGTCCGGCGAGGTGGCGATGACCTCGGTCTATAACGGCCGCCTCGACGCCGCCAACCGCACCGAGCACAAGAATTTCGGCATGGTGTGGAACGGCGCGCTCTACACCATCGATAGCTGGGTGATCCTGAAGGGCTCGCAGAATACCGACGCCGCCTACAAGTTCCTCGACTTCGTCGGCGCCGCCGCCAACCAGGCCAAGCTGCCCGAGCTGATCGCCTACGGCGTTCCCAACAAGCAGGCCAACGCGCTGATCCCGCAGAAATACCTGGCGACGCTGCCGACCAACCCCGTCAACATGAAGACGGCCGTCGAGATCAGCGACAATTTCTGGCTGGAGAATCTCGACCGGCTGACCGAGCGCTTCAACAAGTGGGCAGCGCGGTAACGCATGCGACCGGCCGGGCCTCGCGCCCGGCCACATTGCTTTCTTCCCAGCCAGGATCACCGCCGTGTCCGCCACTGCCATCCCCTCCCTCAAGCTGCGTCTGCGGCGCGCCGAGCGCGCCCGGCAGCGGCGGCATGCCGCGCTGATCCTGCCGCTGCTGGTCTTCCTCGCCTTCACCTTCATCATCCCGATCGGCACCATGCTGTGGCACAGCGTCGAGGATTCCGACGTCGCCCGCGTGCTGCCGCGCACCGTCGCCAGCCTGCAGGGCTGGCGCGGCACCTCCCTGCCCGGCGAGCCGGCCTTTGCCGCCCTGGCCGCCGATCTCGAACAGGCCGCGCGCGAACAGACCGTGCCGGCCGCGGCGAAGCGGCTGAACTACGACGTCACCGGCTTCCGCACGCTGCTGATGAGCACCGCGCGCCGCGTCCGCGCCACGCCCCCCGCCGAGGGCGAGGCCCAGGCGGCGCTGCTGGACATCGATCCGCGCTGGGGCGAGATCGAGACCTGGGGCGCCATCCATCGCGCTTCCGGACCGCTGACCGATTTCTACCTGCTGGCCTCGCTGGACCTGCACCGCACCGCCGACGGGGCGATCGTGGGCACGCCGGCCGAGCAGGCGGTCTATATCGAGGTGCTGCTGCGCACGCTGGAAATCAGCGTCATCGTCACCGGGCTGTGCCTGCTGCTGGGTTTCCCCACCGCCTATCTGCTGGCGAGCCTGCCGGCGCGGCAGGCGAACCTGCTGATGATCTTCGTGCTGCTGCCGTTCTGGACATCGCTGCTGGTGCGGCTGTGCGCCTGGATCGTGCTGCTGCAGGGCAGCGGCCTGGTGAACAACATGCTGCTCTGGACCGGGCTGATCGACGCGCCGCTGCAGATGATCTTCAACCGCACCGGCGTCTACATCGCCATGACCCACGTGCTGCTGCCGTTCATGATCCTGCCGCTCTACAGCAGCATGAAGGCGATCCCACCGGCCTACATGCGTGCCGCCGCCTCGCTCGGGGCGCCGCCGCTGAAGGCGTTCCTGCGCGTCTACCTGCCACAGACCCTGCCGGGCGTGGGCGCGGGGGCGCTGCTCGTGTTCATCCTGTGCGTCGGCTACTACATCACCCCCGCCCTGATCGGCGGCGGCGGCGACCAGATGATCAGCTACTTCATTGCCTTCTTCACCAACGAGACGGTGAACTGGGGCATGGCCGCGGCGCTCGGCACCGTCCTGCTGGTGGTGACGACGATCCTGGCGGTGGCCTATGCCCGGCTGCTCGCCGACCGCCAGACCACCGGAGGACTGAAGTGATGGCGCCGAACCAGGCCCCCCGCACGCTCGGCCAGCGCCTGGCCTGGGCCGGCACGGTGATCCTCTCCGGGTTCGTGTTCTTCTTCCTGATGGCGCCGGTGCTGGCGGTGCTGCCGCTGTCGTTCAGCTCCGGCAGCTACCTGGTCTATCCGCTGCCGGGATTCAGCCTGCGCTGGTACGAGGATTTCCTCACCTCGGCCCGCTGGATGACGGCACTGCGCAACAGCATGATCGTCGGCGTCAGCGCCACCGCGCTGGCGATGCTGCTGGGCACGCTGGCGGCGCTGGGGCTCGCGCAGTGGCGCAGCCGGTTCAAGCCGCTGGTGCTGGCGCTGGTGCTCTCGCCGATGGTGGTGCCGGTGGTGATCACCGCGGTCGGGCTCTATTTCTTCTTCGCCCCGTTCGGCCTGACCAACAGCTATGCCGGGCTGATCCTGGCGCATACCGCGCTGGCCGTGCCGTTCGTGGTGGTCACGGTCAGCGCCACGTTGCAGGGCTTCGACCAGACATTGGCCCGCGCCGCCGCTTCATTGGGGGCGTCGCCGCTGGTGACGTTCCGCCGGGTGATCCTGCCACTGATCCTGCCGGGCCTTGCTTCCGGCGCCCTGTTCGCCTTCGCCACCTCCTTCGACGAGGTGGTGGTGGTGCTGTTCATGGCCGGCCCCGAGCAGCGCACCCTGCCGCGTGAGATGTTCTCCGGCATCCGCGAGAACATCAGCCCCACCATCACCGCCGCTGCCGCCATCCTGACGCTGTTCTCGGTCGGCCTGCTGGCGGCGGTGGAGCTGCTGCGCCGGCGCGGCGAACGTCTGCGGGCCGGGCGCCTCTGACCCGGCGCCGATGATCCGCATCCCCCCCTTTTCCGCCCTGCGCGCCTTCGAGGCGGTGGCCCGCCACCGCAGCGTGCGCAAGGCGGCCGAGGAGCTGGGGCTCGACCACACCGTGGTCAGCCGGCATGTGCGCAGCCTGCAGGCCATGCTGGACGTGCCGCTGGTGCGCACTTCGCGCCAGGGCGTGGCGCTGACGCCGGCGGGCGACGAATACGCCGCCTCGCTCAACCGCATCCTGGCCGACCTCGCCACCGCGACGGCGCGGGTGGACAGCAATCGCCGCTCGGCCAATCTGAGCATCTGGTCGGTGCCCGGCTTCGCGCTGCGCTGGCTGACGCCGCGGTTGCCGGATTTCCACGCCCTCTATCCTTCCATCGAGATCAGCGTGCGCCCGCACGAGAGCATGGCCGACCTGGCCGGGTTCGAGGCGGATGCGCAGATCATCTACGGCGAGCCGCCCTCGACGACGCTGCGCTGCACCGTGCTGGCGCGGCCGCTGGTGTTCCCGGTGGCCAGCCCCTATTGGGCCGCCACCCACCGCAACGCCCGCACCCCGGCGGATCTGGTGGACATGCCGCTGATCCATGAGGAAAGCCACGAGCAGTGGCGGGAATGGTTCGCCGCCCATGGCGTCACCCCGCCGGATCGGCTGCGCGGGCCGCGGCTGTGGCACGCCAATCTCGCGCTGGAGGCGGCGAAGCTGGGCCAGGGGGTCGCGCTGGGCAATGAATTGCTGTGCGCCAACGAACTGGCGGTCGGTGACCTGACCGAGATCGGCCATAACCGGGTGGCCATGCATCCCTATCTCTTCGTTGCCCGGCGTGACCGCTGGAACGAACCCGCCCTGGTACGGTTGCGGCTGTGGATCGCCACGCAGATGCAGCAGGAAGCGCAGACGGCCCGGACCGCATCCGCCGGCCGATAGAAGGCGCGCCCGGCCGGGCGACGGCTGACGCGACGAACGCGCGCTACATACGCAACAAAATCACTTAAATGCGTAAAGAATTCAAGAAATAAAAATTGGTGCGCATTTTCATATTTTGCTGCAGCGGTGACACACTGCAAATGAATCCTCCAGACAATCCGAGAAACACGAAGTGACAAACTTCGCCGGCCATCTTACGTCTACACTGTAGCTGGCATCCTGCTCATATCTCGGAGGCTTCCGTCCCATGAAGATCAAGGCAAGAGATGTTCGTGCCGGGGATCGTGTGGTTCTCGGCGCCAGGGAAAGAGTCCTTGACGTCGACCTCGTCGGCATCCCTGGCTGCGTTCGCGGCACCTGCATCCTGTTTGCGATCGGGGAAAATGTCGGGGTCTCGGTCGGCCTGGACGAGGAAATCGAGTTGCTGCAGCGCGAGGAAGAAGACACCACGCCGAACGAGATCCTGCTGCCGCACCAGGAGGAACGGATCCGCCGCATCGTCCAGGAGGAAAGCAACCTGCCCTGGCGCGACGACCTCGCCACGCTGCTGGTGGATCGCGACCAGCTCCGCGCCCGCGTGCTGGCGACGCTGCCGCAGCCCGGAGAGGCCGCGCAGGCAACGGCCCGGCGCTGCCTCAAGCCCCTGCTGCAACGGCCGGTGACACCGGAAGTCCTGGATGTCTGCGAAGCGGTCACGCTGGAACTCGACCGGCTGGGCCGGGAGCGTGACGACGCCTTCGCCACGCTCTCGCGGGTTCGTCACGCCCTCGACGGCGGCACGCCGGCCGGCGTGGTGACGTCCCCCTGCGGCACCAAGGCAGTCGCGATCGCCGCCCGGCTGGAGGTGATCGCACGGGCGCGGCGGCTCGCCCGCGTGTTCCAGTCGAGGGCGGGAAGCCTGGAGGAATCCCGGGCCTGGATCCTCGACCTGATCGCCGCCGCAACCCGCCTGCTGGAGATCGAAGACAAGCATCCGTCCTGAGCGAAGCAGGATCCGCCAAGCCACGGATACGGCGCCGCGCCGCATGTATAGCCCAGGGAATCGTAATAATACATGCGCAATACTTGGGCGATAGCAAGTAATCTTCGGTTGATTTTTGGGCTGACTGATGCATTTTCCCCGGATCTCGAGGAGATCTGGGCCGTGAAAATCAAAGCGAAAGACGTGCGCGCAGGCGACCGTGTCGTCCTTTCCCCGGGCGAGAGCCCCGTCGACATCGATCTCGTAGGGCCCGCGGGCGCCTTCCGCGGCTCCTGCGTCCTGTTCGCGGCCGGCGAGGCCAGTGGCATGAGCATCGCCGTCGACGCCGAGATCGAGCTGCTGGGCCGAACCGGCGCCGCCACCACGCCGGATGTCCCGACCGCCCCGAACCGGCGCGCCCGACGTCGCGCCAGCGATGCCGCGCATTGCCTGACCCTGAAGGAGCTTCCGTCCGCCCCTGCCCCGGCCCGCGGCAAGGATCGCCCGGACACGAGCGCCCGGATCGGCGGACGCGATGACAGCCCGCACGCCATCGCCCGCCGCTGCCTCCGCCCCCTCATGGAGCGCCCGATTACGGCGGCACAGATCGCGGCCTGTGACGCGGTCGCGAATGTCATCGAGACGCTCAGCCGCGAGCGCGATGTACTGCAGGCGATCCTCGATAACGTCGAGGTGGTTCTCGATACCTGGCCGGAATCCGCCACCGCCGTCGGGTTCTGATGGAGACCGCCAGCCCACGGGGCTGACCGGAACGCGGTCAGCCTGCCCGGGAGGCGGACAGGCGGCCACGGCCAGCCGGTGCCGCCGGCGCCATCGCCGTGGTGCCGGCAGGCGCCACGCCGCGCAGGAAGCAGGCGAGTTCCTGGAAGGCCGGGGTGCGCGGATCGGTGGCGCGCCAAGCCAGGCCGATCGAGCGGCCTACCGCCTCGCCCGCCACGTCACGGATGCGCACCAGCCCGTCATCCTCCACGCCCCCCGGCACCGCGAGCAGCGGCAGCAGCGAATAGCCCTCCCCCGCCGCGATCATGTGCCGCAGCATCTCCAGGCTGCTGGCAAAACGCCGCTCCTGCCCGATCCGCGCGATACCGCACAGGGCCAGCGCCTGGTCGCGCAGGCAATGGCCTTCCTCCAGCAACAGCAATCCCTCGCCGGCTAGGTCGTGCAGGCCAAGGCGGGGGCACGCGGACAGGGCATGGTCCGCCGGGAGCACGGCCCGGAACGGCTCGAAGAACAGCGGCGCTTCCGTGATCCCCTCGGCCCGGGCCGGCAGGGCGAGCAGCACCGCATCGAGTTCTCCGGCCAGCAGGGCCCGCAGCAAGATCACCGTACGCCCCTCCTGCAGCCGGAGTTCCAGTTGTGGGAAACGTCCGCGCAGGTCCCGGAGCAGGCCCGGCAGGTAATAGGGCCCCAGCGTGGCGATGACCCCGAGCCGCAGCGGCGCGGCCAGCGGATCGCCCCGGCTGCGGGCCATCTCCAGCAGCACGCGGGCCGCACCCAGCACCTCCCGGGCCTGGCGCAGCAGCATCTCCCCCTCCGGGGTCACGGTGATGCGGCGGGTGGTGCGCTCGAACAGGGTCACGCCCAGCAATGCCTCCAGCTTGCGCACCTGCTCCGACAGGCCCGCCTGGCTGACCCCGCAGCGTTCCGCGGCCCGGCCGAAATGCCGCAGGTCGGCGACGGCGACCGCATATTCCAGGTCACGCAAGGACAGGCCGGCAAGGTTGCTGGGTGGCATGGATTAACAGGTAACACCGAATAAAAATCCAGGAAAGATCGATTTAACCTTATGTTTTCCGTCCCGCATTGTTGCGCCGCGCTCCCGAAGGAGCCGCAGGACAAACGAGGGACTCATGGCCGACCAGACCTTCCCGGTGATGACCACCACCGCCGGCGCGCCGATCGCCGATGACCAGAACAGCCTGACCGCAGGGCCGCGCGGCCCGGTGCTGCTGCAGGACTATCACCTGATCGAGAAACTCGCCCACCAGAACCGCGAGCGCATCCCCGAGCGGGTCGTGCATGCCAAGGGTTCGGCCGCCTACGGCACGCTGACCATCACCGGCGACATCTCCCGCTACACCCGTGCCAGGATCTTCGCCGGGATCGGCCGGCAGACCGAGGCCCTGCTGCGCTTCTCCACCGTCGCCGGCGAGCGCGGCGCCGCCGATGCCGAACGCGACGTGCGTGGCTTCGCGCTGAAATTCTACACCGAGGAAGGCAACTGGGACCTGGTCGGCAACAACACGCCGGTCTTCTTCATCCGCGACCCGCTGAAGTTCCCCGACTTCATCCGCACCCAGAAACGCCACCCGCGCGCCAATCTGCGCTCGAACACGGCGATGTGGGATTTCTGGTCGCTCAGCCCGGAAAGCCTGCACCAGGTGACGATCCTGTTCAGCGACCGTGGCCTGCCGCAGGGCTACCGCTTCATGAACGGCTATGGCAGCCACACCTATTCATTCTGGAACGACGCCGGCGAGCGCTTCTGGGTGAAGTTCCATTTCAAATCGCTGCAGGGCATCCGCACCTGGACCAACGAGGAAGCCGCAGCGATCATCGCGCATGACCGGGAAAGCGCGCAGCGCGACCTGTTCGAGGCGATCGAGCACGGCGACTATCCGCGCTGGCGCATGTGCGTGCAGATCATGCCCGAGGCCGATGCCGAAAGGACGCCGTACAATCCGTTCGACCTCACCAAGGTCTGGCCGCACGCGGACTACCCACTGATCGAAGTCGGCATCCTCGAACTGAACCGCAACCCCGCGCACTATTTCGCCGAGGTCGAGCAGGCCTCGTTCTCGCCATCGAACATCGTGCCGGGCATCGGCTTCTCGCCAGACAAGATGCTGCAGGGACGGCTGTTCGCCTATGCCGACGCGCACCGCTACCGGGTCGGCACGCATTACGAATCGCTGCCGGTGAACCGCCCGCGCTGCCCGGTGCACACCCATCATGCCGATGGCGCCATGCGCTTCGACGCGCCGCACGGCACCGATGCGTATTACCATCCCAACAGCTTCGGCGGTCCGCAGCCGCAACCGGCGGCCAAGGAACCGCCGCTGCGCATCAGCGGCGATGCCGGCCATTACGACCACCGCGCCGGCAATGACGACTACACCCAGGCGGGCGCGCTGTTCCGCCTGTTCGACGCCGGCCAGCGGGAGCGGCTGTTCCGCAACATCGCCGCCGCCATGCAGGGCGTGCCGGACTCCATCGTGGCCCGCCAGCTGGTGCATTTCCAACGCGCCGACCCGGACTATGCCGAGGGTGTCGCACAGGCGCTCGGGCAGGCACGCGCCCGCGCCCGCGCCGACGCGGAATAGCCGGAACGGGGCCGGTGAATCCCCGCATCCGCCGGCCCCTCCCCTCCACGTCTTCGGCACGCAGCCCAGGACCATCCCGCATGAGCCATCTGACCCGGCAGACGCTCCGCCCCGCCCTCCCCTCCTGGTCCAGCCGCTTCGCGCGCGCCAACGGCCGCATCGGCGTGCTGTTGGTCAATCTCGGCACACCGGACGCGCCCGGCTACCGGGCGGTGCGGCGCTATCTTTCGGAATTCCTCAGCGACCGGCGCGTCATCGAGGCACACCCGCTGCTGTGGCAACCACTGCTGCAGGGGATGATCCTGGCGACGCGCCCGTTCCGCACCGGTGCCGCCTATCGCGCGATCTGGCGCAACGACACCGATGAATCGCCGCTGCGCAGCTTCACCCGTGCCCAGGCCACGCAACTCGCCGTGCGCTGGCCGGCGTCGAGCGGCATCGTCGTCGATTGGGCGATGCGCTACGGCCGCCCTTCGATCGCGGAACGTTTAGAAACGCTGACCGCGCAAGGCTGCGACCGGATCCTGGTGGTGCCACTCTATCCGCAATACAGCGCCACCACCACCGCCAGCGTCAACGACGCGGTGTTCCGCGCGCTGATGCGCATGCGCCGCCAGCCCGCGGTGCGGACGACGCCGTCCTTCCCCGACCACCCGCTCTATGTCGCCGCGGTGGCCGAGCGGATCCGCACCACGCTCGGCAGGCTGGACTGGACGCCCGAGTTGCTGATCGGCTCCTTCCACGGCCTGCCGCGGCGCTACGTGCAGGCGGGGGATCCCTATCCGGCGGAGTGCGGCCGCACCATGGCGGCGTTGCGCCGGGACCTCGGTCTGTCACCGCGGCAGTTCCCGATGACCTTCCAGTCGCGCTTCGGCCGTGATCGCTGGCTGGAGCCCGCGACCGAGGCCCGTGTCGCCACCCTGGCCGCGCGGGGCGTCAAGCGCCTCGCGGTCGTCGCACCCGGCTTCCTCGCCGATTGCGTCGAGACACTGGAGGAACTCGGCTGCGGACTACGCGAAACCTTCCTGCGCGCGGGGGGTGAGCGGTTCTGCCTCGTTCCCTGCCTCAACGATGAAGCCGGCATCACGGCCCTGCTCGACGACATCCTCCGCAACGGGATCGCCGGCTGGATCGACGGGAACACGGTGCTCCCACCCGGATCGGGTCAGACGGGTCATGTCAGCCCAAGCCACTGGCGACCATCGCGAACCAGCAGCGCCTCCGCCCCGGCCGGGCCTTCGCTGCCCGCGGCGTAACGCTCGACACCGTTCGGATGCCCGAGCACCGGCTGCATGGCGGCCCATCCCGCTTCCACGTTGTCCGCGCGCTGGAACAGCGAGGCATCGCCGATCAGCGTGTCGTACAGCAGGGTCTCGTAGCCAGTGCTCGGCCCGGTCCTGAACCAGTCGGCGTAGCGGAAATCCATCTTCACATCAGCGAGGCGCAGAATCGGCCCGGGCTGCTTGGCACTGAGGGAAAGGGAAATGCCCTCGCTCGGCTGGATGTGCAGCACCAGGAAATTCGGCGTCAGGCGCTGGACGGCCGTGCCACGGAACATGACGTGCGGGGCCTGCCGGAAGTGGATCGCGATCCGGGTGCACCGCGTCGCCAGCCGCTTGCCGGTGCGGATGTAGAAGGGCACGCCGGCCCAGCGCCAGTTGTCGACATGCAGTTTCATCGCGACATAGGTTTCGGTGACGCTGTCGGGTGCCACCCTGGGTTCCTGCCGGTAGCCGGGAACCGGTGCGTCCTGCACCACGCCCGCATCGTACTGGCCGCGCACCACCTCGCGTGCCACCTCCTCCGGAGCCATGGGGCGGATCGCCTGCACCACCTTCGCCTTCTCGCCGCGCACCGCGTCGGCATCGAAGCTGTTGGGCGCCTCCATCGCGATCATGGCGAGCAGTTGCATCATATGGTTGGGCACCATGTCGCGCAGCGCCCCGGTCGTCTCGTAGAAGCGCCCGCGCTGCTCGACCCCGACCGTCTCGGCCGCGGTGATCTGCACGTGGTCGATGTATTTCTGGTTCCACAGCGGCTCGAAGATGCCGTTGCCGAAGCGCAGCGCCAGAATGTTCTGGACCGTCTCCTTGCCAAGGAAATGGTCGATCCGGAAGACCTGGCGCTCCGTCACCAGGCCGAGGATATGCGCGTTCAGGGCGCGCGCGGACGCAAGATCGGTGCCGAACGGCTTCTCGATGACGACCCGGCGGAAATCGTCCCCCTCCTCCCGCATCAGCCCGGCCCCGGCCAGCCCTTCGATCACCGGGGCGAAGAAGCGAGGTGCGGTGGCGAGATAGAACACGCAATTGCCGTGCCCATGTTCCTGCCGGATCGTCGCCAGCCGCCCGGCCAGGCGGCGATGGGTGTCGGGATCCTCGAACTCGCCGGTCAGATAGAAGAAGCGGTCCCGCAACCAGCCCCAGCCACGCTCATCGAGGCCATCACCCCCGGACTCCCGGCCTTTGTCGGTGACGAAGGCGCGAATGGCCTCGGTGAGCTGCTGTCGATATGCCGCGTCGCTGCGCTCGTTGTGGTCGACGCCGATGACGGTGAAGCCATCCACGAGCAACCCGGCCAGGGTCAGGTTATACAGCGCCGGCAGCAGCAGCCGCCGGGTCAGGTCGCCATTGGCGCCGAAGATGACGAGCGTCGAGGCGGGCGCCGGTGCCGCGCGCGACAACACGGATGGATCCGGGCAGAAGCGGGCATCCATCTGTCAGCTCTCCGCCCCCGGCCGGTGCGGCAGCTCCACATGGCCGCCGAACTTGAAGCGCATGGCGCTCAGCAGCTTGTCGCCGAAGGTGTGCGAGGTCCGCGAACGGAACCGGGCATAGAGCGAGGCCGAGAGCACGGGCGCCGGCACGGCTTCCTCCACCGCTGCCTGGATCGTCCAGCGTCCCTCGCCGCTGTCCTGCACCTCGCCGGAAAACGCCGTGAGCTGCACATCCTCCGCCAGCGCCGCGGCGGAGAGATCGAGCAGCCAGGAAGATACGACGCTGCCGCGCCGCCAGACCTCGGCGATGTCGGCGGTGTCGAGCACGAAGCGCTCGTCCTCCGGCAACGCGTCCGAGGCGCGGTTGCGCAGGATGTCGAAACCTTCGGCATAGGCCTGCATCAGCCCGTACTCGATGCCGTTGTGGATCATCTTGACGAAATGGCCGCTGCCGGCCGGGCCGCAGTGCAGATAGCCCTGCTCCACCCGGGAATCGCGTCCCTCCCGTCCGGGGGTGCGCGGGATGGTGCCGAGCCCCGGCGCCAGTGCCGCGAAGATCGGGTCCAGCCGCGCGACCGCCGTGGCATCGCCGCCGATCATCAGGCAGTAGCCACGCTCCAGCCCCCAGATGCCACCGGAGGTGCCGACGTCCAGATAGGCGATGTCACGCGCCGCCAGCTCACGGGCACGCCGGATGTCGTCCTTGTAGAAGCTGTTGCCGCCATCGATGACGGTGTCGCCGGGCTGCAGCAGGCTGGCGAGCTCCGCCACCGCCTGCCCGGTGGTCCGGCCGGCGGGCAGCATGACCCAGACCGCGCGCGGCGGCGTCAACTGGCGCACCAGGTCGGCCAGGCTCTCCGCTGCCACCGCGCCATCCGCCACGGCCAGCCGGACCGGCTCCGGGCTCCGGTTGAAGACCACGCAGCGATGACCTGCCCGCAGCAGCCGCCGGCAGATGTTGCCGCCCATCCGGCCGAGGCCGAAGAGTCCGATTTCCATGCCCATCCCCCTGTTTTGTCCTGCGCGCCGGCACCGCCACGATCAGGTGCGGCGATCGTGACAGATCGCCGGCCTTGTCGCGCCGGGAACACCCGATCAAGAACGCGTGCTGCGGTTTAACGACTCTCCCCGTCACCACCGCGGCACGGGCGAAGCTATCCGCGTGCCGGCGTCGCCGCACGCCTCGCCGCCACGGCGCCGAGCAGCCGGTCCGCCGCATCGATGAACTGGCGCACGCCGTCCACCACCAGGTTTTCGGTGGCGGCATCGAGATCGAGGCCAAGCCGCTCCGCCGTGGCCAGCACCTCGCGCGCTTCCTCCACGCCCTCGACCAGCGAGGCCCGCGGACGGCCGTGATCGCGGAAAGCGTCCAGTGTCGCCGGCGGCATGGTATTGACCGTGTCCGGTCCGATCAGCTCCTCCACATACATGACGTCGCGATAGGCCTTGTCCTTCACACCGGTGCTGGCCCAGAGCAGCCGCTGCGGCATGGCGCCGCGCAGAGCGCGCCAGCGCGGGCCCGCCACCAGATCCTGGTAATGGGCGTAGGCGAGCCTGGCATTGGCGATGGCGATCCGGCCGCGCAACTGGCGCAGCGCGGCGGCGTCCTCCCCCGCGGCCTCCGCGCGGCGGTCGATCTCCCGGTCCATGACGGTGTCGATGCGACTGACGAAGAAGCTGGCGACGCTGGCCACACCGCTGATGTCATGCCCGGACGCGGCCCGTTCCTCCAGCCCGGCGATAAAGGCCTCGGCCACGGCGGCATAGGCGCTGCGGGCAAACAACAGCGTCACGTTGATGTTTATCCCCTCGGCGATCAGCCGCCGGATCGCCGGCCCGCCGGCCTCGGTCCCGGGCACCTTGACCATCAGGTTGGGCCGGGCCACCGCGGCCCAGAGCCGGCGCGCCTCGGTGATGGTTTCCTTTGTCTGCAGTGCAAGACCAGGTGAGACCTCAAGGGACACATAGCCGTCGATGCGGTGCGTCGCGTCGTAGACCCGGCGCAGCACGTCGCAGGCAGCCTGGATGTCCTCGACGGCAAGGCACTCGTAGATCTCCTGCGGCGTGCGGTCCGCCCCGGCCGCCAGGGCGCGGAAGCCGTCGTCGTAATCACTGCCCTCGCCCATCGCCTTCTCGAAGATGGACGGATTGGAGGTGAGGCCCTTCAGCCCGTCCACCTCCACCAGGCGCTGCAGCGAGCCATCGGCAATGAAGCCGCGGCGGATGAAGTCGAGCCAGGGTGACTGGCCGAACGCCGCCAGGTGTTGCACGGGATTGGTCGTCAGGTGGGTGCTCATGGCAATGCTTCCTTGCCTGCGGCGCGGGTCAGGGCGGCCTGGCGGCGCCCCTCCTCGGCGACCCGCTCCGGCGTGAACCCGAACTTGTCCTGCAGCACCGCCAGCGGCGCCGACGCGCCGAAGCTGCGCATGCCGATGATGGTGCCAGCCGATCCGACATAGCGGTCCCAGCCCAGCACCGCCGCCTGCTCGATGGCGACCCGGCCCGGGATGTCCGGCGGCAACACCTGGGCGCGATACGTCTCCGGCTGCTCCTCGAACAATTCCCAGGATGGCATGGAGACAACGCGCGTGCGCACGCCCTCGGCGGCGAGGCGCTCGCGCGCGGCAAGGGCGAGGCTCACCTCGCTGCCGCTGGCGATCAGGATCACCTCCGGCGCCCCGCCGTCCGCCTCGGCCAGCACATAGGCGCCGCGCGCCAGCCCCGAGGCGGGCGTCAAGGTGGCACGATCCAGCGTCGGCAGATTCTGCCGGCTGAGCACCAGGCAGGTCGGACGGGATTTATGGGTCACGGCAATCCGCCAGGCTTCCGCCACCTCATTGGCATCGGCTGGCCGGATCACCAGCAGGCCGGGAATGGCGCGCAGGCTGGCCAACTGTTCGACCGGCTGGTGCGTCGGCCCGTCCTCGCCGACACCGATGCTGTCATGGGTAAAGATATAGATCACCGGCAGTTCCATGATGGACGACAGCCGGATCGGCGGGCGCATGTAGTCGCTGAAGATCAGGAACCCCGACGCGTAGGGACGCAGCCATGCCAGCGCCAGGCCGTTCGCGATCGAGCCCATGGCATGCTCGCGGATGCCGAAATGCAGGTTGCGCCCACCCGGATTGTCCGCCGCGAAACTCCCGGCTCCCGCAAAGGTGAGATTGCTCTTGGTCGAAGGGGCGAGGTCGGCGGCACCGCCCAACAGCCATGGCAGGCGCGGCGCGATCGCGTTCAGCACCTTCTGGGAAGAATCGCGGCTGGCCACGCCATTCGCATCGGCGGGGAAAACGGGGATATCGGCATCCCAGCCCTCGGGCAGGTCGCCCCGCTCCATCAGATCCAGCTCCTGCGACAGATCCGGATGTGCGGCGCGGTAGCGCTGCCGCAAATCCTCCCATTCGGCATGGAGCCGGGCGCCACGCCGGCCGACCCCGGCGGCGAAATGCGCGCGCACCGCCTCGGGCACCAGGAAATGCGCGTCCTCCGGCCAGCCATAGGCGTGCTTGGCAAGGCGCACTTCCTCCTCTCCCAGCGGCTCGCCATGCGCCTCGCGCGTGCCCTGCCGGTGGGGGGCGCCGTAGCCGATGATGCTGCGCACCAGGATCAGGGTTGGCCGGTCATCCGCGCGGGTTTGCAGCGCGTCTGCCACTGCCGCCGTGTCGTTCGCATCGGCCACCTGCCGCACCGCCCAGCCATAGGCTTCGAACCGGCGGCCGACGTCGTCGCTGAAGGTGAGGCTCGTCGCGCCCTCGATGGTGATGGCGTTGCTGTCGTAGATCCAGGTCAGGTTCGACAGCCGCAAATGGCCCGCGAGCGACGCCGCCTCGTTGGAGACGCCCTCCATCATGTCGCCATCGCCGCACATGGCCCAGACGCGATGGTCGAACAGGGAAAAGCCTGGCCGGTTGTACCGCGCAGCCAGCCAGCGCTGTGCCATCGCCATGCCCACGCTGTTCGCCACCCCCTGGCCCAATGGCCCCGTGGTGGTCTCCACCCCCGCGGTCAGGCGATATTCCGGATGGCCGGGCGTACGGCTGCCGAGCTGGCGGAAGGCCTTGATGTCATCAAGGGAAACCGCTTCGCCGCCGGCCTCCCCATCGCGTACGCCCGTCAGGTGCAGCAGCGCGTACAGCAGCATGGAGGCGTGCCCGACCGACAGCACGAAACGGTCGCGATCGGGCCAGGACGGATGGGCGGGATCGTAGCGCAGCACGCCCTGCCAGAGCGTGTAGGCCACCGGCGCGAGCGCCATGGGCGTGCCGGGATGCCCGGACTTCGCCTTCTGCACCGCGTCCATGGCCAGGGTGCGGATGGTGTTGATGCATAGCCAGTCGACAGGCAGGCCGGCTTCCATGCCCGTCCCGTGATCATGTTTGCCACTCATGGCGCCCCCGAAGGAGTGAAGACCGGGCGCCGCTGCGCCTGATCGTCGACTGACAACGCAGGGATGGCGAAAGAGGACGCATGCCGCGGCACGATGACGACGATCCGGTGCGGCCCGACCACGAAAACGCGTAACTGCAAAAATTTGACGTGAATATATATTTAAACGCCCAATGTGCGTGTTTATATTGCCGGGGCTCGCACTGAGCATCTCAACGAAGGAGCCCCACATGTCTGTCCTGTTGCAGGTCAACTTCACGCCGGGCCCGTCCCAGGTCGCGCAGACCGAGGACGACAAGCTCGAATCCGCCCGCCGGATCGCCGAACTTCCCGGGCTTTCCTGGAAAATCTGGATCCACGACGAGGAGAACACCACGCGTGGTGGCATCTACCTGTTCGATGATCTCGCCCACGCCCGTGACTGGGGCGAGGAGCAGTTGCGCTCGCGCCTGACCGAAGCCGGCGCAAGCGACATCTCCATCCGCTATTTCACCATCAGCGAGGCCCCCAGCCGCATCACCCGTGCGCCCCTCGAGGCCCACGAAGCCGCCGACGCCTGACCGGTGCGATGGGACGCTGTGCCTGAGGCCGCAGCGTCCCCATCGGCTTCCGGAAGGGCCGGCACCGCCTGCCGGGCGGCAAGGCCAACCACTGCGATAAATCGTTCTTTCTTTAATTTGACATTCTCGATCGCATAAATAGACTTCTCCCCGGCAAAGAACCAGGGGGCCCTGCACCGTCTGCGGCGCGGCGGCAGGAGAGACGCACATGACCGCCGAACGGCGACGACATCTCATTGCCAGCGTGCTGGCGACCGGCGCCATGCCGGCGCGGCCTGCTCCGCAGCGTCCGTGCCGGCACGACGCCGCGCGGGCATCCCGGTCCGCCCCCCAGGCAGATCCTCGCCGCCGCTGGCTGACACAAAGGACCCATCGATGACGCTGATCACCCAACCGCTGGCCACGGACAGCGCGGCGCAGTCGCCCGCTGTCCTGCCTGCGACCATCACGCCCGAGGAGTTGCGCCGGATCGCATTGAGCGGCGCCGAAATCGCCGTGGTGGATGTGCGCGAGGGCGATGCCTACATCAATGGCGGGCACATCTCGATCGCCGTCGAGTTGCCGCTGAGCGAGCTGGAGTTGAAGGCGCTGGCGCTGCTGCCGCGGCGCGGCATCACACTGGCGGTAACCGACGATGACGGCGAGAGCCTCGCCCCCCTGGCGGCACGGCGGCTTGCCGCCATCGGCTATACCGACGTGCGGGTGCTGGCCGGCGGGCTCGCCGGCTGGGTGGCGGCGGGTTTTCGCCTGATTACCGGCCAGCATGCGCTGAGCAAGGCGCTCGGCGAGGTGATCGAGCGTCGCGACCACACGCCGCGCATCACCGCCGAAGAGCTGCGCGACCGCTTCGCCGCAGGCGAAGAGTTCGTGGTGTTCGACACCCGCCCGCTCGACGAGTTCCATTTCATCTCGCTGCCGGAGGGCATTGCCGCCCCTGGCGCGGAATTGCTGCATCGCGTGTTCGATGCGGTGCCTTCGTCACAGACGCCGATCGTGGTCAACTGCGCCGGCCGGACGCGCGCGATCATCGGCGCCCAGGCGCTGATCAATGCCGGACTGCCCAACCCGGTGGTCTCGCTGGAGAACGGCACCGCCGCCTGGCAGCTCGCCGGTCTAGCCCCGGTGCATGGCGCCACGCGCGAAGCCGCCCGGCCGTCCGCGACAGGGCTGACAAAGGCGAAGGAGGCGCAACACCGCCTCGCGCAACGCTTCGGCATCGTGCCGCTCTCGCCAGAGCAGCTCACGGCCTTTCGCAACGCGGCTGATGCGCGAACACTCTATCTCTACGACATCCGCACCGCGGGGGAGTTCGCCGCGGGCCACCTGCCCGGCAGCCGCCATGCCGCCGGCGGCCAACTGGTGCAGAATACCGATCGCTTCATCGGCACGCGACAGGGACGCATCGTGCTGATCGACGATGCCGACCTGGTGCGCGCCACCATCACCGCTTCCTGGCTGCTGCAACTCGGCCTTGCCGACGTCCACGTCTATCCCGCCTCTCCCGGGGAACTGAATGAAACCGGGCCGGTCGACGACCCGCTGCCACCCTTGCCGGCGCCGGCGGCAACGATCGCGCCGCAGGCACTCTCCCGCCTGCTTGCCGGCAACCACGCCGTGGTGATCGACCTCGATCCGGCGGAACCCTATCACCGGATCCGCCGCCATATCCCCGGCGCACGCGTCGGCCGGCGCGGCACGCTCGCGGCCCGTCTCGCCAGCCTGCCGGATACGATACCCGTCGTGCTGACCTCGAAGGATGGCCGGCTCGCGGCGCTGGCGGCGGCCGATCTGCACGGGGCCACATCGCGCGAGCTGCTGGTGCTGGAAGGCGGCACCGACGGCTGGATCGACGCCGGCCTCGGCTTCGAGACCGGCGTCGACCAGCTTCCGCTCGATCCTTCCGAGGCCTTGCCGCAACCGCTGACGCTGGACCAGCGGCGGGCCTATTTCGACAGCTACGTTGCCTGGGGCCATGTGATCGGCGAGGAACTCGCACAGGACGGGCTGGTGCAGTTCCCCCGGTTTTCTCCCTGATCAGGCTGTCTCATGGAATGCCGGCATCGCCGTCCCGCGTGCGGGCCGGCGATCGGCGGCACCACCATTCGCAGGGCGTGCATAGCAAGAGGGAACCGGCATGACCGACACGCGTCGCCAGCTTACGCTCAACCTGTTCATCTATCCGGGCGGGCATCACGAGGCCGCCTGGCGCTACCTCGCCGCCGAGCCCGAGCGCGCGCTCGACATCACCTACTACCAGGACCTCGCGCGCAAGGCGGAAGCGGCGAAGCTCGACGCCGTGTTCTTCGCCGACGGCCCGGCCCTGCCCGACAAGATCCGCTTCGGACCGCGCGTGCGGCCGGAACCGATCACCTGGCTCACCGCCATCGCCGTCGCCACCAGCCGCATCGGGCTGATCGGCACGGCGTCCACCAGCTACTACGAGCCCTACAACCTGGTCCGCCTGTTCGCCTCGCTGGACCACATCTCGGGCGGGCGCGCGGGGTGGAACATCGTCACCACCTCGGCGGAGAACGCCGCCTTCAATTTCGGCCAGCCGGCACAGCAGCCGCATGCCGAACGCTACCAGCGCGCCGCCGAGTTCGTCGACGTCGTCAGCAAGCTCTGGGATTCCTGGGAAGACGACGCGCTGGTGATCGACAAGGCGGCAGGCATCTATGCCGACGAGACGCGCATCCACGACATCGAGCACATCGGCCCGCATTTCCGCGTCAAGGGCGCGCTGACGGTGCCGCGCTCGCCGCAGGGGCGGCCGGTCTATGTGCAGGCAGGCTCCTCGCCCGCCGGCCGCTCCTTCGCCGCGCGCTATGCGGAGGCGATCTTCACCGCCCATCAGACCATCGACAGCGCCCGCGCCTTCTACGCCGACGTGAAGGCGCAGGCCGCGGCGCTCGGCCGTGATCCCGACCATATCCGCATCCTGCCCGGCATCAGCCCGTTCATCGCCAGCACCGAGGCGGAAGCCCGCCAGTTGCAGCAGGAGATCGACGACCTGATCCAGCCGGCCTACTCGATCAGCCAACTGCGCGACTTCACCGGCATCGACCTGACCGGCTACGACCTCGACGCCCCGTTCCCGCAACACCTGATCGACCAGCACACCACGCGCGGCCACACCAGCCGTACGCAGTTGATCTTCGACCTGGTGCGCAGCGAGGGGCTGACCATCCGCCAGCTCATCCGGCGCCTCGCCGGGGCGCGCGGGCACTATGTGGTGGCCGGCACGCCGGAGCAGATCGCCGACATCATCGAGGCCTGGGGCACCAGCGGCGCCGCCGACGGCTTCAACGTGATGCCGCCCTGGCTGACCGGCGGGTTCGATCGCTTCGCCGAGCACGTGGTGCCGATCCTGCGCCAGCGCGGCCTGTTCCGCGAGGACTACACCAGCACCACGCTGCGCGGCCATTTCGGCCTGCCGCGCCCGGACAGCCAGTTCGCCACGGCGTTGCGCAAGAGCGCCTGACCAGACCGCAGCCTCCGGCTGCGCGCCAGCGTGCCACGGCACGCTGGCGTCGGGCAGGCGCCCATGCGACATACAAACAGCGATTTAAATACGTTGTTCATAGTTGACGACGCAGATATCATCCATTTAAAATATGTATAACTGTTAATTCACGACGAGATGCACCATGTCGGCGAGCGTCCCTGCCGGTCCTCTCCGACCCACCTCACCACCGGGATTGACCGACGCGGCAGCCGCGGTGGCACGGCCGCGCCGGAACGTGGCGGGGGTGGTGAGCCAGCTCGCCGGCTGGGCCGTGCCGGTGCTGCTGCTGGTCCTGTGGGAAGCCGCCGCCCGCGCCGGACTGCTCTCGCCCCAGGTACTGCCGGCGCCAAGCCGCGTCGCGATCACCGCGGCGAAGCTGCTGGAAACCGGCCAACTGGTCCATGACCTTGGCATCAGCCTCGCCCGTGCCGCCGCGGGATTTGCCATCGGCGGCAGCATCGGCTTCCTGCTCGGCGCCGCGGTCGGGCTGTCGCGGCTCGCCGAATTGCTGTTCGACCGCAGCATCCAGATGGTGCGCGCCATTCCCTTCCTGGCGCTGCTGCCGCTGGTGATCGTCTGGTTCGGCGTCGGCGAGGGCGCCAAGATCTTCCTGGTCTCGCTCGGCGTGATGTTCCCGCTCTACATCACCACCGTGCTCGGCATCCGCCAGGTCGACCCCAAACTGGTGGAACTCGGCCGGGTCCGTGGCCTCGGCAGCCTCGGCCGCATTCGCTGGATCGTGCTGCCTGGCGCGCTTCCCTCCATCCTCGCCGGCGTACGCTATGCGCTGGCGACCGCGTGGCTTGCCCTGGTGGTCGGCGAGACCATCGGCGCGGATGCCGGCATCGGCTTCATGGCGATGGATGCGCGCGAATTCCTGCGCACCGACGTGATCGTGCTGGCGATCCTGATCTATGCCGGCATCGGCGTGCTGGCGGACGCCATCGCCCGGATGTTGGAACGGCGGCTGCTGGCCTGGCATCCCAACTACGCCGGGGATGATCCATGACCGCCGCGCCACCGGCGGAAGCCCACGCCGTCGAGGTCACCGCCCTGCGCCGCGCCTGGGGCGGGCGGGTGGTGATCGACGGACTCGACCTGTCCATCCGCCGCGGCGAGTTCGTCGCGCTACTGGGCGAAAGCGGTTGCGGCAAGACGACGCTGCTGCGCGCGATCGCCGGACTCGATCCGGTCGCGAACGGCCGCATCGCCCTGGACACCGGCGCGCGCCCGGCCGTGGTGTTCCAGGAGCCGCGCCTGCTGCCCTGGGCGTCGCTGTGGCGCAACGTCGCCCTCGGGCTCGACCGGCCGGACGCCCGCGCCCGCGCGCAGGCGGCGCTGGCCGAGGTGGGCCTGGGCGACCGCCTGGATGACTGGCCGCGCCGGCTCTCGGGCGGCCAGGCGCAACGGGTGGCCCTGGCCCGCGCGCTGGTGCAGCAGCCGACGCTGATGCTGCTGGACGAACCCTTCGCGGCCCTCGACGCCCTCACCCGCATCCGCATGCACGCGCTGGTGCGCGAGCTGGTGGCACGCCACCGCCCCGGCGTGTTGCTGGTGACGCATGACGTCGACGAGGCGCTGGCGCTCGCCGACCGCGCGCTGGTGATGCGCAACGGACGCATCGCCGCCGGGCACGCGATCACCCGCGCCACGGCGGCCCTGCCTCCCCTGCGCGCCACCCTGCTGGCCGAACTCGGCGTCGGCGCACGCGCAGACAGCTCCGCCGAAACCTGACGCCATGCGGTCTGCCAGGAGGTCCCCGATGCCGCACCGATTGCTGCCCCGCCGCACGCTGCTGGCCAGCCCCTTGCTGGGCGCCGCCCTGGCGCTGCCGGGCCGCGACGCCAGCGGCCGCACCACGGATGTCGTGCGGCTCACCTGGGGACTCGGCAACATCACCCTGATCGCCAAGGTCCGCGGCGAGCTGGAAAGGACGCTGGCTGCCCAGGGGATCCGGGTGGAATGGGTCGGCCCGTTCCCCAACCACGCGCCAACGCTGCAGGCCGTCACCGGCAACAGCGCCGATTTCAGCTTCGGCGGCAGCACCACGCCGGCCCTCGCCACCATCATCGCGGGGGCCCCACTCGTGTTCGCCCAGTTCTTCGTCTACGAGCCGCGCACCACCGCGATCATCGCGCGCGACGGTTCGGGCATCGACCGCATCGAGGATCTGGCGGGCCGCTCGGTCGCGGTCAACCGCTCCGGGCTTGGCGAGTTCCTGCTGGTGGCGGCGCTGGAAAAGCATCGTGTCGACCGCAGCCGCGTGCGCTTCGTCTATCTCAACCCGCCGGAGGCGGGACCGGCCTTCGGTTCCGGCAAGGTCGACGCGTGGTCGATGTGGAGCCCGGTGGTGGACGTGGCGCGCATCGACTACAAGGCACATGACCTGTTCATCGAGGGACGTGACCTCGACTTCCAGATCGACTTCACCTCCTTCGTCACCCGTCGCCGTTTCGCCGAGGAAAATCCCGACCTGGTGCGCGCGGTGAATGCGGCGCTTGCCGCCGAAGGCGCCTGGGCCAACGAAAACATCATCGAGGCGGAGAAGATCAGCCAGGCGCAGGCAAAATACAGCGACGCCATCCGTGACGCCTTCATCGCCAAGCGCCGGCACTACCGCTTCATTCCGGTCACCAACGCGGACTTCATCGCCGGGCTGCAACGTGCAGCGGACTGGCTGACCGCGCGCCGCGTGCTGCCCGACAAGGTGGTGGTCGCCGATCACCTGGCGCGGCTGTGACCGCCCCGTCCGCGCAAGGAACCCTGACATGACCGACATCCCGATCCTGCTCGACCGTGCCTCGGTGACCGAGGCGATCGCCGACTACCTGCTGCAGGTGAACTACCGCGGCTATCGCCCCGATCCGCGCAAGGTGCTGGCGGTGCGCCGCTCCGACCGGACCGCCTGGCTGCGCAACGCCGCCACCCCGGTGCGCTGGGAGGTCTACTACTTCATCGAAGGCGAGTTGTTCCCTGAGCGCGGTGCCACGCGGCTTGCCGAGGGTGAAACCCCGCGCGCCCATGCCGAACGCCTGGTGGCCGGGATCTGGGACGAGCTCTGGGTGTGGAACGCCTACGATTTCACGCCCACCAGCGGCGGGCTGCAGGGCGAACCGGGCTTCCCGCCGCAGCGCGCGGAGGCCGTGCGATGAGCCGCCATGGCACCGAGGCCGGCAGCACCGGCGATGACGGGCGCACCGGCTTTCTCTCGCTGCGCTTCGGCCGTCGCGGCACCGACCCCGACACGCTCACCGCCTTCCTCACCGAGTTGGTAGCGACCGATCCGCGCAACGTGCTGCCCGAAGGCGACAACGTTCCGATCTGGGACGCCCCGGTGGTCGGCATCGCCGCGGCCGACGACGCGCTGTTCGCGAAGCTCAAGGAACCGGGCGTGGTCGGACCGATCCACGAGAACCCGGAGTACTGGCTGCCCGGCGCCCGCGCGGTGGTCAGCTTCTTCCTGCCTTTCTCGCACGCGGTGAAGCGCAGCTACGACCGGCATTCCCACCTGCCGTCGCTGGAATGGGTATCGGGCCGCCTCAACGGCGAGGTGTTCGTCAACCTGGCGCGGCGGGCGCTCGCCGCCTATCTGCGCGCCGAGGGCGGCAGGGCCGTGGTGCCGAACCTGCAGGCGCATTACCGGGCGGTCAATCACATCCCGATGTGGTCGGAACGGCACGTTGCCTTCATCGCCGGCGTCGGCACGTTCGGCCTGCATGCCGGCCTGCTGACCGCCAAGGGTGCGGCCGGGCGCATCGGCAGCGTGGTGACCGATCTGCCGTTGGTGCCAACGCCACGCGCGTACAGCGAAGTCTACGAGTATTGCCCGTGGTTCACCGATCGCAGTTGCGGTGCCTGCATCGCCCGCTGCCCGGTAGGGGCGGTGCACGAAACCGGCAAGGACCATGCGATCTGCCTGACCAACGGGCGCGACCACATCCGCCCGGCCTATGCCGAGTGGGGCTACCATTCCTGCGGCCATTGCCAGAACAACCTGCCCTGCAGCAACGGCATCCCGCCCGGCGCCCGCCGCGCCGCCACCCCGGCCTAGGCCGGGGTGGCGGAGAAAATGACCGTCTTCAGTGCAATCCCGCCCCCGGCAGCGCGCCACCTTCCCCCATCGCCCGCAACACCTGCCGCCGCAACGTGCCGAACGCCTCACCGGTGCGGTCGCGCGGACGCGGCAGCGGCACTTCGATGCGCGCGCCGATCTGCCCCGGTGTCGACTGCATCACCACGACCGTATCACTGAGATACAGCGCTTCCTCGACATCATGCGTCACCAGCAGCGTGGTCACGCCCCGTGCCTGCCACAGTCGCAGCAGTTCCTCCTGCAGCCGCAGGCGGGTGATCGCATCCAGCGCGCCGAACGGCTCGTCGAGCAGCAGGATGCGCGGGGCCCGCACCAGGGCCCGCGCGATCGCGCCGCGTTGCGCCATCCCGCCCGACAACTGGTGCGGGAAGGCGTCGGCGAAGTCCTGAAGCCCCACCAGGTGCAACACCTCGCTGACCCGGCCCTGGCGCGCCGCCGCCGGCACGCCGAGCCCCTCCAGCGCCAGCGAGACGTTTCCTGCCAGCGTCAGCCATGGCAACAGGCGATGATCCTGGAAAGCGATGGAGCGATCCCGATGGATGCCGCGCACCACCGTTCCGTCCACCAGGATCTCGCCGCGGTCGCACGGCTCCAGGCCGACGACCAGCCGCAGCAGCGTCGATTTTCCGCAGCCGCTGGGCCCGACGATGCTGACGAAGCCGCCACCGTTCACCTCCAGGCTGACATCCTCCAGCACCGCGAGACGGCGCCCTTCGACGTCGTAGCGCTTCCCCACATGGCGCAGCGCGAGGCGGCCGTTGCCGCTGCCGGTCGCCACCGCCTCAGGCCGTTGCCAGGGCTTCGGCCAGGAACCGGTCGTCGGCCCACCCGGCAATGTCGAAATCGCCATGGACATAGCCGTGCGTGCGCAGGAACTGCTTCTGGATGCCGATCGCGGCGAGGTTCCGTGGCGACAGGTCCGGCACGAAATCGGTGTGGGCAATCGCCGCCGCCGTGCCGGCCGCATCGGGCAGGTAGGTGACGCGGGCCAGAATCTCAGCCGCCGCGCTGCGATTGGCGTTGATCCACCGCCCCGCCCGCACCGCCGCACGCAGGAACGCCACGACGATGTCAGGTGCCTCGGCGGCCAGTTCCGCGCTGACGGTCAGGGCGTACGGGCTGTTGGCGATCTGCAGCGTCCAGTCGGGATGGCGGGCCAGGTCCTCGATCACCCGCACGCGTCCCGTGCGCTCCAGCAAGGTGGAGCGGCCATGCGCGGCAAACACCGCGTCCACCTCGCCGGCGAACAAGGCACCGACTTCCACGTTCTGCGCCAGCGCATCACGATCATGGCGCCCCCACAATTCGGAAGGCCGGCGGGCCGGCGCGGGGGCGACGTCGTCGGGCCAGGCGATGTCGCGGATCTCCACCTGCGAGCGGGTCAACCCCGACACTGCCAGCGCCAGCTCAATGCCCCGCTCGGCGGTGGCGCGCCACCAGTCCACCTTCCGTTCGTTCAGGCTGCGGGGCAGGCCGATGCGCCGCCCGGCGAGATCGGCGACCCGGCGGATGTCGCTGTCGGTGCGCACCAGGATCTGGCCGCCATCATGCGCGGCGGTGAGCGCCAGCAGCTTCGTCCGCGCCTGGTCGGCATGCGCCCAGATCGAGGGAACGTTGCCGCCGTCACGGAACAGCGCCGGGTGGCGGTGGCTGAAATGCGGCAGCCAGCCCGCGCCGTCGGCCAGCGAACGCAGATAGGACAGCTTTGCGCCGACGCGCTTCAGCTCGTCTTCCAGCCAGCCCAGTTCGGCGGCCACGTTCGAGGCCACGTAGACCGGGCAGATGGTGTAGTACGCCTCGCGCGGGGCGGAAGACCGGTCGATCGCTGCATCCCGGTCGAGCACGATGTCGCTCATGGAAGGATTCGCTCCGATGCTGGAAAGGATCACTGTCCCGGAAAGCCCTGCTGCCACCGCAGCAGCCGGCGCTCGAGCAGGCGCAACAGACGGTCGATGGTGAATCCGACGAGGCCGATCACCACCATGCAGACCAGCAACTGGTCGGTCATCAGCAGCGCCTGGGCCCGGAAGATCAGGTAGCCGATGCCCTGCATGCCGCTCAGTCCCTCGGCGACCACGATCAGCGCCCAGGCGAGGCTCGCGCCGTAGCGGATGCCAACCAGGATGCTCGGCATCGCCGCCGGCAGGATCACGCGCCGCACCAGTTGCAGGCGGCTCAGCGTCAGCACCGCACCGAGATCGGCATACAGCTTCGGCACGCCCCGCACGCCCTGCAGCGTGTTGAGGAACACCGGGAAGAACACGACCTTGCTGATCACCACCACCTTGGCGAGCGGGCCGATTCCCACCCACAGCACGATCAGCGGCAGCCAGGCGATCGATGGAATCTGCCGCACGCTGTCCAGCGTCGGGCCAAGCAGGCGCTCCACCGGTCGCGACAGGCCGCAGGCCAGGCCGACCAGCAGGCCGAGCCCACCGCCCCAGGCAAATCCCTGCAGCACGATCGACAGGCTGATCACCAGGTCGTCGAGGAAATTCTGATGCAGCAGCATCTCGACCAGAGCGAGAGCGGTGCGCTCCGGCGTCGGCAGGAACACCGCCGAAACCCAGCCCAGATGTGACGCCAGTTCCCAGGCGAGGAAGATCAGCAGTGGCAGGGTGGCCCCCCCCGCGATGCGCAGCGGGGCACCGCTCCAACGCGGCGGGCGGCGACCTGTCGCCGCGACCGCCACCGGGACGGCATCGGCGGCAGCGCTCATTGATACACCGAATGGCTGCCGCCGCGGAAGAAGCGGCCATCGACGAAACCCTCGATCACGTCATCCGACAACGGGCGCCGACCGAGGATGTCGTCGCCCTGCGCGATGTACCAGGCCTGGAAGGCCTTGATCGCCCCACGCGCCGCATCGGCCGAGGGCTCGCCGTCGATGAACTCGAACGCCGAGGGATCGGTCAGTTCGAAGCGGGCCACCGCCACCGGCACACGCGTCTCGCGCGCGACGATCGCCGCCGCCGCGTCGGGATTTTGTGCCACCCAGGCAATGGTGCGCTCGCGCGCGCGCAGGAAGGCGACGATCGCCTCCGGATAGCGCTCGGCGAAGTCACGCATCGCGAAATAGGCGACACGCCCGGCGGCATTCACGTAGATGCCGTCCTCGGGGCTGCGGCCGATCACCTTGACCTGACCCGAGAGATACACCCCCGCGGCATCCGGCAGGGCGATATGGGTGGAGATGGCCTCGATCCGCCCGCTGAGCAGCGCGCTCGTGTTCGCGACCGTGCTGCTGATGTTGGTGAAGCGCACCGCGCCCCGGCGCTCGCCGATATCCAGCGGGACACCGGCGGCGCTCAGGATCTCGGTGGGAGAGGTCCAGCCGCAGCTGATCCGGTTGGCGCCGAGCGCCTGCCCCCGCAGGTCGGCGACCGTGCGCACGGGGGAGTCGGTCCGCGCCAGCACCGGCGTGCGATACGATGTCGACGGGCCTGACAGCCACACCACCCGGGCATCAATGCCGTTCGCCTTGTGAACCGCTGCCGGATACATCATGCGTTGCGCAAGCGCGAGCCCGCCCCGATCGAGCAGCGCCGCCTCGGTGCCGCCGAGTTGCGAGCTGCCGGGATCGACCAGGCGGATCGTGCGCGTGCCCAGCGGCGCATAGGCCTCGGCGAGGAATCCCCTGGCCTGGGCAATGACGGTCCAAAGGCTCAGTGGCAGGTTGATGGCCGGCAGGGTCGGTGCCGGCTGCTGGGCTTGCGCCGCCCCGGGGAACATCCCGAGCAGACCGCCCAGCAGCACAAGGACGCCACACACATGGCGTGGGCTGGCGCCAGGACAGGCAGGGAACGCGGCGGTGCGCGGTGAGCCGGCGCTCATGGACCCCCCAATCATCAACAATGTCAAAATGTTGATTGTTTTGTTCCACGAGTTTGGGATGTCTATCATCCGGAGTCAATCACGAATCGAACAAGTGCAATCACCGGACCCAGAGCATGGCCAGCCCCCTGCCCCCCCCCCTGATCGATTTTCACAGCCATCACCTGCCCGCCCGCTGGCCGGCGACCACGGCCCGCGGATTGCCGCCGGCGCAGGCGGCCCGCTGGGACCGCATCAATGCCCGCCTCGCCGATCCTGCGGCGCTGGTGGCCCATATCGACAGCGGTGATCTGGCGGCCCGGGTCGTCAACATCCCCGCTGCCCTGTTCGCCGCCGGTGACGTGGTACCGCTTGCGACCTGGCGCGCGCTCAACGACACCCTCGCCGAGCTGGTCGCCACCCGGCCAGGCCAGTTGATCGGGCTGGTCGCGGTGGATGCCTTCGCCGGCGAAGAAGCGGCGGCGGAGATCGAGCGCGGCGTGCGGCAACTGGGGTTGCGCGGCGTGTTCGTCGACAGCGCCCGCGGCGAGGCGCTGCTCGATGCGCCGGAGGCCCGCCCGGCGCTGCAGGCCGCCGCCACGCTCGGCGTGCCGGTATTCGTGCATCCCGTCAATCCGCAGCCGCTGACCCGGCAACTCGCGCGGTATCCCAATCTTGGCACGTTGCTGGCACGTGGCACGGTCAACGCGGCAACCCTGGTGGCGCTGATCGAAGGCGAGGTGTTCGACACGCTGCCGGCGCTGAAGGTGGTGGTCACCACACTGGCCATCGGCGGCGTGTTGCTTGCCCGCGGGTATCTCGGCCATGCCGCACGGCCCGACGCGCTCTCCCTGCTGCGGCGACACGTGCACATCGACACCATGGGCTTCGACCCGGCGCTGATCCGCATCGCCGTCGAGACACTCGGCATCGACAACGTGCTGGCCGGCAGCGACTGGCCGATCGTCAACGACGCGCCGATCCGCGACCGCGCCGCCGCCGCCTTCGCCGCCGCCGGCCTGGACGAGGCCGCCGCCGCGCAGGTCGCCGCCGGCAACGCACGACGCCTGCTTGCGATCGCATGACCGGGAGGCCCGGCGTGGATAAAGTCCGATCGGTCGCATCGAACAGCTTTCCGGGAGAACTCCCATGAGTCCTGCTGACCTGTCGGTTACGCCCGAGCGGATCCTGCAATTCACCTGGGGATTCGCGCCCCCGCTGGTGATCGAGGCCGCGGTCCGGCACCGGGTGTTCGACGTGCTGGCGCAGCATCCCGCGACCATCGACGAACTGGCGCAGGCGACCGGTGCGTCCCGCCGCGGCCTCATCGCCATTGCCAATGTCCTGGCCGGTCTCGGGCTGCTCGGCCGCGACACGGCCGGACGCTACGCGCTGACCCCCGAAAGCGCGGCCTTCCTGGTCAGCGGACAGCCGGGATATCTCGGCGGCATTTTCCACCATATGCGCTCACAGGTGCTGACAAGCTGGCTGCATCTGGCCGAGGTCGTGGGCAGCGGCCGGCCGGTGGCCGCGGTCAATTCCGTGAGCGATGGTGCCGCCTTCTTCGCCGAATTCGTGGAAGCCCTGTTTCCGATGAACTATCCGGCGGCCCGGGCGCTGGCCGCGGCGCTCGACCTCGGCCGGGCCGGCGGACCGGTTTCGGTGCTCGACCTGGCCACCGGGTCGGGGGTGTGGGGCCTGGCGCTGGCACAGGCCTCGCCGCATGTCACGGTGCGGGCCGTGGACTGGGCCGAGGTGCTGCCGGTGACGCGGACGGTGGCGGAGCGGCTCGGGCTGGCCGACCGGCTCACGACGGTCGCCGGGGACCTGCTGGAAGTGGATTTCGGCGGCGGGCATCAGGTGGCCACGCTCGGCCATATCCTGCACAGCGAGGGGGTCGAGCGCGCACAGGCGCTGCTGCGCCGCGTGCATGCGGCGCTGGCCCCGGGCGGCACGATCGCCGTCGCCGAGTTCCTGGTCGATGCCGACCGCCGCGGGCCGCTGCAGGGCCTGATCTTCGCCGTGAACATGGTGGTCAACACCGAGGCCGGCGGCACCTATTCCTTCGAGGAAATCGCCGGGTGGCTGACCGGCGCAGGCTTCGTCGATGTGCGTCCATTGCCGGTGCCCGGCCCATCGCCCCTGATCCTTGCAACACGGAGCTGACGCCACGCTGCACCATGGGAGACCTGCCGGGAGGTCAGGTCTCTTCCAGTTCCGTGCTCAGCGCCCGCAGCGCAGCGGTGTGCGGATGAGTGACGCGGCCGGCGCGCAGGTCCTCGACGGCAAGGCGCTCGACCATCTCGCCGTTCTGCATGACGCCGATCGCGCCGCAAAGATGCGCCACCACCGCAAGGTTGTGGCTGACCAGGATGTAGGTGAGGCCCCGGCTCCGCTGCAGGTCGGCGAGCAGGTTGAGCACCTCGGCCTGCACGGAGACATCGAGCGCACTGGTCGGCTCGTCCAGCAGCAGCACCTCCGGCCCGGCCATCAAAGCCCGGGCGATGGCGACGCGCTGGCGCTGGCCGCCGGAAAGCTGGTGCGGGTAACGGAAGCGCACCGCGGCAGGCAATGCCACATCGGAAAGCGCGCGCAGGATGCGGGATTCGGCATCACCCAACCCGTGCACCGCAAGCGGCTCGCTGAGGGTGCGGTCGACGGTATGGCGCGGGTGCAGCGAGCCGTACGGATCCTGGAACACCATCTGCACGCGGCGGAAGAACGCCTTGTCACGGCGTGGCGCAAGCGATGCGCCGTCGAGCCGCATCGTGCCGGTCCAGGCCGGGTTGAGCCCGGCCAGCGCCCGCAGCACGGTGGACTTGCCCGAGCCGCTCTCGCCGACGATGCCGAACGCCGCGCCGCGCGGCACGGTGAAGGACACGCCGCGCACCGCCTGCACGGCACCGAAGCGGACATGCAGGTCGCCAACCTCGATCATGCCAGCCAGGCCGGATCGCGCCGCAGCACCGGCAGGCGGGATTGCGGGCGGGTCAGCGTGGGCAGGCAGTCGAGCAGGCCACGCGTATAGGGATGGCTGGCATGGGTGAGCCCGGCGGCAGGCACTTCCTCGACGATGCGGCCGGCATACATCACCGCCACGCGGTCACAGAAATGCGCGACGAGGGGAAGATCATGACTGATCAGGATCAGGCCCATGCCCCGCTGCGACACCAGCTCGTCAAGCAGGCGCAGGATCTCGGCCTGCACCGTGGCATCGAGGGCGCTGGTGGGTTCGTCGGCAATCAGCAGGTCGGGACCGGGGGCAAGCGCCATGGCGATCATGACGCGCTGCCCCATGCCCCCCGAGAGTTCGTGTGGATAGGCAGCGGCGACGCGGATGGGATCGCGGATCCGCACCTGCCGCAGCAGGTCCAGTGCCGCCTCCTGCGCCTCCCGTCGTGAACCGCGACGATGCGCCCGCCAGGCCTCGGCGATCTGCGCGCCGGCGGTCATTACCGGGTTCAGGGAATATTTCGGATCCTGCAGGATCAGCCCTGCCCGACGGCCGCGGATGGCGCGCATCCCGGATTCGCGCGCGCGCAGGATATCCGTGCCGGCGAAGTGCAGCCGGTCGGCGGTGACCTGCGCGTTGGCCGGCAGCAGGCGGAGAATGGCGCGGGCGGTGAGCGACTTTCCCGAACCGCTTTCGCCGACGATGCCAAGTTTCTCGGCACCGAGTGACAACGACACGCCGCGCACCGCCGCTACGGGCCCCTGCAGGGTGGAGAAGGCAATCTGAAGATTGGCGATTTCGACCAGCATGTCAGCGCTGCTTCGGGTCCAGCACGTCACGCAGGCCGTCGCCGAGCAGGTTGAAGGCCAGCGAGGCAACGAAGATGGCGATGCCGGGCACCATGGGCACCCACCACTGATCGAGGATGAAGCGTCGGGCGGTGGCGATCATCGCCCCCCATTCCGGCGAGGGCGGCTGCGCCCCCATGCCGAGGAAACCAAGGCTGGCGGCGGTGAGAATGATGCTGCTCATGTCCAGCGTGACGCGCACCACCACGCTGGGCAGGCAGAGCGGCGCGATGTGGCGCAGCACGATGCGGGCGTGCGAGGCACCGGTGAGGCGGGCGGCGGCGATGAAATCGGTGCCCCGGACGGTCAGCGCCTCGGCGCGCGCCAGCCGCGCATAGGGCGGCCAGGCGGTAAGCGCGATGGCGAAGATGGCCGAGGTGATGCCGGGCCGGATGGCGGCGACGAAGGCAAGGGCGAGGATCAGGCGCGGAAAGGCCAGGAAGACGTCGGTCAGCCGCATCAGCACGCGGTCGAGCAGGCCACCGGCATAGCCCGCGACACAGCCAATCGCGAGGCCGACCGGTGCGACCAGCGTCACCACCGCGACCACCATTCCCAGCGTGACCCGTCCGCCATGCAGCAGGCGCGAATAGATGTCGCGGCCGAGTTCGTCGGTGCCGAGCCAATGCTGTGCCGAGGGCGGCTGCAAACGCTGGGCGAGGTTCTGGGCGGCGGGATCGTGGGTGGCGAGCCATGGGGCGGCGAGCGAGGTGGCGATCAGCAGCATGACCACGACGAGGCCGCCGAGGGCCAGCGGGTGGGCGCGGAAACTGCGCCACAGCCGGTAGCGCTGCCCCCACGCCGCCTGGGCGCGCGAGGCGGGGGTATCGGTGAGCAGCCAGTCGCGCCAGGACGCCGCGCTCATCGGACGCGCGGATCCATTAAGCGGTAGAGCAGGTCGGCGACCAGGTTGAACACCAGATACGTTATCCCCACCACCAGCGTCGCGCCCAGCACGGCGTTCATGTCGGCATTCAGCAGCGACACCGTCAGGTACTGGCCGAGGCCGGGCCAGGAGAACACCGTCTCGGTTACCACCGCGCCTTCCAGCAGCCCGGCATAGGTCAGCGCCAGCACCGTCACCAGCCGTACCGCGATGTTGCCGAAGGCATGGCGCCAGATCACCCGCATGGCCGACAGCCCCTTGGCATGCGCGGTGACGATGTATTCGCCGGACAGGGCATCGAGCATGAAGGCGCGCGTCATGCGGGCGATGTACGCCATGCTGAACCAAGCCAGCACGCCCGCGGGCTGCAGCAGATGCGCCACGGCGTCGCGGAAGGCATCCCAATCGCCGGCGAGCAGCGCATCCACCGTCAGGAGGTTGGTGATCGCCGGCACGGTGTCCTCGAACACCACGTCCTGTCGCCCCGGTCCCGGCGCGATGCCGAGGGTGGCGTAGAAGATCAGCAGGGTCAGCAGGGCCAGCACGAAGATCGGCACCGAGTGCCCGGCGAGGCACAGCACCCGGATGGCGTGGTCGGTGCGCGTGCCCTGCCTCACCGCCGCCAGCACGCCGAGCGGCACGCCGGCCAGCGTGGCGATCACGATCGCCACCGTCGCCAGTTCGAGCGTGGCGGGAAAGAAGCGGGCGATGTCGTCGACCACGCTGTGCGAGGTCATCACCGAGCGGCCAAGATCCCCCTGCAGCAGCCGCCCGAGATAAAGGGCGAACTGCACCGGCAAGGAACGGTCGAGGCCCAGTGCGGCACGGGTCTGCTCGACCACGTCCTGCGGCGCGCGGTCGCCGACGATGGCCAACACCGGGTCGATCGGCATCACCCGGCCGATGAAGAAGGTCACCAGCACCAGGCCCAGCAGCGTGATCGCCACGCTGCCGAGCCCGCCAGCGAGCACGCCCAGGCGACGGATCACGCGGTCTTGCTGGCGGTGTAGAAGACGTTGCGACCCGACAGCGGCGCGATCTCGAAGCCCGTGACAACCTTGCGCAGCGCCGCGGTTTCCTGGCTCTGCAGCATGATGGCAAAGGGGCTGCGGGCCTGTGAATCGCGCTGCAGTGACTCGTATTCGGCGATGCGCTTCCTGGCGTCGGTTTCGCGCGCGGCGGCGGCGGCACGCTCGCTCAGCTCGGTGTCCTGCCAGGAATTGCGCCAGGCGAGCGTACGGCTGCGGGCCGTGTCGGAATTGTCGGTGTTGATGTTGAAGGCTTCGGCGTTGGTGTGCGGATCGAAATAGTCCGGCCCCCAGGCGAGCAGGGCAAGCTGATGCTGGCGGGCGCGGGTGCGGGTGAACACCTGGCGACTTTCGCCGGCGACCAGCGTCACCTTGATGCCGAGTTCCCCCAGGTTAGCCTGGATCGCCTGGGCAATGTCGGCAGTGGGCTGGATGGAGGCATGGTCAAGCGTCACCTCGAAGCCCTGGGCGAACCCGGCACGGGCGAGCAGGTCGCGGGCCCGGGCCAGGTCGCGGCGGAACGGCTGGTCCTTGATGGAAGCGGGGAAGCCTTCGGGCAGGAAGCTCTGGTGCACCCGGTGGGTGAAGGGGGTGATGTTCTTCTGGATGGCGTCGTAGTCGATCGCCCACTTGATCGCCTGGCGCACCTCGGGCCGGGCCAAAGCGGGGTGCGCCTGGTTCATGCCCACATAGAGCAGCGAGCCCCGCAGCGCCCGAGAGAGTCGCAGCGACGGGTCGGCCTCGGCGGCACGCAACTGCTCGGCCTGGAGATCGCGAGCGATGTCGATGTCGCCCTTCTGCAGTTGCAGCAACTGCGCGGATGGATCGGCGATGTGCTTGACAATGACGCGCCGCGTTTTCGGGCGGACCAGGGCATGCGGGTTGGTCTCGTAGAGCACCGTCTCGTTGGCCTTCCAGTTGCGCAGCACGTACGGCCCGCTGCCGGCGCTATGGGTCTTCAGCCACTGGTTGCCGAGATCATCTCCCTGGGCATTGGCCAGCACCTCGGCTTTTTCGACCACGCTGGCGACGTTGGCGGTGAGGCAATACAGCAACAGGGTCGGCGCGACCTGGGCGCCGACCGTCAGCACCAGGGTGCGGGGATCGGGCGCGACGATGCGGACATCGACGTTGTCCCTGGCGAAGCCGAACTGGGTGAGGATGAAGGCCGGCGTCTTGTTCAGCTTCACCGCGCGTTGCAGCGAAAAGGCCGCATCCTCGGCGGTGACCGGCTTGCCGGTGGCGAATTTCGCATTGCCGCGCAGGTGGAACGTGAAGGTGACGCCGTCCGGGGCGACCTCCCATGTCTCGGCCAGATCCCCCTTCAGGCGGTTCGGGTCGGCGGGATCGGGCTCCAGCAGGCGGTTGTAGCAGTTGCTCACTGCCTCGCCACCGTTCACCTCGAAGGTCTCGCCGGGATCGAGGCTGATCAGTTGCTCCAGTTGCTGGCCAACCACCAGCACATCCTTCGGGGTGGCGGCAAACGCCGACGGAACGAAAGCGGTCGCGGCCGAGGCGGCCAGAACACTGCGACGGGTCAGCATGGTGGGGCTCCGGAACATCCGAGATCGGCATTGAACGGCAGGGGCATTGTCTCCACAACCTCGCGCCGCCGTGTTTTCACAGAAGGGCGTGAACTCCCGCTCGCTCCTGGCATCCGGCCCACGGGATTCCGCTTCAGGTCGGCACGGAAGGCGGCATGACGGATAAAATGCAGCGATGCCTGCGAAACATCGAAGGTCACGATACCAGGATCCCGGAATGCATCGAACGCCGACAGTCAGCCTCGCCGTGAACACGATACAAGATTGTAAATTCGATTTTTATACGATGCATATTGCGTTGCGCAACACTCATTCGGAATCATGCAACACCCTGACACCCTATCATCGGGGCCTGGCAACGACCATATGTCATTGCAGTTTCGGTTCGACGGCCCTTTAATTTAACGTGCATTTATAGTGTTTTAATTTGCCATGCGAATAAATGTTGTATTTAATGATCCAGGTCGCCAAGCTCCGCATGGCCGCCACCTGCCCCAGTGAGACCAGGTCCATGCCCGGATGCCGCGCCGCGCTTCTCCGTTCAGCGATCGCGCCCGGGCCCATTTCCCGCCATTGCCGAAACCGGAATTTCGTCCATGCACCGACGTGATCTGCTTGCTGGAAGCCTGACCGTCGCCGGTATCCCCTGGCTGTCGCTCCGCCCCGCCGCCGCCGAGGCGCCCGCCACGCCGGTGCGTGGCGGCGTGGCCCGCATCGCGGTACAGGAACCCGCCATCCTGACCTCCGCCTTCCTGCCGACGATGAACATCGGCATGGTTTCTTCGAAGATCCTGGAGGGGCTGGTCAGTTACGACCTCGACCTCAGGCCTGTGCCGGCCCTGGCGGAATCGTGGGAAACGTCGGCGGATGGCCTGCGCGTCACCTTTCATCTGCGGCGTGAAGCAAAATGGCATGACGGAACGCCGTTCACCTCGGCCGATGTGCGCTTCACCCTCCTGAACGTGTGGAAGGCGCTGCATCCCTTCGGCCGCGCCGTCTATGCCAACGTCACCGAGGTCGAGACACCCGATCCGCACACCGCGGTGGTCGTGCTGTCCGCCCCGGCGCTCTATCTGTTCAACTACATCAACACCTATGGCTCGCAGATCCTGCCCCGCCATCTCTACGAGGGCACGGACATCCTGAAGAACCCGGCCAACGCCGCGCCCATCGGCACCGGCCCGTTCCGCTTCAAGGAATGGGTCCGCGGCAGCCACATCACGCTGGAACGCAATCCCGATTACTGGCAGCCGGGGAAACCCTACCTGGACGGCATCATCTTCCGCTTCATCCCCGACGCCGTGGCCAGGACGGTGGCACTGGAAGCAGGAGAAATCGACCAGGCCATCGGCTCGCTGATCCCTGTCACCAGCCTGCGGCGCTTCGCCGACACCTCGCGCTATTCCATCGCCACCGAGGACGGACGCTTCCTCGCTTCCATTTTCCTCGCCCAACTGAATGTCCGGCGCCCGCCCCTGTCCGACCGGCGGGTGCGGCAGGCGCTCTCCCATGCCATCGACCGGGCGGCGCTGGTGCGGCTGGTATGGCAGGGCTACGGCAAGCCGGCCACAGGGCCCATCCCCTCTTCGGTCACGCAGTACTACTGGCACGGCACCCCGCAGGCCTACGACCCAAAGAAAGCCGAGCAACTGCTGGACGAGGCGGGACTCCGCCGCGGTCCGGACGGCAGGCGCTTCCGCCTCAACCTTGTCAACGGCAGCGGCGACAGCCTGGAAGCCATCCGCGCGAGCGAGTTCCTCAAGCAATATCTCGGCCGTGTCGGCGTCGACATCGACATCGACATCATCGTCGACGAACCCGCCGCCTTCCTGCGCCGCGTCTACACCGACGCCAACTACGACATCATGATCTCCAGCCTGCACCGGCTGCCGGATCCGACGCTCGGCGTGCAGCGCCTCTACTGGACACGCAACATCATCAAGGGCGCGCCCTGGACCAACGGCTCCGGCTATTCCAACCCGGAACTGGACCGCATCATGGAGGCTGCGGCGGCCGAGGGCGACGTGACGCGCCGCCGGGCGCTGATCCGGCGCTGGCAGGACATCGCGCAGGAAGACGTGCCGATCCTCGACCTGGTGGAACTGACCTGGACCACCGTTTCCACCGCGCGCTTGCGCAAGCTGCGGCCGCAGGGCGACGGCCTGTTCGCCGGCCTGGAGGATGCCTGGCTGGTGCCCGCCCGGTGATCCGGCCGGCGCTGTGGCGCTATTTCCTGCGCCGGCTCGCGCAGGTACTGCCGGTGCTGTTCGGCATCGCCGCGCTGAACTTCCTCATCCTGCAGATCGCGCCCGGCGACGTGGTGGATGTGCTGGCGGGCGAGGCCGGCGCGGCGACCCCGGAATACATGGCCGCGCTGCGCCGCAGCTTCGGCCTGGACCAGCCGCTGTTGCTGCGCTTCGCCCATTACCTGTGGAACCTGGCGCAACTGCAGCTCGGCTTCTCCTTCCGTCAGAACATGCCGGTGCAGGAGCTGATCCTGACCCGGCTGCCGGCCACGCTGCTGCTGATGCTCTCGGCCCTGGTCATTGCCGTCGTGCTCGGCGCGCTGCTTGGCGTCATCGCCGCGGCGCGGGTGCATAGCTGGATCGACAGCGCGATTTCCGGCCTCGTGCTGCTGACCTACGCGGTGCCGACCTTCTGGCTCGGACTGATGGCCATCGTGCTGTTCTCCGCCGGCCTCGGCTGGCTGCCCTCGGGCGGAATGGTGACGGTCGGCGCGGATCTGCACGGCGGCGCGCTGGCAGGGGATGTGCTGGCGCATCTGCTGCTGCCGGCGCTGACGCTCTCCACCTTTTATCTCGCCGTCTATACCCGGCTGGTGCGCGGCGCCATGCTGGAACTCCATGGCGCCGACTTCATCCGCACCGCCCGCGCCAAGGGCGCGCCCGAATGGCGCGTGACCCTGCTGCACGCCTTCCGCAACGCGCTGCTGCCGATGGTGACGATGCTCGGCTACCAGGCCGCCTCGCTGCTCAGCGGCGCGGTGCTGGTGGAAACGGTGTTCAGTTGGCCCGGCCTCGGCCGGCTGGCCTTCGAGGCGATCCGCGCGCGCGATCTCAACCTGTTGCTCGGCATCCTGTTCTTCAGCTCGATCCTGGTGACGCTGGTGAACCTCGCGGTGGACCTGCTTTACGTCGCGATCGACCCGCGCGTCGACCTGCAGGCGCGACGCTCTTGAACGACCCTCCGGACAGCACGCGGCGGGGCTTGCTGCGCCGCCTCGCGCGGCAGCGCAGCGCCTGTGCCGGCGGGGCATTGCTGACGCTGGTGCTCGCGCTGGCACTGCTCGGGCCGTTCGTCTGGCCGGGCGATCCCTGGGCGATGGCGGCGCCCCCCATGCTGTGGCCGGGCGAGAATCTGGCCAATCCGCTCGGCACCGACGTGATGGGACGCGATCTCGCCATGGGGCTGGTCTCCGGCGCGCGGGTCTCGCTGCTGATCGGCTTCGTCAGCACCGCGATCGCCGCCTGCGTGGGCACGCTGCTCGGCGCGCTGGGTGGCTTCTACGGCGGGCGCGTCGATGCCCTGCTGATGCGCCTGACGGAACTGTTCCAGACCGTGCCGACCTTCGTCCTGGCGGTGGTGCTGGTGGCGGTGTTCCAGCCATCGGTCGCGACCGCGACGGTGGCCATCGGCATCGTCTCCTGGCCGGCCACCGCGCGGCTGGTGCGGGCACAGTTCCTCGCCCTGCGTGGGCGGGAATTCGTGCTGGCGGCGGAAACCTTCGGCATGGGGCCGGTCCGGTTGATCTTCACGCAGATCCTGCCCAACGCGCTGCCGCCGGTGATCGCCATCTCCACGCTGACCATCGCCCACGCCATCCAGACGGAAGCGGCCCTGGCATTCCTCGGCCTCGGCGACCCGAACGTCATGAGCTGGGGCACCATCATCGGCAGCGGCCGCGAGCAACTGAGCGAGGCATGGTATGTCTGCGGCCTGCCCGGCATCGCCGTCATCGTCACGGTGCTGGCCTTCAACCTGCTCGGCGAGGGGTTGAACGACGCGCTGAACCCGCATCTGCAGCGGCGCTGAGGAAACCCGGAATGGCCCTGCTGGAGATCCGCGGCCTGCGCACCTGGTTCCGCACCGAAGCCGGCATGCTCAAGGCGGTGGACGGCGTCGACCTGACGCTGGAGCGCGGCGAGACGCTGGCCCTGGTCGGCGAGAGCGGCAGCGGCAAGTCGGTCACCGCCTGCTCGCTGCTGCGCCTGGTGGAGCCCGCCGGCGGGCGCATCGCCGGCGGGGAGGTGCTCTTCCGCGGCACCGACCTGCTGCGGCTGGACGCGGCCGGTATCCGCGCCGTGCGCGGCGACCGCATCGCCATGATCTTCCAGGAACCGCTCTCGGCGCTCAACCCGGTGCAGACCATCGGCGCGCAGATCGTCGAGGCGCTGCGGCTGCATCGCCGCCTGAGCCGCCGTGCTGCCTGGAAGCGGGCCATGGAATTGCTGGCGCTGGTGCAGATCCCCTCGCCGCACGAGCGGGCCCGCGAATTCCCGCACCGGCTGTCGGGCGGCATGCGCCAGCGGGCGATGATCGCCATGGCGCTCGCCTGCGAGCCGGAATTGCTGATCGCCGACGAGCCGACCACGGCGCTCGACGTCACCACCCAGGTGCAGATCCTGGCCCTGCTGCGCGACCTGCAGCGGCGTCTTGGCATGGGCCTGCTGCTGATCACCCACGACCTCGGCGTGGTGGCGGAAGTCGCCGACCGCGTCGCCGTCATGTATGCCGGCCGGGTGGTGGAGGAAGGTCCGGTCGACCGTTTCTTCGCTGCCCCCGCCCACCCCTACGCGCGCGGCCTGCTCGATGCGGTGCGGCTGGAGGCACTGGCGCCCGGCAGCCGGCTGCCGGAGATCCCGGGCATGGTGCCCTCGCTGGTGCGGCGGCCGCCGGGCTGCGCCTTTGCCCCCCGCTGCGCCCGCGTCTCTCCCCGCTGCGAAGAAGAGGATCCCGTGCTGCGCACCGAAGCCGATGGCTGTCGCCATGCCTGCTTCAACCCGCATCGCGGCGACGACGCCGGCCAGGCCGCGGCATGACGCCGCCGCTGTTGGACCTGCACAGGGTGACGTGCGGCTTCGTCACGGCGCGTGGCGTGGTGCGCGCGGTGGAAGAGGTCAGCCTGCGGCTGCACCATGGGGAAACGCTGGGATTGGTGGGGGAGAGCGGGTGCGGCAAATCGACTCTCGCCCGGCTGGCGATGCGCCTGATTGCCCCCGGCAGCGGCAGCATCCGCTTCGACGGCATCGACCTGGCAACGGCCCGCGGCGAGGACCTGCGCCGCTACCGCGCCGCCGTGCAAATGGTCTTCCAGGATCCCTATGCCGCGCTCAACCCGCGCGAGACGATCGGCACCATCCTGGAACAGCCCCTGATCGTGCATCGCCGCGGCGGCAGGTCCGCGCGCCGGGCCGAGGCGCTTGCCATGCTCGCGCGCGTCGGCCTGCGGCCGGAACTCGCCACCCGTTACCCCTCGGAGCTCTCCGGCGGCCAGCGCCAGCGCGTCGGCATTGCCCGTGCGCTCATGCTGCAGCCGCGCATGTTGGTCTGTGACGAGGCGGTCTCAGCCCTTGATGTCTCGGTGCGGTCGCAGGTGCTGAACCTGTTGCTGAGGCTGCGCGCCGACCACGGTCTCGGCATGCTGTTCATCTCGCACGATCTTTCGGTGGTGCGCCATCTCGCCGACCGGGTGGCGGTGATGTATCTTGGCCGGATCGTCGAGTTCGCGCCACGTGACATGCTGTGGCAGGCCCCGCTGCATCCCTACACGCGTGCCCTGATGGCCGCGACACCGCTCGCCAATCCCGCCGCGGCACGGAGCCGCGTCGCACCGCCCTTGCCTGGCGAGGTGCCGAGCCCGCTTGATCCGCCGCCCGGCTGCCACTTCCATCCGCGCTGCCCGCTGGCAATCCCGAGATGCCGGCAGGAAACACCGGACCTGCACGAGGCAACATCCGGCCATTCGGTGGCCTGCCACCTCGCCGGTGAGTCGCCCTGTGCACTCCCGATGGTCGGATAAGCCGATCCGTCCGGGATCCGGGCGCCGTTCGAGGTGACCGCAACTGCGGTGAAACGCTTGATGCGAAGGGGGGAAAACGATCGTGGTGTATGGAGTGTTGGTGTGGTGGGGTCAGGGTGGGTTTGAAGACCTGGCGGCGACCTACTCTCCCGCGTCTTAGGACGCAGTACCATGGGCGCTGGGGTATTTCACGGCCGAGTTCGGGATGGGATCGGGTGGGGGGACCCCGCCAGAGCCACCAGGTCGTCAAACCCACCCTGATTGTGTGTGTCAGGGTGTGGGGGCAGGTTCTGGTGTTTGCGTCGGTGTGTGTGCGTGGTGAGGCCTGAGTGGCGGTTGGTGTGGATGACTGCTGTGCGTGATGGGGGAGATGATCGAGCCTGTTGGGCGATTAGGACCGGTTAGCTGAGCGCGTTGCCGCGCGTATACATCCGGCCTATCGACGTGCTGGTCTTGCACGGCCCTCGGGGAGACCTGGTTTTGAGGGAAGTTTCCCGCTTAGATGCTTTCAGCGGTTATCTTGTCCGCACATAGCTACCCGGCGGTGCCGCTGGCGCGACAACCGGTTCACCAGAGGTGCGTCCATCCCGGTCCTCTCGTACTAGGGACAGCTCCTCGCAAGTCTCCTTCACCCACGGCAGATAGGGACCGAACTGTCTCACGACGTTCTAAACCCAGCTCACGTACCACTTTAATCGGCGAACAGCCGAACCCTTGGGACCTGCTCCAGCCCCAGGATGTGATGAGCCGACATCGAGGTGCCAAACCTCCCCGTCGATGTGGACTCTTGGGGGAGATCAGCCTGTTATCCCTAGAGTACCTTTTATCCGTTGAGCGATGGCCCTTCCACGCGGGACCACCGGATCACTATGGCCGACTTTCGTCTCTGCTCGAGCTGTCGCTCTCGCAGTCAGGCGGGCTTATGCCATTGCACTCAGCAGCCGATGTCCGACCGGCCTGAGCCCACCATCGCGCGCCTCCGTTACCATTTGGGAGGCGACCGCCCCAGTCAAACTGCCTGCCATGCAGGGTCCCGGATCGGGCTGACCGATCGCGGTTAGACATCAGAAGCGCCCAGGGTGGTATTTCAAGGTTGGCTCCGCCGAAGCTGGCGCCCCGGTTTCAAAGCCTCCCACCTATCCTACACAGTGCTCTCCTAATGCCACTGCAAAGCTGCAGTAAAGGTTCATAGGGTCTTTCCGTCTGACCGCGGGTACCCCGCATCTTCACGGGGAATTCAATTTCGCTGAGCCGATGCCGGAGACAGTGGGGAAGTCGTTACGCCATTCGTGCAGGTCGGAACTTACCCGACAAGGAATTTCGCTACCTTAGGACCGTTATAGTTACGGCCGCCGTTTACCGGGGCTTCAATTCAGTGCTCGCACACCTCCTCTTAACCTTCCGGCACCGGGCAGGCGTCAGACCCTATACGTCGTCTCTCGACTTCGCAGAGCCCTGTGTTTTTACTAAACAGTCGCTACCCCCTGGTCTGTGCCACCCGACCATGGTTGCCCACAGCCGGGTCCCGCTTATCCCGAAGTTACGCGGGCAATTTGCCTAGTTCCTTCGACATCGTTCTCTCAAGCGCCTTGGTATACTCTACCAGTCCACCTGTGTCGGTTTCGGGTACGGTCTATACGCTGGAGCTGTTTCCCGGGATGTTCCGGCCGCAGGGACAATCCGATAAGCCCCCACCACGTTTCACATCCGTCACTTCCAGCAGGCCCAGGAATTTTAACCTGGTTCCCATCGACTACGGCTCTCGCCCTCGCCTTAGGGGCCGGCTCACCCTGCGCGGATTAACCTTGCGCAGGAACCCTTGGACTTTCGGCGACAGTGTTTCTCACACTGTTTGTCGCTACTCATGTCAGCATTCGCACTTCCGATACCTCCAGGAGGGGTCACCCCACTCCCTTCGCAGGCCTACGGAACGCTCCGCTACCGCGCAGATTGCTCTGCACCCGCAGCTTCGGCACGTGGCTTGAGCCCCGTTACATTTTCGGCGCAGGATTTCTATTAGACCAGTGAGCTATTACGCTTTCTTTAAAGGATGGCTGCTTCTAAGCCAACCTCCTGGTTGTTTTGGAATTCCCACATCCTTTCCCACTTAGCCACGATTTGGGGGCCTTAGCTGGCGGTCTGGGCTGTTTCCCTCTCGACGATGGACCTTAGCACCCACCGTCTGTCTGCCGCGCTGCACTCCTCGGTATTCGGAGTTTGGTTAGGTTTGGTAAGTCTTTGGGACCCCCTAGCCCATCCAGTGCTCTACCCCCGAGGGTGATCACACGACGATCTACCTCAATAGATTTCGCGGAGAACCAGCTATTTCCGAGTTTGATTGGCCTTTCACCCCTAGCCACAGCTCATCCCCGACTTTTTCAACAGGCGTGGGTTCGGCCCTCCAGTGGGTGTTACCCCACCTTCAGCCTGGCCATGGCTAGATCACTCGGTTTCGGGTCTTCTGCCCGCGACTGAACGCCCTGTTCAGACTCGCTTTCGCTGCGCCTACGCCTATCGGCTTAAGCTTGCCGCGAACAGAAACTCGCTGACCCATTATACAAAAGGTACGCCGTCACCGCAGATGCGGCTCCGACTGCTTGTAGGCATTCGGTTTCAGGTCTATTTCACTCCCCTCATCGGGGTGCTTTTCACCTTTCCCTCACGGTACTTGTTCGCTATCGGTCACCAGGGAGTATTTAGGCTTGGAGGGTGGTCCCCCCATGTTCAGACAGGATTTCACGTGTCCC